>NZ_JBSHIT010000010.1:0-158538 GCF_053619115.1 Arthrobacter sp. NPDC055585
CCGGCCGGCCAGCACTGCCTAGTCCAGGGCCGCGTCCTCCAACATCATCGGTTCAACACTGCCTGGCCTCCCGGCAGCCTGCCGCCCTTCCCACGTTCAGTGACACCTGTTACCCAGTGGGACCACACCAGACACCACCCGCCACAAACCGTGGGAACCACGGCCCAGAAGGCAGGCGTGAACCCGGGCCAAATCCACCGGCCACACGCCTGCAGGAATCCAAGGATTGCTAGGGTGTCAGGCATGCGGATGGGGAACGACTCGGCAAGGACAATACAGCGGCGCCGGCTTGGACCATGGCTTCCACATCTGGCTGCAGCCCTGATCGTGGCGGGTATCTACTTCTATGGCGTCCTGATCTACGGCGGTCTGCCGGAAACGGTGCCTACACACTGGGGATCAGACGGCACTCCAGACGGGCTGATGGCACTGGCATCGGCAGCCGCTCCTGCCATGACACACTACGAACCTAAAGACAGTGCATGGGACGAACTCCGGAGACGGGGAAACATCGCGGGCACAGTATCGGCGCTGGGAGTGTGCTCCCTTATAGTCGCTGTCGTGATTGGCACGCTGACGGTGGCAGGATGGCGGACTCCTGAGTTGGTGCCAATATGGCCCGCACTCACCGTGATGCCTTTGGTACTTGCTGCGCTTCCCGCCTGTTACGGCTGGGAAACCAGACGTGCCCTTCAGGCAGCGCGGAACCAGGGAATCAACCCGACGGATGAGGAGGCGGCAGAGGAAGCCAAGTGGATTGCTGGCATCCTCTACAACGACGAAGCTGATCCGCGTGTCCTGGTTTCGAAACGCCGGGGGAGCGGCATGGGCATGACCATCAACATCGGCAACCGCGCCGGACGCACCGCCGTCGTGGTCTTCCTGATCGTCTGCGCGCTGCTGCCGGTCGCCGCCACCGTCGGCGCATCACTCTGACCGAAGCGGGAAGCGCCTTTCCTCGATTAGGCTTGGACTCATGCGTATTGCTCGGTTTATCCAGGACAGTGACCCTGCCTTCGGCATCGTCGACGGTGAAGAAGGCCATGAAGAAATTGCCGTGATCAAGGGGGACCCCTTCTTCTCCGGCGTGCAGCTCACCGGAGAACGGCACAAGCTGGAGGACGTTCGCCTGCTTGCTCCGATCATCCCGCGCAGCAAGGTAGTGGGGATCGGCAAGAACTACGCCGACCACGCAGCCGAAATGGGCGGTGAAGTTCCGCCGGCGCCGCTGATGTTTTTCAAGCCGAATACCGCAGTAATCGGTCCCAACGATCCCGTGGTGCTGCCGTCCTTTTCCGAGGAAGTCTCCTACGAAGCCGAACTCGCGGTAGTGATCGGCCGGATCTGCAAGGACGTTCCGCTGGAACGCGTGGACGAGGTCGTCTTCGGCTACACCTGCGCCAACGATCTGACGGCCCGCGACGCACAGCGGACGGACAACCAGTGGGCCCGGGCCAAGGGCTTCGATACGTCTTGCCCCATTGGACCGTGGATCGAGACAGACCTGGACACCGACAACCTGTCCATCAAGGCCTACCTGGACGGCGACCTGGTACAGGACGGGAACACCTCCGAAATGATTTGGGGGGTCCGGGAACTCGTGTCCTACGTTTCCCAGGCCTTCACCCTCCTGCCCGGCGACATCATCCTCACGGGCACCCCGGCCGGCGTTGGCCTGGTGACCGAAGGTCAGCGCATCGAAATCCAGGTTGAGGGTATCGGTACGCTCGCCAACATCGTGCGCGGCTAGGCAGCAGCTTTGTCGGGGGGATCACGGGAACTGACTGCCGGGAACTTGCTTCCGGGCGTGCTTTGGAGTGCCGTGATCCTCCTTGCCGCGGTCAGCAGCGGAATTACGACGGCGGAGGCCTGGGCCTGGGGAGCAGGCACAGTGTTGCTTCTGCTGATTTTTCCCTGGCTGCTGGTCCGCACTCTGGACCGGAGGGGGGACCTTCGTTACTCGATCGTCAGGGCTCCGGTGACGCCGGTAATCCTAGGCGCCGGTGCACTGTGTTTTATGGTGCTGCGGCTGATCCTCTGGCTTGACGGTCCGCGGGTGCTGGCGGCCGGCGTTTTTGCGATGATTGCTTCTTATTCCGCCGTCCTGGTGCTCAACCGTGCCGTAAAGCTGGACTGGAGCGCCGTGAGTACCGGTGCTGCCGCCGTCGTCATCCCGGTCCTGCTGTTCTCGATCAGCGGGGGACCGATGCTGCCCGCCGCAGCCGCCGTACTCCTGTGCATCCTGCTTGCGCTTCGGATGCGCGGCGGCTGGCAGCTGCCCGCAGCATCGGCTGTGGCCGGCGCCGTAGTGGGCGGCGGCCTGTTTGTGCTGCTTCAGGGCCTGAACACGTAGGGGTTTGGCGGCAGCGACTAAACTGGAGGAATCATGACTACTGAGCCTTCTTCCTTCGCTGATCTTCCCACCGTCGACGACAACACTCCGGTGCGGGTTCGTTTCTGCCCGTCCCCGACCGGCACGCCCCACGTGGGCCTGATACGCACGGCCCTGTTTAACTGGGCCTACGCCAAGCACACCGGCGGCAAGATGATCTTCCGCATCGAGGACACAGACAAGGCCCGGGACAGCGAGGAGAGCTTCCTCCAGCTCCTCGACGCGCTCGACTGGCTGGGCATCACCTGGGATGAAGGCGTCAACGTTGGCGGCCCGCACGAACCGTATCGCCAGTCCCAGCGCGGCGATATCTACCAGGACGTCATCGCCAAGCTCAAGGACGCCGGGCACCTGTATGAGTCCTACTCCACCCCGGAGGAAATCGAGGCCCGGCACCGTGCAGCCGGCCGGGACATTAAGCTCGGATACGACAACTTCGACCGCGACCTGACCGAAGAGCAGATCGCGGCCTTCAAGGCGGAGGGACGCGAGCCTGTGCTGCGCGTTCGTATGCCCGATGAAGACATCACTTTCAACGACCTGGTCCGCGGCGAAATCACGTTCAAGGCCGGCACTGTCCCTGACTTCGTGGTGGTCCGCGCCAACGGTGCACCGCTCTACACCCTGGTGAACCCGGTCGACGACGCTCTGATGGGCATCACCCACGTCCTCCGCGGCGAGGACCTGCTCTCCTCCACTCCGCGCCAGATTGCGCTGTACCGCGCACTGATCGACGTCGGAGTGGCCCAGTACATGCCGCTCTTCGGTCACCTGCCCTACGTGATGGGCGGCGGAAACAAGAAGCTCTCCAAGCGCGACCCGGAGTCCAGCCTGTTCCTCCACCGCGAACGCGGCTTCATCCCCGAAGGCCTGCTGAACTACCTCTCCCTGCTGGGCTGGTCGCTGTCGGCTGACGAGGACATCTTCACCGTGGACCAGCTGGTGGAGAACTTCGACATCCACGACGTGCTGTCCAACCCGGCCCGTTTCGACATCAAGAAGGCCGAAGCGATCAACGGCACCCATGTACGCAAGCTGGATCCTGAAGACTTCCGCGGCCGCCTGGTGCCGTACCTGCAGCACGCCGGCCTGGTGGGGGAGGAGCTGACCGGTCGGCAGCAGGAAATCCTCACTGAGGCCGCGCCGCTGGTCCAGGAACGCATCACCCTGCTGGGCGAGGCCCCGGACATGCTCGGCTTCCTGTTCAAGGACGACGACGCGATTGACGTTGCCGACGACGCCCGCAAGGGACTGCCCGCCAATCTCATCGAGGTGCTGGACGCAACCCTGGGTGCACTCGAACCTGTGGAGGAATGGACGGCGGAGCACATTCAGGCCGCCCTGCGCCAGGCCCTGGTTGAAGACTTGGGCATCAAGCCCCGGCTTGCCTTTGGCCCGGTGCGCACCGCCGTCTCCGGCCGCCGCATTTCCCCGCCGCTCTTCGAATCCATGGTGATCCTGGGCAAGGATTCATCTCTTGCCCGGATCCGCGCGTTCCGCGCCGCGGAGGCCTAAGGAACCCATGAGTGACATGCGGCGCGGCAGGCCCACGGGTGTGCTCTTTGATATCGATGAGACCCTCGTGGACCTCCGCACCGCTATGGGCAACACCCTGCGAGAGATCAGCGCCAAGGACCTGGCGCACTTCACCGAGGAGGACTGGGCGGCCTACCAGCACCTCTATGCTGCGGACCCGCGCGGTTACTACGACCGGTACCTGGCGGGTGAACTCAGCTTCACCCGCCAGCGCCTGCTTCGGGTAGCCCACGCCCAGCAGTCCCACGGGCTGCCGATGTTCGACGGCGACGCCGAGGAAGCTTGGAACGCCGCCTATGATCAGACGCTTCCGCGGCACTTTCAGGCGTTCGGCGACGTCGTGCCGGTGCTGGACCTGCTCGACGCCCACGGGATTCCCTACGGCGCCGTCAGCAACAACGTCCATGACTACCAGCGCGCCAAGCTCGACGCCGCCGGCCTGGAACGTATTAAGGTTCTGGTGGGCATTGACGCCGTTGATGCGGCCAAGCCGGATCCAGCGATCTTCCTGGAGGGAGTGCGGCTGCTCGGTACCGAGCCGGCTCGGACCCTCTACGTAGGGGACAACCCGGTAGTGGACGGGAGGGGAGCTCTCGCCGCCGGACTGCAGGCACTCTGGGTTGAACGCAGCGGCAATGACCAGCTGCGCGCTGGCCATCGGCACTTGGCGGTAGCCGACAGCCTGGCGGCAGTTGGAGCCGCCGTCGGTCTGCACTAGGGCGCCGCAGCGGACCGGTTCCGGGGCCGTTTTGTACTCCGGCCGGAACCCGTGTATAGTAATAACTCGTGCTGAGGGGTTGAGGCCGGAACTTGTTGGTCCGGAAGCGGCCCGGAAGAGCACATTGGGATATGGTGTAATTGGCAACACAACGGTTTCTGGTACCGTCATTCTAGGTTCGAGTCCTGGTATCCCAGCGCTAATCAAATTGGGTATTTAGCCGAATTTGAGAAATAAACGGCAGGTATGAAATACTTGTTGAGCTCACTTAGCAGGTGAAGCAAATGGCCCCATCGTATAGCGGCCTAGTACGTCGCCCTCTCACGGCGGTAACGCGGGTTCGAATCCCGCTGGGGTCACAGAAAACGGTCCCGGACAGAAATGTCCGGGACCGTTTCCATTTAACCGATTCCTATTCTGCTTCCGTTATTTTGAGCAGGGTCCGCAGATTCCGCGTTGTCGTCGCTGATTTATAGCGGGGTTTAGCGGCCGCCTTGGACAGCGGGGATTCGAGCGTGGAACCTTTCTGCACTGTCCACGCCACCGCTTCGGGACCTATCCGGACCTGCTCGGCGCCCGCGGACGCGCCAATGTCGTAGAGCTCGTCGAGCACTGCCGGGTCAGAGGAGAAGGTGACGTAGGCATGGGCTGCGGAATCATCCCCGGCATACGGAACGGCTCCGGCGAGCTCTGCCACCCGGGATAACGGGAGCACAATCACCCAGGCCTCGTAGCCGAATGCCTTGCGCAGCTCCTGCTCCGTCCGTTCCTTGAGTTCGGCAGCGGTCCAGTCCGCGGTCACGACGGCGTTGCCGCTGGCCAGCAGGGTACGTACGTCCCGCAGTCCCAGGTCCACCAGCACGGCGCGCAGGTCCGCCATTTTCACGGTGATGCCGCCCACGTTTATTCCCCGGAGCAGGATGGCGTAGCGGGTGTCCCGCACAGGGTTCATACGGCGAGGGTACTCCGGGCCGTGGCGGCGTGCAGCATAATGAAACACCGGGACACAGACAGACAAGGAAGCGGATTTCGTGGCAAAGAACGCCCAATACCCCAGGCCGGTGGCAGAACTGGGCGAAGCGGAGCTGCTGGCACGCATTTTTCCGCGCCTCGGCGGCGGGCGGATGGTGCTGGGCCCCGGCGATGACGCTGCCGTGCTGGGTGCTCCGGACGGCCGGACGGTCATCTCCATCGACACTCTGGTCCAGGACCAGGACTTCCGTTTGCGCTGGCCTGGCGGATACCGCACCACTGGCTACGACGTCGGCTGGAAATGTGCTGCCCAGAACCTCTCCGACGTCAACGCGATGGGGGCGGTAGCGACGTCGCTGGTGGTCAGCCTGACCCTGCCTGCGCAGACACCGGTCAGCTGGGTCGAAGGACTCGCTGACGGACTCTCGGCCGCTCTTCGGGCCCTCGGAGCTGAGGACTGTGCCGTTGCCGGCGGCGATCTGGGCCGGGGTAGCCAGCTGGTGGTTACCGCGGCTGTTACAGGTGACCTGCAGGGCCGGACGCCGGTGCTCCGGTCCGGCGCCCGGCCCGGAGACGTGCTGGCGGTGTGCGGGGCGCTGGGCGAGGCTGCGGCAGGACTGGCCCTGCTGGAGAGCCCCCTGGACTACACCGAATTGAACGGTCCTGAGCGGGCCTTCACGGCGCTTCAGTCCCGGCCCTGCCCGCCGCTGTCCGCCGGACCCGCGGCTGCCGCAGCCGGTACACACGCCATGATGGATATTTCGGACGGTCTGGTGCGCGACGCCGGACGCCTCGGCAAAGCCTCCGGCGTGCGCGTCGACCTGGATGCTGACATCCTCCGGGCGGAAGCGGTGCCGCTGGCCGGCACCGCCTCGAAGCTTGGCGCTGACCCGCTGCACTGGGTCCTGGGCGGGGGAGAGGACCACGGATTGCTGGCCGCCTTCGCCCCGGACCAGGTCCTGCCCCGCGGTTTCCGCAGGGTGGGCACCGTACATGCACGGAGGCACGGAGAAAGCCTGGTGAGCGTGGGCGGTGCGGAGCCCGCCGCGGCAGGCTGGGACCACTTCGGCGGCTGAGAATCAGTCGAGCAGATGGCGCTCACGCACTCGCCGGGATAGATCAGCCAGCTGTTCCCTGCTCAGATCCGGAAGATGCTCCAGTTCCCTCACTATTGACTGGAGCGTGCCCCGGGTGCGGGCACGGACGAGCTGGTTATAAAACCCGACAATCACACCGGTGGCCAGCGCGACCACCAGGATGCCGTACAGGGAAACGATAACTGTCAGCATCCGTCCCACGAACGTTTGTGCCACGAAGTCACCGAAACCGATCGTGGTGAAGGAGACAAAGAGGTACCAGAGTGCATCGCCGGTGCGTGGAATTCCGGGCTCAAAGAGCGGCAGCACCAGTGCGGCGCCCGCATATACGGCGAGGAAACCGTAGAACACGACGTCGGCGCTCGTGACGCGGATGATGTTCCAGAGGACGCGAAACCGTTTCATGCCCGCTCCTTTGGGCCCGGGCTTCCCAGAATAGGCCGACGGCGGGTCAGTCGGTATTGGTTCGCAGCGCTTCCGTAAGCTGCGCCGCAGCTTTGGAGACCACTTCGGCGTGGATGCGGCCGGGCTGCCGGGTCAGGCGCTCGATCGGCCCCGAAATGGAGACAGCGGCGATCACCCGCCCCGACGGTCCGCGGACCGGTGCGGACACCGAGGCTACACCGGGTTCACGTTCGCCCAGGCTCTGGGCCCAGCCGCGACGCCGGACGCCGGCCAGCACAGTCGGGGTGAAGCGGGCATTCTGCAGGCCTTCAAGCAGCCTGTCATGGTCCTCCCACGCCAGCAGCACCTGTGCTGCGGAGCCTGCCTTCATCGAGAGCTGCGTACCAACCGGAATGGTGTCCCGCAGGCCGATGGGCCGCTCCGCGGAGGCAACACAGACACGCCATTCGCCCTGACGGCGGAAAACCTGCGAACTTTCCCCGGTGGCATCGCGCAGGGCCAGCAGCACCGGCCCGGCGGAAGCGATCAGCCGGTCCTCACCCGCAGCTGAGGCCAGCTCCACCAGTCTGCTGCCCAGCACAAACCGGCCCTGGATGTCCCGTCCCACCAGACGGTGGTGCATCAGCGCCAAAGCCAACCGGTGCACGGTGGGCCGTGCCAGACCGGTGGCAGCCACGAGCTGCGCCAGAGTCGTGGGCCCGGCTTCGAGTGCATCGAGCACCATTGCTGCTTTGTCGATGACGCCCACACCGCTTGAGTTGTCCATAGAATGATATTGCCGTCTCAATATCTGAGATGCAAGCCGAAAAACTGGCAGGGTGCCGGGGATGCTGGTTGTCTTAAACCATCAGGATTCCGCAGTGCCCGGCAGAACCGCCGGAAACTGTGCCGGGGCGAGGAGCAGAAGACAATGGGAGAGCACTCAGCGGGCAGGACGCTCGCCGAAAAAGTGTGGGATGAGCATGTAGTTTCCAAAGGCAGCGACGGTGCGCCGGACCTGCTCTACATTGACCTCCACCTGATTCACGAGGTCACGTCTCCGCAGGCCTTCGAAGGGCTGCGCCTGGCCGGCCGCAGACTGCGCCGCCCGGACCTGACCATCGCCACGGAGGACCACAACACTCCCACCCTGGCAATCGACAAGCCAATTGCGGACCCGGTCAGCCGCACCCAGATTGAAACCCTGCGCGCCAACTGCGCCGAGTTCGGCGTCCGCCTGCATCCGCTGGGAGACGCGGAACAGGGCATTGTCCACGTGGTGGGCCCGCAGCTCGGTTTGACCCAGCCCGGCCTCACCGTTGTCTGCGGTGATTCGCATACCTCCACCCACGGCGCCTTCGGCGCCCTCGCAATGGGTATCGGAACCTCCGAGGTGGAGCACGTCATGGCTACTCAGACGCTGTCCCTGAAGCCCTTCAAGACCATGGCCATCAACGTTGAGGGAACCCTGAAGCCCGGCGTCACTTCCAAGGACATCATCCTGGCGGTCATCGCGAAGATCGGCACCGGCGGAGGCCAGGGGTATGTCCTGGAGTACCGGGGATCGGCCATCCGCTCGCTGTCCATGGAAGCGCGGATGACCATCTGTAACATGTCCATCGAAGCAGGCGCCCGCGCCGGCATGGTTGCCCCCGACGAAACGACGTTCGCTTACCTCAAAGGCAAGCCGCACGCGCCGCAGGGTGCCGACTGGGACGCCGCCGTCGAGCACTGGAAGTCCCTGGTTACCGATGAGGACGCGGTCTTCGACGAAGAGGTGTTCCTCGACGCCAACGAACTTGAACCTTTTGTCACCTGGGGCACCAACCCGGGCCAGGGTGTTTCCCTCTCCGAGGCCGTTCCCTCGCCCACTGACTTCGGTGACGAGAACGCCCGCGCCGCCGCTGAGCGTGCCCTCGAATACATGGACCTGAAGGCCGGCACTCCCATGAAGGACATCCGGGTGGACACCGTGTTCTTGGGCTCCTGCACCAACAGCCGGATCGAGGACCTGCGCATCGCGGCAGACATCATCCGCGGACGGCAGAAGGACCCCAACATCCGCATGATGGTGGTCCCCGGTTCCGCCCGCGTCCGGCTCGAAGCCGAAGCGGAGGGCCTGGACCAGGTTTTCAAGGAGTTCGGCGCCGAATGGCGTTTCGCCGGATGTTCCATGTGCCTGGGCATGAACCCTGACCAGCTGGAGCCGGGGGAGCGCTGCGCCTCCACCTCCAACCGCAACTTCGAAGGACGGCAGGGCAAGGGCGGACGCACACACCTGGTCTCCCCGGTAGTGGCAGCAGCCACAGCTGTGCGCGGGACCCTGAGCTCGCCGTCGGACCTTGACCCCCTGCCCGGCGCAGCCGCCGGTTCCACCGCCACCGCTGCCGCCTAGGAGAACATCATGGAAAAGATCACCACCCACACCGGAATCGGCGTTCCGCTGCGGCAGAGCAACGTGGACACCGACCAGATCATCCCCGCCGTCTACCTTAAGCGCATCACCCGCACCGGTTTCGAAGATGCCCTGTTCGCCGGCTGGCGCAAGAACCCCGAGTTCATCCTGAACCAGAAGCCGTTCAGCTCCGGCTCCGTGCTGGTCGCCGGCCCGGATTTCGGAACCGGGTCTTCCCGTGAGCATGCAGTCTGGGCGCTAAAGGACTATGGCTTTCGGGCTGTGCTCTCCTCCCGGTTCGCAGACATCTTCCGCGGCAACTCCGGCAAGCAGGGCCTGGTGGCAGCCCAGGTTGCACAGGACGACATTGAGCTCATCTGGAAAGTGCTTGAAGAATCCCCGGGCACTGAAGTCACGGTCGATCTGCAGGCCCGTACCGTTGTTTGCGGCACTGTCACCGCGCCGTTCCAGATCGATGACTACACCCGCTGGCGCCTGCTCGAAGGACTGGACGACATTGGGCTGACCCTGCGCCACGAGGAAGACATCACCGCTTTCGAGGCGCGTCGTCCTGCTTTCAAGCCAACCACCCTTCCGGCGCGGACCTAGGCATTCCCGATCAGAACAGTCTCGCTGCCGGTAGTCGGGCGGCATTGGGTCTAACCACGCGGTGATTTCGAGGTCCGGGCATTGCCTGGACCAAGGTTTATTCCTCGCCCTGGCTGAGAACGAGGGTATGCCCAGATGGCCTGAGAACCGAAGTCCGGAGTATTCAGGACCTTGGGTAGGTGCGATCCTCCAGAGCCTCAACCTCCCAAGGTGGGAGCCGCCGGGTAAGAAGAGCCAAGTGTGCACAAAAAGGTGCCTATGCCCCGAGGCCAGCGGACGGTTGCGAAGCAACGACTGCCCGCCACAGCCTGGCTGGAGGTGAAGCACCACAATGGACGGTAGAATCGGGTGGTTACCGGTAGATTTTTAGCAGGGGGATTTTTGTGCGCATTTCTGTGATTGGTTGTGGCTACCTAGGAGCAGTCCACGCCGCGTGTATGGCTGAACTGGGCCATGACGTTGTAGGCGTGGACGTGGACCGCGCCAAGATTGAAGCACTAAGCGCTGGAACGGCGCCGTTTTTTGAGCCTGGTCTCCCGGAGTTGCTGACACGAGGTATGTCATCCGGGAGGCTCCGGTTTACCACAGACACGTCCGAAATAAGCGGAAGTCGTGTTCATTTCATTGCGGTTGGGACTCCGCAAAAACACGGCGAATATGCCGCTGATATGACCTATGTCGATGCAGCGGTCGAGAGCATCATGCCGTACCTCAGCGCAGGTGACATCGTAGTCGGCAAATCAACCGTCCCGGTGGGTACAGCGCGTTCCGTTGCGGAAAGAGTGGAACTCGCAGTGCCCGGCGCCACCCTGGTTTGGAACCCTGAGTTCCTCCGCGAAGGGTTCGCTGTCAAGGACACGCTTTCCCCTGACCGGCTCGTCTATGGGCTGCCCGCAGATGGATTGACAGCATCCGCCGTTCTGGACGAGGTGTACGCATCCGCCATCGAGGCAGCGACCCCCGTCGTCCGAACAGACTACGAGACAGCGGAACTCGTCAAGGTGTCTGCAAATGCATTTCTTGCTACGAAAATTTCATTCATCAACGCAATGGCCGAAGTATGCGAAGCTGCTGGAGCTGACGTAACGAAGCTTGCGGACGCGATCGGCTACGACGAACGAATTGGCCGTAAATTCCTCAATGCCGGCCTGGGTTTCGGAGGCGGGTGCCTGCCGAAGGACATCCGGGCGTTCCTGGCGCGGGCGGAGGAGTTGGGCGTCGGCGGCTCCCTGAAATTCCTGCGAGAGGTGGACTCCATAAACGTTCGACGCCGAACGAGGATTGTCGAGCTGACACGCGACGTCTGCGGAGGATCCATTCTAGGCAAGAAGATTGCCATTCTTGGATTGGCGTTTAAGCCGAACTCGGATGATGTCCGTGATTCACCTGCGCTCAACGTGGCAGTCCAGCTGCAGCTCCAAGGTGCAACAGTGCTGGCGACGGATCCGGTTGCGACGGCAAACGCCAGACGGAGATTTCCGGAGCTGACTTTCGCTCCAACAGTTGACGAGGCAGTTCAAGAGGCGGACGCGGTTCTGTTCCTGACGGAGTGGAACGAGTACAAGGAAATCGATCCGTTCTGGCTGGGTGACCTGGTCAAAACCAAGGTTGTCGTGGACGGGCGCAATTGTTTGGACCCTCAGAAGTGGCGGGGTGCGGGCTGGACGTACCGGGCCCTGGGGCGGCCCTAACACTGAACTCCGGGCGCGGGCGGCTGCAGGAGACACACCATCGCTGTGACACGTCGAATGATTGACCCAGACGGTGCATGAAGAATCAGCGAAAGACACGCAGAGCCGCGCCCCTCCCCGCCCGTTGCCGCCGAGGCCCTGCCGCCTCGATGCTTGGCATTTCTAGATCATTGTTAAAACGGAGGACCTTTGGTCAACGAACAATTGTTGTTGGAATTTGGCGGTGCAACTCGCCGCACGGACTTAGCAGTAGAAATCTTAGGAATCCCTGAGGGTTCCAAGGAATGGATGATCACTGCCGAAATATCGCTCGGTGAAGTCCCACGCACGCCGGATCAGCTGAACTGGTTCTACTCCGACGCGGTAGACAGCTCCTTTGTGTACGTTCCCGATGATTATCGTGGAGGTCTCATAAAACTGAGAGAAGTGGAAGCGGTCAAGGAGTTCGACCGGATACGTCTTTCCCTCGTGCGCGTTCCGTGGGCAAAGCGGGAGATTTCAGCCAACGATTATCCAAGGCTGCACAGATGCAGGTACGCAGCACACCGAGTTTCTGTATCGGGGCAACACAGCACCTTGGACCCAATCCATCTACTGGGGGAAATCACTCGATGAATTTTGTCACCTACCTATATGCGCTCAGCTCCCCGGATCCAGAGTACTTGGGTGTCTTCGTGGATTACGTCCGCAGCACCCTGGGACCCAGCGGTGATGTAAGAGTTGCTGTGGAATCTGCCGAGGTGCTCCCCGCGTTGGAGGGGGTACGGTACTTCCCAGCCGGAACTCGACAGATGTCCATGTTCAATCAGCTCGCTGCAGATGAGAAGCCCGGGCAGGTTCTGTTCTTCAGTCAGGGAACGGCTTTGCCCAGATTGGGTGAAGCCGTCGGCCAGGTGGCTTCGCTTTCCGAAGGCACCTTCGTAACGCTCGACGGACGGCGGCCGATTCTGTCTCAGCAGCTGGAACTTGAAGAGATGCTCAGTCTCGACTGGGACGAAGTTGAGTTTACACGCAGCGTCCACGAAGAATCTCCCCTGGGTTTCGCAGTTAGGCGTGAAGATTTCCTCCGTGTTAGGGGATTTGATGAGCGCATAAGCTATAACGCCACTTATGTCATGGACCTGCTTTCCCGCTTCCGACGCTTCACCATGGGTCATCTGCGCGTGGACCCGATGGATGGATACGCAATCGACCTTGATCCCGTATTTCCGGGTCTAACTTCTGAGCCTTTGCCACAGAACGTGTCTGTCCGCGAGAATCAAAAAGCACACGTCCAGTCAGACCCGTCGATCTTCCGCAACCTTGTTGATTGGTCGGTGCCGCGTCCGCTGCGGCCTGTATTGGTGTCCGTCTCCATCGCTACTCGAGACCGTTCCGAGTATCTACTCGACTCCATTCGTTCTGTGCAGGCCCAGTCATTCGAAGACTGGGAACTCATCGTTGTCGATGACGGCTCAGAAGACGATACGCGGAGCGTCGTCGAATCGGTAGCGGACGACCGTGTGCGGTATTACCGCCAAGATCCGACTGGAATAAGTTCAGCGCGCAACCGTGCGGCAGATGAATCGATTGGCTACTTCACCGCCGTTCATGATGACGATGACATTATGCTCCCGTGGCGGCTGGAGACGAGCCTGTCCGTGATCTCAGCCGATGCCAGAGCATCCTACGGGTCGTGGGTCAATTTCGATGACGTGACGGCTGAAATGGCCCTTCATATCACGAAGAGAAGCTTCGGCAAAGAACTGGTTGCGTTTAGCGGCCAGACTCCAGGTCATGCTACGTGGCTTCTCCCAACGGCCATTATTCGGGAGCTCCGCTATGACGAGTCCTTAACGAGCTCCGTGGACCATAACATGGCTGTTCGAACGGTAATGAGCGGTTTGACGTGGAAGCATACGGAGAAAGTGCTGTTCCTCCGCAGGCTGCATCCCACGCAGGTCAGCCAAACAGATTCAAGACGTCAGCGGGCCGCGGCGATACTGACCCGTTATGCCAACACTTTTACGGCAGATTTTAATGGCATAAAGGCGATCACTGAAAAGGGTAAGACGCTCCATTTCCCTAACCCTGCAGACAAGCAAAAACTGGCTCAGACTTTTGGGGCTTTCCTGCCGGATCATCTCGTTCGAAGGACAGGAACAGTCCAGGGGCTCGTCGGCAAGAAAATCCTTGCTCTGGATCTTCATGATCGTTTTAGCTACATAATTGCTGAAACCGATCTACTTACAGATCGTTCCACGTTGGAAATGGGGGGGGTGAGCCGGCTAAATTGGGATGATATCGTAGCGATTCGCCAGTCAGGGTTTACCGGATTCTCCTACAATGCCGAGGTCGGGACCGTTGCTGAACCCGACACGGAAAACGCTGAAACCGGTGATGAACAGGCCAAAGTGATGAATACCCGCATAAACGCGATCCTGCAGGATGCCCGCAAGGCATCGCCTTCGGCAGTGCTGGTCAACGTTGAGGGTGAACACCTGTCGCTATCGGATTTGCGAGACGCGGCCGGTCTGCTTTCTGCCCATCATTTCTCGATTAACGCGGAACCGGATTCGAGAGTTAGCAGGCTCCTTATCGGATTCAGCAACGAGGATAAAGCACGCGCCTTCCTGGCTGAGCGCGGTTCTGCCGCGGCTTCCTGGTCCATGGTCCTTCCCGTTCAGCGCGACATCACCGTCGCCGTTCAGCGCCACTTAGGGGTATAAATGCGCGTAAATCCAAGTTTTGACATCGGGGGTGAAATGCGTTTTGCCTTCTCACAGGAAATTCTGGGTGAGACCGTATCGCCTCTTCCCAGCCTCGTCATGCATGGTCACCTGAGAACACTGACGGGAGACCGTATCGCCGTCGCATCGGCTTTGCTCCTCGGGCGGACAATCACCGAGCGGCTGAAGGTTGGCCGGCCTATATCCCAGCGGGTGGCGGGGCAGATCAGGGCCTTCACCGGAGTTGAAGGCCTCGACATACCGGAGACTACCTCGGTACCTCTGGCGGTTCACACGGGCTCGGTCGAGCTAATAGTGGTGCAGAGGGAAGAGGAATTTCCCATATTAGACCATTTCGATCGGCGCCGTATGGCGTTGCGGGAGGTTCCGACGCATCAGGCGGCAGGCCGTCTCTTCACCTTCGAGGCGGTCACAGTCGCGACGAATTCATGGCTATTTGGTAAACCGTCGCTGACTATGAATGGTAATACTGAACTAGAGGCTGCCCTGGCGGTTCCGGTCCTTATGGCACAAGACTTGAGCGCTTCGAAAATCACGATTCCTTCCAGCCTTGCCGAGCTGGTAGACGAGAAGAGGCTTCAAGCAATTGCGAGGCTTCTTATCAGCACTGACCTGCAGCTGAACGTTGATGGGAGTCCTGTCCATGTCCGCTAGGATTCTCATGCCTGTCCGTACGGTTGCTGAGTGGGGGGGGCTCCACGAATGGGTTTTTCATGCAGTTATCGACTTGCACGCAGCTGGCTGTGAGGTGGTGGTCGTCGGCCAGGATGGCGTCTTCCGCGAACGAATCGAATCACTTGGAGCTAAATTTGTTGTCCTGGATTGGGACAAATGGGCGTCATCAATGGAGAAGGTGATTGCAACAGGTCCTTGGGACAAGATCTTTTCCCATGGACCGCACGCCCGAAACGTCGCGCTGCGGGCATCCGAAATAACTGGTACGCCCGTTTACCACATGATTCATGGGGCGTATCTAGACCAGGTGAACGATTGGTCGCCGAGAACGGAGACGATCCTGGCGGCAAGCCCATCGATTCAGGACTTCGTAGTTCGGGTAGGCAAGATCGAACCGTGGAAGGTCGCGGTGGTCCCGAACGGAGTCCCAGACGAGGTGTTTGACCTTCCGTACCTAACTCTTCAGGAAAAAATTGCGGATGGCACGGGGACGGTCGTCACTGCGGCGAGGCTGGCGCAAGATAAATTGCATCAGATTGAGCCCACCATCACTCTGGTCTCAACGCTTTCGGAGCTGTTCCCAGACATTGACTGGGTCCTCAATGTCCTGGGTGACGGCCCTCTGAAAAGCCGCTTCCAAGCGGCTTTTACAGAGGGACTTGGACATCTGCCGCGTGTACGGGTTGAGTATTCCGGTTGGGTGGAGCCTTCAGAGGTGCCGCGGCGTATGAACGCGGCTGTCGCAGCCTGTGTTGCAGGCATGGGCGGCGTGCGTGCCCTCGCGGCAGGAACCCTCTCTGTAGGAGTTGGCGCTCAAGGATCCGTGGGGCTGCAGATGGGGAAGAACCTCAGAGCAGGGATATGGAGTAATTTCGGGGACCACGGTTGCCCCAGATTCACTCCATCAGACCTGCGCGAAGACCTTTTAGCTGTTTTCAAGGACGATGCCTACGACGAGGTCGTGCAGTTTGCCCGGGCGTCCTGCCGTCTTCACCGCAGTGAGGCGATTGTCCGTAACGCTATGTACGATGCGCTAGAGATTCGCGTGTAGCCTGCGCTACGCGGTTGCTCAGACAGTGCGAAGGGTGACGCGTCTCCGACGGCGGCCACCTGGTTGGCAGGGCATACGAAGGTTTCCTGACTGGGACTGTTGAGCAGTAGTATTGATGGGCCTCCCCTGTGGGAGGCCCATCAGCTTTTCCCCTCATTCCTGTCGCTGTGAAGCCCCTCTCAAGGGTGCCCGCAGCGGCCGCGTTATTTCGGGAAAGGCAGGCTTGCTCCTATGCTTGGGATGCAGTCTCTTATGGCCTCGGGGGCAATAGAAACGAAAGAAAAAGGTGTTCATGGGTAGCGTTCTAACCATCCGTGGTGGTGTACCCCTAACAGGCAAAGTACCGGTCCGCGGGGCGAAGAACCTCGTTCCCAAAGCCATGGTGGCAGCACTGCTGGGCAATTCTCCGTCTCTGCTGCGCAACGTCCCTGAAATCAAGGACGTGGACGTCGTTACGTCCCTGCTGAAACTCCACGGCGTTGAGGTCACCAAGGATCCCGTAACCGGTGATCTGCTGATGGACCCGCAGAACGCCAAGACGGCTGCGTCCCGGGACATTGATGCGCATGCCGGAGACTCGCGGATCCCGATCCTGCTGTGCGGACCGCTGATGCACAGCATCGGCGAAGCGTTCATCCCGGACCTGGGTGGCTGCAAAATCGGTGACCGGCCGATCGACTACCACCTGCAGATGCTCCGCAACTTCGGTGCCCTGGTGGAGAAGCGCCCGGGCGGCATCTCGATTTCCGCACCGAAGGGACTCAAGGGCGCCAAGCTCGAGCTGCCCTACCCATCTGTTGGAGCTACCGAGCAGGTGCTGCTTACCGCCGTCCGTGCCGAAGGCATTACGGAACTTAGCGGCGCCGCCGTCGAGCCCGAAATCCTTGACCTCATTGCCGTACTCCAGAAGATGGGTGCGATCATCACCGTCCAGACGGACCGCGTAATCCGCATTGAGGGTGTACCGGAGCTCACCGGCTACAACCACCGGGCCCTGCCGGACCGCAACGAGGCCGCTTCCTGGGCTTCCGCTGCGCTGGTCACCAAGGGCGACATTTACGTTGAGGGTGCCAACCAGCAGGACCTCACCGCGTTCCTGAACATTTACCGGAAGATCGGCGGCGCGTTCGACGTCGACGATGACGGGATCCGTTTCTACCACCCCGGTGGAAAACTCAACCCGCTGGTTCTCGAAACGGACGTCCACCCAGGGTTTATGACTGACTGGCAGCAGCCTGTCGTAGTGGCGCTGAGCCAGGCCCACGGTGTATCGATTGTGCACGAAACGGTTTATGAGAACCGGTTCGGCTTCACTGACGCCCTCATCCGCATGGGCGCGAACATTCAGGTGCACCGCGAATGCCTGGGCAGCATTCCGTGCCGCTTCGGGCAGCGGAACTTCCTGCACTCCGCAGTGATCTCCGGACCCGTCCAGCTCAAGGGCGCGGAAATTGACATCCCCGACCTGCGCGGAGGATTCAGCCACCTGATCGCCGCCCTGGCAGCTGAGGGCACGTCCCGGGTTACCGGCGTCGAACTGATCAACCGGGGCTACGAGCACTTCCTGGACAAGCTTGAAGGCCTGGGCGCGGACTTCGACGTCACGGACGGGAAGTAAGCTTCGGCCCATGAGCGAATCGAAAAAGTCACGGGTAACGTTCACTATCCTGGCAACCATCGTCCGGCCGGCCATGAACCTCATGATCGGGCGGCGCTGGGAAGGGATTGAGAACCTGCCCAAAGGCGGCGGTTTCATCGCCTGCCCCAACCATGTGACTGAAATCGATCCGCTGGTGGTGGGGCACTTCTTCTACAAGCAGGGCTTCCTGCCCCGTTATCTGGCCAAGGCCTCACTCTTTAAGGTGCCCGTGCTGGGTGCTGCGCTGAAGGCCACTAAGCAGGTGCCCGTCCAGCGCGGCGGCGCCGGCGCGGCAGCCTCCCTGGATGGAGCGCAGCGGGTGGTCGACGCCGGCGGCGCCCTGATCGTGTACCCGGAGGGAACGCTCACCCGCGATCCCGACCTGTGGCCAATGAAGGGGCGCACCGGCGCGGCGAGGCTCGCCCTCCAGACGGGAGCACCGGTCATTCCGGTGGCTCACTGGGGGGCCCAGGACCTGCTGCCGCGGTACGGGAAGATGCTCCACCTCTTTCCCCGCAAGCGGGTGCGCGTGCTGGTCGGCAAACCGGTGGACTTGTCAGACCTGCGCGGAATCCCGCTGACCAAGGCTGTACTGGAAGAAGCTACGGAACGAATCATGGCTGAACTGACGTCGCTGGTTGCTTCCCTTCGCGGGAAACCGGCGCCGGCCGAGCGCTGGGACCCGGCCCGCAAAGGCCAAAAAGCAGTCGGACGGGCGTTCGACCCGAAGACGGAGGATAAGCAGTGAACCGTCCAGCCCACCCATCCGCCGTCGCCGTCCTTGGTGCCGGCAGCTGGGGAACGACCTTCGCTAAGATTGCCGCGGACTCCGGCGCCGCCCGGGGGACAGACGTCCGGGTCTGGGCCCGACGGCCGGAGGCGGCAGAGGAAATCAACCAGTCCCGCCGCAACACCAGGTACCTGAAGGACATACAGCTGCCCGCCAATCTGCGTGCCTCAGCGGATCCTGCCGAAGTCCTCGCCGGTGCCCAGCTTGTGGTCCTCGCAGTGCCGGCCCAGACGCTTCGCGAACGGCTGCGCGAATTCAAGGACCTGTTTCCGAAGGATGCCGTCATCCTCTCCCTGATGAAGGGACTGGAAGTGGGCACGGATGCCAGGATGAGCCAGGTCATCGCCGAGGAACTGGACTGGCCCCAGGAACGCATTGCTGTACTGTCCGGCCCGAACCTGGCCATGGAAATCGCCCGGGAGGAACCGACGGCATCCGTAGTTGCCTGCTCGGACCTCGCCGTAGCCGGATGGATCGCTGAAGCCTGCACCGCGCCGTACTTCCGGCCGTATACGAATACGGATGTGATCGGCACGGAGATCGGCGGGATCGTCAAGAACGTCATCGCCCTCGCCGTCGGCATCTGTGAAGGCAAGCAGATGGGTGACAACACCAAAGCCTCCGTAATGACCCGCGGGCTAGCTGAAACCACGCGTCTGGCCGTTGCCTTGGGCGGTAAAACCGAAACCCTCTTCGGCCTCTCCGGCATGGGCGATCTGATCGCCACGTGTTCCTCGTCGCTCTCGCGCAACCACACCGCCGGCCGGCTGCTGGCGCAGGGGCTGACCCTGGACGAGGTGACCGAGACAATGGCGCAGACCGCCGAGGGAATCAAGTCGGCGCAGGCTGTGCTGGACCGGGCCACCCAGCTGGGGGTCTACATGCCTATCACTGAGAACGTTGTTGCAGTGCTGCAGGGCGTCATCTCCGTAGACGAACTGGGGCCGCGACTGCTGGCCCGCGAACTCAAACCCGAAGGTGTACACGCATCATGAGCGTCCAGCCCGTTACTCCCGACGGCGGCTCCAAGCCGCGCGTCGCCGTGCTTTTCGGCGGAAGGTCCAGCGAACACTCCGTCAGCTGCGTGACAGCTGCCGGTGTGCTGGAGGCCATCGACCACAACAAGTACGACGTCGTGCCCATCGGCATTGCACGCAACGGCCAGTGGTCGCTGGTCTCGGTGGATCCCGAACAATGGTCCCTGCGTGCGGAGACACTGCCTGAAATCACCGCTGGGCCTGAATCGGTAGTTATCTCCAGCGAGGGTTCTTCGCAGGAGTTGGTGTCCCACGCCCCCAACACTATGCCGCGCTCCCTGGGCCGGATCGACGTCGTTCTTCCCCTCCTCCACGGTCCGTTCGGGGAGGACGGCACGCTGCAGGGTCTGCTGGAGATGGCCGATGTACGGTACGTGGGCGCGGGTGTGCTGGCGTCCGCCGTCGGGATGGACAAGCACTACATGAAGGTGGTGTTCGAGTCCGCAGGCCTTTCGGTGGGACCTTACGAGGTCATCACGGACCGCCAGTGGAACCGCGACGCCGAAGGGTGCCTGGAGCGTGCCTCCCGGCTCGCGTTCCCGCTGTTCGTCAAGCCTGCGCGTGCCGGCTCATCCATGGGCATCACCCGGGTTTCGGAGCCATCGGAGCTGCGCGCCGCCGTGGAGACAGCGCGGCAGCACGATCCGAAGGTGGTCATCGAAGCCGGCATCACCGGCCGCGAAATCGAGGTGGCCGTGCTGCAGGGCCGCGGGCACGATGACCCGCGCACCAGCCAGCCGGGGGAAATTGCCGTCACTCACAACGGCCATGAGTGGTATGACTTTGAAGCCAAATACGTCGATGGCGCCGCTGCCGAACTGAGCTGCCCGGCGGACCTGCCCGACGCCGTCACTACTCGCGTACGCGAGCTGGCAGCTGTTGCCTTCGAAGCAGTGGGTGCCGAAGGACTGTCCCGCGTGGACTTCTTCTACACCCCGGACGGGGACCTGGTGATCAATGAGATCAACACCATGCCCGGGTTCACCCCGATCAGCATGTACCCGCAGATGTGGGCAAAGTCCGGGCTGCCCTACACCGAGCTGATCGACGAGCTTATTGCCTTGGCGCTCGAGCGGCCCACCGGCCTGCGCTGAGAGCACCCGGCACGAGCCGGGCTATCCGGGCAGTTCGACGTCGCTGGTCGCGAGGCACTCGCGTGTCTGTTCGATGCGGGCTACCGCGTTCTCCAGTTCCACCAGCACGGTGGAGGACGCAACCTGCTCGGTGTCAAAAATCACCTCGACGGCGGGGTCCCGGCCGTAGGTGGTGGCCGTCCACATGCTGCCTTCTTCGCGCAGCACCCAGTCCACCCCGTTCACCGTTGCGCAGGCATCGGTGGTGGGACCCGGAACGGGAACACCGCACCGGACGATTACCTGGGCAGGGCTGCCCCACGCCGAGGTGGCCTGGCTCGTGGTCTCGCGCTGGTCTGCACCTGCCAGGTTTTCCGGCAGGGCCACCATTACTGTGGCGCAGTCCGGATTGGCGGCGTCGGGCGCGGACTCGACGTCGGCCGCGGGTGTGCAACCGCTGAGGGCGGCGGCGAGGATCAGGGCGCCGGCGGAAACGGCTGCCGGAAGGAATTTCATGGTTCAAGGGTATCCGGCGGTCCCGGGTACCCTCGAATCCCGGGACCCAGCTGTGTGCGGGGAGCCGCTATGATCGCTTGGACGGTGCCCGGTCTTTTTTATGGGGGAGTAGGGAGCCGGTAAGGTAGCCAAAGTACGCCGCCGGCGTGAAATGGGGAGACAACGAGGATGACTAGCTCTAGGGTCCGCCGCCGCCTGGCAGGTGCCGCGGCCGCGGCAGCATTGCTGGCCGGGCTGAGCGCCGTACCTGCGCACGCCACCGAGACGGATCCTCCGGATGTCCCCGTTATTGGGGAACCGGTTGACCCGACACCGCCGTCTCCGCCGCCGACTGACGATACACCTACAGATCCGCCCGCGCCGCCGCCTGGCGGAGACAGTCCTCCGCCCACGGAGCCTGAACCGCCCGTGATTGCCCCGGAGGATCCCGCTCCAGCTCCGGCGCCTCCGCAGGGCCCTGTCCAGCAGAATCCCTTTGCCGGCTATCCTGTGCACCCAGAGACGGGCTACTTGATTGAGCCCGGCACTGGCAATCTCATCGACGGACGCACGGCTCTCTATACAGATTTGCGGATCGACCCGGCTACTGGACTGGTGACCTCTTTGACAGCGGATGCAACACCAGATTCGCCCGCGGCCACCCCGGAGCCGTCGGCGTCGCCCTCGGCGACTCCTTCGAAGGAATCTTCGAGCAGCGCTTCGCCCTCCGCGTCCCCAAAGCCCTCCGCAAGCGAATCCATGATTGCGGTTCAAAAAACTGCGGGTGGGGACAGCTCGTCCAGCTCGGATTGGGCAGTGCGCGGCAGCGTCGTCTTGCTCCTGATAGGTCTTGGAGCGCTCTACTACCGCAAGCTGCGCAAGCCGCCGGTTGACATCACAACCACGTCTTAGCAATCCAAGAGTAGACTGAGCAAGTAATTTCGACTTTGGCGCAGGTATGCGTTTGTTTTTTTGGGGGGCAAGTATTTGCGCGTACTCTTACTGACGCATTCGTATTCTCCGGAGCACAGCCCCCCGCAGAGACGATGGATGCAGTTCATTCGGCATTTTCGGAAGACTGACTGGGACGTCGACGTGATAGCGCCCATCGCGCACGCGCCTTACGGCAGGCGGGTGCTGGCCAGGAAGACGGCCGGGCGTGCGTTTCGAACGGACAGGGGGAAATACGGTGAGCGGATCATCCGGGTTCCGTTCCTCTGGCACCGGACTACCCGGCTTGGACGCCTGATCGATCATTGCTTTTCGGCCTCGGCAAGTGTTTTGGCAGGCCTCTGCGTCAGGCGGCCGGATGCACTGATAGTGACTGTCCCCAGCCTCCCGATTCTTGGCGCCGGATACGTCGTCGCAAAGGCCAGGCGCCTGCCCCTTATCGTGGATATGAGGGATGCGTGGCCGGACATCGCCCGCGACGCACGCCTGGTGCAGGGCGGCGCCCGAAGTATTGTCGAACGTGTCATAGTTGCGATCCAGCAGCAGGCTGACCTCGTCGTCACGGTGACCGAGGGATTTGCCCGAACTCTCCGCGAACGCGGAATGGATCATGTGGCGGCGATTAGCAATGGTGTAGACACTGCCGTGCGCGAGCTGCTGCCTCCTCCTCCGGCCCAGTCGGACCGCCTGAACGTCCTGTATCTGGGTAATCACGGAGAGAGCCAGCGCCTTGAGACCATTGTGAAGGCGGCCGCCATTGCACAGGATTATGTCCAGTTATCCATGGTCGGCCACGGAGTGCAGCGTCGAGCGCTTATGGAACTTGCCAAGCACCTCGGAGCACCGGTGAGCTTTCACGGACCCGCATACGGCCGGGAAGTGATGGAACACTACCGGAGGGCAGATACCTGCGTTGTCTCTCTTCGGGATGACTGGAAGTCGTTCGAAACTACGGTGCCCTCCAAAACCTATGAGGTCCTCGCCGTCGGACGCCATGTAACAGGAATAGTGCTGGGAGAAGCCCGGGAGATCATCGAAGCGTCGGGCGCGGGGACGGTGGTCCCGTCGAATGCGGCGAGCATCGCCGACCTTTGGAAAACACTGCAAATGGACCGCAGCCTCCTCCTCACCGGTACGTCCGGACGGGATTGGGTAGAAACCAATGTAAACATCGAGGCGCTTTCCGCTGAGTATGCCCGGCTCATTACACAGGTTTGCAAAAAAAGGCCGAACCAGTGATGTTTATTCAACTGATCCGGAACTTCTGCCTGACTGCCTCAGCAGCTGCCAGGCACCTCGTTGATGATCCTGTCCTTCTTGTTGTCCAGATCTCGCGCAAGCTCCCCGGCCGGCTGGTTTCCAAGCTCACTTACGTGTCCCGGATCCTCCCCGCCCGCAGTTTTCTTAAACCGCTGATGTCTCTCCTTGCAGGCGATCAGGCCGCCCTGTTCCATCAACTCACGGAGGCTCAAGAGACACAGAGCGCGGGAGACAGGATCCGTCTGGCCAACATCGCCATAGCAGGAGGGTATCCGGACCTTGGGCGCGAGATTATGGACGGCGTGGGTCCGGCCACGAGGGCAGCCGCCCCCACCAACGCACGCCTGCGCTGGCACGAAGGCGATATGACGGGCGCCATAAAGGTGCTTGAAGGTGTCCCCGGCAGGAGAGCCCGTAATATGCATGAAAGGCTGAGGAGCGAACGTGAAGTCTTTCATGGGTGGCGGCCCACGCTCAGCCCGGTCGGAACATACCGTCCAGACGACAACACCGTTCTTCATGTGCTCACAAACTCCTTGCCGCACACAGGGAGCGGCTACGCGCAGCGGACGCATTCAATCCTGAAAGCGCAGAGGCAGCTGGGGTGGAACGTCCATGCTGTGACTCGCCCCGGCTACCCCGTACAGCTTGGGGTTGTGGCGGCCAGGAGCACTGATTGGCTTGACGGAGTGGTCTATCACCGGCTCCTGCCTGCCAAACTGCCCCAGGGGATGGCCGCCCGCCTCCAGCTGCAGGCTGAGGAAACGCTGCAGCTTGCATTGGTGCTCCGCCCAACGGTGCTGCATACCACCACTCACTTTGTGAACGCGTTGGTGACAGCCGCCGTAGCGGAAGCCCTCGGCATCCCCTGGGTTTACGAGATCCGCGGCCAGCTCGCCGATACCTGGCTCTCGTCACGCAGCGAAGAAGCCCGCCAAAGCGAGCGGTACCAGACGTTCGTGGCCCGCGAAGTGGACGCCATGCTCCGGGCGGATCAGTGCGCTACCCTCAGCCGATCAATGGACACAGCGATTACAAAGCAGGTTGGAAGATCACTGGAGACACTGCTCCTGCCAAATGCGGTGGGGGAAGCATTTTTGGAGGATCCTCAGCCCGCGTCTGAGGCACGCCGGCAACTCGGGCTGCCCGTCGAAGGAACCTACATAGGAACCGTCAGCAGCCTGGTTGGCTACGAAGGCCTGAATGATCTGCTGGCAGTATTCGACCGGCTGGCAGAAGAAGACCGCTCTCTTATCTGCCTCATCGTAGGATCAGGTGCGGCGGAGAACGCTCTGCGGCAACAGGCAAAAGAGTCAGCCTTCAGTGACCGGATCATCTTCACAGGCAGGGTCAACCGCAGTATGGCCCACCTGTATCACCAGGCACTGGACGTTTTTGTGCTGCCGCGAATTGACAGCGAGGTGACTCGTTCCGTGACGCCGCTCAAACCGGTGGAGGCATTAGCTTCCGGACGCCCGGTAGTCTTTAGCGACTTGCCGGCGCTGCATGAGTCGGTTACGGACGGAGCGGAAGGAATTGCGTTCCGGGCCGGCGACCGCGATGGGCTGGCAAAGGAAGTAGCTTCGCTTACGAGAGACGCGCAACGGCGGCAGCGCATGGGTACAACGGGGCGCAAACGCGTTCTTGACGAGCGGACCTGGACAGCAACAGCACTCCGAACGACGGAAATGTATAAACGATTGAAGGTAAGTTAGTGGCAGAAACCAAGCCGTCAGGTTCGGTGAGCCGGTCGAATAAGAAAACAGTGGCTCTGGACCTGAAAGATCTCTCGAGAGTTGGTGCCAGGCCCAAGCTGGCGGACTACTTGGTATCGCTGTGGACGTTCCGTCATTTCGTTTTTTATGACGCGAGGGCTCGTGTGCAAACGGCCAACAGACGGGACCGTTTGGGCAGCGCCTGGTTGCTCCTGGACCCGGTTCTCAATGGACTGGGATATTTCCTCATTTTTGGCCTTCTGCTGAATTCGAGCAGGGGGATCGAGAATTTCCTGGGATACTTGATTATTGGTGTATTCTTGTTCCAATTCAGCACCCGTTCGATAGTTGCGACGGCTCGTATCATCACGACTAACCAAAATGTTATACAGGCATTTAACTTCCCACGGGCGACGCTGGCTTTGGCTGTGAATATCCGGGAGTTGATTGCCAATGTTCCGGTAGTGCTAATGATGCTCTTGCTGATCATCGTGATACCGCCGGTCGAGTCCATCACGTGGATGTGGGCCGTGATTCCGGTTATTATTCTTCTTCAATGCGTCTTTAATCTCGGTCTCGGCTTATTCCTGGCGCCGATGGTGGCCCGACTCAATGACTTGGTACACGTCATTTCCTTCGGGATGCGCTTCTGGATGTTTGCCTCCTGCGTGATGTTTTCGATTGATCGTTATGAGCAGTGGCCCGTCATCAAGTCCATCGTGGAAGCAAATCCGATGTACATCATTATTTCCATGGCAAGAGACTGCCTGCTGTATGCGACCACGCCCTCTTGGCAGGATTGGGCAGCGCTTCTGGCATGGTCCCTTGGGGTGTTGTGTATTGGCATGTTTTTCTTCTGGAGAGGAGAAGAATCCTATGGCCGGGATGACTGAAATGGATGTTTTGTCTGATACTCCCGCGGTGGTCGTCGATAAAGTAGGCATGACCTACGAAGTTTCAGCGAATTCGAACAGACAACCTGGTCTATCGGGAGCACTCGCCAGATTGACAGGCAGGGCACGTGTAACTCGGGTCGAAGCGCTCAAGGAGCTGTCCTTAGTGGCTATGCAGGGGGAGGTCATTGGGGTCATCGGTCTCAACGGATCAGGTAAGAGCACCCTGATGAAGCTCATCTCAGGGAAGATCAAACCGACTCAGGGGAGCGTATATGCTTCCTCGGTCCCGATCATGCTGGGTGTGTCTGCTGCTCTGGTACCTGATCTCTCGGGAGCCCACAACATCATGCTGGGATGCCTGGCCATGGGCATGACCAGGGAAGAAGTCGCGGACAGGTATGAGTCCATCCTCGAACTCTCCGGGCTGCAGGAATCTATACATTTGCCAATGCGTTCCTATTCATCCGGTATGGCGTCTCGCCTAAGATTCGCTATTGCTGCGGCCATCGATCCGGAGATCCTAATTATCGATGAGGCGCTCAACACCGGTGACGACGAATTTAAGGATAGAACGAAAAAACGAATGGATGAGGTGCGCGCCCAAGCCGGATGCGTTTTCCTAGTCAGCCACAGCCTGGCCACCGTTAACGATCTGTGTAACCGACTGATTTGGCTTGACAAAGGGGATCTCTTGTACGATGGTGAGCCGCAGCAAGGAATTAGCTGGTACCGAAAGTACACCTCTCTTTTGTCAGCCAAGGACAGGGGCTCAGCTGCGCAGATTCGACGACGTATGCTGCGGGACCTCAAGGTCATCGATGTCCAGCCTAAAGTTGCTGGCCGGCGGAAACTCGGTGCCGCATGAGGCCAGATATTCAAAGAGCTCGGAAACTGCTGTGGCACTTCAGGAACGGTGGTGTGCAGCAACTGCGCCGACATCGGGAACAATGGGTTGAGCCTGGAGGATCAGCCCGTGTGCTTAGAACATCAAGTTACTGGACGCATCGCAAACGGCTAACTTTCGAACCCTATAAAGTGAAGGTTGGACAGGTCAGGCGTCCGGACCTTACGGCTGCCGTCATCCTGGATGAGTTTTCTAGTCTCGCCTTTCAGTACGAATGGAACCAGGTCTCCCTAGCACGAAAGGACTGGCGGACTGCTCTAGCGGAGACCAGCCCCGACCTGCTTTTTGTAGAATCAGCGTGGAACGGCAACGGTGGCGAGTGGAAATATGCGCTAACGGGAGCATCCGGCCCCAAACAGGAACTGGTAGATCTGGTTAACACATGCCGTGACATGGGCATACCTACCGTCTTCTGGAACAAAGAAGACCCACCGCACTACCATGACTTTCTTGAGACTGCACGGCTCTTTGACTTCGTCTTTACAAGTGACTCGGATCGGCTGCCGGCCTATCTCGCAGACCTGGGCCACCGTAACGTTGGTGTCCTGCAGTTCGCCGCGCAGCCCGCGTTGCACAACCCTGCACGGCCGAGGACCGGATGGCATGATCGCGGCGTCGCGTTCGCAGGCATGTACTTCGCACATAAGTTTCCACAGCGCCGGGAACAACTCGACATGCTGCTCTCAGCGGCTCGTCGAGTCGCAGATAACAGCGGGCATGAACTCGACATTTTTACCCGCCACGCCGAGAAGGACCCCAACTATAGGTTTCCTGCGGAGTTGACGAGATTTGTCAGGGGTACGCTGTCATATGCCGAGATGCTTACGGCCTATAAGGCGTTCAAGGTCTTCCTCAACGTCAACTCTGTCGTCGAGTCTCCCACGATGTGTGCAAGGCGTATTTTCGAGATTTCGGCTGCTGGAACCTCTATAGTCAGCACCCCTAGTGAAGCGCTTACCCGAATGTGGGAGCCGGAGGAACAGTTCCTAGTTCAGACGGTAGAGGATGCTGAACTCACAATCGAAGCGATCATAAAGAATCCCGAGATATCGGACCGCCAGCTTCACCGTGCTCAGCGACGGATCTGGTCAGAGCACACATACACGCACAGGACGGAACAGATTGTTTCGTCCGTTCTGCCTGAGCGGACCGTTCCAGTGACTTTGCCGCCGGTATCTCTTCTCGTTTCGACCATACGCCCGCATCAGCTTCGTTCTGTCTTCGGCACGATTGGCAGTCAGGAAGGTGTCGAGACTGAACTGATCCTGGCGACACACGGATTCCATCTGCCCGCAGACCAGCTGAGAAGCCTTCAGGCTGAATTTGGCGTCGACAACGTATCCGTCCTCGAACGTCCTCGTTCAGTTTCTTTGGGTAGGTGCCTAAACGATTGTGTGACCGCGTCATCGGGTCAGGTGCTGTCCAAAATGGACGACGACGATTTCTACTCTCCTCGTTATTTGGTGGACGCGCTCCACGCGCTCACCTATTCCAAAGCAGATATCGTCGGCAAGCAGGCACACTATGTGTTTTTAGATCAGGCGAACACCGCGGTCCTGAGGTACGCAGACCGAGAACACCGGTATACGACATCGGTAATGGGGCCAACCATTACTGGTGGCCGAGATACGTTTGAAAATGTAAATTTTCAAGATCTGTCCCTCGGGGAAGACACCACCTTCCTCCGCGATGTCGTTCGCGAAGGTGGACGCATCTACTCGGCGGACCGCTTCAATTACTTCCAGTACCGCGGAAGCGCGGACCACACTTGGAAAATTTCTGACGCAAAAATCATGGCGTCGGGAAGAGTTGTGTTTTTCGGCCCGCCGAGCAAACACATAGTTATTTAGGGGATTATTAATGCGCAATATCCAAACTGTGGCCGTTATTGGCCTCGGCTACATCGGTCTCCCGACCGCCGCTGTCCTTGCAGCCAACGGCGTCAACGTGGTCGGCGTGGACGTGAAGGCATCGTCCGTGGAAGCTATCAACCGCGGGGAGGTTCCCTTCGTGGAGCCGGATCTCGCTACGCAGGTGGCCGGGGCGGTGAGCAAGGGTATGCTCAAAGCGACGCTTGATACTCCACCAGCTGACGCGTACATCGTTGCCGTTCCCACCCCCTTCACATCGGACAGGAACGCGGATCTCTCCTACATTGAAGCTGCCGCTCGCAACATCGCGCCGCAGCTCACGGGAGATGAGCTGATTATTCTGGAATCGACGTCTCCTCCGGGAGCGACCAAGCACCTCGCGAATTACCTCGTCTCACTGCGTCCAGACCTGTCTCTGGACCCGGGTTCGGATCTTCCGACGATTCACGTGGCGCACTGCCCTGAGCGTGTGCTCCCGGGGCGGGTAATGATCGAATTGGTGACCAATGACCGAATCATTGGTGGCCTAACAAGTACTGCTGCGGAAATGGCACGGGATCTGTACCTTTCCTTCTGCCAGGGTGAGATACACCTTACCGATTCCGTAACTGCCGAGATGGCTAAGCTGGTGGAGAATTCTTACCGGGACGTAAACATCGCTTTTGCGAACGAGCTTTCTGTTATCAGTGAGAAACTCGACATCGATGTATGGAAGCTTATTGAACTGGCGAATCACCATCCTCGGGTGAACATCCTTCAGCCGGGGCCGGGGGTGGGCGGACACTGCATCGCCGTTGATCCGTGGTTTATCGTGGCCAGCGCACCTGAGGAAGCCAAGCTTATCCGGCAGGCACGGGAGTCTAATGACGCAAAGCCCCAATGGGTACTGGATCAAGTGCGTAAGAACCTGCCCAAAGGGAAAACCACTCCGACAGTTGCGGCCCTGGGACTGGCGTTCAAGGCCAATATTGACGATCTGCGCGAATCACCAGCGGTTGCCATCGTCAGCGAACTCTCCGAGATGGAAGGAGTGCGCGTTCTGGTTGCAGAGCCTCATGTTGAAGAACTGCCCGGTTCCCTGTCCGGAGCGGCAAACGTCAAGCTGGTCTCTACCGAAGACGCGGTAACATCCGCTGACGTGGTGCTCCTCCTCGTTGACCATGACTCGTTCAAGCAGGTGGACACGGAACTGCTGCGCCATAAAAAGGTCATCGACACTCGGGGTATCTGGCGCTAGACAGCGCATATCGGCTTGGGCAAGGTAACGGAGATATGAAGCATCAAGATGAACTGCCCCCCTTCTCACCAGGGATGCAAGCGAAGCGTGAGAAATACTTGGGCAACTTTGATCAGTTGGTGACTAACTATGAACACCTCGTGGTTCGTAGCAAACGTGAGTCGAAGCAACTTATTGAACTGAGAAATGAACTCACGAAAAGCCAAAAGCAACTCGCCGGACTAAAATCCGACGTTGCGAAGTTGCGCGCTGAAAACCAGAAGCTCAAAGACACACTGAAAGCTTTGAGGCTGTCCAAGAGCGTCAGAGCTGGACGTGCCGTTACCTTGCCTATGCGCCTCGTAAAGAAGGCAATAATGGAGTCAACGAAGCCGGAAGCTTCCCCTAGTCCTGCTTCCGTGCCGAAGCATGAACCCGATGTTTTCAAGCCCATACCTGGGGCATCGCGCCGCCAGGATATGGATGCGAGGGCGGTTAATGACTCTTATCTCGAAGCGGCCGAAAAGGACGGCACCAGGGAGAGTGTTCTCCGCTACGCCAACCATGCCTACTTTGTGCTAGGGGATATAAGTCGTCCTGCTTCGCTGTTGAGAGCTCACGCGGCTATCCTCACCGACCTTGATGTGAAAGACGCGCGCTTGGTCCGCGTTCTTCTGGGGCTGGACGCACTCATGCAGAATGAGCCGCAGATTCCTCCGCGGCAGCCGAATGCCGCCTTCCAGGTGGAAAGGAACCGTGTGTTGTACTGCGCCCACAGCACCGGACATTTCAACAGCAACGGGTATTCGACGAGAACTGCCGGAATCATTCGAGGACTTACGAGTCAAGACAAAGATGTAGTGACGGTTGCGCGTCCGGGGTATCCCTGGGACATCAAAGTCGACGTCCAGAAACCCCCTGTCAAGCGATTTGTGAAGATCATCGGCGGAGTCGAACACGTCTATAACCCTTGCCTGAGCTGGACCGATGACCGCCTCGACCACTATCTGCTGGCATCAATAGATGCATACGTCCGTGAAGCGCAACGGCAACGGCCCGCGGTCATACATTCGGCGTCGAACTATGTGACCGCCTTGCCGGCACTCATTGCAGCCCGCCGGCTGGGCGTCCCGTTCGCCTACGAGGTGCGGGGACTGTGGGAAGTTACGGGGGCTTCAGAGCGGAATGGATGGGAAGAGTCCGAGCGATACAAGTTCTCGGAACGTATGGAAACCCTGGTCGCAAGCCAGGCGGATCACGTGTTTGCGATCACTCCGCAGGTACGGGATGAGCTAGTACGCCGAGGTGTCGATTCGTCGAAGATCAGTCTTTTGCCGAACGCAGTGGACACTCATGAGTTCACGCCGATGCCACCATATCTTCCGCTAAGAACCAAACTCGATATCCCAGCTGATGTTCCCGTCATTGGCTACGCAGGAAGTCTCGTTGGCTACGAGGGGGTATCTGATCTGCTCCAGGCAACCCGCAGAATTCTGGATTCAGGGCGTGATCTTCGCGTTGTATTGGTGGGGGACGGGCCAGAGCTAGCGAACTTGAAAACGGAGTCCGACAGGCTGGGACTGGCTCGGACAGTCATTTTCACCGGGCGAGTGCCTGCGTCGGAAGTGTCAAAGTACATCAGTATCTTTGATGTTATGCCCTGCCCGAGGCTGAGCCTGCCCGTCACGGAACTCGTTTCCCCGTTGAAGCCGTTGGAAGCGATGGCGTGCGCCAAGGCCATGGTGGTCACGAGGGTCGCACCCCTCATTGATCTGGCTGGAGCAAACGAAGACAGGGGTATCCTGGTCGAGCCTTCGAACCCGCAGTCCTTGGCGGACGGCATTATCAGGCTTCTTGACAATCCTGAATACCGGCGAGAACTTGGACGGCGCTCACGACTCTGGACCGTCCTAGAACGCACCTGGTATCTGACCGCTGAACAGATTCTGAGCGCATACAAGCAGATACAGGATTCCCAGAGCCAGATGGATGGGAAATCCCGGGTCTTGCGGGATATCCGACTGGCTATCATCGCCGACACATTCACCACGGAAGGCCTCCGTCCGGAGGTAGACCTCGTTGAACTGCGGCCATACTCGTGGCAGAAACAGCTTGAGCAAGCGGACGTCGACGCCCTGTTCGTGGAGTCGGCATGGGAAGGTATCAATAATGAGTGGCACCAGCGCGTCGGTTTTTACGATGACGAAAAGTTCAGTGTTATGCGCAGCCTCTTGGAATTCTGCCGCGAACGGTCGATTCCAACCATATTCTGGAATAAAGAAGATCCAGTACATTACAACAGGTTTAAGGGCAGTGCCAAACACTTCGACCATATCTTTACAACCGATGCGGACTGCATCTCCAGATATGCAACAGATGCTGGCCCCCACGTTAAAAGCGTTGGATCGCTGCCGTTCTACGCACAGCCATTAATCCATAACCCGCTGCCTTCGGGACAGAAGCCCATCCCATCGGTGGCTTACGCTGGAACTTATTACGGTGACCGGTACAAGGAACGGTCCCGGGAGCTTGGTCAGCTGCTGGATGCAGCGAAACCATTTGGATTGACTATTTATGACCGGCAGCTGCTCAACGAAAACAGCCCGTATAAATTCCCGGCCGGGCTGAGCAGGTACGTGTCTGGGGGACTCAACTACCTAGACATGGTGAAGGCCTATAAGGCCCATCCTGTTCATATCAATGTGAACTCGGTCGCGTCGTCACCAACTATGTTTTCGCGCCGAGTCGTCGAAATTGCAGCATCCGGCTCCACAATAATCAGCGGCCGAGGACGAGGCGTCGATGAGGTTATGGCCGGCCTGGTATATACCGTGGAGTCCCAAGAGGAAGCTACCGTCCTCGCAAAGCGGTGGATGACTGACGAAAAGAGCCGGATCCACGATGCCTGGCTTGCGTACAGGCTTATCCACCGTGGCCATACAGCCGCGCATCGCCTCACTTATGCGCTGCGAACGGCGGGTCTGGTCGTTAAAGCCCCGGTCCTAGGCGGGTACGCCCTCACCGTGGGGTCACTCACCCCGGAAGCGGCAACTGCCATCAGCCGGCAAACCGTGCTGCCAAGCGTAGTGGTCTACGACTCCGCTATCGATGGTGTCCACCTGCCGTCAGGAATCACAGCAATTCCACGGGCTGAGTTGTCCTCGGAGTTGCTTATCGAGAGCGGAATAGTATGGATTGGTCCTTACATAGACGGGCTATCGGACCGCACGGCCTATGAGGACTTGCTAACTGCCGAGCGATATGGTCGATGGGACAAGCTCACGTACTCAGATCAGGCTCTGGACGTACCTGGACAAACTTTGGCACTAGTCGGTGCGGCAGAACCTCGGGAAGCAGACCAGCGGATGCCTCTTCTGGAGAGGATAGGAGCAGCCACGAACAGCGATGCGGCGAATTGCGTGCGAATGCGTCGAAGCGTTTCGTGTCTTGATGACCAGGATGGCTCCAGAAAAGCTGCGGATGCTCCCGGAATCAACAGCCAGGCCCTAACGATTCTGGTCGCCGGACACGACCTGAAATTTGCCCGCGGTATTATTGCAGCGTGGGAAAGCCAGGGACATAAGGTGCTAATCGACCAGTGGGCGGGGCACGCGCAGCATGATGAGGAACAAAGCCGCGAGTTACTCGCCGTCGCAGATGTGATCTTCTGTGAGTGGACTCTGGGAAATGCAGTCTGGTATTCCGCAAATGTCGAGCCGCATCAAAGACTGGTTACCAGACTGCACTCACAGGAACTGTTTACACCTTACCTGAAGCAGCTCAAACATGATCGTATAGATCAAATACTGGTGGTTGGGCAGCACATCGCGAACATCGCAGCGAGGGATCACGGCATCCCTTCATCGAAGATGATAGTCGTGCCAAACGCGGTAGACATCCCTGGAGACGTACAGGCGAAAGACGATTCAGCCCGGCATAGGCTCGGAATGGTTGGAATCGTTCCTGCACAGAAGAACCTGGATGTGGCGCTGGATCTTCTGAGCGCTCTCAGGAAGCTCGATCGGCGGTACACCTTGGCTATTAAGGGCAAGAAGCCGGAGGAATACTCATGGATGTCGCAGCGGCCCGCTGAGATGGAATATTACGCCGCTCAATATGAGCGTCTCCGGACAGATCCGGACCTCATCAACGCAGTGACGTTCGATGGCTACGGTAACGATATGTCCGACTGGTACCAAGGGGTGGGCGTGGTCATATCGGTGAGTGACTTCGAGTCCTTCCACCTCACGATCGCAGATGGGGCCGCCCATGGGAGTCTGCCCGTCATTCTAGGCTGGCCAGGGGCGGACCAGATTTACCCGGTCTCTTGGATTTCCGCGTCCGTGGACGAAATGGTGACCAGAATACGACAATCCACTGAATCGGAAGAGATCTATGAGAGAGTCACAGTCGAAGCGCGAGTATTCGTGGAAACTGTTTTTTCATCGGCCCGGATACTGCCTGAGATCACATCGCATGTTGTAGGGGAGCATGCATGGATGGCGCGCGATGACCGGACGACATACGAGTGAGTCATAAACAGATGGCGCCGTCCCAGGGCAGTATGTGGAAGCTGTCTTAAGGGACAGATCCACGTACCGTACTCGGGGCGGCAAGCCATTGTCGAACTCGACACCGGCCAGGTCCTGGGCTTCGTGGACGGCCTTGATAGCCAAGGCCTTGAGATTGGCATTTTCGCCCTCCCGCAGGAATGGCGGCTGGGTATGCAGTTCGTTGCGAACGAGTGGTCGGCGCTGTTCCGCGGGGCACCGCTGATCTGGCTGCCTCGCACAGCTGTCACCAGTAGACGCGTTCCATGTGGTCAAGCTTGGCAATGACATCGACATGATCACCGAAGTCCTGCAACGCCTCACCCAGCGGCTTGGCGCCAGAACGGTATCTACTCCCTTTATGTTTCGTGGTGAATTTTCTGCCGTGATGGGTGTTCGTGCATCGGTTCTAGAAACACTGCGCAACAGGATACGTGTGGATGCCTGACGCTTTCCGGTGGCATCGTCCGGCCGAACACGGTGGAGCAACGGTTCCGGGCCCTGTCCGAAAGCGTGTCTACGGCCCGGAGGAGAAATCGCCGGCTGGCCCAGACCGGGCCGATCGAGCGTCCCGCCGTCCGACGACGACCCGGTTCGGTTCGCCAGGTTCACCCGGCCGGTAGTGTTTATAATCCGGGCCGCAACGACTCTGGCTGTCGCCGCCGGCGCGGGTGGCGTAGGTAGGACTTCAGCGTCGATGCGTGGTCTGCCAGGCCGGCCCCGGTAGCGGTTCGCTCACCAGTAAGCGATGGAACGGGAGGCGCCCATCTATTTGTCTGCATCTCGCCCCGTGCCTCCAGAAGTGACTTCCTAGACCAAGATCATTCTTCCGGCCGGAGCCAGCCGAGCACTACGGTGAGACATGAAGATGTCTTGGGAAGCAGCTCGTGTTCGCAGACACGACCCTAATGGGTCCTTTCCTATGCACGTGGAATAACGTCCTGTCCCAGTGAACCTAGCTGATTCTGACGGTCCGAGTAGTGAAGGCCGTGGGCAACGAGTCGGGAGAGCTCCGAGAATATACTCGAACACGGTAAACTCCGGGCGCAAGGTCCGCATAGGAGGCACTCCGACTGTCTGAGTACCCGCAACTCTCGACTAGTTGGTTGTCATGGAAAAGTCGATATGCATGCTGATCCCCTGTCCCTGAATGGACTCGCAGTCTCACGCTCTTGGTGCTCTTGTCGACAGAAATGCTGTATGGTAAAGCGATTTCCGTACTATTGCGGGTCCACTGCTCCAAATTAGCGCTCAAATAATCGCGGTATATCCTGCCAATTTCACCGTGCGGAAGGCCCGGCAGGACCAGGCTGGAAACATCGACGCCAGCGGACTCAGCATCCGCCAAGAATGGAGTCACGTGTCCGCGCAGATGGTGGTCCTTCTCTCCAACCACCAGGAATATCTTAGTTGCTGGTTTCGCTTGCCGAAGCTTCTCGCTGATGATGCTGTCGAGGAAATCTACGTCTTCTTCCGACGTGCCACCGCTCATGAACTTCAGGATATTAGGATGTGCGTGCCGAACGAATGTCCCGATTCTCGTTTGCGGAGCCCCAACAATGATGCGTGCGGCGCCAAGCGCCAAGCCATGGATAAGGGCAGCCGATCCGCCTTTGGAAGAGCCCGCCATGGCTACGTCCGCCAGGCCGTATCCATGTTGTTCCATGACCAACTTAATGAGTTTCTGGACAGAGTCGAATATGTCCGTGGAGCGATGGTCAGAGTAGTAGTAAGCGCCCTGGTCGCCGAAATCATCAAGAATGTAGAGAGCGCCTATGCCTGACTCATCAACGGTTTTCTTATAATTGTATGTGAAATCCCCAGCCCGATTGATTGCTGAAAAGACGATCACCAGTTTGTTGGGCCTGCCGTTTTTCGGAGGGATGTACAGATAATTAACCGGCACTGTTCCCTGATGACGCTTCCAGCCCTGAGCCGGTAGGATTTGACGGTCTTGATAGGTGTAGTCATTCAGCCGAATCGTGGTCGCCATCTCGGCGTTTTTACCCTCGAACTCAATTGAGACGGTGTGGGTAGGGACGGCTTCCCCAAATTTTGGGAACCTCCAACCCATGGGACGGGGCTTGACTCGCCCGTAGTGGACCGAAGTGCGTGTCGGGACATTTGCGGTGAACGCAAGGTCCATGACTTTAGCTCCGTTCTTGTATAACTCAAAGCCCTGGCCGTGAACTACGGGCTGGATGTCGGTTCCCAGGTGCCAGAGCAGCTTGTAGCTGTGGTGCGTTGAGCTTATGACGGTGTCCACTATGTCGATGCGTACCGTGCCAGCTGAGTCGTCGATTCTGAGCTCGCGTGAGTGCTCGGTGTCCGGGTAGCGGCCGTTAGTACCAAGTACGACGACGCGGTTGGGGGTCTGTTCCTTGGCATGAAGGCGAACTGTGTGGGCTTTGTCGTCTGTTCGAGGGAGACTTTGATTATCGACAATCAAGCTATTATGTGAGAATTGCGAATAGGCATATTTGGACAACGGGTCCTTATAGTCGTAGCTATAGGGGCCTGCTTCAGTCAGGAGTTCAGTATCTTGGCTCCGAAGGTAGAGGCTTAAGTCATCGGAATGCTTATGGTAATTCCCGTTGTAAGCAGCTGAGAAGAAAGCATAGGTGGCATTCTGGTCGCCCCACGAGCTGCGATATATGGCGTAGCCGGACTCTGGCAGCACTAAAATGCGGTTTGGGTCGGCGGATCCACGTTTTCCTGCCGTTGCTGCGTACAGGAATTCTTGACTATTGAAAAGGTCAAGGTTCTGTTTCGAGTCTACGCGGCGTTGAGTGGTGTCGCTCACTGGGGGATAGATTCCGTTGGGCATTAGCGCGTGCGTTGCATACTTTTCTGCGTTACTGAGAAGGGCCGTATAATATGCGGAATCCGGGTGATTTGCTGTCTGTACGATTCGCTGGACTACGCCCAGGTGACGCGACACCATCACATGATAGGTTGGCGTGTTTTCAATATGAACACCCTCGGATGTGAAACACTCTGAGAAGTAATCTTTTAGTCGCGTTAGCGACAAATTAAAGTAACGTTCTTTAGTTTCTGACGGTGCCCAGTCAGCTAGGACCGAATAGTATGCCAGTGCCAGATCCTGGAACATTCCATGGTTGTTGCCCGGAGAGTGAAAGTCTGGGCTGGCCAGAATGCGGGCGGTTTGGTCCAGCAGCGGACGAAGCAGGCTTTCCGTATGCTCAGGGGATACATCAGATATCAAAATTTCCAAACGCAACAGGTTGATCATGCGCTGCGCCGTTGTCTCATCGTGGTAGGCCATGCCCGTTCCGTCGCCCGTCCATGGGTTCATTTCAACCCATGCCTGTATGAGATCCAGGGCCGATTTGGTCGCGGCGTGCCGCGTACTTTCGTCAGCCAGTACCGTGCCAAACCAGTCGTTGAGGAAGAGAAACCCATGGAGATACCGCTGGTGACTCCTACCTTCTTGGGGTTGCCAAACGCCTTCATGCGTTATGGAAACGTCAGGAAAAGAGTCAGAACTGATGATTCTCTGGTGGATGAGTTTCTCAGCTCGTTCACGTACCGTTGAATTATTAAGAGGGTGGAACTGTTCTAGAACAATGAGTCTTATGGCTGATACCTGGCTCGGAGTAAGCATGTTACCTATATTCTCTGCCGAGACTATGCCCGGCGCATCTGGGCTGTTGCGCGTCGAACGGGCCGTCACAAAGAACGGAAGTCAGCGACCCTAGTTCCGAGGCCCAGCATCTCCTCAATGGCAGCCACGGTGCGCTCGGCGGCCTTGCCGTCACCGTACGGGTTGACCGCATTGGCCATGGAGTTGAAGTAGGCCTCGTCGTTCAGGAGCTGCTGCACCTCGGAGACGATGCGCTCCTCATCCGTGCCAATCAGTTTGACGGTCCCGGCTACGACGGCTTCCGGCCGTTCGGTGTTTTCGCGCATGACCAGGACGGGCTTGCCAAGGCTGGGTGCTTCTTCCTGCACTCCGCCGGAGTCCGTGAGGACGACGTGGGACAGGGAGAGCATACGGGTGAACTCACCGTAGGCAAGGGGCTCCGTCACGATGATGTTGGGGACGTTCTCCACAAACGGCATAACAGCATCCCGCACCACGGGGTTCTTGTGCAGGGGAAGCACAATCGTCAGCTCCGGCTCTGCTGCAGCAATCCGTGCCAGAGCCCGGCCCACACCGCGCATTGCTTCGCCCTGGTTTTCCCGCCGGTGTGTGGTGGAGAGCAGAATACGGCCGCCGGCTGCCGCAAGATCTTCAAGCTTCGGGTCGGTAAACGGAATCTTCTTGTCAACGGTCATCAGCAGTGCATCGATGACAGTGTTTCCGGAGACCACAATGTCTGCAGCAGAAATATTCTCTACCAGAAGGTTCTGCCGGCTGGTCGTGGTCGGCGCGAGGTGCAGACTGGCGATCTGCGAGGTGATCTTGCGGTTGGCTTCTTCGGGGAAGGGGGAGAAGAGATCGCCGCTGCGAAGGCCGGCTTCCACGTGGATAACCGGAATGCCGTGGTAGAAGGCTGCGATTGCGCCAGCGGTGGAGGTTGTTGTGTCGCCCTGGACGATGACCGCATCCGGCTTGTTGACGCTGAAAAGCTTGTCCAGGCCGTCGATGGTTTTGGTGAGAATCCCGTTGAGGGTCTGGCCCGGCGTGAAAATGTTCAGGTCATAGTCCGGAACGATGTCAAAGAGGCTGTTTACCTGGTCCAGCATTGAACGGTGCTGTCCGGTCACGGTTACAAAGCACTCCAGTGTTTTCGATTTCCGGAGAGCGGCCACGATCGGAGCCATTTTGATGGCTTCCGGGCGCGTCCCGTAGATCGGCATAACAACTGGCATGAGATTCCCCCGAAAAGACTTGACAAATGCTTCGCTAGCAGTAGTGAGTATAGCCGATCACCGGATAGGGTCATTTGCCGTTACGCAACCGGGACGCCGCTGCCCCGTCGAAGAGCCGCGCGGCCGCAGGGGATCAGCCAAAAAGAACCAAAAGCACAATGAGCGCTGGAACCGTAAGACACACCAGATTTGTGACAAGCAACGCCACCAGCCTCTTTTTTCGGTATGCCGGGTCCATCTTGGAGCGGGAGGCGGGGACAGGTCTGGGCGCCTCAGCCGGTGAGTGCACCCGCTTCCCGCGGGCAGGACCTTTGTCCGGCCGCGAGGGGGTGCTCTTCATGTGCCGTGCCGCTGCAATGTCCGGATACTGCTTCTGCGCCATGGACTCCACCTTCCCATAATTATGCAAATCTCCGTCTGCACGCTGCCAGGGCCCTGCGGTAGGCTTCCTACTGACCATGCCGGTTCGAAGGACAACGACGTCCGTCGAAGATAATCCGGAGGAGAAGCATGAGCAGCAGCACGGAACGGGATTACCTTGCAGACTAAGATCACCGCAAACGCGCAGGCGCTGAAGCGATGGTTGAGCAAAGCCGAGGTGTCCCTGGGGAACCACAGCGACCGGCTGAACGCCATCAACATTTTCCCGGTGGCCGACGGCGACACCGGAACGAACCTCTACCTGACCATGCGGGCAGCTTCGGCAGCGGTTGCTGACCTGGAAACCCAGGACATCGGAGAACTGCTTTCCGCAGCAGGCCGCGCGGCGATGGAGCAGGCCAAGGGAAACTCCGGCACGCTGCTGTCCGTCTTCCTCACCTCCATGGCCGAACCACTGCAGGGAAACACACGGCTCTCGGCCCCACTGCTGGCCCGTGCGCTGGAACGAGCGCAGCTGCGCTCCTGGTCCGTGCTGAGCGACCCGGTCCCCGGCACCATGCTCTCGGTCCTGGAAGAAGCGGCCCGCGGAGCTTCCCAGGTAGAGGCCGCCCAGACCGGCGACGACAGCAACGCGGGACTGGCAGAGACCCTGCGGGGCATGATGACCAGCGCCCTCGCCGCCGTCGTGCGCACCGAGGAGCAGCTTGAAACCCTGTCCGACGCCGGCGTCGTGGACGCAGGTGGTGTGGGCTTCCTGCTCGTGCTCGATGCGATGCGCGCCGCGGCGCTGGGCGAGGAACTGCAGGGCGAGCTCCTTGACGGGCTGCACGGCTACGACGTGCAGGATCCGCACATCCACGGTACCCAGCCGCAGCTCGAAGGTGTGGAGGTCATGTGCACCATCACGCTCAGCCCGCTGGACGCCGCCACCCTGCGGCTGCAGCTGGACGAACTGGGCGACTCGGTGATCATGAGTGCCGTCAGCCCGGTGGGGGAGGGCTACCGCTGGCGGGTCCACGTCCACACCCCCGACGCCGGTGCCGCGATGGACGCGCTGCACGCCGTGGGTGAACCGACCAACGTCACCATCACCGAGCTCTCCGCCAATGGACACCAGACCACTGAAATCCCGCAGATCCCGCTGCCCGGCCAGCCCGCCGTCGACGGTTTCGCGCGCGAAGCCTAGAGGCCCATGCAGGACAGGATTCCCGGCGAGCTCGACTATCCACTGAACCGCCGGATCGGAAAGAAGTCTGCGGACAAGATCGAGAAGCAGCTCGGCATTACCACGGTGGGCCAGCTGCTGCTCCACGTACCGCGGCGCTACCTGGAACGCGGGGAACTCACCCGGATTTCCGAGATCCCGTTCGACGAGGAAGTAACCCTCGTGGCGAGGGTGCAGAGCAACAACTCGCGCCGTATGCAGACCCGCAAGGGCATGATCGTGGAAATCACGGTCACTGATGATGACGACGCCGGCGCCCTGGGACTGCTGCATCTCACCTTCTTCAACGGCTACGGAGCGCTTAAGGACCTGCAGCCGGGCGTCCGTGCGATGTTCTCCGGCAAGGTGGGCGTCTACAAGCACCAGCTGACGCTCACCAACCCGAACTACGTGCTGCTCAGTGACGAAGCGGATGACGAAGAGGAAGCCAAACGGCCCATCCCCGTCTACCCGGCCACCGCCAAGCTGACCAGCTGGGAAATCAAGACCACCATTGACCTGCTGCTCGACTCGCTCCAGACCGAACGCCTCCGCGACCCGATTCCGCCGGCCATCCGCTCCCGGGAACGTCTGATGGGCATGGCCGACGCCTTCAACGCGATCCACCGCCCGGCGGTCATCGAGGACGCGTACAAGGCCCGGCACCGCTTCCGCTATGAGGAAGCCCTGGTGCTGCAAACCGCGCTTGCCCGGCGGCATGCCTTCACCGCCGAACAGGATGCCACCGCCCGCCCGCCGCACCCCGGCGGGCTGCTGGAAGCTTTCGACGCCGCGCTGCCGTTCACGCTCACCGCAGGGCAGGCCGCCATCGGTGAGGAACTGGCCGCTGACCTGGCCAAAGCCCACCCCATGAACCGCCTGCTGCAGGGCGAGGTTGGCTCCGGCAAGACCCTGGTGGCCCTGCGGGCCATGCTGCAGGTGGTCGACGCCGGCGGCCAGGCAGCGCTGCTGGCCCCCACCGAGGTACTGGCAGCCCAGCATTACGCCTCGATCACCCGGACACTTGGACCGCTGGGCCAGGCCGGCATGCTGGGCGGCAGCGAAACCGCCACCCGGGTCACCCTGCTCACCGGCTCTATGTCCGCCGGACAGCGCAAGGCCGCCCTCCTCGAAGCTGCTTCCGGCTCGGCGGGAATCGTGATCGGCACACACGCACTGCTCTCCGAACACGTCCAGTTCGCTGACCTGGGCCTGGTGGTGGTTGACGAACAGCACCGCTTCGGCGTCGAACAGCGGGACATCCTGCGCACCAAGGGCCGCGACTCCACCCCGCACCTGCTGGTCATGACGGCAACCCCGATTCCACGCACAGTGGCCATGACCGTCTTCGGAGACCTGGACGTTTCCACCCTCACCGAGCTGCCCGCCGGACGTGCACCGATCTCCACCCACCTGGCTCCGCTGGCGGACAAACCAGCGTGGGGCCCGCGGATCTGGGCGCGTGCCCGGGAAGAGATCGATGCCGGACGGCAGGTGTACGTGGTTTGCCCCAAGATCGGGGAGAAAGAAGAGGAACCCGGAACAGAGCTGGCGCTGCTGGAAGACCTGCCGCACCAGCCCGCCGCCCCGCGGAACCAGCGGCCGCTGGCGTCCGTCCTGGAAGTCCTCGAACGCCTGCAGGAGCTGCCGGTGCTCTCCGGCACGCGGCTGGGCATGCTCCACGGCAGGATGGACCCGGCGGAGAAATCCGCCGCAATGGACGCGTTCAACCGCGGTGAGATAGACCTGCTGGTTTCCACCACTGTGATCGAAGTGGGCGTGGACGTGCACAACGCCACCATGATGGTGATTCTCGACGCCGAGCGCTTCGGGATTTCCCAGCTGCATCAGCTGCGCGGCCGGGTAGGCCGCGGAGGCCTGCCCGGAACCTGCCTGCTGGTCACCAACCTTGAGAACGGGCATCCCAGCCGGGAACGCCTGGACGCCGTGGCCGCCACCACCGACGGCTTCGAGCTCTCCCGCCGGGACCTGGAACTGCGGCGTGAAGGCGACATTCTGGGCGCCTCCCAATCCGGCGGCCGGTCAACGCTGAAGCTGCTCCGTGCCATCCAGGATGAAAAAGTGATCGAACGCGCGCGGGCAGACGCCCAGGCGCTGATCCAGGAAGACCCGGACCTGCTGGAGCATCCGGCCCTCAACGAGGCGATCGAGGCGTACCTGAACCCGGAGAAGGAAGCGTTCCTGGACCGCGGCTGACACCGGCAGAGGGTCGAGGATGCCGGACGGCACCTGCCCGCTGGCTAAAGTGGACACATGAGCCGCATCATTGCCGGAGTCGCCGGCGGATCCACCCTGTCCAGTGTTCCCGGATCGGGCACCCGGCCCACCACGGACCGGGTGAAAGAAGCGCTCTTTTCCCGGCTGGAATCCTACGGAATCCTGGACGGCGCCTACGTGCTGGACCTGTTCGCCGGTTCCGGCTCCCTGGGCGTGGAAAGCGCCAGCCGCGGGGCCGCCCGCGTTGACCTGGTTGAACTGGCCGAGAAAGCAGCCCAGGTCTGCCGCAGCAACGCTTCACTGGTAAACAAGATCCTCGGCTCGGAGCGGGTGCGCGTGCACCGGACCAAGGCAGAGTCCTACCTGCTCCGGGTACCGCCGGGACTGGTCTGGGACCTGGTTTTCCTGGACCCGCCCTACCCGCTGGAGGAAGACGGACTGGCTGCCGTGCTGGAAGCGCTCAGCCCGCGGCTGGCCGCCGGCGCCGTCGTAGTGGTGGAACGCTCCTCCCGCTCACCCGAACCTGCCTGGCCGGAAGGCATGGAACGCTTCAGTGAACGTTCCTACGGGGAAACAACCCTCTGGTTTGCCGAACCGGCGCAGAAAGACGAGGAATAGGTCTCCTCAGCGTCCGGCAGCAAACGCATCCAGATCGGCTCCCGTCAGCACGGCGGCCGGATGCGGTCCGGCCTGCAGCAGGGACTGCGTCCACTCCGCCGGCCAGCGATACGGCACTGCTGCAAGGACGATGTTCCCGGGATGCCTGCCGGTAAACATCGAGGCGTCGCCCAGCGCGGCGATCTCACCGCCGGCAGCAGTGAAGACCTCCTGCAGTGCTTTGGCCTGCCGGCGCGCGAACGCCAGCGGAGGATCGTCGCCCACGTTCACCAGTAGCACGCCGCGCTCCGAGAGCAGCTGAAGCAGCTCCGCGTAGTATCCGGCGTCTGCAAGGTGCTCCGGTGCATCAGCACCGGCGAAGACATCCAGCACCACCGCGTCGAACGAGTGGGCCGCGAAACGTTCCAGTTCCGACCGCGCGTCACCGGTCACTGTCTGAAGTACCGTTCCTTCCGGCAGCGGCAGATAGGCCAGCACGTAGTCCAGCAGCTCACGTTCAAGTTCGACGGCGGCCTGCTCCGAACCCGGGCGCGTAGCCTGCACGTACCGGGCCAGGGTCAGGGCACCGGCACCGAGGTGCAGGACCCGCAGCGGCACACCCTGCGGTCCGGCCAGGTCCAGGACGTTGCCGATGCGGCGCAGGTACTCGTAGAAGATCTCTTCCGGATGGGCGAGGTTCACGTGGGACTGCTGGGCACCTCCGATGGAGAGGATCCAGGCGCCGTCGTTGAACGCGTCCTCATCCAGTTCAGCGTGGGCGCCGATTCCACGCAGCAGCCGGGACGGCGGGCGGCGTTCCACTTCAGAGCACCTCGTTAAGCCGGGAAATGCGCTCTGCTGCTTCCTGCAGCACATCGAACCGCTTGCAGAAGGCAAAGCGCAGCAGTGTCCGGGTCCGCCCGGCCCCCTCGGGATGGCAGAACATCGCTACCGGAATTGCGGCGACGCCCACCAGCTCCGGCAGCCGCCGCGCCAGCTCGGTGGCGTCGTCGATGCCCAGCGGTGCGACGTCGGCATTTACGAAGTAGGTGCCCTGCGGCTGGTAAACCTCCAGCCCCGCTTTCCGGAGGCCGGCAGAAAGGACATTGCGCTTGGCGCGGAGTGTCCCGGCGATGTCGGTAAAGAACGCGTCATCCATCCGCAGGCCCTCTGCAATGGCGGACTGGAACGGGGAACCTGAGCTGTAGGTCAGGAAGCTCTTGACCGCCCGTACGGCGGCAATCAGATCCGCGGGTCCGCTGAGCCAGCCGATCTTCCATCCCGTGAGGGAGAACGTTTTGCCTGCGGAGGAAATCGTCAGGGTGCGGTCCCGGGCGCCGGGCAGCGTAGCGACGGGAATGTGCCGGGGACCAAAGGTGAGGTGTTCGTAGACTTCATCGGTGACGATCACGGCGTCGTGCTTCACTGCCAGATCCACAATGCGCTGCAGCACAGGTTCCGGGAAAACGGCGCCGGTGGGGTTGTGCGGGTTGTTGACCAGCACCACCCGGGTGCGGTCCGTGAAAGCTGCTTCCAGGGCCTGAAGATCCGGCTGGAAGTCCGGGGCCAGCAGCGGAGCAGTGGTGTGGGTTGCACCGCTAAGGCCGATCATGGCGCCGTAGGAGTCATAGAACGGCTCGAAAGTAAGCACCTCGTCGCCGGGGCCGGTCAGCGCCAGCAGGGTGGCAGCGATGCCTTCCGTAGCGCCGGTGGTGACCATAACTTCCGTGCCGGGGTCCAGCCGCAGGCCGTAGAACCGTTCCTGGTGATCGGCCACGGCTTCGCGCAGCACGGGCAGCCCCATCCCGGGGGCGTACTGGTTGGCGCCGGCCAGGATCGCCCTGCGGGCGGCGTTGCGGATCTCTGCCGGCCCGTCCTCGTCCGGGAAGCCCTGTCCCAGGTTGATCGCGTTGTGGGTCCCGGCCAGGGCCGTGATCTCCTCGAAAATGGTGATGCCCAGGTTGCCGTCTTCGCCGAGGAGATTCGCGCCGGCTGCCGTCCGCTGCCAGGGGGCGGGCTGTCCGTCCCGGGAGTCTCGGAGCGCGGGTGAACTGGGAGTTGAAGTCATGCCTTCCAGTATTACCCGCCGGGGACACGAAACGTCCCGCCGGTATAGTTGCTGGCGTTTGACGGCATGGTCCGGCCAGAAGCCCCGGCGCCTGGAACCGGCCGCAGCAGGAGCGAAACCGAGGCGACGAAAGGCTGGGAAACATGGAGTCATCCGGGTTGCTGGTACGGGCGGCGGAACGCGCAGCCCGGGAACAGGCCCCGCCGTGGCAGGAAATCCGCAGCAGAGGGAACAGCCTGCTGGAACTCCAGTTTCACAGCCGTGAAAGCAGCTTCATCCTCCAGATTCGACCGGACGGCAGCAGAGCAGAGTTCTCAGTCACGGCCGACACGGAAGAAGCACGCAGGGTGCTGCGGAACGCCTTGGTGGGAAGGTTTCCGCTGGTTCAGGACCGGGGAGAACGCCACCTGCTGGGGGTTGCCGCAGCGCGTCCAGGCGATCTCCTTGCCGGCGCGGAGGCCAGGATCCGCGAAATCCGCAACACAGTGGGCGCCGTCCTGGACGCATCCCGGCCGGCAGGTGAACTCGCGCCGGGGTTCCTCAACCTGCTCTGGTGGGATGAACGCCCCAACTTTGGCGACGCCGTCGGGCCGTGGCTCGCCAGGTGCCTCAGCGGCCTGACGCCCGTGAACGGCCGGGGTCTTCGGCTGGGCACGCCGGCACTGGCAACTGCCGGTTAGATTGCCGGCTGGCTGGAACAGGACGGATCCCAAATCTGGGGATCCGGGCTGATGGGACCGCTGGAAGGGGAGAACCTGGCACGGCTCCGGAGCCTGGCGGACGTGCGAGTCCATGCCGTCCGCGGCCGGAACACACGCGCTGAACTGAAACGGAAAACCGGTTGGAGCGTTCCGGAAATCTATGGTGACCCCGCGCTGCTGCTCCCGCAGTTCCTCCAGGCTGATCAAGCAGATGCCACCGGGGCAGTCGCCGTCGTCGCGCATCTGGACCACCGGGAACCCCTGAAGGCTGCAGCGGGTTCCGGCATCACAGTGGTGGATGTCCGGGAAGGAGTTGAACCGGCGGTCCGGCAGATCGCCGGGGCACGGGCCTGCATCTCGAGTTCGCTCCATGGAATTGTTGTGGCTCAGGCGTACGGCGTGCCGTGGGTGTGGCTGCGTATCAGTGACCGGGTGATCAGCGGGGACCGGTACAAATTCGAGGATTTCTTTACCACCCTGGATGCGGACGCCGTCAGCGCCTGCGACGTTCCTTCGGAAGCGCTGAGTCCTCAGCTGATCGCCGACCTGGCGGCGGGGGCGAGCCTTCCGGAACTGAGAATTGACCTGGCACCGCTGCTGGAGAGTTTCCCGCACCGCCGCGCCTGACCCGGGCTGAGGCCGGCCACCGGGTAGATTCGTCTTATGCGACGCGCTGTATGCCCCGGATCATATGACCCCATCCACAACGGCCACCTTGAAGTCATTGCCCGTGCCACGAACCTTTTTGACGAGGTGATCGTGGCCGTTTCCACCAATTACTCCAAGAAGTACCGGTTCTCCGAAGAGGAGAGGCTGGAAATTGCGGCCGAGACTCTGGGTTCCCTCGCGGGCGTGTCCGTACTGCCCATGGGCCACGGACTGCTGGCCGACTTCTGCCGCGAACACGGCGCCAGCGCGATCGTCAAAGGGCTGCGTTCCGTACAGGACTACCAGTACGAGCTGCCGATGGCCGTCATGAACCGGCAGCTCACCGGCGTCGAAACCGTTTTCCTCGCTGCAGAGAACTCCTACACGCACCTTTCCTCGAGCCTGATCAAGGAAGTGGCGTCACTGGGCGGAGACATTACTGACTTCGTTCCCCGCGCCGTCCTGAAGCGGCTGGGCTAACCCACCCGGGAACTGCACGCCGGGCGGAGGAAAGCCGCCAGCACACCGCCGGTCTCCTCAACGAACCGGCCCAGCCACTGGCGTGCGGAGAGGTCCGGTTCGGCGGCGACCATCTGCACCCGGGCGTTGCTGCACTGCTCTATGTTCGCCTGGGCGCGGACCAGATGGTACGTGGATGTAACCACAATGATCTCGTCCCAGCCGTTGTCTGCCGCCAGGCGGGCGATGGACCGCGCTTCGGCGCGTGTGCTCAGCGGCGAGGGGGAGAAGCAGCGAATGGACGGGTCCTGGGTGTATTTGCAGACAATGTCCATGTTCGTGTTCCCCGGGGTGTCCGTCGTGGAGAGGACCAGGACGGGCGCGCTGCCCTCCCGCATCAGCTCCCTGCCTACGGGCAGCCGCTCCGATGCCGCGCCGGCCAGGACCACAACGGCGTCGGCACTGCCCGGTTCCCGGGAGGTCTGCGGATAGTAGAAGAGGTTCACCGCCACCAGCAGCCAGAGAAGCAGTGCCGAAACTGCAGCAGCCACGGACACTGTGAGGATCCGAAGCAGCCTGGCGCGGGGAGGGGAGTGAAGCACACCGTAAGCCTAGGCGAATGCGCCCTGCGCGCCCGCATCGGCGCTGCGGCCGGTACACAGGCAGTAGACTTGGGTGGGAGACGGAAACCCGGCGCTTCCGGCTTGCCCGGACGCCGGTTTGAGAGATTCCGGCTCCTCAGGCTAAGATGATATGTCGGTCTATGTTCTACAGGAGTTCTCATTAGCGTTTCATCGCGGTCACAACCGAGTTCCCCCTTGGCAATTAATGTCAAGGATCTCGGGCGCAGCCCGGGAACCATGCGGACAATGCATGAGCATGTGCCGGCACCGAAAGACTTCGGTGTTGCGCTTATTGGCGTGCCGTTCGGATCGGACATTGAGCTCGATCTGAGGTTCGAAGCTGTACACGAGGGGATCCTGGTCTCGGGTTCCGCGCTTGTCCCCGTCAAGGGGGAGTGCGGGCGGTGCCTGGTTCCCATCGAGTACAACGAGGACGTCGATGTGCAGGAACTCTTCTACTACGAGGACACTGAGTCCTTCGAAGAAGAAGAGGAAGAAGAGCAACGCCGGATCGAGCGAGATGTAATCGATCTTGAACCGGTTTTGCGGGACGCAGTGGTAACTTCCCTGCCGTTCCAGCCGGTGTGCCGGGAGGACTGCGAAGGCCTTTGCTCCGAATGCGGGGCGCGCCTTGAGGAGGATCCGGGTCACCACCATGAAGTCGTGGATCCTCGCTGGGCAGCCCTTGCCGGGTTGGCTGGCACCGCCGCTGAAGATGCGGCAACAAGTACAGAGTCAGACGAGAGAGAAGAGAGTTAGTCGTGGCTGTTCCCAAGCGGAAAATGTCCCGCTCGAATACGCGTGCACGCCGGTCCCAGTGGAAGGCAACTGCGCCCAACCTGGTAAAGACCGTTGAGAACGGCCGCGTTACCTACAGCCTGCCCCACCAGGCCAAGGTCGTAACCGACTCCGCAGGTACCGCGCTGTTCCTTGAATACAAGGGCCGCAAGGTAGCGGACGTCTAAGACCAGTGAACGTCCCCTTTGCCGTCTGCCCCACGGGCAGCCGCTGGAGGGGGCTCACTGCTTTTCGGGGCACAATCAGCAAGTGAAAAATACTGAAGAGCTTCTGAAGCGTCTCGGCGTCGACATCGATGCCGAGACGCTTCGTCTTGCGCTCACCCACCGCTCCTACGCGTACGAGCACGGCGGCATCCCCACCAACGAACGCCTTGAATTCCTGGGCGATTCGATTCTGGGCTTCTCCGTGACCGATGCGCTTTACCGGGACAACCCCGATCTTTCCGAGGGCGAACTGGCCAAGCGGCGTTCCGCCGTGGTCAGTACCAAGGCCCTCGCATCGGTAGCCCGCCAGCTGAGGCTCGGCGACTTCATCCTGCTCGGCCAGGGCGAGAAACTGACCAACGGCAAGGACAAGTCCTCCATCCTGGCGGACACCACCGAAGCACTGATCGGCGCGGTGTACCTCTGCCACGGCATTGAAACCGCACGCTCCATGGTGATGCGGCTGATCGGACCGCTGCTCCATGACGCCGACACGCTGGGCGCCGGCACCGACTGGAAGACCAGCATCCAGGAAATCGCTGCCGCACGGAAAATGGGCGACATCGAATACCGGGTCACCGGCTCGGGACCGGACCACTCCCGCAGCTTCGTGGCCGTGCTGCACATTGGCGGACGTGCCTTCGGAACCGGCAACGGCCGGTCCAAGAAGGACGCCGAACAGGAAGCAGCAGCAGACACCTGCCGGCTGCTCCGCGAGCAGGACACGCTCCAAACTCCCGCAGCCCCCGCCGGCGCGTAGGCTGCGCCATGCCCGAACTTCCCGAAGTCGAGGTAGTGCGGCGCGGCCTGGCCCGCTGGGTGCGTGGGCGCGCCATCACCGGCGTCGAAATCCTCGACGTGCGCTCCATCCGCCGGCACGCCCCGGGTCCAGAGGATCTGCGAGGCAACCTTGAAGGAGCCCGCGTCCTGGACGTGGCCCGGCGCGGCAAATTCCTCTGGATGCCGCTGGTGGAGGCCTCAGCGGCCGACGCCGCACCCCCGTTCGCGCTGATGGCCCACTTGGGCATGAGCGGACAGCTGCTGATGGAAACCCCGGACCTGCCGGATGAAAAGCACCTGAAGGTCCGGTTCACGCTCAGCCCCGCTACTGATCCCGACGGCACTCCCATGCCGGAGGAGCTGCGTTTTGTGGACCAGCGGATCTTCGGCGGAGTGTTCCTGGCGGATCTGCAGCCCACCGCTGATGGGGAGCCCGGCGGCCTGTCTGAAACCGGTTTGCCGCTGGTACCGGCAGAAGCTGCGCACATTGCCCGCGATCCGCTCGATCCGGCGTTCTCCTTCGAGGATTTCTTCCGCCGGCTGCGCGCCCGCCGCACCGGCATCAAACGCGCCCTGCTGGATCAGGGTCTAATTTCCGGCGTCGGCAACATCTATGCCGATGAGGCGCTGTGGGCGGCGAAGCTGCACTTCGCCCGGCCCACCGACACCATGCGCCGTGCCGATGCACTGCGGCTGGTGGAAGCTGCCCGGGACGTAATGCTCCGAGCGCTCGAGGCAGGGGGCACCAGCTTCGACTCGCTCTACGTCAACGTCAACGGTGCATCAGGCTACTTTGCGCGCTCCCTGAACGCGTACGGGCGTGAGGGCCAGCCGTGCCCGCGGTGCGAGGCAGCCGGCCTTCCCACGCTGATCCGGCGCGATTCGTTTATGAACCGCTCGTCCTACTCCTGCCCTGTTTGCCAGAAGCGACCGCGCAACGGGCGCTGGTAGTCAGCGCTCCCGCAGTTCGGCGGCCAGTGCGTCGTTAAATGCCGGCCAGGTTTCTGCCGCCCAGGGGCCAAAGTCGCGGTCGGTCAGCGCTACCGCACCGGTCTTCAGCTCCGGATCCACCCACAGGAACGTCCCTGACTGTCCGAAGTGCCCAAAGGTGCGCGGAGAGTTGGAGGAACCGGTCCAGTGCGGGGATTTCCCGTTGCGGATCTCGAACCCCAGGCCCCAGTCATTCTCCCTCTGCCGGCCAAAACCGGGCAGCACGCCGGTCAGGCCGGGGAACACCACGGAGGTAGCTGCAGCCAGGGACTCAGCAGAGATCAGCCGGGGGGCCTGCAGTTCGGCAGCGAAGCGGGACAGGTCAGCCGCCGTGGAGACGGCACCGGCGGCCGGGGAACCTTCCAGGGCTGTGTCCTTCATGCCCAGCGGCGCCAGGACTGCCTCCGAGAGATAGTCAGCGAAACCGATGCCCGTGGCCGCTTCCAGATGCTCAGCCAAAACCTCGAAACCCGCGTTGGAGTACAGCCGGCGGGTTCCGGGTTCGTAGCGGACCGTGCGGTCGCCGAAGTCGTACCCGCCGGAGTGGGCGAGCAGGTGCCGGATCGTGGACCCCTCCGGACCGGCCGGATCATCCAGGGCAACGGCTTCCTCTTCAAGGGCCACCTGGAACGCGTAAGCGGTCAGCAGTTTCGTTACCGAGGCCAGCGGATAACGTTTCTGCTGATCCCCGGCGGTTCCGAGCACAGTGCCATCGGCAGCAATGACGGCGGCGGAGACGTTGTCAGCGGGCCAGGACTGGGTCTGTTCGAGAGTCTTCATCCCTGCCATCCTATGCGGCGTAGTGCTTGGCCAGCCGGGCCATGCCCTCCTCGACGGAGACCTCCGGCTCCCAGTCCAGGACCTGCCGGGTGCGCCGCTGGTCAAACCAGTGGGACGTGGAAAGCTGCTCGGCCAGGAACCGGGTCATGGGCGGCTCGTCCTCCACCAGTCCCCGGGACCCTGCGGCCAGCCAGGCCTTTTCAATGACGCTGCCGGCGCCGCGGGCCAGCCAGCCAGGCACACTCAGGGACGGAGACGGAATGCCTGCGGCTGCGCAGATGCCGCTGATCATTTCCCGGACCATGCGGGGCTGGCCGTTGGTGACCACCAGTGCCTGGCCGCGGGCGTGTTCCATCCGCTCAAGTGCCCGGGCAATGGCGGCTGCGGCGTTGTCCAGGTACGTGGTGTCGATCAGGGCAGCGCCGCCGTCGAGCAGTGGAAGCCGTCCGGACCGTGCCCGGTCCATCACCCGTTCCACCAGCTGCGTGTCCCCGGGCCCCCAGACGATGTGCGGCCGGATGGAAGCGACGCGGAAACCGGGGGAGTCTTCAGCCAGGGCCAGCAGCTCCGCGGCCGCTTTGGACCGGGCATAGTGGCCGCGTGCCCGCTCGGGGTCCGCGGTTCCTGCTCCGGCACCGGCGATTGGCTCGCCGAAGTGCGCCACCGAGGGGGAGGAGACAAAGACGACGTCGCGCACCCCGGCCGCCCGTGCGGCGTCCAGGACGTTGCGGGTGCCGTCGATGTTCGTGGCCTGGAACTCGGACCACGCACCGGTGAAGGACACCTTGGCAGCGAGGTGCACCACGGCGTCCATTCCCGCCGTGGCTGCGTCCACGGCGGCGCGGTCCGTGATGGAACCCGAGACGGACTCCAGTCCCGGAACCGCGGAGGGACGGCGCTGCAGGGTGCGTACCCGATGCCCCTTGCCGGCGAGGACGCCGGCGACGGCGCCGCCAAGCAGCCCGCTGGCTCCGGTGACAAGTGTCCGGCGGCTCATCGGCGTGCTCCCGGTGCGGAGATCCGGCCCCCGGCAAGCACCTGTGCAGCCCAGGCACCGAGCGCGGAGCGGTCGATCTTGGAGTTGTGGCGGATGTCCGTAGGCATCTGCGGCAGCACCAGCACCGCGGCCAGGTCCAGGCCGCAGCGTTCCGCGACGGCGGAGCGTACTTCGGCAGCCAGTGAATCCTCGGCGGGGCCGGGGCGGCGGACACCGTCAACGGTCTCCACCACGGCCACGGGAACCTGGGTTCCGGCCGGTCCGACCCCTACCAGTGCGGCCAGCCGGACAGCAGGTACCGACTCGGCGGCCTGCTCGGCAGCTACCGGGGTTACCGGGCCGGAAGCAGTGGTGAGCACATGGCCCAGCCGGCCCTCGACCCAGAGCCGTCCGTCGGTGTCGAAATGGCCAACGTCTCCGGTCCGGTGCCAGCCCGGCAGGGAACTGCTGTGCTGCTCGGTGATCCAGAGCCGGTCATACCGGTCCTTCACATGAGGTGCGCTGACCAGGATTTCACCGGTGATCCCGGATGCTTCGGAAACCTCGGTGCCGGCCGTGCCGTCGGCGGACAGCGGTGCCAGTGCCACGCGGGCGCCGGCAACGGCGGTGCCAACGCAGACGCCGTTGCCGGTGCCGGCTTTGCGGATCTGTTCCAGACTGATGTCCGTTACCGGCAGCGCCTCGGTCATCCCGTAGGGAGTGTGGAGCGCGGCGGCCGGAACCAGGTCCTGGACGCGGGTCAGCAGTGCCTCCGGGATGGGAGCGCCGGCGGAGAGCAGCAGTTCCACTTTGCCCAGTGCGGCGCGCTGGCCGGCGTCGAGGTTCCCGGCGGTGGCGAGGACGTTGGTCAGGGCGGCCGGGGAAGCGAACACAGTGGTGGCGTCAACCGCTGCTGCGGCGTCGGCCAGGGCAGCGGCGCTCAGCGTGCGCGGCGCCGTGACATCCATGTCCGGCGTTACCGACGTCGCACCCAGGGCGGGCCCCAGCAGCGCAAACGGTGCGAAACCTGCCACCAGGGATGACCCTGCCTTGAGGTTGTACGTCTGCCGCAGGGTGTCCCGCATGGCGGTGAGCCGTCGGTGCGTGTAAACAGCGCCCTTGGCCGGACCGGTGGACCCTGAGGTGAAGAGCACCGCGGCGTCGGCGTCGGGATCAACCTCCCAGCCGGGAACAGGCTGTCCGGCACCGGCTGCGGTCAGCCCGGCCACCGTATGTTCCACGCCCAGCAGGCGGCGCCTGGACGGGGATGCCTCGCCGGCGAGCACCCGGGTGCCCGGCCAGCCGAAGAGCCGCGCACCGGTGAGGCCGCGTTCAATTCCAACGATGAAGTCCGGTCCCGCGCCCTTGATGGCGCGGCTCAGGCCCTTAGCGCCCAGGCCGGCGTCGGCTACCACCACAACTGCGCCAAGCCGCAGGCAGGCGTAGATCAGGGTGGTCAGTTCACTGCCGGGCGGTACCAGCAGGTTCACCCGGCTGCCCGGGCGGACTCCGATGCCGGCCAGGCCGGCTGCCAGGGCGTTGACCCTGGTACCCAGCTCCGCCCAGGACAGCACGGCGGGAGCTTTGCCGGAAGCGGCCGGTGCCATGTCCACGACGGCAGGTGACCCATCTTCGCTGCGTTCATCCAGTTCGGCCAGCATGGGGCGGAAACCGGACGGCTGCGTCTTTGCTGCCGGCTTTCCGGCTCGGGGAGAAGCAGCGGCTTCCAGCCAGGCGAAGACCGGAGAGGCGATGTCCCTGTCCTCGGCAACCAGATGCCCGGCGCCCTCAAAGCGGTGCACGTCGGCCTGCGGCAGGCGGCCGATCAGGTCGCGGAGATAGCGGTCGGAGAACACCGGGTCCTTCGGTCCCCACAGTGCCAGCACTGGCACGTCCAGGTCCCGGATGCCTTCCGCGACCCGGGTGAGTGTCCGGTAGCTCGGATGGGTCTCGTCGGCGGGGATGTCGGCAACGAAATTGCCGACGCCGGTGCGGCGGGCCGCGGTGCGGTAGGGCTCGGCGTACGCCTGGCGAATCTCGGGGCGCAGCGCCGGACGGGCCAGTGAATGCGTGACGCGCAGGAAAGCGTCGGTGCTTTTGGTGCCCCAGCCGTGCACGGCCGGGTGCAGTGCCAGCTTCAGCGCCGGGGGCAGTGAGAAACCGGCGGGGTGCACCGCGGTGTTGGTCAGTACCACGCCGGCGAGCTGCTTGCGGTGGGCCAGAGCCCAGCCCAGGGAGATGATGCCGCCCCAGTCATGTCCCACGCTTACTACCGGGCCGGTGAGGTTCAGGGCGCGCGTCAGGTCACCGAGGTCGGTGATCCGGTCAGCGAGCCTGCGGAAGGTGCCGGTGCGGTCGGAATAGCCCATGTCCAGCTGGTCCACGGCAATGACCCGCCAGGGCCGCTCGGCCGTGCTGCCGGCAGCTGCCAGGGAGCGCCAGAGATAGGACCAGGTGGGGTTTCCATGGACGCACAGCAGCGTTCCGGCAGGTTCGACGCCGCGGGCGGCGAGGTCTGGGGCGTTGTCCAGGAGATGCCACGTGTTGATGGTGCCGGGGGTGTCGACGGCGGCAGTGGAGGGCACCTGGACATGGCGGGACCACGCGGCCGGAACTCCGGGCCAGGCTTCAGCTACCACGCGATTTCCATCATGGTGGTGTTCAGGCCGGAGCCGACCCCCATGCACAGCACCCGGTCTCCCGGATGCAGGGTGCGGGCTTCCTGCGCCAGGGTCATCGGCAGGGACGCCGGACCCACGTTGCCCCACCGGGGGAAGGTGATGGGAACGCGTTCCTTGTCCAGGTCCACGGCCTTGATGATGGCGTTGGTGTAGGAGTTGGAGACCTGGTGGGTGACGTAGCGGTCCATGCCCTTCCAGTCCCAGCCGTTCTCCTGCGCCTCGTGCCAGGCGGTCACCACCAGATCCAGGCCGCCCTCAAGCAGACCCTTGGTATCGGTGTACATGCCGCCCTCGCCGCCGACACACAGTTCGTGGTGTTCGGTGCCGGCCCGGGAGACTCCGCCGAGGATGCGGTGCGAGCCGGGGTGGTCCCCGGCCCTGCCGATCACGGCGGCCGCGGCGCCGCTGCCCAGCGTCAGGGTGGCGAATTCACGCAGGTAGTCCTGGCGGGTCGAGTCCTCGCGGTTCAGGCGGCCGAAGGTGGCTTCCTGCACGCCCTGGGAGTCTTCCCCGGCCACGATCAGGGCGTAGTCGATCTGACCGGACTCGATCATGTTCGAGGCCATGGTGATCCCGTTGACGAACCCGAGGCAGGCGTTGGCGAGGTCGAAGTTCAGAGCAGAGGAGGGCAGGCCCAGGCTGTGGTGGATCTTCACGGCAACGGAGGGCTCCAGGTTCTTCCGGGTCACGGAGGTGTTGATCAGCAGCCCGATCTGGGACGGCTCGACACCGGCCTCGGCCATCGCCTTGGCTCCTGCCTCAATCGCGCCGTCCTCGAACGTCGAACCGGGCGCCCACCATCGGCGCTCGCTGACGCCGGCTACACGCTCGAGCAGGCCCTTGGATAACCGCAGCCGTTTCAGTGACGGCGAGAGCCGTTCATCAAACTCGTGAGAACTGACAACAACGGGCGCTTCTACGCTCTTGACGCTCAGGAGTGCGGTGTTGGTGTGGTGGAAGTTGAAGTTCCCGCTCAAAATGCCTGCCTTGTCTGCTGCCAAAAAAGATCGCGGTCCGGGCCCGGTCAACCCGTAACGGCGCCGTCGAACCATATGATTCTCTAAGAAGCCTACTTTCCTGCCAGGCCTGGAACGCGCGAAATCCCGGATTACGCTCTGCGAGTACTGCGCTTAAGTGTGGAGTACCACCCGGCTTTAAGGAATGTTCCACAAACGAGAGACAGAGGCCAGTGCACTTAAAAACCCTCACGATGCGGGGCTTCAAGTCCTTCGCGTCGGCCACCACCTTCGAGTTTGAGCCGGGAGTGACCGCCGTCGTCGGTCCCAACGGCTCAGGCAAGTCCAATGTGGTGGACGCCCTGGCCTGGGTAATGGGGGAGCAGGGAGCCAAGACCCTGCGCGGCGGAAAGATGGAAGATGTGATCTTCGCCGGTACCTCCGGGCGGGCGCCGCTGGGCCGGGCACAGGTCTCCCTCACCATCGACAATTCCGACGGCGCCCTGCCGATCGACTACTCCGAAGTCACCATCTCCCGGACCCTGTTCCGCGCCGGCGGCTCTGAATATGCCATCAACGGTGCACCCTGCCGGCTGCTGGACATCCAGGAACTGCTCTCCGATTCCGGCCTGGGCCGGGAAATGCATGTGATAGTTGGTCAGGGCCAGCTGGACAAGGTCCTGCACGCCTCCCCGGAAGACCGCCGGGGGTTCATTGAGGAAGCAGCCGGAATCCTCAAGCACCGCCGCCGCCGGGAGAAAACCGTGCGGAAACTCGATGCGATGCAGGCCAACCTGGCCCGGCTGAGTGACCTGACCGCTGAACTGCGCCGGCAGCTGGGGCCGCTGGGCAAACAGGCCGCGGTGGCCCGCCGGGCCAAGCAGGTGCAGCTGGATGTCCGGGACGCAAGGGCCCGGCTGCTGGCCGATGACATTGTGACACTCGCCGCCGCAGTCGAGGAGGACACCGCCGCCGAGGCCGCGCTGCGCACGCGGCGTGCCCAGGTGGAACAGGAAGCCGCCGCGCAGGGCGCGCGGCTCGCTGAACTTGAACGGCTTGCCGCTGAGGCCACCCCGCGGGTAAATGCTGCCCGGGACGCCTGGTATGCGCTGTCCTCCGCCCGGGAGCGCCTGCGGTCCCTGGCAGCGCTCGCCGAGGAACGGCGTCGGCTGCTGGGCTCAGCGGAGCCTGCGGCTGACCCCGGGCGGGACCCGGAGAAACTCCAGGCCCAGGCAGAGCGGGTGCGCGCCGAAGCCGAACAGCTGGCCGCAGACGCCGCTGAACGGGAGGGCATGCTCGAAGACGCCGTGGAGATCCGGTCTGCCGCGGAAGAGGAAGCCGCCGCCGAAGAGCGGCGCCTGGCGGCGCTGCTGCGCGCTGCAGCCGACCGCAGGGAGGGCATGGCCCGGCTCTCCGGTTCCGTTTCCGCTGCACGATCCCGGGTGGAAGCCGCCGAGGCCGAACTGGGCAGGCTGCGCGCCTCTATCGCCCAGGCTGAGGAACGCCGCCGCACCGCGGAAACAGACTTTGCGGCCCTGGAACAGGAAGCGGCCGGCGCGGAATCCGGGGAAGAAGGCCTGGACGCCGAGTATGAGGAAGCGACTGAGGCGCTGGACGCCGCCGAGGCCCGGCTGGCGGATCTCGTGGAAGAGGAACGCCAGGCCGTCCGGGACCGTGAGACGCTGACGGCACGGCGGGACGCGCTTGCCGTGGGCCTGGACCGGCGGGACGGATCCAGGGCGCTGCTCGATGCCGGCCTGGACGGTGTGCTCTCGCCCCTTGCTGACCTGCTCACTGTGGCTCCGGGGTATGAACGCGCGGTCAGCGCAGTCCTGGGCCCTGCTGCGGAGGCTCTGGCTGTCCGGGACACTTCCAGCGCAGTACAGGCCCTCACGGTCCTCAAGGACTCCGGCATGGGCCAGGTGAGTCTTGTGCTGGCTGCGGCGCCCGGGACCGCAGAAACGTCCGCGAACCGGGCCGCACTCCCTGGGGGCTGCGTCTATGCGGCTGACCTGGTGGAGGCTGCCCCGGACGCCGCGCCTGCCGTGCGCGCCCTGCTGCGTGCCGCCGTCGTTGTGGAATCCCTGAAACAGGCCGCGGTTTTGCTGGCCGAGAACCCCGGGCTGACAGCCGTCACCGCCGACGGCGATGTGCTCACTGCCTTTACTGCCGCCGGCGGTTCCAGTTCCGCTCCCGGGCTGATCGAAGTCCAGGCCGCCGTCGAGGAAACCCAGAACCGGTTGGACGAAGCTGCTGCCCGTGCCGAACGGGCGAGGTTTGCGATCGCCGCGGCGAAGACGGAGCGCGACGCCGCCCGCCAGCGGGCTGAGGCTGCACTCGCCGTGCTGCACGAATCCGACGCCCGGCTGGCTGCCGTTGGGGAACGGCTGGGAGCACTGAACTCTGCCCTGCGTTCCGCAGCTGGAGAGGCTGAGCGCCTAACCCGGCTTGCTGACACCGCGGAAGCCAACCTGGCCGCGGAACAGCAGAAGCTGGCTGAGGCCGTGCAGCGGCTCACCGCCGCCCAGGAACACCCCGGGGAAACGGCTGAACCCGCCACCGACCGGCGCGATGCCCTGGCCATCGCTGCAGCCCAGGCCCGGCAGGCGGAAATGGACGCCCGGCTCTCGCTGCGCTCTGCCCAGGAACAGCTGGCCGCCGTGTCCGGACGGGCGGAATCCCTGGAACGGGCGGCGGCAGCCGAGCGGCGGGCGCGGGCCGCAGCCGCCGAACGCGCCCGGGTGCGTGCCGCCCAGGCTGCCCGTGCGCAGTCCGTGGCCAAAGCCGCCATGCAGGCCGGACGCTGGGCGGAAGTCTCGCTGGAGGCTGCGGCCACCGAGCGGGACCAGGCAGAAGCCGTCCGTGCGGAGTTCGAGGCCGAGCTCACCACCGTGCGGGCGGCGAACGCCGAGGCTGTGGCAGAGCTGGCCAAACTCACCGACTCCGTGCACCGTGACGAGCTCCTGCGGGCCGAGAAGCGGCTGCGCATTGAGGCGCTTGAAACGCGTGCGGTGGAGGAACTTGGCATCACGGCAGACAACCTTGTGGCCGAGTACGGGCCGGACCAGCTGGTGCCCGTCCCTGCCGAGACCGGTGAAGGTGCCGGCAAATGGGCTGCCCTCCACGTTCCGGTGGATGAGGACGGCAACCCGGTCACCGAGGGCATTCCCTACAACCGCGCCGAGCAGGAAAAGCGCCTCAAGCGGGCCCAGCGCGACCTCTCCGCCCTGGGCAAAGTGAATCCGCTGGCACTGGAGGAGTTCGCTGCCCTGGAAGAACGGCACTCCTTCCTCAGCACCCAGCTGGAGGACCTTAAAGCCACCCGCAAGGACCTGCTGGACATCATCCGGGAAGTGGACCAGCGGGTTGAGGAGGTCTTCACAGCAGCCTTCCATGACACCGCGGCGCAGTTCGAGAGGGTTTTTGGCCGGCTCTTCCCGGGCGGGGAGGGGCGGCTGGTCCTCACCGACCCGCAGGACATGCTGACCACGGGCATCGAGGTGGAAGCCCGTCCCGCAGGCAAGAAGATCAAGCGGCTCTCCCTGCTCTCCGGCGGAGAACGTTCCCTGACCGCCGTCGCGCTGCTGGTGGCCATCTTCAAGGCCCGCCCCTCGCCCTTTTACGTCATGGACGAAGTCGAAGCAGCCCTGGATGACACCAACCTGGGCAGGCTGATCACCATCTTCGAGGAGCTGCGCGAATCCAGCCAGCTCATTGTGATTACCCACCAGAAGCGAACCATGGAAGTGGCCGACGCCCTGTACGGGGTGTCAATGCGCGGCGACGGCGTCTCGGCAGTGATCAGCCAGCGGCTGGCCGGCGCGCGGGCTGCTGGCAGCTAGCGGGCGTAGCGGGCGGTGAAGTTCCGCAGGATCAGCGGTGGGGCAGTGACTCTCGCAGGCCGCACGGAGTCCATGACCGCCTCAGCCTCTTCCGGAGGGAAATAGCCGGCGTTGCGGTAGACCGAGATTCGGGTCAGCAGCCCGGCGACGTCGAGCTCGGGATGGAACTGGGTGGCATAGAGGTTCTGCCGCACCCGGAACATCTGCACCGGGCAGGTGGGGGAGCCTGCCAGATTCACGGCATGGGGCGGCAGCGTGAAGACGGCTTCCTTATGGCCCACGAACGCATCGAAGGTATCAGGCAGTCCCTCCAGCAGGGGATCCCGGCGCCCCTCGGCGGTGAGGGTGACCGGTACGGCGCCAATTGCCTCCCCGTAGGTGCGGTCGACGACGGCGCCCTGGTGACGGCCCAGCGTTCCCACTCCGTAGCAGGCACCCAGGAACGGAAAGTCCTCCGCCACAACGGTGTCCAGCAGGGAGCCAAGTTCCTTTTCAACCCGCAGCTGCAGCGCGGATTTACTGTCTTCCGGGTCGGAGGAGTTGAACGGACTGCCACCGACGATAATCCCGCTGTAGTCGGCGAGTTCTATGGCCGGCAGGGGAGCCGCCTCCATGCGCACCCGGTGGAGCTGGTTCGGTGCCAGGTCCCCGAAGTGCAGGTAGGACTCGTACTCCTCCTCGGCGGCGCCGTCTTCGGCGCGGGTGGCCAGGAGCAGGAAGGGCTTCATTCCTCGATGGTAGTGCGGCTGGAGCGCATCCTGGCCACCCGCTGCTCCGGTGCCAGTGTTTCCCGGGCGGCGAGCCAAATCAGCAGGGCCAGCAGGGCGGTCGCTCCGGTGACGGCGAAGGCCCAGGTGTAGCCAAGCGTGTCAGCCAGCACACCGGCCAGGATGGGACCGATGATCGCCCCGGTGTCAGCGGACATCTGGAATGCGGCAAGGACCTTCCCGCCGCTGCGTTCGGAACCAACGACGTCGGCCACCGCAGCCTGCTGCGCAGGATTGAGCAGGCCCGTACCCATGCCGGCAATGGCGGAGACCACCAGGAACATGGCGACCGACCCGGAGAAGCCGATGGCCGCGGTGGCTGCACCGTTTATCGCCAGGCCGGTGATGACCAGCGGTTTGCGCCCCCACGAATCTGCCAGCCGCCCGGAGAAGGTCAGCGCCAGCGCCGTGCCGGCCGCGAACGCGGTCAGCGAGATGCCGGCGATCTCCGGCCCCGCGGAGAGGACCGCCGCGGCGAAGAGCGGCAGCAGGGAGTTGCGGACACCGAAGGAGGACCAGCCGTTGGCGAAGGAGGAGACCATGGCCGCGCGGTAGGCAGAGTCGGAGAGTGCCTCCCGGACAGTGAGGTGCACCCGCTCTGCCGGTTTTTCCTTCGCGGCTGTGTTGCCGCGGGCCTCGCGCAGCAGGTACGCGACGACGACGGCGGCCACCAGCAGGGCTGCGGCGTAGACCAGGAAGGGAACCCGCAGGCCAAACCCGGCCAGCAGCCCGCCGAGCAGAGGTCCGCCGATGTTGCCCAGCAGGAAGGACGAGGCATAGGCGCCGGAGATGCGGCCCCGGATGGCAGGCGGAGCCAGCCGGATGATCAGGGCCATGGCGGAAATGGTGAACATGGTCGATCCAATGCCGCCCAGCCCGCGGAAGACCAGCAGCTGCCAGTAGCTGCCGGCGAACGCACACGCCGCGGTGGAGAGCGCCACGATCAGCAGCCCCATCACGTAGACCGGGCGCTCGCCGAGTTTCTCCAGCAGTGCGCCGCCGGCAGGAGCGAAGATCAGCCGGGTGAAGGCGAACGCGCTGACCACAACGGAGGAGGCAGCTACGCCAACGTTGAAACTCTGGGCGAACTGCGGCAGCACCGGCGCCACCAGGCCAAAGCCAAGGGCAATCAGGAACGCTGCGGCAATAAGGACTTTGATTTCGCGGGGGATCGGAATCCGGGGTGAACTCGCCATGATGTTTTGATTCTTGCAGATTGCGGAGGGTTTGCGTCCCGGCGCGGCAGGAGCCGCACGCAGCCGTCCATGGGTGCCTGCGGGCGGCCCGTATGACATGCTGGAAAGCGTGAATGAGACTCTTTCAATTGTGATCTATGTGGTCATTGGGCTGGCTGTTGTCGGTTCGCTGGCAGCCCTGCTGGTCCGCACGCGCCGCACCCCCAAGGGGATGTACCCCACGAAGCGCGACGCAGACGACCAGCCCGGCGGCAGCGGAGCCACCTCCGTCCTGGACCGTCCCGGTACTGCTGAGCCGGAGGCCGATTCCACGCTCACCGTCCCGGACGACCTGCGGGGCCTGGAAGAAGCTCCCGCTGAGCCCGAAGCTCCGGCGCTGGAGACACCGGAACCGGTCCAGGGCCGTCTGGCGCGGCTGCGGGCCCGGCTGGCCAAGTCCAACAACGCACTGGGCAAGGCGCTGCTGACGCTGCTCTCCAGCGACAAGATCGACGAGGACGTCTGGGACGAGATCGAGGAAACCCTGCTGCTGGCAGACCTCGGTACCGAACCGACCACCGAACTGGTCGACGCGCTGCGCGAGCGGGTCCGTATCTCCGGCAGCCGCGACCCGCAGGAAGTCCACGCCATGCTGCGCGAGGAACTGATCAAGCTGGTGGATCCCACCATGGACCGCTCGCTGGCCGTGGACCGGCACGCTGAGGCGCCCGCCGTCGTGATGGTCGTCGGCGTGAACGGCGTGGGCAAAACCACTACCGTCGGCAAGCTGGCCCGTGTGCTGGTGGCCGAGGACAAGGACGTTCTCCTCGGAGCAGCGGATACGTTCCGTGCCGCCGCTGCCGAGCAGCTCGCCACCTGGGGCCAGCGTGTGGGCGTGCCCACCGTGCGCTCCGAGGTTGACGGCGCAGACCCGGCGTCAGTTGCCTTCGAAGCCGTGAAAGCCGGCATCGACGGCGAAGTGGACACCGTGCTCATCGACACCGCCGGCCGCCTGCAGAACAAGGTCGGTCTGATGGACGAGCTGGGCAAGGTCAAGCGCGTTATTGAAAAGCAGGCCGAGGTTGACGAGGTGCTGCTGGTCCTGGACGCCACTACCGGGCAGAACGGCCTCACTCAGGCGAAGGTCTTCGCCGAGGTTGTGAACATCACCGGCATTGTTCTCACCAAGCTGGACGGAACCGCCAAGGGCGGGATCGTCGTCGCCATCCAGCGCACCCTCGGTGTGCCGGTGAAGCTGGTGGGACTTGGTGAAGGACCGGATGACCTGGCGCCGTTCGACGCCGAAGGATTCGTGGACGCGCTCCTGTCCTGAACAACCTGCTGAACCCAAAAGGGCTCCCGCACCGGAAGGTGCGGGAGCCCTTTTCCATGAACGCTTTCCCGGCTGGCGTGCCGGGTGCTACGGCTGAAGCTGGAAGTTCAGGACAGTGATGGTTCCGGCTGTCAGCGAGAAGGTCTGCGTGGGCGAACCGTACTCGAAGCCGGGCAGGGTCAGCCGCTCGGCTACGGGACCCGGCTCGGCACGCTGGCCGTCAATCAGGGTTCCGTCCTCGGACGCATACGAAGGCCCGGTCATCTGGGACATCGCGGCCGTAAGGGGACGGCCGGGCAGCTGGAGCGTCACCTCCATCTGGGCGTCCGTCTCCGGGTCGTTGGCATTAATAATGATGACGCTGACACTTCCATCCTCATGCCGCACAGCATAGGAATGGCTCAGGCCGCCGCCTTCTTCGGTTGATTCCAGGAATTCCCCGGGTTCCATCTCGGCGACCATCGACAGACCAAAGAAGTTCGCCCGTTCGTCCACTTCACCGTTGGGCTGCAGGTATTCGCCGCCCGTGCAGATCGCGGACATGGGCGGACCGCCCGTGCAGGTGATGAGGGAGGAATGGAAGCTCATGCGTGTGACGCCCAGTTCCGCGCCGCCCAGTGCGTAGTCCGCGGCCCACAGCGCCGAGGCATGGGTTTTGGTGGTTTCGTTTGAACCGGGGCACGCTGAAATGCCCGCCTCGGTGATCCAGGTTTCAAGTCCCGCCGCATTCGCGGGTTCAAGCGCGGCTTCACGGTAACCGTTGCCGTGATCATGGATGCGCTGGGCCATCAGGTTGGCCAGCGTGGGCTCACCGAATGGATCGGCTGCACCGTCACAGACGGAGAGCGGGTAGTGGTGGAAGGAGAAGATCCGCTCCTGCGGAAGATCCACTTCGGTGAACGGCTTCCACCAGGACTGGGTGTAAACGCCGGGGCCGATGATCTTCACCTCTGGGGCCGCTGCGTAGATGGCATCGGCATAAGCCTTGAGCTCTACCAGGTAGTCGTCCGCGGTCCAGTCCGGATCCCGTACCCCGTTGTTGGGGTAGCCGTTGGGCTCGTTGCCTACCGTGATGCCTACCAGCCGGTCCCCGAAAATGCGGGAGGCATGCCCTGCCATGTCGGCAGCGCGCTCCGGGTCATAGTGGCCCAGGTCAACCGTGAGGTTGATGGTCGCGTCGACGGCGTCGAGCAGGGTAGCGACCCGTTCCAGGTCCGCAGGGGTAACCGCCCGCACGGGGTGGGCTTTGTCTCCCTTGAGGTTTCCGGGGAGCGGTTCACCGGAAGAAGTCCAGAAGAAACGGCGGTCCACGGCGTTGCCGCCGAAGCGCAGCATCGGCTTGCCCAGCCCGGAAAGAGTCTGGACCATCTCAGGGTTGTCCCCGGACAGAGCAGGGTCCGCGAGATCGGTGGCCTCAAGCGAAAGACCAACAACGCCTTCCGTGAGCCGGGTACCCAGGCCGGTTCCCTCCACAGCCAGTGCCAGCGGTTCAACTGCGTTGAGCGGGGACCCTTCGGGAGGACCTGCCTGGTTGTAGTAGGTGAATTCCGGGGCCGGAGGAAGCGGCTGCTGTGTTGCCTCCACGGTTTCGACGGCGGCACCGGCAGGTTCCCCGTCGCCGTCGTTGTTCAGGACAAGCGGAAGCGCGGCACCGGCCGCGAGAACCAGGGCAGCAGCGGCACCTCCGGCGATCCACCGGTTGCGTTTTTTGGGGGACTCAGTACGGGCCTTGCGGCGGCTGTCCGGTTCCTGCGACGCGGCGTGCGGGTCCGGTCCGGGCATGTTTTCAGGCATAAGGGATTATTCCTTCAGAGATATACGAGACTCCCGAACATCCTAGCCGGGCCGCGGCAACCCTTCTGGCAACACTCACGGCGGGTTCCCGGCCGCCGGTAACGTGCCGGAAACGCATCCGACACTGCACTTTTACCCAGCACGGAAGTTTGTAATATCCCGGCAATACCCCCGGCCGAATACCGAAACTTCCCCCCGGCAATGTTCTTCGTAGCGCGGGAGATGCCCGCTAAGCGTGGAAGGACATAAAGATGGATCTGTCAGCAGGTCACGTCTGGGTGATGGTATCGGCGGCACTGGTGCTGCTTATGACCCCCGGCCTGGCATTCTTTTACGGCGGCATGACCAGGGCAAAGGCAGCCCTGAACATGATGATGATGAGCTTCGTATCAATCGGGCTCGTCGGTGTGGTCTGGGTCCTCTGGGGCTACTCCATGACGGGCGGGGACGGCATTGCCGGACTCTTCGCCAGCCCCTTCGCAGCCTTCGGCCTCGAAGGCCTGATCGGCACCGAAGACATGATCAGCGCCGGCTTCGGAGCCACCTTCGCGATCATTACAGTAGCGCTGATCAGCGGCGCCATCGCAGACCGCGCCAAGTTCGGCGCCTGGGCCGTGTTCGTTCCCGTCTGGGTCACCCTGGTCTACTGCCCGCTGGCCTTTATGGTCTGGGGCGGCGGCCTGCTCGGCGAGGAAGGCGCGATCGGCTCCGTTGTCGGAGAAGCCATTGACTTCGCCGGCGGCACCGTGGTCCACATCAACGCAGGTGTGGCAGCCCTGGTGCTGGCCCTGATCATCGGCAAGCGCCGCGGTTTCGGTTCCGACCCGAGCCACCGCCCGCACAACATCCCCTTCGTTATGCTCGGCGCAGCAATGCTCTGGTTCGGCTGGTTCGGCTTCAACGGCGGCGCTGCAGGTACTGCCGAAGAAGCAGGCCTGATCTGGGTCAACACCCTCGCCGCTCCCGCAGCCGCCATGGTCGGCTGGCTGATCACCGAACGCATTCGCGACGGCCGCCCCACCTCCCTGGGCGCAGCCTCGGGCATCGTCGCCGGCCTGGTGGCCATCACCCCGGCCTGCGCCAGCGTCTCCCCGGTGGCTGCCCTCGGCCTGGGCCTGATCTCCGGCATCCTGGCAGCCCTGGCCGTGGGCCTGAAGTACAAGCTCGGCTATGACGATTCACTCGACGTCGTCGGCGTCCACCTGGTGGCCGGCCTGGTCGGCACCGTGGCAATCGGCTTCATCGCTCTGCCGGTCGACGGCGAAGGCGGCGGCCTCTTCTACGGCGGCGGTTTTGCCCAGCTGGGCGCGCAGATCGTGGCAACTGTCGTAGCGATTGTCTTCTCCGCAGTCATGACTCTCATCATCGGCCTGGCCATCCACAAGACCATGGGCTTCCGGGTCACCGAGGAACAGGAAATCAACGGCGTGGACCTCAGCGAGCACGCTGAGACCGCGTACGAACTGGGCGGCATCGGCGTCGGCGGTTCCTTCCGCCCGGCCGCTGAGCACACCACCCCCGTCAAGGAGAGCGTCAACTCATGAAACTCGTAACCGCAATTGTCCGGCCGGAAAAGTTCGACGCCATCCGCGGCGCCCTGGAAAGCTACGGAGTCCAGGGACTCACGGTCAGCCAGGCCAGCGGCTACGGCCGCCAGCGCGGCCACACCGAGGTCTACCGCGGCGCTGAGTACACCGTGGACCTGCTGCCCAAGCTGCGGGTAGAGGTCCTCGCCGCCAACGAGTGGGTCAGCGACATCGTCGATGTGCTGGTCTCCACCGCCAACACCGGCCGCGCCGGAGACGGCAAGGTCTGGGTGACGAACGTGGAGGAGGCACTGCGCGTCCGGACGGGCGAGCGGGGCGACTCGGCGCTCTAGCCGGCAAGGAAAAACGACAGAACCCAAGGGCATCTCCTGACAAGCCGCCCGGCCGGACATCACCTGATAAGGGATCCCGGCCGGGCGGCTTTGTGCGTCGAGATGGCAGAAACTGCCCTTTTGAGCGCGGCGGGTTTTAGCGGTCGTTGCAACACCCACCCATTTTGGGAGTTGCAACGACCGTGTCTGTTTCACCAGGAAACCAGTCCCGACCGCGGAATAGTGCGGCGCGGAGAGCCGCGTTCTTCGAGGTCTTTGATCGTTTGGGCGGTGATGTGAGCGCTGCGGCCCGGGAACTTGGACTCGGCCGGAGCACCTGCGCCGGCTGGGTCCGGCAGGCCGGAATCCGCGGCCAGGGCAAACCGGGGCGGAAACCGCATCCGAGGCAGCAAGAGTTTTTCTCCCTCCTGCAGCAGGGAACATCGCTCAGCGAGGCTGCCCGGAAGATAGGCGTTGAGCCTGAGCGGGCGCGGCGCTGGCTGACACGGTCCCGGGCAGGGGCCCGCTTCCGTGCCGGCCAGGCGGGAGCCGGATACAACGATGCGGTGGACCTTCGATCCGAACTGCCCTCACATCCCGGCAACGGCCGGTGCCTGTCCCTGACCGAGCGGGAACAAATCCAGGACCTGCGCCGTGCCGGTGAATCCGTGCGCAGTATCGGCAGGGCACTGGGCAGACCCGCTTCGACGATCAGCCGGGAACTGGCCCGGAACACCGCCGGGGACCTGGGATACCTGCCCTTTACGGCGCACCGGCTCGCTGCCGTGCGCAGGCTTCGTCCGAAACAGGCGAAACTCGCCGGCCCGGGCCGGCTGCGCGAGTATGTTCAGGCCGGCCTGGCAGTGGAATGGTCTCCGGAGCAGATATCGAAGAAGCTGGTCACAGACTTTCCCGATGACCAGGAGATGCGTGTGAGCGCCGAAACGATCTACCAAAGTCTTTATTTCCAGGCCCGCGGCGGACTCAAACGTGAGGTCCAGACCGCGCTGCGCACCGGGCGGGCCCGCAGGGTCAACCACCGTGAACAGGACAAGCGCCGGCCCCGGTTCAGCGACGGGGCCCTGATGATTTCCGAACGTCCGGCAGAGGTCGAAGACCGGGCCGTGCCCGGTCACTGGGAAGGGGACCTGATTACCGGTGCGCACAACCGTTCCGCGATCGGCACTCTGGTCGAACGCAGCACCCGGTACGTGATGCTGATCCACCTGCCCGGAGACCACAGTGCCGAAACGGTCAGAGACGGGCTGGTCAAGGCCGTGAGCACCCTCCCGGCTCACCTGCGCGGGTCACTGACCTGGGACCAGGGCGTGGAAATGGCCCGGCACCGGTCTTTCACCATGGCCACCGGAATGCCGGTCTATTTCTGCGACCCGGCCAGCCCCTGGCAGCGCGGATCGAACGAAAACACCAACGGGCTGCTCAGGCAGTACTTCCCCAAAGGAACCGATCTCTCCGTCCACTCACCCGAAGACCTGGAATTCATTGCCCAGAAACTCAACGGACGCCCACGCAAAACGCTCGACTGGGACAGCCCAGCCGAGCGCTTACGTGATCTACTGCTAAAGACCTAACAACACCTCGTGTTGCAACGACCCCTAGAAACCGCCCGCTCAAACGGGCAGTTTCTGCCATCTCGGTGGGGAAGAGGAAGTCACAGGGTGCTGCGGCTGGTTCCCCAGGCAGACGGCCCCTGTGTTCCGGCGGCGTAGGAATCCATGGGAACCTCGTCCGCGCGCCAGGCGGCGAGCACCGGGTCCACGATCCGCCAGCATTCCTCCGCGATGTCCCCGCGGACGGAGAGCAGCCGGTTGCCTTCGATCACCGCCTCCAGAACCTCGCCGTAGGCAGTGAGCTGGGAGGTATGCAGCTGGGCAGTGAGCGTGCTGCGGTCCAGGCGGAAGATGTCCGCCGGACCGTTGACGTTCAGTTCAAGTTCCAGGAACGCCGGGTTGAAGGAGATACGCAGGCGCGACGGCGCCTCGGTTGAGCCGGTGAACCCGTCCGGCAGGTGGTTCACCTTCCGGAACGTCACCACGGCTTCCTTCCGGGTCCGGGCCTGGGCTTTTCCCGAGCGCAGGATAAAAGGCACGCCGGACCAGCGGTCGTTGTCGATGGTGATCTCGAGTTCCGCCAGGGTTTCAGTGTTCCGTCCAGGGTCCACACCGGGGGAAGAGATGTAGGACTCGACTTCCTTCCCGTCGATGACTCCTGCGGCGTAGCGCGCCCGGCGGGTACTCCGGCCGTAGTCCGCAGACACCGAGGATGCCCGGAGCGTGGCTGCCACCAGGTCACGCAGGTCGCGCTCGCCGAGCGACGCCGGAGGGCCGATCGCCATAAAGGCCATGGTGTGCAGCAGGTGGCTCTGAATCATGTCCTCCAGCGCGCCGGAAGCGTCGTAGTACTTCGCCCGCCCCTCCAGAGCGAGTTGTTCGTCGAAGACGATTTCCATCTTCTCGATGTGCAGCGAGTTCCAGATCGGTTCCAGCAAACGGTTCGAGAACCGCATCCCCACAATGTTCATGACCGTGGTCATGCCCAGGAAATGGTCCACCCGGAAAATGTCCTCCTCGGGGACCAGGGACGCCAGCGCCGAATTCAGCTCCCGGGCAGAGGCCTGGTCGGTTCCGAACGGTTTCTCCAGGACCAGCTGGGTATTCGCGGGCAGATCGCCGGCCTGCAGGGCGCCTACCGTGCTGAGCGTGAGCTTCGGCGGGAGCGCGAAATACACGGCCAGCGGCGGCTCCAGTCCTTCCAGTCCGGCAGCCAGGCTTCCCGGTGTGTCCAGGTCCAGCCGCCGGTAGGAGCTTCGCTCCACCGCAGCGTCCAGTTCCCGGCGCGCCTGCCTGCCGGCGCCGTCGTACTCTGTGGAAAAGGAGTCGGCCACCCGAAGCTTCCAGTCCTCCTGGCTCCAGTCCCGCGACCCCGAGCCAACTACCACCAGCCCCGGCGCCCTGCCACGGACAATCAGCCGGGCGAGGCCTGGCAGGAGGAGCCGGTGGGAGAGGTCTCCGGTACCACCCAGGATCAGCAGCGTCTTCACACGGGACTCCCGCGTTCGGTTGGCAGCCATGGTTCCAGCGTCCCACTGCGGTGCGTGCCGGCATAGGGTTCGTGCGGCCAATACCCACCCGCGCTTGGTACCCTTAACAGCTGGGCCTGGCAACATGGCGAACTACCCGATGAAAGAAGTGCGCAGCGCGTGTTCAATTCACTGTCTGACCGGTTGACTTCCACGTTCAAGAACCTGCGTGGCAAGGGGCGTCTAAGCGAAGCCGACGTCGATGCCACAGTGCGGGAAATCCGGCGCGCACTCCTTGATGCCGACGTCGCTGTTCCCGTGGTCCGTGCCTTCACCGCGTCCGTCAAGGAACGCGCCCTTGGCTCCGAGGTCTCGCAGGCCCTGAACCCGGGCCAGCAGGTCGTCAAGATCGTCAACGAGGAACTCGTTGGGATCCTGGGCGGCCAGACGCGCCGGCTGAACCTGGCCAAGAACCCGCCCACGGTCATCATGCTCGCGGGCCTGCAGGGTGCCGGTAAGACCACCCTTGCCGGGAAACTCTCCCGTTATCTCAAGGACCAGGGCCACAGCCCGCTGCTGGTCGCCGCTGACCTCCAGCGCCCCAACGCCGTCAAGCAGCTCCAGGTCAACGGCGAACGTGCCGGCGTGCCGGTCTACGCTCCGCACCCCGGCGTCAGCTCCGAGTTCGAGGCCGCCACCGGTGACCCGGTAGCCGTTGCCCGCCAGGGTGTTGAAGAAGCACGCACCAAGCTGCACGACGTCGTCATTGTGGACACCGCCGGCCGCCTGGGTGTGGACGCCGAACTGATGCAGCAGGCAGCGGACATCCGCGCAGCCATCACCCCGGACGAAGTCCTCTTTGTCATTGACGCCATGATCGGCCAGGACGCCGTTGCCACGGCACAGGCCTTCAACGAAGGCGTGAACTTCACCGGCGTGGTGCTGACCAAGCTCGACGGCGATGCCCGCGGCGGTGCCGCGCTCTCGGTCGCCTCGGTGACCGGCAAGCCGGTGATGTTCGCCTCCACCGGTGAGGGTCTGAAGGACTTTGAAGTCTTCCACCCGGACCGCATGGCCAGCCGCATCCTGGACATGGGCGACATCCTCACGCTCATTGAGCAGGCGGAGAAGTCCTGGGACAAGGACGAAGCGGCCCGGATGGCCAAGAAGTTCGTGGACCAGGAAGACTTCACCTTCGAGGACTTCCTGGCCCAGATGCAGCAGCTGCGCAACATGGGCTCCATGAAGAAGATGCTCATGATGATGCCCGGCGCCGCCGGCATGCGCGAGCAGCTGGAAAACTTCGATGAGCGCGAAATCGACCGCGTTGAGGCGATGGTCCGCTCCATGACCCCGCACGAGCGGGTTGCCCCGAAGATCATCAACGGTTCCCGCCGTGCCCGTATCGCCCGCGGTTCCGGCGTTCACGTCTCCGAGGTGAACGCCCTGCTGGAGCGTTTCACCCAGGCCCAGAAGATGATGAAGAAGATGGCATCCGGCGGCGGCATCCCGGGCATGCCCGGGGTGGCAGGCCCCGGCGGCTTCGGCGGTTCACGCAAGAAGCAGCAGGCAGCCAAGGGCAAGAAGAAGGCCCGCTCCGGCAACCCGGCCAAGGCCGCGCAGGAGCGCGCCGAAGCCGAGGCACGGCGCGCGGGCGCAGCCAAGGCGCTGCCCACCGGTTCCGCCTTCGGCCAGCAGGGCGGGGACTTCGATCCCTCCTCGCTGAACCTGCCCAAGGGCTTCGAGAAGTTCCTCGGGAAGTAACACAGGCAAGCAACCACAACACGCTTTAGCAATACACGTACGGCCGGTCCGGGTCTTCCCCGGGCCGGCCGTACGTTTTCGTGGGGGACCCTGGAGATAGGCTGGTTGAATGGCTCAGCAACGGATTGTATTTGTGCACGGTGCCGGACGGTTCGGTGCCGCCGCCTGGCCGGGCCAGCATGCCCTGGCCCGCAGCTACGACTGCCTGTTCCTGCGCCGTGCCGGTTACGGACTGCAGGTGCCGCCGTCCCCGACCGACTACGCAGCGGACACCGAAGCGGTCCTGGCAGCACTGGGCAGCGGCGGGCACGTGGTGGCCCACGCCGAAGGTGCGGTGTCAGCGATGATGGCGGCAGTTCGGGACCCTGCCCGGGTGCATTCGCTGGTCCTGTGCGAACCGGCTGTTTTTTCACTCACCCGGGACCTGCCGGCAACTGTGGCACGACGCGCGCTGCTGGATCCGCTCTACCAGGCTGCCGCCGAGCTCACTGACGAAGCGTACGGCCGCGAATATGCCCGGCTGGTCTTTTCCGCCGAATCCGCACCGGAGGCGGGCAACGACCCGCACGCTGCTGCACGTCAGCGGCTGCAGTCCCCGCCGTGGGATGCGCCGCTGGACATTGTTCCGGGTGTTCCCACCCTGGTGCTGACGGGGGAGTGGGAGCCGCTTTACGAAGAAGTCGCCGGGTTCCTCGCTTCCACCGGCGCCGAACACCGTCCGGTGGGCGGCAATCACCGGCCGCAGGACACCCCGGCGGGACAGGAAGCGGTAGCCTCTTTCCTCGCCCGGACCGGCGCAGCAGCGGCGGCCTGATGACCATGATCCGGACTGCCGGGCCTGGGGACCTGCCGCTGCTGCCGGACCTGGAAGCGGCGTCGGACACTCTGCTGGCCGGACGCCCGGAAATCCGGGGCGAGCTGCTCGGCACGCTTCCACCGGCGGCTTCGCCCGCCGAGCTGGCGGCTGCCCGGCACCTGCTGGTGGCTGGGGAACCGCCTGCCGGATTCGCCCGGCTGGAAGAAGTGGGCGGCTGCGCCCATCTGGAACAGCTCTCGGTCCATCCATCCGCCGCCGGAGCAGGCCTGGGGCGCGCACTGGTGGCTGCCGCGGCCCGGTGGGCAGAGGAAGAGGGATTTCCTGCGCTGACCCTCTGCACCTTCGCCCGCGTTCCGTTCAACGCACCCTTCTACGCCAGCTGCGGGTTCACCGCCGTCGAACCGGACGGTGAGCTGGCCCGGATCCGGCGCCACGAGGAGAAACTTGGGCTGGACCGCATCGGGGAACGTGTCGCCATGCGTCTTGAGCTTCGCCCGGGAAGGCACGCACTGGAAATTAGGTGAAGCTTCAAGTAATGTTAAATGCATGAACATTCAAGTAAATGCCCAGGACCTGCTTCCCGCGAACCTCTCGATGGGAACCGTGATGCTCAAGGTGGGCGACATTGAAATAGTCTCCACCTACTACCGCCAGGCGCTGGGCCTGCAGGTGGTTGCGGAGGCCGACGGCGGCATGTACCTGGGCCGCGGCACGGTGCCGCTGGTTCACCTGGCGCCCGCCGCGGGGCTGCAGGTTCCTTCCCGCGGTGAGGCAGGGCTGTTCCATACGGCCATCCTTTTCGACACCCAGGCCGACCTCGCCGCCACCGTGGCGCTGGCCGCGCAGTTTGACCCCTCCGCCTACGTCGGCAGTGCTGACCATCTGGTCAGCGAAGCCTTCTACTTCACGGATCCCGAAGGGAACGGCATTGAGCTGTACTGGGACCGGCCGCGCGAAGACTGGGCCTGGGATGAAACAGCCGGCGGCCGCACCGTGCGCATGGCCTCACTCGCCCTTCCGCCCCAGCAGTACTTCCGGACCCACCTCAGTGAAGAGGCGATGGCCCGCACCGAAACTGCCGGCGCCGGCGTCGGGCACGTGCATCTGCAGGTTGGGGACACCGCCACTGCTGCCGCGTTTTATGTGGAGACCCTCGGGTTCGAGCGCACCGCCGACTTCCATGGCCAGGCCCTTTTCGTTTCGGCCGGCGGCTACCACCACCACATGGCCATGAACGTCTGGAACAGCCGCGGGGCCGGACCCCGCCGCGACACCCTGGGCCTGGGGGAAGTACTGATCACCGTCCCCGGCACGGATGACGTCGGAGCCCTCGCGGACCGGCTGAAGTCCGCCGGCATTGCCAGCCACCACACCGGTGCCGAACTGCGTTTTGAGGATCCCTGGCGCAACCGCCTCCGCGTCGCTGCAGCCTAGGCGGCCGGGCGCGCGCGCCTGCTGCACGTTGCAGTGCTTTCCGCGGCGGTGCGGCGAGTCGCAAAACGCAGAGTCATCTGGCACAATGGACAGGTACTCGATCTGCGTGGCCCCTCTCTCCGTGCAGCATCTTGTCCTTTTGAACCCCAAACGTTATGGCCCGCCCCACGGGAGCAGAAGTTCGGGTTCGCCCCATTTCAGATCAGGAGTGACCACAAAAGTGGCCGTAAAGATTCGCCTTAAGCGCCTCGGCAAGAAGTTCTCAGCACACTACCGCGTTGTTGTCATGGATTCCCGTGCCAAGCGCGATGGCCGTGCCATCGAAGAAATCGGACTGTACCGTCCGACCGAGGAGCCGTCGTACATCGACATCAAGTCCGACCGTGCGCAGTACTGGCTCGGCGTCGGCGCCCAGCCGACCGAGCAGGTCGCAGCACTGCTGAAGATCACCGGTGACTGGCAGAAGTTCAAGAACATCGACGGCCAGGAAGGTACCCTGCGTACCAAGGCTCCGAAGGAGCCCTTCGTGGCTCCCGAGAAGAAGTCCGTGATCGTCCCCGAGGCAATCACCCCGAAGGCCAAGAAGGAAGAGGCAGAAGCCGCTTCCACCGAGGCTGAGGCTGAGTAGATTGCTGGCCGAAGCGCTGGAGCACCTCGTGCGCGGAATCGTTGACTCCCCGGAGGACGTCAAGGTTTCCGCCAAGAACAACCGCCGCGGGGAAACCCTCGAGGTTCGTGTTCACCAGGATGATCTTGGCCGGGTTATCGGCCGCCAGGGACGCACCGCCCGCGCACTGCGCACGGTGATTTCCGCCCTGGCCGGCAGCGAGGCTGTCCGGGTCGACGTCGTCGACACCGACCGCCGCCGCTGACGCACCAGCAATTCCAAGCAGTAAACAGCAGTTCCTAACATCCGGCCCCGGCACCAGATAATGGTGAAGGGGCCGGATGTTTTTTTAGGCTCCGGCCATTTCCGCCGCGCCCACAACGACCAAGGAGAATCCATGCAGTTACAGGTGGCACGCATCGGCAAGCCTCACGGTATCCGCGGTGAGGTAACCGTCCAGGTGCTGACCGACGCCCCCGGGGACCGGTTCGCCCCGGGTGCAGTCCTCACCGTGGAGCCGGCCGCCAAGGGACCGCTGACGGTTATCAGTGCCCGCTGGAACAAGGACATCCTGCTCCTTGGCTTCGAGGAAGTGGCGGACCGCAACGGAGCCGAGGAGCTTCGCGGTGCCAAGCTGTTCATCGACACCGACGAAGCCGATGACGAAGACAGCGGCGAAGGCTGGTACGAGCACGAGCTGGTGGGTCTGAAGGCCAAGGTGGGCGGCGACGTCGTCGGCACCGTCACGGCGCTGCGCACCCTCACGGTCCAGGACCTGCTGATCGTCGAGGACACCAAGGGCCAGGAAATCCTGGTGCCGTTCGTGGAGGCGATCGTCCCCGAGGTCAATACCGAGGAGGGTTACGTCCTGCTGACCCCGCCGGCCGGACTGTTTGAACTGAACCTGCCGGACGCAGGCAAGGACGGGCGCTAAGTGCGCATTGACGTTTTCTCTATTTTTCCGGAGTACCTTGCCGCGCTCGACCTGTCCCTGATCGGCAAGGCCCGGCAGGACGGGCTCCTGGATCTGCGCGTGCAGGACCTGCGGGAGTTCACCACGGACCGGCACCGCACCGTGGATGACACTCCCTACGGCGGCGGGGCCGGGATGGTCATGAAGCCCGAGCCGTGGGCGCAGGCACTGTCCACAGCGCTCGACGGCGCCCCGGGGGCAGCTGCGCGGCCCACCCTGATTGTTCCGTCCCCCGCCGGTGAAGTCTTCACCCAGAAGACCGCCTACGAACTTGCTGCCACCGACCATCTGGTCTTCGCCTGCGGCCGCTACGAAGGCATTGATGAGCGGGTGCTGGAATGGGCCGGGGAGCACTTTGACGTGCGACCGATGAGCCTGGGGGACTACGTCCTGAACGGCGGTGAAGTGGCAGTGCTGGCCATGGTCGAGGCCATCGGCCGCCTGGTGCCGGGCGTCGTCGGGAATCCCGAGTCCCTGGTGGAGGAGTCCCACTCTGACGGGCTGCTGGAATACCCCGTGTACACCAAGCCCTCACTATGGCGTGAACGGCCCATCCCGGAGGTGCTGCTCAGCGGCAACCACGCCAAAGTTGCACGCTTCCGGCGCGATGAGCAGCTGCGCCGCACCTCGGAGCGCCGCCCGGACCTCATCGCAAAACTGGACCCGGCCAGCCTGGACAAGGCAGACAAAGCCACCCTGGCGGCCCTGGGCTGGAGCGTGTCAGCAGAAGCCGTCCTCCCGCAGGCCTGAAGCGGTCCCGGATTGGTGGGCCCCGGCAGCACTGTGGCACAATGGGTAGTTGTGTCATCTGGGTCCGCACCTGCCACAGGGGGAGCGAGGCCAACAGGCAAGACACACCGGCAACCGATTCCCGGAAGGCCGGTTTTATAGCTTCGGCAGCATCTGTGCACCGTTAGGTACATCCTTGCCGCCGTGACCAAAGTGGATGACCTGTGGCGTTCACCAGGAGTGAGTAACAATGCACATCCTAGATTCCCTCGATGCAGCCTCGCTGCGTTCGGACATCCCCGAGTTCCGCGCCGGTGACACGGTCAAGGTTCACGTCAACATCGTTGAAGGCAAGAACACCCGTGTTCAGGTCTTCCAGGGCTTCGTCATGAAGCGCCAGGGTGACGGCCTGCGCGAGACCTTCACGGTCCGCAAGGTCAGCTTCGGCGTCGGCGTGGAGCGTACCTTCCCGGTACACTCCCCGGTTCTCGACAAGATCGAGGTTGTCAGCCGCGGCGACGTCCGCCGCGCCAAGCTGTACTACATGCGCGACCTGCGCGGCAAGGCTGCCAAGATCAAGGAAAAGCGCGACTTCCGTCCCGCCAAGTAATTTTCTTGCCGCAGACATCCGCGGACGGGGCCCAGCCCCGGAAACACACAAAACGCCGGTCCATTGCGGGCTGGCGTTTTGTGCTGTGGGCACTTGCCGGGGCAGTGGTGCTCGCCGGCCTCGTCCGGGCCTTCGTTTTTGACGTCTATTACATTCCCTCCGCTTCCATGCAGCCGCTGCTGGAACCGGGGGACCGGGTGCTGGTTTCCCGTACCGAATACCGGGGCTCGGAGATCCAGCGCGGCGACGTCGTGGTATTTGACGGACGCGGTTCCCTGGCTCCGCTGCACAGCTCCGATCCCGTCCTGAAGCAGGCCTGGGATGCCACTGCCCAATGGCTGGGCCTGGCCGGCAGCGACACCGTGTACATCAAGCGTGTCATCGGCGTGCCCGGGGACCGGGTGGCCTGCTGCACCGACGCGGGCGGGCTCACCGTGAACGGGCAGCCCATCCGTGAGCCTTATCTCTTCCCCGGCGATACCGGGAGCGAAACAGCGTTCGACGTCGTTGTACCCGAAGGCCGGCTGTGGCTGCTGGGCGACCACCGCTCCGACTCCGCCGACTCCCGGACGCTGCTTGGCGCTCCCGGCGGCGGACTGATTCCCGAAGAGCGGGTGATCGGCCGCGCACAGCGAATCCTTTGGCCGTTCGAAAGAAGTACCGAGATTGAACGACTAGAGTTGGACACCGTATGGCAATTCGTGGAATAAGAGGACAGCACATGGCGCAGGACTTCCCGGACGACCCCGCAAACGGGGGCGCCGATTCCGGCGAAGGCCACGGCCACGCCTCCCATGCCAAAGGCAAGGACGGCAAGAAGCGCGGGTTTGGGGCATGGCTGCGCGAAGTGGTGATCATTGTGGTGATCGCCCTGCTGCTGTCCTTCCTGATCAAGACCTTCCTCTTCCGGGCCTTCTACATTCCCTCCGGTTCCATGGAGGAAACCCTGGAAATCAACGACCGGATTTTCGTGAACCTGCTGGTGCCGGAACCGTTCGACCTTTCCCGCGGCGACGTCGTCGTCTTCAAGGACACGCAGGCCTGGCTGCCGGCCACAGACCAGAACGACGACGGCAACTTCATCGCTGACGCACTCACCTTCGTGGGACTGCTGCCGGATGAGTCCGAACAGCATCTGGTCAAGCGCATTATCGGCATGCCCGGTGACCATGTGACGTGCTGCAGTGCCGACGGAAAGGTCACGGTCAACGGCGAACCGCTGGACGAACCGTACCTGTATCCCGGAGCCCTGCCGTCCGAAACGGCATTCGACGTAGTGGTTCCCGAAGGCAAGGTCTGGGTGATGGGCGATCACCGCAACGCCTCCGCCGATTCGCGCGAGCACCAGGACGGGCCCAACGGGGGCTTCATCAACATCGAAGACATTGAAGGCAAGGCTGCCGTGATTGCCTGGCCGTTGAGCCGCGCCGGTTTCATTGGCAGCTACCCCGAAGTGTTTGAGGACGTTCCCGAACCGTCCGGGGCGGAAACGGCATCGAAGTGACCACTCAGCCAGGCCGCGCGCTGCGGGTGCCTGCGGGTGCCACCGCGGCGCCTGCCGCGAGGGCGCCGCGCACCCGCACCGCAGCCAAGGGTCCGACCCTGCGCTACGAGCGCACCTTTGCGGCCCTGGGCCACAAGGTGCTGGCCGGCTGCGATGAGGTGGGCCGCGGCGCCCTCGCCGGCCCGGTCAGTGTTGGCCTGGTGGCTGTCCAGCTGGAGTCCGTCCGCGCGCTCAAGGGTGTACGGGACAGCAAGCTGCTGACGCCGGCCGACCGGCAGGCACTGGTTCCGCAGATCAAGAAATGGTGCCCCGCCTGGGGCGTTGGCCACGCCAGCGCTGCCGAAATCGACCTGCTGGGCCTCATGGGCGCCCTGCGCCTGGCCGGCACCCGCGCCTGGACACAGGTCTGCGAAACCCTGACACCGGACGTCGTGCTCCTGGACGGAAACCACAACTGGCTCTCACCGGAGATGCAGGGGAGCCTGTTCGATGAGCCGTCCGAAGAGGACGACGCCGCCTGTACCGCTCCGGTCCACACCCGGATCAAGGCGGACATGACCTGCCTGAGCGTTGCAGCCGCCTCGGTCCTGGCCAAAGTTGAACGTGACGCGATGATGGTTGAGTACGCGTCCCTGCACCCGGAGTACGGCTGGGAAATCAACAAGGGATACGCCACCGAGGCGCACCGCGCCGCGATCGACACGCTGGGTCCGTCACCGCTGCACCGGCTGTCCTGGCGGCTGGGCACGGCACGTACTGTTGAGGATGGACCCGCACCGGGTCCGGTTGGGGGATGATGGTGCCATGAGCGCAGAGGATCTTGAGAACTACGAGACAGACATGGAGCTGCAGCTCTACCGCGAATACCGCGATGTTGTGGGGCTGTTCAGCTACGTTGTGGAAACCGAGCGGCGCTTCTACCTGGCCAACCACGTGGACCTGCAGGCACGCAGCGCCGACGGCGAAATCTACTTCGACCTGACCCTGCAGGATGCGTGGGTCTGGGACGTCTACCGTTCGGCCAGGTTCGTGAAAAGCGTCCGCGTGATCACGTTCAAGGACGTCAACGTGGAAGAACTGGCCCGCAATGACGACCTCACCCTGCCCAAGGCGGACGAGCTGGGTTAGTCGTCCTTCAGCGGCCGGCGGGTTCCTGCCGGCGCCTGGGGAACATGGGGCAGCAGTGCCATGCAGTCGCTCCACAGAATCCGCGGAATCCGCGGCGCGTCAGCAACGAGTTCGGAGAACCAGCCGTCCACCATCTGACCGCGGTGTGCCAGCAGCCGCGGCACCGTGACCGGCAACGGGAAGCCGTTCCGCCACACTGCCTTGTAGCTGCCCAGATTCCCCACATTCGCGGTCCAGTTCAGGGATTCCCAGCCCAGAGTGTCGAAGGCATATGCCACGGCCAGCCGGACAGCACGGCTCATCAGGCCCTGCCCGCGGAATTCCGGTGAGGTAACGAAGCCCAGCCCGCCGGTTCCGGCTCCCTGCCATCGAAGGTCGATGCTGCCGGCATACTGTCCGTTGGCCTCCAGCGCCCAGGAGATAGTGTCCTGCTGCGGTACGCCCACGGCCGAGATGTAGGTCAGTGCCATCTCACGGGTGTAGTCCAGGGGAACGGTGGTCCACTGGATGGTCAGCGGGTCACGCGAGCGGGCCGTGACGGCGTCTGCATCCGAGACAAGATGCGGCCGGAGCAGCAGCGTGTCATCCTGCAGCAGCGGGATCTGAAAGACCATTTTTCCAAGGTACCGCGCCGTCCTTCCGCGGCGGCATCTTAGACTGCCTAGATGGCAGCCTCCCCGTCCGATCCTTCCCGGAACACCGCGGAGATTCTGGATACCCTGGTAGGGGTGCGGATCTACGCGCAGCTGAAGCCCGACGCCGCCGGGCTGGCTGAGCTGGTTCGGCTGCAGTCCGAAGCGCGCGCACTGGTGCCCCGTGCCCGCACCGTGAGTTCCGGGCGGCTGCATTTGACGCTGATCCACTTCGGCAAGGCCGACGAAGCGTATGAGCGGCTGGCGGCGGCCACCGGGGTAGGGCCGGAAACTTTCGGACGGGCGCTTGGCAGGTATCTTGCCGCCACGGAAGCGTCCTTGCCGGTCCGTGACTTTCTGCTGACTCCGGTTGGGCTGGCCGGGTTTGGGATCAACGGGACTACCCTTGCCCTTGAGTGCAGCCCCACTCCTGAGCTCGGGGAGGTGCATGCCGTCCTGTATGCGCTGGTGCTGGAGTTCCTTGCTGCCTGCGGGGTATCGGATCCGGCCGGCTATGCAGCGAAGGACCCGGCACTGGCGTTTTCGGCGGTGCTGCGGCCGCATATCAGCATCCTGCATGGTTTCCGCCTGCCTACTGAAGATGCCGCACAAATGCCCGTCGTGTCTCCGGAGCCGCTGCGGCTGACGCCGCTGCCGGTGCTGTACCGGGCCTGAATCCCCGGGCGGGCTGCTTCCTGTCCTGCACAGCCCCGGGACCGATGAGTGCCTGTCTACAGCCATCCACATAACCGGCTCACGCGCCCAGAACCGCCTGGGCTTGCGGGGAGACTCGGAGCATGAAAGCCAAAGACCTGCTGGGCCGAAGCGGCGAGGAGCTTGCCGCGCAGTATCTTGCCGCCGCCGGGTATGACGTGCTGGAACGCAACTGGCGGTGCCGCCAGGGGGAGATCGATCTGGTGGCCAGGGACGGGAACACCCTGGTCATCGCCGAGGTGAAGACCCGTTCTTCGCTGGACTACGGACACCCCTTCGAAGCCGTGAGCGCGGCCAAGCTAGCCCGTCTCTACCTGCTGGCCGCGGCCTGGACACGGGAGCATTCCGCCGCACGGGGCGGCTGGCGGGTGGACGCGGTGTCCGTGCTGCTGCCCGGAGGAGACCAGCAGCCGGTGATTGAGCATCTGAAGGGGATCGGCTGATGGGCCTTGGGCGGACGTACGGGGTGGGACTGATCGGGCTGGAAGGACGCATTGTTGAAGTCGAGGCGGACATCGGCCAGTCCCTGCCTGCGTTTATCCTGCTGGGGCTGCCGGACGCCTCACTGAACGAGTCACGGGACCGGGTGAAGTCCGCCGCCAAGAACGCCGGGCTGCCGCTGAGTCGACGGAAGATCACGGTGAACCTCATGCCCGCGGATGTCCACAAACGCGGTTCCGGATTCGACCTGGCCATAGTCATGGCGGCCCTTGCCGCAGCAGGTGATGTTGGGCGCACCGGAAGAACAGTCTTCCTGGCCGAGCTGGGACTGGACGGACGGCTGCGGCCGCTGCGGGGAGTCCTGCCCTCGGTCATGGCGGCCGTTGACGCCGGTTACCCGGACATTGCCGTGGCGGCAGACAACGCTGCGGAAGCTGCTCTTGTCCCCGGATCCCGGGTGCGGGGATTCGCCTCACTGGCCGCTGTGGCGGAGGCCTTCGGAGCCCGTCCGGACACCTTGGTCTTTCCTGCCGAAGAGCCCAGGCCTGCATCAGAAAGCACCGACGGCGGTGCCGCGCCACCGGTTGACCCTGACCTGGCCGACATTGCCGGTCAGGACGAGGCACGGTTTGCCCTGGAAGTGGCGGCGGCCGGCGCCCACCACCTCCTGATGACCGGCCCGCCCGGCGCGGGCAAAACCATGCTGGCCGAACGGCTGCCCGGACTGCTTCCGGATCTGTCCGACACCCCGGCCATGGAAGTCACCGCCATCCACTCACTCAGCGGCCAGGCATCACAGTGCACCAGCCTGATCCGCCGCCCGCCCTTTGAGAGTCCCCACCATACGGCCACCGCTGCTGCGGTCATCGGAGGGGGAAGCGGAATACCCCGGCCGGGGGCGGCATCGCGGGCTCACCGGGGAGTGCTGTTCCTGGATGAGGCACCCGAGTACGACGCACGGGTGCTGGACGCCCTCCGCCAGCCGCTGGAGAGCGGCCGGTTGGTGCTGCACCGTGCCGCCGGCACCGCCGTCTACCCTGCCCGGTTTCAGCTGGTGCTGGCTGCCAACCCCTGTCCGTGCGGTTTAGCCACCGGAAAAGGAACCGAATGCGCCTGTACGCCGCAGCAGCGGCGGCGATACTTCAGCAGGCTGTCGGGTCCACTGCTGGACCGGGTGGACCTGCAGCTGGAAATCCGGCGTGTCTCCCTTCAGGACTTCACCGGCGCCGGGACAGCGGAACCGAGTGCTCCCGTCGCCCAGCGGGTAGCGCAGGCGCGGGCCCGGCAGCAGGAAAGGCTCGGCGCGCTGGGCTGTGGAACCAATGCCGAAGTGCCCGGAGCTGTGCTGCGCGGTGCGCTCCGTCCGTCACGGTCCAGCACAGCGGCGCTGGACCGTGCGCTGGACCGGCAGACACTGACCGCCCGCGGATACGACCGGGTGCTGCGGGTGGCCTGGTCTGTAGCGGATCTGGCCGGACACAGCTGTCCCGACGCTGACGACATTGGCCAGGCACTCGGGTTCCGTCAGCAGGCGGTGGCGGCATGAGCCAGCTGGAACCCGTCCTGCTGGCACGGGCGGCCCTGTCACGGCTGATTGAGCCCTCGGACACCGTGGGGCAGGCCCTGGTAGCTGCGGCCGGACCCGAAACAGCAGCTCTGGTGGCAGCCGGCCGCCAGCGTGCCGGGACAACACTGCGACGGGACGTCGATGCGTTGCTGGAAGAGCGGGGCATACGCGGCACGGACAGTGTCTTTGCGGAGGCGCTGGAGCGTTGGCAGCCCCGTGCAGCAGATCTGGCACCGGAACGGGATCTGCAGACCGTGCACCGCTTCGGCGGCCGAATGCTCGTCCCGGAAGACGCAGGCTGGCCCGCTGCCCTGGCCGACCTGGGTCAGGCGATGCCGTTCTGTCTCTGGACCCGCGGCAACGGCATCGTCCCTGAGCTGGGCCAGTGCCTGGCGCTGGTCGGGTCCCGCGATGCGACCTCGTACGGTCTGGCAGTCACCGGAGACCTCGCTGCGGGCCTTGTCCAGCGCGGCCGTACCGTCATCTCCGGCGGCGCCTACGGCATCGATGCGCAGGCACATCGTTCGGCGCTCGCCGTGGGAGGAAACCAACGAAGTCCCGACCCACGTGCTGCCCGCGGCGGCAACCGTCCCTCCGCAGCGGGCAGCACCGAACCGCCCACCATTGCGGTGCTGGCCGGTGGGGTGGACCGGTTTTATCCCGCCGGGAATGAAGAGCTGCTGCGCGCCGTGGCTGATGCCGGACTGATAATCAGCGAAGTTCCGCCGGGCTCAGCTCCAACCCGCTGGCGGTTCCTGCAGCGGAACCGCCTCATTGCAGCGCTGGCCGCAGCCACGGTAGTCGTGGAGGCACGATGGCGTTCCGGCGCACTGAATACCGCACACCACGCAGCCGAACTGGGCAGGGGAGTCGGGGCGGTGCCCGGGTCTGTCTATTCGGCCAATTCAGCCGGCTGCCACCGTCTGCTGCGCGAGGGCAGCTCTGTGTGCGTCAGTGACGCTGCGGAGGTCCTGGAGCTTTCCGACCCGTTTGTCCTCGCTCCTGACGGAGCTGACGGCGCAGGCCGCACTGGCACACAGGCTGACCACGACGGCCTGAGTGTGGAAGACATCCTGCTGCTGGACGCGCTGCCGCTGCGCAAAGCCGTACCGCCGCAGAAACTCTCGGTTGTCGCTGGGCTCAGCCCTGCGGCTGTCCGTGCAGGTCTGGCACGGCTTGAGCTTTCCGGGCTTGCCCGGAGAACAGGGGAGGGTCTCTGGCAACGAGCGGAGCGGCCCCGGCTAAACCCAGGCACTACCAAATCCAAAGGAGACTGACATGCGCACCCACAAAGTGATCTACTCGCCCCTGGGCATCCTGACCCTCGTCGCCGAAGACGGCATGCTGATAGCAGTCGAGGCCGCCGCCGCAGACTTCCTTCCCCGGGACGCCGCCCGGCAGGGGCTGGCCGCCGAGGACGGGTTCGAGGCCGCGGAACGGCAGTTCGAGGAGTACTTCTCGGGACGCCGGTGCTGCTTCGACCTGCCGGTGTCCCAAAAGGGCACACCCTTTCAGGAACAGGTCTGGCAGGCCGTAAAAGCCATTCCCTACGGCCAGACGAGGACCTACAAACAGCTCGCCGTTGCGCTCGGAGATGCGTCCAAAGCACGCGGTGTAGGCGCTGCCCTTGCCCGCAACGCACTGGGAATCGTGGTGCCAACGCACCGGGTAGTGGGAACCAAAGGCGCGCTTACCGGCTACTCCGCGGGGATCGATGCCAAGCGGGCGCTGCTGGAGCTCGAATCCGCTCCGGGGAACGAGATGCTGCGCCAACAGTGCGCTGGCGTCGGTGTGCCTGCTTGAAGCGGGGCAGGAAAGCGGCGAAGGTGGATCGGTGGGCAATTCCAGCAGTTCAACCAACCCCGGTACACCGGAAGACGCGGCTGGTCCGCGGAACTCCAAGCCCTTGGAGTTCGTCCGTGCGCTGGAAGGGTTCTGCAGCTATCTCGCCTCTGAACGTGGTCGCTCGGACCACACGGTGCGGGCCTATGAAGGGGACGTCGCCGGACTGCTGGATTACGCCGCTGGCCTGGGACTCACCTCACTGGCCGAAATCGACCTCTCCGTCCTGCGCGGCTGGCTCGGAAAGCTCAGCGACAGCGGGCTGGCGCGGGCCACGATAGCCCGGCGGGCCGCCACCGCGCGTTCCTTCACCGGCTGGGCGCTGCGCGAAGAACTGATCCCCACTGATCCTGCGCTGCGCCTCAAAGCACCCAAACGCACCAAGACCCTCCCCGGCGTGCTGCGTCCGGCACAGATCGAAACCCTGTTCGAGTCCCTGGCCCAGGCAGCAGCCGAGGGAGATGCCCTGGCCGTGCGGGATCGTGCCCTGGTGGAACTGCTGTACGCCACCGGCATCCGGGTGGGGGAGCTGGCAGGGCTGGACGTGGATGACCTGGACCAGGACCGCCGGACCCTGCGCGTGATCGGCAAGGGCAACAAGGAAAGGACAGTGCCCTACGGGCTGCCGGCGGCCCTCGCTGTGGACGACTGGCTGCGTCGCGGCAGGCCCGCGGTGGTCCGGGAGGACAGCGGGCCCGCCCTCTTCCTCGGACAGCGCGGGCGGCGTATCGACCAGCGGCAGGTCCGGGCAGTCACGGCTGCTCTTTTCGAAGCACTCGGAGACACCTCGGCCAGCGGTCCGCACGCGCTGCGGCACAGTGCAGCCACCCATCTGCTGGACGGGGGAGCAGATCTGCGCAGCGTGCAGGAAATCCTCGGCCACAGCAGCCTTGCTACCACCCAGCTGTACACCCACGTCTCCGTGGACCGGCTGCGCAGGAGCTACCAGCAGGCCCACCCCCGGGCCTGAACGGATTGCGCCTATTAGGGCAGCGAAAAAATCACTTACAACCAAGTAGTTTCATTGGCGTAATTGCGTAACATGCGGCACAATGATGCTAGGTCTCACGCCGTCAGCTTAAATGCAGGGGTGTCGAGAGTTTTAGGGCTTGGAACTTCAGGAACCATCCCGTGCAGCGCAGGTCGTTGGGGAAGACGCACCTACAGCTACGGAGGATGGAATGACTGTTGTGATGGCGCACGGCGTATTGTTCGTGCACTCAGCCCCTTCTGCGTTGTGCCCGCATATTGAGTGGGCCATCGAATCCGTCGTTGAGAAGCGGACGGATTTCGAGTGGACCCCTCAGCCCGCAGCCCCGGGCATGGTCCGGGCTGAGCTGGCATGGGCCGGACCGCAGGGGACCGGGTCGCTGCTGGCCTCAGCCCTGCGCGGTTGGGCCCATTTGCGCTATGAAGTCACTGAGGAACCCAGTGCTGGTGCTGACGGCAGCCGCTGGTCGCACACCCCCGAGCTTGGCATCTTCCACGCCACGACCGACGTCCACGGCAACATCATGGTCTCCGAGGACCGCATCCGGTACGCCTATGAGAACGGTGCCGGCGATCCAGCCGCCGTTTACCACGAACTCTCACTCGCACTCGGTGAAGCCTGGGACGACGAACTTGAACCCTTCCGGCACGCAGCAGACGGTGCGCCGGTGCGCTGGCTCCACCAGGTCGGCTGATCCAGGGCAGAAACCGCTTTCCAACTCTTCCTCCGCAGCAAAAGGCCGGGTCCCCTGAACAGGGAACCCGGCCTTTCTGCTGTTGGACGCGGGAAATGCGAAGACTAGTGGCTTCTCAGGGCCACGACTGCGTTGTGTCCGCCGAATCCGAACGAGTTGTTCAGGGCAACGATGTCACCGGCAGGCAGATCACGGGCCGTGGTCACCACGTCCAGAGGGATCTCCGGATCCTGGTTGTCCAGGTTGATTGTTGCAGGAGCCTGGCGGGTGTAGACGGCCATGGCGGTCAGTACAGCCTCGACGGCGCCGGACGCACCGAGCAGGTGGCCGGTCTGGGACTTGGTCGCAGATACCGCAACGTTGTCCACGTGCGCACCAAGGGCGGACTTCAGCGCGGTGTATTCCGGCTTGTCTCCCACCGGCGTCGACGTGGCGTGGGCATTGACGTGGACAACATCCTCGGCGTGGGCACGGGCATCGTACATGGCGGCCTTGAGTGCACGGGTAGCACCCAGGCCCTCGGGATCCGGTGCGGTGATGTGGTACGCGTCGGCGGTAACTGCTGTGCCGGCAAGTTCAGCGTAGATGCGCGCGCCGCGGGCCAGGGCGTGTTCTTCAGCTTCAAGGACCAGAGCGCCGGCGCCTTCACCCATGACGAAGCCGTCGCGGTCCTTGTCGTAGGGACGGGAGGCCCGTTCAGGATCATCGTTGCGGCGGGAGAGCGCCTGCATGGAGGCGAAGGAAGCCAGCGGCATGGGGTGGATAGCTGCCTCAGCGCCGCCGCACACCACAACGTCCGCCTTGCCGGACCGGATCAGCTCCAGTCCCTGGTGCAGCGACTCAGTACCTGAGGCACAGGCCGACACCGGGGTGTGGGCTCCGGCGCGGGCGCCAAGGTCAAGGCTCACGGCAGCGGCCGGGCCGTTCGGCATCAGCATGGGAACGGTCATGGGCAGGACCCGGCGCGGTCCCTTCTCCCGCAGTGTGTCCCACGCATCGAGCAGGGTCCATACCCCGCCGATGCCGGTGGCGAAGGAAACAGCCAGCCGGTCGTGGTCGATGTCCGCTTCTTCCAGGCCGGAGTCGGCCCAGGCTTCGCGGGACGCGACGACGGCGAACTGGGTGGAGGGATCCATCCGCTTGGCTTCCACGCGGGAGAGGATCTCAGTGGCCGGGGTGGAGACACGTGCGGCGAAGGTTACCGGCAGGGCGTACTTCTCAACCCATTCGTCTTCCAGCGTGCGGGCGCCGGAGACGCCTACCAGGGCGTTCTTCCACATGGTCGGGACATCTCCGCCGATCGGCGTGGTTGCGCCGAGGCCGGTAATGACTACTTTGCGGGCCATGATTCACTCTCTCGGAAAATTGGGGGCGCACCGTGATGCTGGTGCAGCGGGTGGTGCTGAAAAGGGCGGCCGCCGCAGCGGCCGCCCTTCACGAACTACGCCTGGGCGTTGGAGATGAAGTCGACGGCGTCGCCAACGGTCTTGAGGTTCTTGACCTCTTCGTCGGGGATGCGAACGCCGAACTTTTCCTCGGCGTTGACCACGATGGTCATCATCGAGATGGAGTCGATGTCCAGGTCATCCGTGAAGGACTTGTCCAGCTCAACGGCCTCGGGGGCCAGGCCGGTTTCCTCGTTCACGATCTCTGCGAGACCGGCCAGGATTTCTTCGTTGCTAGCCATGGGGGCTCCTTTTTTCGTTGGTACCGGTGCTGGACCGGTATGGGTTTTCCAACCGCCGAAGCGGTGTGGTCTTGCAAACTAGGGGAGGACTACAACCTGTGCGCCGTAGACCAGGCCGGCGCCGAAGCCGATCTGGAGGGAGAGCTTTCCGCTGAGTTCGGGATGTTCGCTGAGCAGGCGGTGCGTAGCCAGCGGAATGGAGGCAGCTGAGGTGTTGCCGGCGTCGGCAATGTCCCGGGCGATGACCACGGACTCAGGCAGTTTCAGCTGCTTGGCCAGCTCATCGATGATCCGCATGTTGGCCTGGTGCGGCACGAAGGCGGAGAGGTCCTCGGCGGTAATGCCGGCAGCATCAAGGGCCTGCTGGGCGGCCTTGGCCATCTCCCAGACAGCCCAGCGGAAGACCGTCTGGCCGTCCTGGCGCAGGGTAGGCCACAGCTTGGTTTCACGCTCTGCCAGGACGTTGGCCGGCAGTTCGCCGTCGGCCTCGGCTGCGAGGGACAGTTCACGGATTTCGAGCATGGAGTGCGTCATGCCGATCGCACCGGACTTGCTGCCGTCCGAACCCCAGACGGAAGGACCAATGCCGGGGGTATCGGAAGGACCGATGACGACGGCTCCGGCACCGTCACCGAGGAGGAAGGAAATGGTGCGTTCGGTGTTGTCGATGAAGTCGGAGAGCTTCTCAACGCCGACGACGAGCACGTACTTGGCTGCGCCCGAGCGGACCAGGGCGTCTGCCTGGGCGATGCCGTAGCAGTAGCCTGCGCAGGCGGCAGACACGTCGTAAGCGGGGGCGGGCGTGGCGCCCAGGCGGTCGGCAACCTGCGCGGCGGCCGACGGCGTGGCGAACGGGTGGGTCACGGTGGAGACGATGACGGCGTCCAGCTCGGAGCCTTCAACTCCTGCCTGGGCCAGCGCATCCCGCCCGGCCAGCTCGGCCATGTCTACCACGGAGGTGCCCTTGTCGGCCCGGTGCCGGGTGACGATGCCCGTGCGCTGCCGGATCCATTCGTCAGAGGAATCGATCCACTGGCACACGTCGTCGTTGCTGACGATCACGTCGGGACGGAAGGCGCCCAGGCCGTGGATCCGGCTGAACTCGTGGACGGGTGCTTGCTTCAGGGTGGGCGTGCTCACGCATTACCTTCTTGGGTTGTAACTGCTGCCGCGCCGGAGTGCTCGGCCACAAAGGCCCGGGCAGCGGCGAGGTCTTCGGGGGACTTCAGGGCCAGCGAGGGAACTCCGCGCATTCCCCGCTTGGCCAGTCCGGTCAGGGTGCCTGCCGGAGGGAGCTCCAGTATGCCGGTGACGCCCATGGTTGTCATGGTTTCCATGCATGCGTCCCAGCGAACGGGCCGGGAGACCTGGGCGATCAGGCTGTCAAGGTTGGCTTCCCCGCTCACCACGGCAGCGCCGTCGTAGTTCGAGAGCAGGGTGGGCAGGGGCTCGGCGGGGGAGAGGGAAGGCCGCAGCGCCTCCAGCACGCTGAGTGCAGGCTCCATGTACGTGGTGTGGAAAGCGCCTGCCACCTTCAGCGGGATGACCCGGGCTTTGGCCGGGGGATTGGCAGAGAGTTCCTGAAGCTGCTCAAGCGTTCCCGCAGCCACAACCTGACCCCCGCCGTTGGCGTTGGCTGCGGTGAGGCCGAAGCTCTCCAGGACCCGCGCGACGTCGTCCGGGTCGCCGCCGAGCACGGCGCTCATGCCGGTGGGTACCTGCGCGGCCGCCCGGGCCATGGCATTGGCGCGTTCCCGGACAAAGGCGAGTGCATCGTCCTCGTTCAGGGCCCCGGCTACGGCGGAAGCGGTGATCTCGCCGACGGAGTGGCCCGCGACGACGGTTGCTGCGGTAAGGGCGCTGGTGTCCAGCAGCTGCCGGGCAGCCACGAGGCCGGCGGCCACGATCAGCGGCTGCGCGACGGCGGTGTCCTTGATGGTTTCCTCATCCGAGACAGTGCCGTGCGCTACGAGGTCCAGCCCCGCAGTGTCGGAGAGGGCTTCAAGGTGCTCCCGCACTCCGGGCAGTTCCAGCCACGGAGCGAGGAAGCCTGGCGTTTGTGACCCCTGGCCGGGGCAGACGATTGCAAGCACGTAACAAGCTTTCCAAAGAGGGAGGGGATTACCGGGTGTTTGGGTGAACCAAGCTCACCCGGGGGCGTTGTAGGAAGTCTACAAGTGCAGCCCGCTGGTGCAAGAGGGCGGCAAAGGCACAGCAGGAGGTCTCAGGAGCGTGTTGCGGGCCGTTCCGGAACTGCTTTTCCAGCCGGTGACAGCCGCCCCACGACGAGCGCCGTCTGCAGGACGAACGCTTCGCGGGGGAGCATCGGATCCCAGCCGGTGATGTCACAGACCCGCCGGAGCCGGTAGCGGACGGTGTTGGCATGCACGAAGAGTTCCCGTGCGGTGGCTTCCAGTGAATGGCCCAGGGAAAGGTAGGCGGAGAGTGTCTCTGCCAGGCCGTTGGAGGCTGCCAGCAGCGGCCGGTAGATGCTGCGCACCAGGGCCTTGCGGGCAGAATCATCACCGGACATCACCCGTTCCGGCCAGAGATCGTCAGCGGCCACCGGGCGCGGTGCTGCGGGCCAGGCCCGCGCTGCGGTGAGGCCGGCGAACGCGGCTTGGGCGGATGGGCCGGCGTCTACCAGGGACTCGGCCGGCGGGCCGTAGACGACGGGACCGGGGCCGAAAAGGTCTGCCAGCCGGCCCAGGGCACCGGACTTCTCGCTCATGCCGCCCAGGACCAGGATCAGCCGGTCGCCCTGGATGCCCACGAGTGTGTCTTCGGCAAGCCGCCCGGCTACCCGGCGCAGTTCGTTGACGAAGGACGGGCTGGGATCTGCGGGGGAACTGCCCACGATCACCGTCACGCCCGCCGTGGAGGTCCATCCGACGGCGGCGATGCGTGAACGCAGGGCATCGGAGCTTTCCCCGCGCAGGATGGCGTCAACCACCAGCGCCTCGAGCCGGGTGTCCCACGCACCGCGGGTTTCGGCGGCCCGCGCGTAGACATCGGCAGCGGCGAAAGCCACCTCGCGGGAGTAGCGCAGCACGGCCTCCCGGAGCGGGCCCTGGACCGATCCGGCGGCCAGCTCTGGTACCCGGTCTTCGACAACCTGGACGACCACCCGGATCAGGGCAAGAGCCTTCTGCAGGCTGATGGCCCGTGTCAGCTCGGTTGGAGCGGTTCCAAAGACGTCGCTGAGCACCCAGGCCGGGGAAGCCGGCCGCTCATACCAGTTCACGAAGGATGCGATGCCCTTCTGGGCCACCATTCCCAGGGCTGAACGTTCATCCGGACGCAGCCCCCGGTACCACGGCAGGGACACGTCAAGCTGTTTCAGCGTGGCCGTGGAGAGCTTGCCGATATTGGCCTTAAGCCGTTCCAGAATGAGCGGGTCGGCACCGTTTTCCGGTGACGCAGCTGCTTGGGGGGTCGTGCGGGTCACTGGCATCCTCGAAGCTTACGGCCTTCGATACACAACCTCCATTTTGTGTGAAGGCTACAACTATGCGAGCTCCCCTGCGGATCCGGTAATGCTAGGCATCTCCGCCGGCGTTGCCGCTGGTGCCCTTGGTGACGTCCAGCAGGTGGTAGCGGCTGATCGCCTCACCGGGTGCCGAAGAATCCACTTCGCCGCGCCGGGCCAGCATCTCCAGGGTCCGCACCACCATCGAATGGCTGTCGATCTTGAAGAACCTCCGGGCCGCTGCCCGCGTGTCCGCGAAGCCAAAGCCGTCCGCACCCAGGGTTGCGAACTCGTTGGGCAGGAACTGGCGGATCTGGTCCGGGACGGCCTTCATATAGTCGGTGGACGCCACCACCGGTCCGGTGGCTCCGGCCATCTGCTGGGTTACGAACGGCACCCTGGGCTCGGCGTCCGGGTGCAGGAAAGCTTCCTCCTCAGCGGCCAGGCCGTCACGGCGCAGTTCATTCCAGCTGGTCACTGACCAGACGTCAGCGGAAACGTTCCAGTCATCGGCCAGAAGGCGCTGGGCTTCCATCGCCCAGGGAACAGCGACGCCGGATGCCAGCAGCTGTGCCCGCGGACCGTCAATGGAGGCCGGGGAAAGCAGATAGATGCCCTTGATGACGCCTTCCACATCGAGGTCCTCCGGCGCCTTGGGCTGCAGGATCGGCTCGTTGTAGGCCATGATGTTGTAGATCAGGTTGGGGTCCCTGGAATCCGGCCCGTACATTTCCTCCAGGCCGTGCCGCACAATGTGTCCGATCTCGTAGCCGTAGGCCGGATCGTAGGTCTTCACCGCGGGGTTGGTGGAGGCCAGGATCGGGGAGTGCCCGTCCGCGTGCTGCAGGCCCTCACCGGTCAGCGTGGTGCGGCCGGCAGTGGCTGAAACCATAAAGCCGCGCGCCAGCTGGTCGGCAGCTGCCCAGATGAAATCTCCCGTGCGCTGGAAACCGAACATCGAGTAGAAGACGTACACCGGAATCAGCGGCACGCCCTGCGTGGCATAGGCAGTGCCGGCCGCCGTGAATGCGGCGATGGATCCGGCTTCGTTGATGCCCACGTGCACAATCTGGCCCTGCGGGGACTCCTTGTAGGCCAGGACTAGATCCCGGTCCACAGAAAGATAATTCTGGCCCTGCGGGTTGTAGATCTTGGCCGTCGGGAAGAACGAGTCCATCCCGAACGTCCGTGCCTCATCCGGGATGATCGGCACAATCCGCATACCGAATTCCTTGTCCCGCATCAGGTCCTTGAGCAGGCGGACGAACGCCATGGTGGTGGCCGCCAGCTGCTTGCCCGAACCGCGGTTGGCCACCTCATAGGATTTCTCCCCGGGCAGGTGGATCGGCTTGAAGTCCGAGCGCCGCTCAGGGAGGAAACCGCCGAGTTCCTTCCGCCGGTCCAGCATGTACCGGATCTCCGGTGCCTGCGGTCCCGGGTTGTAATACGGAGGCTGGTACGGATCCGCCTCGAGCTGCTCATCCGTGATGGGGATGCGCAGGTGGTCGCGGAAAAGCTTGAGGTCATCGAGGGTGAGCTTCTTCATCTGGTGCGTGGCGTTCCGGGCCTCGAAATGCGGCCCAAGGCCGTAGCCCTTGACGGTGTGCGCCAGGATGACCGTTGGCTTGCCCTTGAACTCGAGGGCTGCCTTGTACGCCGCGTAGACCTTGCGGTAGTCGTGCCCGCCGCGCTTGAGGTTCCAGATGTCGTCATCGGAAAGCCCGGACACCATGGCCTTGGTCTGCGGGCTCTTGCCGAAGAAATGCTCACGGACGAATCCGCCGGACTCGGCCTTGTAGGTCTGGTAGTCGCCGTCGAGCGTGGAGTTCATGATCTCCACCAGCGCGCCGTCGTCGTCGGCAGCCAGCAGCGGATCCCATTCCCTGCCCCACAGCACCTTGATGACGTTCCAGCCGGCGCCGCGGAAGAACGCCTCCAGTTCCTGGACAATCTTGCCGTTGCCGCGCACCGGACCGTCCAGGCGCTGCAGGTTCGCGTTCACCACAAAGGTGAGGTTGTCCAGCTTGTCATTGGCTGCCACGTGCAGCAGGCCGCGCGATTCCGGCTCGTCCATCTCGCCGTCGCCCAGGAACGCCCAGACATGCTGCTCGGAGGTGTCCTTGAATCCGCGGTTGTCCAGGTACCGGTTCAGCTGCGCCTGGTAAATAGCGTTCATCGGCCCAATGCCCATGGACACCGTGGGGAACTCCCAGAAGTCCGGCATGTTCCGCGGATGCGGGTAGGAAGAGAGACCATGCCCTGCGCGGGACTTCTCCTGCCGGAAGCCGTCGAGGTCTTCCTCCGTGAGCCGCCCCTCCAGGAAGGCTCGCGCGTACATACCCGGCGCCGCGTGCCCCTGGAAATAGACCTGGTCGCCGCGGCCGGGGTAGTCCTTGCCGCGGAAGAAGTGGTTCATGCCCACCTCATACAGGGTGGCCGCGCCGGCAAACGTCGAAATATGACCGCCGACGCCGATGCCCGGGCGCTGGGCGCGGTGCACCATGATCGCCGCGTTCCATCTCATCCAGGCGCGGAAGCGGCGCTCAATCTCCTCGTCCCCCGGGAACTCGGGCTCCTGGTCCACCGGAATCGTGTTCACGTAGTCCGTCGTGGTGACCATGGGCACGCCGACCGAATGTGCCCCTGCGCGCTGCAGCAGGGAGCGCATGATGAACTGCGCCCGCTCGGTGCCTTCGGTCTTGACCAGATCATCGAGGGACTGGATCCACTCGGCGGTTTCTTCCGGATCGGAGTCGGGCAGCTGGCCTGTGAGCCCGCTGAGGATGTCCGTTCTGTCTTCTGCGGCCACGAAACTCTCCTATGCACAGATGGTGCCTGGAACCTGCCGCTGCGGGGGCCTCTTGAGCCTGCCGGACGTCTCCGCGGTCGGCCGGATGCCGGGGACTTACGCGCCGCGCGTACCGCCGTGCGTGTCCTTTTAGCCACTGTAGACCGGCAGCAGCGCCTTGCGTAGCCTTCACCGGGGAAGGCTGCCCGGGGCACCGCGAACCCTTGAAGCTTGCCGGTTAAAGGTGTTCCCTTGAGTCAGGAAAAGGGCAGTTCTGGCCGATATGTGATTCCCTTGTATTTATGCAGTCAACCAGGAGGAGTGAAGTGAGCGAGGCCGATGCCGTCACAGAGAAGAACGTGGCGGAAAGAATGGGTTTCAAAGACGGCGACCTGATTCAGGAATTCGGCTACGACGAAGACGTGGACTTCGATCTCCGTGAGGATCTCGAAGACCTCTCCGGCGGCGAGCTCCTCACCGAGGATGACCACGAGGTCGTCGACGGGGTCATCCTGTGGTGGCGCGCGGACGACGGCGATCTGGTCGACGCGCTGGTTGATTCCCTGACAACGCTCGACGACGGCGGTGTGGTCTGGGTCCTGACACCAAAGTCCGGACGCGAGGGCTACGTCCCGCCCGCCGACATCGAAGAGGCAGCACCCACCGCGGGACTGCACGTAACCACGTCACCGGGCGTCAGCCGGGACTGGGCCGCTACGCGCCTGGTCAGCCGCCGAAAGAAGTAGCTGCTCTTGATGCCTGCAGCCGGGATCCCCGGCATCGGGGATCCGGCTCCGGCCTTTGAGCTGCCCAACCAGTACGGCGAGACCGTGCGGTCAGCGGATCTCACCGGCGCGCCCGCCGTGCTGGTCTTCTATCCTTTCGCGTTTTCCCGGGTCTGCTCGGGCGAACTTCAGGAACTCGCCGGGCTGCAGCCGCAGTTCAAGGCTGCCGGTGCGCGCCTGCTGGCCGTGTCCTGCGATGCGAAGTATTCGCTGCGGGCCTGGGCCTCGGAGCAGGCCTGGAATTTTGACCTGCTCTCCGACTTCTGGCCGCACGGTGCGGCAGCGCGGAGCTACGGAGTCTTTAACGAGGACCGCGGAATGGCTGTCCGGGGGAGCTTCATCCTTGACGCGGGCGGGAAGATCCGGCAGATCCTGCGGTCCGAGCCGGATGAACCCCGCAGCACCGCTGATTACCTTGCGGCACTCTCGGCGCTGTCTTAGAACGGAACTGCCATGACCCAGCCTGTACCCCCGGGAACGGGACTTACCGGATTTGTTACCAGGGAAGCCGCGGACGCGTCCGCGGATCCCACCGAAGCCGAACGCCGCCAGCTGGATAGGGCCGCGGAGCTGCTGGCAGGGCGGAAGCTGGCGCTGCTGACCGGCGCCGGACTGAGCACGGACTCGGGGATTCCGGATTACCGCGGCCCGGATGCTCCGCCGCGGAACCCCATGACATACCAGGAGTTTGTCGGGGACCCGGTCCTGCGCCAGCGCTACTGGGCCCGCAACCACGTGGGCTGGCACCATCTCCGCCATGCCGTGCCCAACGCAGGCCATGAGGCCGTTGTGCATCTGGAGGAGCGCGGCCTGCTCACCGGAGTCATTACCCAAAATGTGGACCGCTTACACAGTGATGCCGGCAGCATCCGGGTCATTGACCTGCACGGGCGGTTTGACCGGGTGCTCTGCCTCTCCTGCGGGGCGGTCTACACCCGGGAGGGCATTGCGAGGCTGCTCGAGAAGCTCAATCCCGGCTACCTGGAGCGTGTCGCTGCGGACGGTGACATCGCTCCGGACGCCGACGCCGAGATCACCGACACCGAGGGCTTCACTGTCGCGGACTGCCCGGTCTGCGAGGGGATGCTCAAGCCCGATTTCGTGTACTTCGGGGAGAACGTCCCCAAGGAACGGGTCCGGCTGTCCTATGCGGCAGTGGACGACGCCGGTGCGCTGCTGGTTGCCGGTTCTTCCCTGACTGTGATGAGCGGTCTGCGCTTTGTCCGCCATGCCGCCAAGGAAGGCAAACCCGTAGTGATCATTAACCGCGGCCAGACCCGCGGCGATTGGCTGGCCGACCTGAAAATCGACATGGGCGTTGGGACCGCCCTGCAGTACCTGGCACGGACACTGCCGGATCCGGCCCCTCAGTACGGGCAGCATCCCGGAAAGCATTCGGATTAGGTGATCCGGCAGATGTTCCGGTAATGTAATTCCTCGTGATGCGGCGCTGGCCGGGGATAACCCAGCTGGCATAACGGGTCACTTTGGGTCTTTAGCTCAGCTGGTAGAGCGCCACGTTTACACCGTGGATGTCATCGGTTCGATCCCGGTAGGACCCACCGGCAAAACCCGCCCGCGGAACCATCCGCAGGCGGGTTTTTTCGTGCCTTGTTCCGGTGGACGAATTCGCCTCAGCGGCGGGCCCGCTGAGGCCCGGGACGCGGATGCGAAGCTGGCCGACAGGGGCCACCCACCGAACTCAAAGACTCCGGTGGTACCAAGGAAACGGTGTGGCGTACACACCGCTGACCCCCAGCAGCTGAAAGATAAGAGCACTTGCGCACCAACCTCCTAAAACCTGCGGCCGCAGTCCTGCTCAGTGCGGGACTGCTGGCGACGGCGGTCACCGGGTGCACGGGAGAACCTGCCCCGGAGACGGTCACGATGCCCGGCAGCCCGGCAACGCCGTCGGCCAGTTCGGAACCGGAGCTGGCCCTGCAGGCTGAGCTTGACCGCTATGCGGCGGAGACCGGCGTCGACTTCTCGGTGGCTCTGTACGAATACGATTCCAACACCGCCTGGTCCTACCATCCGCAACAGCAGTACTTGGAAGCGAGCCTGGTGAAGGTGCCGATCCTCCTGACCCTGCTGCGCCAGGCCACCGAGGAGGGCCGGGAACTGACCCCCGAAGAGGAGCAGCTGGCCGAACTGATGATCTGCCAGAGCGACAACGCAGCCACCGACGAGCTGTATGCACTGACCGGCGGCGCGGAAGAGCTGCAGCGCACGTACGGCCTGCTGGGTGTCTCCGGCACGGAAGCCACTGAAATCTGGGGAGCCAACGAGACAAACGCCGAAGATCAGCTGCGGATCGCGACGGCGGTGGCCCGCGGCGTGGACTGGATACGGGACGGCCTACGGGACTATGCTGCCGGCCTGCTGGAGAACGTTGTCCCGGAACAGGCCTGGGGAATTAGTGCGGGGATCCTGAACCCGCTGGCCGAGGTGGGCCTGAAGAACGGGTGGCTGCAGGATGACTTTCTGGCCTGGAACGTGGGCAGTTCGGGATTTGTGGTCGGTGCAGGAGCCGAGTACAGCATTGTTGTGCTGACAGCGGGCACCGAATCGCTGGATGAAGGGATCTCAGTGCTTGAAGGCGCTGCGGCGATCGTAAACCGCTGGGAACTCGGGGGACAGGAATAGCCCACGGCCGGTACAGCGGGGGCTACGGCCTTCCGGGAGCGGTCTGTGACCAGCGGGAGTAGGCAGCCACCAGCGGCCTGGCCGTGAGTCCGTGCGCGAAGACGCTCAGACCTACGGTGACGACCACAGTAGTAAGCAGCGTCACGGCGGCAGGGGTTCCCTGTTCATACGCGATCAGTGCGAACACCACCGATGCGAGTCCGCGGGGACCAAACCATCCCATAAAGGCCCGGGTCTGCCAGCGTGCGCCGCTTCCCGCCAACGCAGCGGCGACCGGGAGCATCCGCACGACGGTGAGGCTCAGCACCGCGTAGATGAGCACCTGCCAGGTGATGTGGGGGAGGGCCGCCAGAACGGCAACCGCTCCGAAAAGCAGCCAGGTTGCAGCGGCGAGGATATTCCCGGTCTCGGCGGTGAAGCCCATGGTGTCTTCATTTGCGGCACCGCCGGTCCTGCGGAATGCCATCCCGGCCACAAAAGCCGCGAGGAACGCGCTGCCCCCAAGTGAAACTGCCGCCGCATACGCCCCCAGCGCCACCGCAAGCGTACAGGGCTGCCGCCACTCGGTACCGACCCATCCGCGGCGGGACGCAGCCCGCAGCAGGTATCCGCCGGCTGCTCCCGTGACCACCCCGGCCACCAGTCCGAACCCGATTTGCTGGGTGATTGCAGCAGCGACTGCCGACGGAACGCTGCCTTCCAGTACGGACATCGAAAGGTCCAGGGACACCAGGAAAAACGGCACGGCAATCCCGTCGTTCAGGCCGCTTTCAACGTTGAGGGCCTGCCGCACGGATCCCGGCACCGCGGGGTCCTCCACCACCCGGTGGCCCAGTGCGGCGTCGGTCGCACAGAGCATGGGGGACAACAGGAAAGCGGAGGCCAGGGAAAGCTGCGGAAACAGCAGCAGTGCCGCACCGAAACCCAGAAGGAGGCTCAGGGGCAGGCCGAAGACCAGCAGCCTGCCAGGCCACCCAAAGCTCCGGCGCAGGACAGCCAGGTCAAGGTGGGCGGCATCGGTGAACAGAAGGAAAACCAATGCCAGCTCGGCTACCCGGTGGACGGCTGAGGTTTCCAGGGACAAGCCCAGAGATTCGCCCAGCAGCGACCCGATGAGGACTCCGGCGAAGACGAACGCCATGGCGGAGGTGACTCCGCTGCGGTTCAGCGGAACGGACAGGACACTGACGGCTATCAGCACCACGGCTCCGAGCAGAAGCGCGATCATCCGGTTCCTCCCGTACGGGCCGTGACGCCGGGCTGCCGACACGGCGGCGCACCGAAGCCTCCGGCACTGTCAAAAGAACCGGGAGCCGGGTTCCGGGAGCCTGCAGTCCGTTAGTGTTGGGATGTGTCCTGTGTCACCGAGACTGACACAGAACCCGGCCGCTTGTCACCGCATTCCGCTCCGGGAGGTTGACTGCCGTGGACAGCAGAAAAGTCAGGCACCTGCCTGTGGAGGAACGGTCAGCTGCTGGCAGGGACCGACGGGCCCGGACACCGCTGACAGAACACACCGGATGGCGTCCTGCCCCCGGACGGCCGAACCCCGTTGCGCTGATCCAGGAGCAGAACCTCACCCGGGATGCAGATCTGGTGCCCGTACGCCACGGCAGGATGCTGGCTTCGCCGTTCACGTTCTACCGCGGCACGGCAGCAATCATGGCAGCAGACCTTCGCGACACTCCCCGGTCCGGATTGAGCACCCAGCTCTGCGGCGACGCGCACCTGTCCAATTTTGGTGTGTTCGCCTCTCCGGAACGGACACTGCTGTTCGGCATCAACGACTTTGACGAAACCCTCCCCGGGCCCTTCGAATATGACGTGCTGCGCCTGGCCGCGAGCTTCACCGTCGCCGCGAGGAACAACGCCTTCACCCCAGCGGATGTCCAGGCAGCTACCCTGGCATCGGTGCGTTCCTACCGTGAGGCAATGCGCGGATTTGCCGAAATGGGCACACTGGAAGTCTGGTACGCAGGCCTCGACGAACAGGACATTATGTCCGCGCTGTCTGTTGCCGTGGACACCAGCAGGGGCAGGGAACAGAAGAAGGCTGCGAAACGTGCCCGGCGGACCGCGGAGAAAGCTGCCCGCAAAGCCCGCTCCCGGGACAGCCTGCAGGCCTTGTCTAAACTGGCGGAGCACGTTGAGGGCCGGTACCGGATCATCAGCTCTCCGCCGGCACTGATTCCGGCCCGGGAATTCGGCGGTGTCTTTGGCATCTCGTCAGACCAGCTGCAGGAAACCGTCCACGAACAGTTCCGTTCGTACCGGCAGACCCTGCAGGAGGACAGGCGGCAGCTGCTGGAGCGCTACGAAATCGTGGACGTTGCCCGGAAAGTCGTGGGTGTGGGCAGTGTGGGAACGCGTGCCTTTATTGCGCTGCTGCAGGGCCGTGATGCGTCAGATCCCCTTTTCCTCCAGCTCAAGGAAGCCCGCCGGTCGGTGCTGGAAGGCCACTTGCCCAGGAGCGCGTACCGCCAGCCAGGCAAACGCGTGGTCCAGGGCCAGCGGATGATGCAGGCGGCGAGCGACATCTTCCTGGGCTGGACCCCCGGAATGCAGGAGAACCGTTATCTCTACTGGCGGCAGCTGAGGGACATGAAGGGCTCAGCGGTGGTGGAAAGCATGACTCCTTTCGGTATGGAGCTCTACGCGCGTGTGTGCGGCTGGGCGCTGGCCCGGGCGCACGCCCGTTCGGGGGATCCGGTGGCCATTGCCGCCTATTTGGGGAAAAGCGGGAAATTCGACTCGTCGGTCGCCGACTTCAGTGCCAGGTACGCGGACCAGAACGAAAAAGACTATGAGGCTTTCGTGAAGGCGGTGCGTACCGGGCGCCTTGAAGCCGTGGAAGGCATTTAGGCCGGCCGGGAGCCGGACGTGTCCGCCGTCGCAGAGGCGTGTGTGGCGGCAGCCCGGTTCGGAGAATAGGCTGGAGGCTGAAGACGGCGCCATTGGTGCGCCGAGACCGTGCTGCGGAATGCGGCACCCGAAGAATCCTTGGAGTGAACTTGAGTGCACAGATAGGCGTGACCGGACTGGCTGTCATGGGAGCGAACCTGGCCCGGAACCTGGCCCGGAACGGTTACACGGTGGCCCTGCACAACCGGTCAGTGGAGAAGACGGACGCGCTCCTCTCCGCGCACGGGGACGAAGGTAACTTCATCCGGACGGAGTCGCTGCAGGAACTGGTGGATTCGCTGGAGAAGCCGCGCCGCGTGCTGATCATGGTCAAGGCCGGCGGTCCGGTGGACTCCGTCATCGACCAGCTGGTGCCGCTGCTGGAACCCGGGGACATCGTGATCGACGCCGGCAACTCGCACTACGAGGACACCCGCCGACGCGAAGCTGCGCTGGCAGAAAAGGACCTTCACTTTGTTGGCGTCGGGGTTTCCGGCGGTGAAGAAGGCGCACTCCTGGGTCCGTCCATCATGCCCGGCGGCTCCCGGGAGTCCTACGACTCGCTCGGCCCGATGCTCGAGAAGATCTCCGCCAAGTACAACGGTGAGCCGTGCTGCACCTGGGTCGGCACCGACGGCGCCGGGCACTTCGTGAAGATGGTCCACAACGGCATTGAATACGCTGACATGCAGGTCATCGGCGAGGCCTACGACCTGCTGCGCTCCGCAGCGGGAATCGAACCGGCCGATCAGGCAGAAATCTTCACCGAGTGGAACAAGGGCCAGCTGAGCTCCTTCCTGATCGAAATCACTGCAGAGGTCCTGGCCCACACCGATGCGAAGACCGGCAAGCCGTTCGTCGACGTCGTTGTGGATTCTGCCGGGCAGAAGGGGACCGGACGCTGGACCGTTGTCTCCGGCCTGGATCTGGGCTCCCCGGTCTCGGCGATCGCTGAATCCGTCTTTGCCCGCGCACTCTCTTCCCAGCGCGGCCAGCGTGAGGAAGCCCAGGGCATCCTGGCCGGCGAGGAAATCGCCGTCGAGCTCCCCGACACCTTCGTCGAGGATGTCCGGCAGGCCCTGTACGCCTCCAAGCTGGTCAGCTACGCCCAGGGCATGGACATGCTCACCGGCGCAGCAAAGACCTACGGCTGGGACCTGAAGCTGGATGAGATTGCCTCACTGTGGCGTGCCGGCTGCATCATCCGCGCCGAACTGCTCGATGACATCATGAAGGCGTACGCGGACGGGAAGGCTCCGGCCAACCTGCTGCTGGCCCCGGCCTTCGCCGAGTCCATTGCCCAGGCACTGCCGGCCTGGCGCCGCGTTGTTTCCGTTGCCGTGCAGCTGGGGATTCCGGTTCCCGTCTTCTCCTCCTCGCTGGCCTACTATGACGGGCTGCGCCGAAAGCGCCTTCCTGCCGCCCTCACCCAGGGCCTGCGCGACCTCTTTGGTGCGCACACCTACAGCCGGGTCGATGCCGAGGGCACGTTCCACACGCTGTGGAGCGGCGACCACACTGAAGTCGAGGCCGTGGACACACACTAGCCACCGGCACAGAAAAGGCCGGCTGCTCCCTTCGGTTCATTCCCGGGAGCAGCCGGCCTTTTGTCTCTGTGTGGACTTAGATGTAGATCGCGGGATCCACGTACTCCGCCGGGTCAACGGCAGGCTGGTTCATCTTGGCATCACGGTGGCGCCAGGTCGCCGGAATGCCGGTAATGATCGAGTCGGCAGGTGCATCCTTAACCACGACGGCGTTGGCTCCCACGGCGCTGTTGGCGCCGATGGTAACCGGGCCCAGAACCTTCGCACCCGCACCTACCGTGACGCCGTTGCACAGGGTGGGGTGCCGCTTGACCCTGGCCAGGGACCGTCCGCCCAGGGTCACACCGTGGTAGAGCATGACGTCGTCGCCGATTTCCGCTGTTTCCCCGATGACCACACCCATGCCGTGGTCGATGAAGAATCTGCGGCCAATGGTGGCGCCGGGATGGATCTCGATGCCGGTAGCGAAGCGCGCGAACTGCGAGAGCACCCGTGCCGGGAAACGCAGTGCCGGGTTGGCCCACATCTTGTGGGTCAGGCGGTGCACCCAGATGGCATGCAGACCGGAGTAGACAATGAGGTTCTCGAAGGAGCCGCGCGCCGCCGGGTCATGGGACGCGGCGGCGGCGAGGTCTTCGCGCAGGCGGGACAGGAAACTCACGGGTGACTTTCTGCTTTGGGGTACCCGCCGTCGCAGGCGGGGCTGGCTAGCCGCGGATGTCGTCGTAGAGAACGGTGGAGATGTAGCGTTCTCCGAAGTCACAGACAACGGCCACGATCAGCTTACCGGCGTTTTCCGGCCGCTTGGCGAGTTCCAGTGCCGCCCAGACGATCGCACCGGAGGAAATGCCGCCCAGAATGCCTTCCTGGGTACCCAGTGCACGGGCGGTAGCAACGGAGTCCTCAATCGAGGCGTCGAAGACCTCGTCGTAAATCTCCGTGTCCAGGATTTCGGGGATGAAGTTGGCGCCGATGCCCTGGATCTTGTGCGGGCCCGGGGATCCGCCATTGAGGATGGCCGAATCCTTGGGCTCCACGGCAACAATCTGTACACCGGGCTTGCGTTCCTTCAGGACCTGGCCGACGCCGGTCACGGTGCCGCCGGTGCCCACGCCTGCTACGAAGATGTCCACCTGGCCGTCGGTGTCGGCCCAGATTTCCTCAGCCGTGGTCGTGCGGTGGATCTGCGCGTTGGCAGCGTTTGCGAACTGCTGTGCCCAGATGGCGTTGTCCGTGGTAGCCACGATTTCCTTGGCCTTCTCCACGGCGCCGCGCATGCCGTCGGCTCCGGGAGTCAGCACGATCTCGGCGCCAAAGGCGCGGAGCATGACCCGGCGCTCAGTGGACATGGTTTCGGGCATGGTGAGGATCACCTTGTAGCCGCGTGCTGCGCCCACCATGGCCAGGGCGATTCCGGTGTTTCCGGACGTGCCTTCCACGATCGTGCCGCCGGGGCGCAGGGCGCCTGCCTTTTCTGCGGCGTCGACGATTGCCACACCAATGCGGTCCTTGACCGAGTTGGCGGGGTTGTAGAACTCAAGCTTGACTGCCACGTCGCCGGGCAGGCCCTCGGTGAGGCGGTTCAGGCGAACCAGCGGTGTACCGCCGACCAGCTGGGTGACGTCGTCGTAAATTCGTGCCATGTTGTTTGTCCTCTGTTCGTCGAAGCCTGTGAACCGGATGCGGAACGCTTGTTGCTTCAAGCGTATCTGCAGGCATTCATAGGATCAGTTGTCAAGCCATTCGGCGTAATATTTCCGGGCCTTGGCCAGCTTCGGATTGATGATCACCTGGCAGTAGCCCTGTTCGGGATGCTTGGCGTAGAAATCCTGGTGGTACTCCTCTGCCCGGTGAAAAACGGGCAGCCGGGTAATTTCCGTCACAATGGGATCGCTCCACAGTGCCTGGGCACGTTCGCGGGCCTTCTCCATCTCCTCGCGCTCCTCCTCGGTCCGGTAGAACATCGAAGAGCGGTACTGGGTGCCGACGTCGTAGCCCTGGCGGTTCAGGGTGGTCGGATCGTGGGAGATAAAGAACATGTCCAGGATGACCTCTGCGGGGATAACGTCCTCGTCAAAGGTCACTTCAACGACCTCGGCATGTCCGGTCACGCCGGAACACACGCTCTCATAATCCGGATGGGCGGTGAATCCGCCTGTATAGCCGGACACGACGCTCTTCACGCCGCGGGTCTTCTGGTAGATGGCGTCAAGGCACCAAAAGCAGCCTCCGCCAAGAACATAGGTCTTCATGCCAATGTATAAGCCTGCGCCGGCCGCAAAGATTCCCCGTCCGGCTTCTGATCTGCGAATCCTGCCGGGGAGCGGCGCCGTGTTCCCTTACCCGGCAGTCGTGCGCGTGGGGTAGAACTATTAGCTATGGAAACCCCACGCAACGGTGACACCGAGGGAAGCGGCGAGGAACGGGCCGAGGAGGCCCGGACTGAAACCGGCCAGGAGGCAGCGCAGCCCCGGCTCGGAGACGTCCTTCTGGCTGTTGAGGAGCTCTGGCCCGAGTCCCTGGCAGAGGACTGGGACGCCGTCGGCCTGGTTGCCGGGCGGCCTGAGCGAAGCGTGCAGCGGATTCTCTTCGCCGTCGATCCCACCCGCGAAGTCATTGACGAAGCACTGGAATGGGGAGCGGATCTGCTCATCACCCACCACCCCCTGCTGCTGAAGCCGGTGCACTCCGTGGCCGGCACCGGATTCAAGGGCGACGCCGTGCACCGGCTGATCGAAGGCGGCTGCGCGCTGCTGACTGCCCACACCAACGGGGACAGCGCCGTGGGCGGAGTATCCGACGTACTGGCTGATGCCTTTGGTCTGGTGGACACGGTTCCGCTGGCACCTGCCGCCAACGGGCTTCCCGAGGAAGGCATCGGCCGGGTGGGGGACCTTCCCGAGGTCACCACGCTGGCTGAGTTCGCGGAGCTGGTCTTCAGCATCATGCCCGCTGTGGCCGGCGGAGTCCGGGTGGCAGGGGAACCGCAGGGACTTGTCCGGCGCGTTGCCGTGTGCGGGGGTGCGGGGGACAGCCTCTTCGGTGCCGTGCGGGAGCAGCACGCGGATGTCTATGTGACCGCAGACCTGCGCCACCACCCGGCGTCGGAGGCACGCGAGGCAGCTGTGAACGGCCGGCCCTACCTGATAGATGTGTCCCACTTCGGCAGCGAATGGCTATGGCTGACCCCGGCCGCGGGTGCGCTGGAGAACGTGCTTGCAGACCAGGGATTCAGCGTTGAGATCCGGGTCAGTACCCGCAACACCGATCCCTGGGACTTTGTCCTCACTCCGGGCTAGCGGCCGGTGCCCGCCGGTGGCATAGGCTAGGAGAGCCGCACCAGTCAGGCAAGCGGATTATGTGGAGGTATTTGGTGGCAAAAGCATCATCGGCAGAGCAGCTCCGGCTGCTCGACCTGCAGGCGTTGGATTCGAAGATGAGGCAGCTGGATTCGCGGGCCCGCAGCGTCCGGGAAAACCCCGACCTTCAGGCCCTCGCCGCCAAGGCTGCAGCTGCACGCTCGGCACTGGGTGCCGCAGCCACCCAGAGCGCCGACATTGAGCGTGAGCTTGCCCGCGCCGAAGCAGACGTCGCCTCGGTTACCGCCCGCCTGGAGCGGGACCAGAAGCACCTGGACAGCGGAACCGGCGGTTCCAAGGAACTGACCGCCCTGCAGAGTGAGATCGAATCACTCAGCCGCCGCCGGTCCGATCTGGAGGACACCGAGCTTGAAGTGATGGAGCGCCTGGAATCTGTCCGCGGAATTGAGGCCGAGCGCCGCGCAGAAGCCGCGTCAGCCGAGGCTGAACTGGCAGACCTGGAGTCCAAGCGCGACGCCGAGCTGGCTGACATTGAAGCCGAGCGCGCCGAAACCCAGCGTCAGCGCACAGAGCTCGCCGGACGTTTTGCCCCCGATCTGCTCGCTGTTTACGAACGCACCCTGGCCCGCCACGGAATCGGCGCGGCCCGGCTCTTCCACGGCACCTCTGAAGGCTCGGGTATGCAGCTGAGCCCCGGCGACCTTGCGGACATCCGCAAGGCAGCCCCAGATGACATTGTTTTCTGCCCGGATTCCGGCTGCATCCTGGTCCGTTCCTCGGAATGGGGCAGCTAAGCGGTGACCCTGTTCGACCCAACGGATACTGAAGTGTCCGCCTCGCCGTCCCGTGCCCGGCGGACCCTGATTGTCGAAGCCGACGGCGGCTCCCGCGGCAACCCCGGCCACGCCGGCTATGGCGCACTGGTGCGGGACCCCGAGACCAACACCATCCTGGTTGAAAAGGCCGAGTACCTGGGCATCGTGTCCAACAACGTCGCGGAGTATTCCGGACTCATCGCAGCCCTGGAGCTGGCCAACGAGATCGACCCCGACGCCTGGATCCTGGCGAAGATGGACTCAAAGCTGGTCGTTGAGCAGATGAGCGGCCGCTGGAAGATCAAGCACGAGGACATGCAGCGCCTGGCGCGCAAAGCCCGCTCCGTCGTTGACCCGCACCGGGTGAAGTACCAGTGGATCCCGCGGGAGATTAATAAGGACGCAGACCGGCTCTCCAACGAAGCCATGGACGCCGGCATCGCCGGAGTGCCGTGGAAGGGACGGAAGCTGGCTGCCGCGGCAGAAGCGGTACCGGAACCCGCTCCCGCGGAAGCCGCGCCCACGGGACGGCTGCACCACCTTGAACTCTGGGTGCGGGACTTCCCGCGTGCCGAAGCCAGCCTTGGCTGGCTGCTGGAGCGCCTCGGTTTTGTCCGCAGGGACACCTGGCCCACCGGCGGCAGCTGGATGGGCACGGCCGGTTACATTGTGATTGAGGCCGGATCCGACGTTGTTTCCACAGACCACGAACGGCTGCGCCCGGGGCTCAACCACCTGGCCTTCGGTGCCGGGACGCCTGCTGAGGTGGACCTGCTGGTACGGCGTGCTTCCAGCCACGGCTGGAAGCTGATGTTCCCGGACAGGCATCCGCACGCCGGGGGAGCGGAACACTACGCCGCGTACCTTGAAAATGAAGACGGATTCGAAGTGGAACTGGTAGCGGACCGCAGCTAGGCCGCGCTTAGCCTGCCGGTTCTTCCTACTGGTCCTCGGGCAGGATCAGGTTGAGCTGGTATGGCTTGCGCCCGGCCGGGGGCACCAGCTCCGCCTCCCACTTTTCAGCAGCGGCGCTGCGCAGGTCCTCCACTGTGGCCGGGGCCGGACCCTCTCGGGTGAGCAGGTGCCGTGCCAGCTCGCCGCGGGTGTGCTTGGCGAAGTGGGAGACCACCTTGCGTTCTCCGCCCCGCAGCTGGAACACGTTCACAGCGGCCGTGGCCTGCGGTGCGGGCTGCCAGGCGGCGGCGTAGGTACTGGACCGGCAGTCGACTACCAGGCGGCCTTCGGCGTGCCTTCCCAGCGGTTCGCTGAGGGCGGCCTTCCAGAACGCTGCCAGCCGCCCGCAGCCCGGGAGCTTGGTCCCCATTGACAGCCGGTAGGCCGGGATAACGTCTCCAAAGCCGATAGCACCCCAGAGCGCGGAAACCACGATGACAGCTTCATCCGCAGCAGCCTGCTGGGCTGGGGTGAGCGCTGCGTAGCCCAGGGCATCGTAAAGCACGCCGGAGTAGATCCGGTGGGCGGGGGCGCAGGGCTCGTTTTCGAGAACCGTGTTCCGCTGTACCTCGGCGGCCAGGGACGCCCCGACTCCCAGTACATCGTGCGCATCGTCAGCCGCGCTGACTTCCATCAGTGCGGCGAGCACTTCCTTGCGCGCACTGGCAAGTTCGGGGAAATGCAGCGCATCGGGGTTCAGCGTGGGGCCCGTTTCCGGGCGGGTCTTGCCCTCGGAGGGCGGCAGGAGGATCAGCACCAATTAATCGTAAGGTCCTGCGGAAGGTAGCATTGACCGCGGGACGGGTTGGCCAGGCAATCGCGTCAGGACGGTTTTCGGACCGGACCTGCCGAGGAAAGTCCGGGCTCCGCAGGGCAGGGTGGTGGGTAACGCCCACTCGGGGAAACCCGCAGGCCAGTGCCACAGAGAAGAGACCGCCCGCGTTTATTCGCGGGTAAGGGTGAAACGGTGGTGTAAGAGACCACCAGTGCCCCGGGTGACCGGGGCAGCTAGGTAAACCCCACTCGGAGCAAGGCCATACAGGGTGCGATTGAGGGCTGCCCGCCCGAGCATCCGGGTAGGCCGCTGGAGGGAACCGGCAACGGTTTCCGGAGATGGATGATTGCCGCCTGCAGTGCCGGCAACGGCCGGCAGGTACAAAACCCGGCTTATCGGCCAGCCCGTCCCGCTAAAGCACCGTGGCCAGCTCTGGGCATTATGTATACCCGAGGGCCTGCGTACAAGGACACAACGGTGATCAGCGGGAATTTTGGCTGACTTATTTTCACCGGTACGGCCCGCCATGCATCTGCATGCAGCTCGGCTATTCTGTGTCGATGATCACGCAATCCGCGCCCGGGAGACACCTTGTGGTGCGCAACGCCAACTTCCGGGCACTGTGGGTTTCCTCGACCATGGGTATCCTTGGCGGATCCGTCACTGCAGTGGTCCTGCCGGTCATCGCGGCCGTGGAGCTGGGGGCCAGCGACTTTGCCGTCGCAGCGCTCTCCGGGATGGTTTTCCTGCCCTGGCTGCTCTTCGGACTTCCTGTGGGGGTGATGGTGGACCGCCGCCGGCGTCGTCCGGTGATCCTGGTATCCCTGGTGGCCCGGATCCTGCTGCTTGCCACCCTCCCGGTTGCGTACTGGCTCGGTGTGCTCACCACGGCCCAGCTGTTCATCGTCTCTTTCCTGGCCGGACTGGCCGCGGTCTATTTCACGCTTGCGGAAGCTGCGCTGATTCCGCGCGCGGTAACCAAGGACGAACTGGTTGAGGGCAATGGGCTCATGACCGGTTCCGGTGCCTCCGCCGATGCCGTTGGCAGGGGGCTGGGCGGCTGGATGACCCAGGCTGTGGGAGCCTCGAACTCACTGCTGGTCCAGCTGGCCGCCTCGGTAGCCTCCTTCATTGCCATCCTGGGACTCAAGGTGAAGGAAACCGTCCCGGTCAGCTCTGAGAAACGGCATATCTGGCGCGAGATGAAGTCGGGGCTGCGCTACTCGCTCAGCACCACGCCGCTGCGGGTGCTGCTGCTGGTCGGTGCGCTCTGGAACCTCGGCGGGAACATCGTAGTGTCACTTATCGTCCTGCTGGTGGTGCGGACGCTGGGGGAGAACGGCACCTGGCTGGGATTCCTGATGGCTGCCACGGCCGTCGGCGGAACCCTTGGCGGCCTCAGCGTAAAGCGGCTGGCGGACCGGTTTGGTTCCGGTGTGGTGTGGCGGTTCTCAATGTTTCCGGCAGTGGCGGGCTACGCGGCACTGCTGCTGATGACTCCGGGCTGGGGGATGCTGCCCGGGTTCTTCGGGATGTTCCTGACCGGCCTCGCCATTTCCATGAACATCGTAGTTTCCACGAGTTTCCGCCAGCGGGTCTGCCCGCCGGACATGATGGGCAGGCTGGGCTCAGCTACCAGAATGGTCAGCTGGGGCATGCTGGCGGTTGCTTCCCTGGTTGCAGGGGTCCTTGCCACCACCATCGGAGTCCGCGGCGGAATCGTGGTGGGCATCATCATCGCTGTCCTGGCACCGATTGTTGCATCCCGCGGACCGCTGCGCGGGGTGCAGCATCTCGAGGACCTGGAGCAGGCCCCTGCCGCTTCCGTGCCGGCTGCCTCCGGCCCGGCCACTGCCGCGCCCGCGCCGGAGGCCGGCGGCAACCCGGAGTCCGCGGCCCAGGAAGAGCAGTCCGCCCGCTAAAGCCGGGCTGTGACGAACATCTCGTATCCCCGTCCGGAGCTTTGACTGTGGCCTAATACACTTAGAAGTGGTCCGCGGCCGCGCCATTCGCCGCGGAGTACAAAGACCCGGCCCATGCGGGCTTGCTCCGGCCCTGCGCCGGAGGACTTACCAACCGGTCACAAAGCAGTGCCGGCTGAGATAAAGGATGTGAAGATCTTTGAGCCAGAAGTCCGAAACCTGCCTGGATGCGTGGATGGACCGGGAGGCGATGGCAGAAGCCATGATCCCGCTCATTGGCCGCCTCTACCGGGAGAACAGCGTTGTCACCTCGGTTCACGGCCGCCCGCTGGTTAACCGCTCCGTGATCGACATTCTGAAGGCGCACCGCTTCGCCCGCCAGATTGACGACGTCGAGCTGCCGGTGTCCGAGACCCTGCCGATCCTGAAGGCCCTCACCGAACTCGAGCTCGGCGCCGCTTCCGTGGACCTTGCCCGGATGAACGCCAAGTACCAGCGCGAAGGCAACGGGGCACCCCTGGTGGAGTTCCTGCGATCTGAACTTGCCGACGTCGCCGGCAAGCACGGCGCTGACGAGCGCACCAGCACCGATGTGGTGCTGTACGGCTTCGGCCGGATCGGCCGCCTGCTGGCACGCATCCTCATCGACCACGAAGGCGGCGGACAGGGTCTGCGCCTGCGCGCCATCGTCGTGCGCAAGGGCGCCGAGAATGATCTGGTGAAGCGCGCCAGCCTGCTGCGCCGCGACTCGGTCCACGGAGCGTTCCCCGGCACCATCACCGTTGATGAAGAGAACAACACCATCCTGGCCAACGGCACGCTGATCCAGGTCATCTACTCCAATGATCCGGCCACCGTGGACTACACCGCCTACGGCATCAAGAACGCTGTTGTGGTGGACAACACCGGCCGCTGGCGCGATGAAGACGGACTGTCCCAGCACCTGAGCGCCAAGGGCGTTTCCCGGGTTCTGCTCACGGCTCCGGGCAAGGGTGACCTGAAGAACATCGTGCACGGCATCAACCACCAGGCGATCACCGATGAGGACAAGATCCTCTCTGCCGCGTCCTGCACCACGAACGCCATCACGCCGGTGCTGAAGGTCCTCAATGACAAGTTCGGGATCGTGAACGGACACGTGGAGACGGTCCACTCCTTCACCAATGACCAGAACCTGATCGACAACTTCCACAAGGGTGACCGCCGCGGGCGCTCGGCTGCGCTGAACATGGTCATCACCGAGACCGGTGCTGCCAAGGCTGTTGCCAAGGCACTGCCGGAGCTGGCGGGCAAGCTCAGCGGCAACGCGATCCGCGTTCCCACCCCGGATGTTTCAATGGCGATCCTGAACGTGAACCTTGAGACCGAGACCACCAAGGAAGAACTGAACACCTTCCTCCGGGAGACTTCCCTGAACTCCGAGCTGCACAAGCAGATCGACTACATCGATTCCCCGGAAGTTGTGTCCACGGACTTCGTCGGCTCCAAGCGCGCCGGCATTGTTGACGGCCTCGCAACGATTTCCAACGGCAAGAATGCCATCCTCTACGTCTGGTATGACAACGAGTACGGCTACAGCTGCCAGGTCATCCGTGTGCTGGAAGAAATGGCCCACGTGAACCCGCCTGCCTTCCCGCGGGCCGAGGAACTGGTCGCCAGCGCGTAAGCCAGCCTTTGCACAGCAAAGCGCCCCGCCCGGAAATCCGCGCGGGGCGCTTTGTTTTTGGTTATGTCTGCAGCTGTATGCCCCTAGTGGCCGAACGGATCCGGATCCACTCCCGGCATCCAGGACAGCCCCGGAACGTTCCAGCCGTTGGCCTTGAGGACCTTCCGCGCCTTGCGTCCCCAGCGCTCATTGAGCCGGTCCACATAGAGTTTGCCGTCAAGGTGGTCGTATTCGTGCTGGAGCACCCGGGCGAACCAGCCCGTCGCCTCAAACTGGACCGGGGCACCGTTCTCGTCGAAACCGGTAATCCTTGCCCATTCCGCCCGGGTGAGTGGAAAGTTCTCTCCGGGCACGGACAGGCAGCCTTCGACTTCCTCATCCGGGTCGGGCGCGGAGCCGGGCACCTTTGAGGTGAGCAGCACCGGATTGACGACGACGCCGCGGTCCGGTGCGTCGTCGTCGTTCGCAAAATCAAAGGTGAAGATCCGCAGGCCTACGCCAATCTGCGGCGCGGCAAGGCCCACGCCGTTCGCGACGTCCATGGTTTCGTACATGTCCGCGACGAGGGTGCGCAGATCGTCGTCGAATTCAGCAACTTCAGCGGCCCGGCGGTGCAGCACCGGTTCACCGTAGATGACGATTGGGCGGACGGTCATGGGTTCTGCTTTCCGTGCTGGGGAGCGGGTGAAGTGATGCTGCGGCCAATGAGGTCGCGCATGATCTCCGAGGTTCCACCGAAGATCGTCAGCAGCCGCGCCGCCAGGAAGGCCTGGGCCACCGGGTACTCAAGAATGTAACCGTAGCCGCCGTGCAGCTGCAGGCACCGGTCGGTCACGGACTTCGCGCGTTCACTGGCCCAGAGTTTGGCCTTCGCAGCCGAGACCGCGTCCAGGGATCCGGCGTTGAAAGCCTGCACTGCCGAATCCACGTAGGACTCCGTGACTTCGACTTCGGTGAGGATGTCCGCGAGTTCAAAGCGGGTGTTCTGAAAGTCGCTGATTCTGGCGCCGAAGGCGCCGCGCTCAGCGGTGTAGGCGGCAGTGGCCTCGTAGATGGTCCGCGCCACGGCCGAGGACGCGACGGCGATGCCCAGGCGGCCCTGCGGCAGCTGACCGGCGGCGTACTCAAGGCCGCGGCCTTCTTCACCCACCAGGTTCCCCGCCGGGACGAGGACGTCATCGAAGAACAGCTCGGCAGTGTCCGAGGCCTTGAGCCCCATTTTGTCCAGCTGGCGGCCGGTGGAGTATCCAGCTGTCTTCTCAACCATGAACATGCTGAAGGAGCGGGCGCCGCCGCGGCCGGTGCCGCCGTCGGTCCGGGCAAGGACCAGGGACGCGTCGCCGCTGATGCCGTTGCCGATGAAGGTCTTCTGGCCGTTGAGCAGCCAGTCGCCGTCTGCGGTGCGGACTGCCTTGGTGCGGATCCCGCGCAGGTCACTGCCTGCTCCCGGTTCGGTCCAGGCAACGGAAGTCACCTTGTCTCCGCTGACCATCTGCGGCAGCCAGCGTTCCTTCAGGTCATCGGAGCCGTAGGCGAGCAGGTGGGGGAGGACCATGTCGTCGTGGAGGTGGAAGGCCAGCCCCACGGCGAGGTGGTTGGCCCGGGCGAACTCCTCGTCCAGGACCACGCGGTAGCGGTAGTCGGGCATCCCTGCTCCGCCGAATTCCTCCGGTACGGCCAGGCCCAGCAGACCTTGCTCGCCGGCAGCCTTCCACAGGCGGCGCGGCATCATATGGTCGGCTTCCCACTCCGGATACCCGGGTGCAACTTCCCGCGTGTTGAACTCGCGTGCCAAGTCGCGGAACAGCTCGTGGTCTTCCTCGAAAAGCGTGCGTTCCAACGCGGCGCCTCCTTAGTTCTAGCCTGCCGGCGTTTGCGGTGCAGCTGCCCATGAGGGGGCAGTCAAAGCGGATACGTAAAAGGCCGCCCCGGAAATATCCGAGGCGGCCTTTGTGAAGCTGGGAACCAGCCTCTTCCGGGTGAGTAACGGGGGTTGAACCCGCGACCTCCTGGACCACAACCAGGCGCTCTGCCAACTGAGCTATACCCACCATGTGCACTCAGATTTATTCATTTCCAAAGTCCAGGCGAGTGGTCTTTGCAAACTCATTTATCTGAGGCAGCGGATACAAGCTTACACGGTTTTTGGACTGCTTCTGACACAAGAGCGCCTCAGGGCCCAAAATGTGATGCAGCTAACTGCCGGCGGATGTGCCGCTGATCTGCGCAGCAATCTTTTTTGCCTGCGCCGAATCGGGTCCGGGCTCCGGAACGAAGACGGCGGCACGGTAATAGCGCAGCTCGTTGATGGAGTCCTGGATGTCGCCCAGGGCGCGGTGGCCGCCGTTCTTCGCCGGCGCCTGGAAGTATGCGCGCGGGTACCAGCGGCGGGCGAGTTCCTTGATGGTGGAGACGTCGATGATCCGGTAGTGCAGGTAGTCGATGACTTCCGGCATGTCCCGGGCCAGGAACATTCTGTCCGTACCCACTGAATTGCCGGCCAGCTGGGCCTTCTTCGGCTCGGGCACCCACTTGGTGATGTACTCGATCACTTCGGCCTCGGCTTCGGCCAGGGTCATGCCGCCGGGAAGCTCATCGAGAAGCTTGGACGTGGTGTGCATCTGACGGACGAAGTCGCCCATCTGCTCCAGGGCGGCGTCGTCGGGCTTGATGACGACGTCGACGCCGTCACCGAGGATGTTCAGTTCTGAGTCCGTGACCAGGACCGCGACCTCAATCAGGGCATCGGCGCTGATATCCAGCCCGGTCATTTCGCAATCGATCCAGACAATGCGTTCGTTAGTTATTGGCACGAGACAAATGTACCCCGCACACGCGCAGCACCGTCGGCTCTACAGGCTGGAGTGACTCCGCTGCCGCCGGTCATGCTGTTCGGAATCTGCGGTCTTTACCGGCTGGTGTGAACCAGGCACATACGGCTGCAGCGGCAGCGACCCGGTATCCGGAGGTCCGAAGGTGCGGGTCCAGCGGCTCGCCTGTCCGGAGGGGCCGGGAACCGGAGTGCTGAGGAAATCCCTGGCCGCGCCGGGTGCCAGCGGAACGGCCGGCAGCGGGCTGTCCGGGACCTTTTTTGCGTCGACCGGGGTCTTGGCGGGCTCGGCTGCTTTGAAGGCTTCCGGTGTTTTGGGGAATTTCAGCTCATTGGCGGCGGGCGTAGTGTGCGGCTGCGGTGCAGTGCCCCTCGACGCATACCAGGCGGCAGTGAAAGCCGCCAGGAGCAGCCCAGAGAAGCCGGCCGCCATGGAAACGGTTACCTCGGCCCACAGCAGGCAAGCCGCGGTGGTGCCTGAGATGAAAATGCCCCAGCCCAGCAGCTCCGAGCTGCGCGGCGAACCTGCCGTCCGCTTTTCGGCGCGCTGGCCGCGCCGCCTGCCTTTTGGTTCTGCCCGGTGGCGCCCCACAGCCCATACCGCCTTGCCTCGTCCGACCCAACCGCTCCAGTCTATGTGAGCCGCACCGCAGAGCCGGTGCAGCGCGCCGCCGGGTCCCGAGGTGCGCCCATGTCTCGATGCTAATATTTGGCCTGACGAACCCGCCCAAGCCGGACCCGATGACGGGCAGTTGCACTGGGCGGATTCGCTGAGGGTGTGCACTGCGCATGCCCATGGAGGCACTTGCTTTCGAACCTGGTGCCCGTTCGCTGGGACCGCCGCACGAACCAGAGATTGGAACGACCAACGATGACCGCCCAGGTCCCTGCGACCGAGCCTTCGTCTCCCGACCAGGAGAGCACGAAAACCGACAACCCGAACGTTGCGATCATCCATGGTTTCGTCGGCTCCATGATGATGCTTGCCGGATCCCTTGGGGTCGGCTGGCTCTCGTTGTCCTCCACCGAACTGCGGCGTATCGAGTTCATTATGTGGCTGAGGTTCGAGCCCGTCGGCGCGGTGATCTCAGTCTTCCTCCTTGCCGTCGGCGGCATGCTGCTGGTCCGTTCCTGGCTCCGCTTCGGACAGCGGATCGGGGACTGGGGACCGCAGTCCCGTCCATATGTGCTCAAGGCGATCCTTGCCTGGGGCGGGCCGATGTGCCTTACGCTGCCGCTGTTCAGCCGCGATGTCTTCGCCTATATTGCGCAGGGCCTGGTGATGGTCAGCGGACTTAATCCGTACAAGGACGGTTATTCCCAGATTTCCAACTACCTCCAGCTGGGAGCGGACGACCTCTGGGCGCAGAGTCCCACTCCGTACGGACCCATCTTCCTCTGGCTGGAGGAAATCGTGGTGCGGATTACCGGCGGCCAGACCGAGTTCTCGATCCTGCTCTTCCGCCTGATCGCCCTCATCGGTGTGGCGATGTGCATCTACTACGTGCCCAAGCTCGCCGAATTGCACGGGATCAACCCCAACCGGGCGCTCTGGCTCACCGCCGCGAATCCGCTGTTCCTCACCAACTTCATTGCCAGTATCCACAATGATGCGCTGATGATCGGACTGGCTCTGGCAGGCCTGTACTACGCAGCCACCAAACGCGGTGTCCTGGGCATCGTGCTGGTTACCCTGTCCGTGGGCATCAAGCCCATCACACTGATTTTCCTGCCCTTTATCGCCCTGATGTGGGCGGGCAAGGGAGCGTCCTGGCCGCGGAAGTTCCTGTACTGGTTTATGACCGCTGCCATTTCGCTTGGCCTGCTGGCCATCCTTGGCGTCGTCAATGGCCTCGGCTTCGGCTGGGTAGGCGCGCTGAGCACTCCCGGCAGTGTCTGGATCTGGTACGCCCCGGTGGGCTTCCTGGGGCTGGTCGTGGCTACGCTGGGCAATTCGCTCGGACTGCCCGGCTGGTCCTTCGCCGACATCGTCCACACGCTAGGCCGGCTGGCTTCCCTCGCGGTTGTGGCGTGGCTGATGTTCGTGGGGGACTACTCACGCCTGGTACGGCGCCTGGCACTGGCTTTCGCAGCGATCGTCATGCTGGCGCCCATGATCCAGTCCTGGTACGTGGTGTGGCTGATTCCGCTGTTCGCCGTCACCGGCATCCGCAACGACTGGCAGGTAAAGACGCTCTACCTGTTCGTGTCCTTCTTTATGGTTTACGCAATCAGCGACCAGCTGGATATTTGGCCGTACTTCGAGTTCAGCCTCAGCGCCGCCCGGCAGATCGCCGCGGTCACCGCCGTCGCCTTCGCTCTCTACCTGATCTTCCTTGATCCGAAGACCAAGGTGCTCTTCCGCAAGAAGCTTACGGAGCCGGCTCCGGGCGAACTTCGGATTCGCTGAGGCGTCCGGCCCGGGCCAGGGCCGTGATCTTGCCAAGGGACCAGGCCAGCAGCGCCATAAGGAGCAGGTTTCGCACGGTCAGCAGCAGGGCAACGCCGATGTTCAGGTCGTTGTACAGGGCTTCGTAGAACATCGGGTAGACCAGAGTGGTCAGGGCGGCGACGGCGACCATCATGGCCGCAGGTACGCGCCAGGCACGTCCTTCCCAGGCCACTCCGACGGCAACCACTGCGCCGAGCCACAGCATAAATTGCGGCGAGCCGACCTTGTTGAACACGATGAAGGCAGAGACAAGGGCCAGCGATCCGGCGGCCAGGAGCGCGCCGGCGTCGGCACCGCGGCGCAGTGCCCAGAGCAGCAGCACGACGACGGCGACTGCGGCTACCGCCAGCAGCGGTGTCATCAGCGCGGCCACCGGTTCACCCAGGGCTCCGCGCACCTCGCGCGTATTGATCACCGTGTCTTCGAAGATGTGTGCATCGGACCGGCCCAGGATGGCCTGCCAGAGTCCGGGTGTAGTGAACGGTGCTTCGAGCTGCATTCCGCGGTCGCCCTGAGCGCCCACGAAGCTCAGCAGGTGCCGCACCCCTCCTGCGGCTGTAACCAGGAGGGCGACGGCGGCCGAGAAGGCAGCGCCTGTGACCAGGAGCGTGAGGCGGCGTTTGGAAACGGCCAGGACCGCGAGGATGACCGCTGCGGGCCAGACCTTGATCCAGGTGGCTGCGGACAGCAGCAGCGAAGCGATTACGGGGCGGTTGGCCAGCCACAGCAGCCCGATGATCACCAGCGGTACGGTGAGTCCGTCAATGCGTCCGACGGCAACCGGACCGAGCAGTGCCGTAATGCCCATCCACCAGTAGGCCGCAATGCAGCGCTGGCGGGTCTTTTCGCGCGTGAGGACAGCCAGGGCTGCGGCGTTGAGTCCCGTGAAGATCAGGAACCAGGCGAACTGGTAGGGCCCATACCCAAAGACCGCGGCCAGCAGCATGGGTGCCAGTGCACCGATGGGATAGACCCAGTCCGTGGTGATGCCCTGCCACTGTCCGTCCTGCAGGCCTTCGAATGCCCACTGGCGGTAGAACTGGATGTCGCTGAGTACCTCACCGGTGAAGATCAGGGGGGACAGCAGTCCGAAAAAGAGAAGATGTACCCCTGCAAATGTCAGCCACAGGACCCTGGGTCGCATGTAGCTGGGTTCGGCGGCAACCGGTGTGGACGACATGCGGGGTGGCACTCCTTAGCAGCGGGTTTTCGGGTGCGCAGGCCGCCGCACCCCAGCGACAAGGGTACCTGCGGCGCAAGTCCGGCATGCAATCGGTCGCCGAACACGGAATACTGTAGGCATGGGCGACGGAACAGAGCACTCGATCACTGCGGATTTTGAAGTTTCCTCCTGGGAACCAACTCCTTATGTAGTAGAGGGAACCAACAGCGAACTGTCCACGGTGCGGGCGGTGAAGATCTTCGAAGGGCCCATTACAGGTACCAGCGTCTCCGACCTGCTTTTGGCGGGGAACGCGACTGGCGCCGGGTATGTGGGCAGCGATGTTTTTGCCGGCAGTGTCGAGGGTCGTGAAGGCACCATGATTATCCAGCACTGGGGTCTTGCCGAAGGGGAGGCCACGGCCTCATCCGGCCATATCATTCCCGGTTCCGGTACCGGCGGTCTTGCCGGTATCTCCGGCAAAGCCATCTTTTCGCAGACTGAAGACGGTCAGCACCGTCTGGAGCTGCGTGTGTCTTTCCCGCTTCCTCCGGCTGAGCCGGATGCGCACGCGAACCTGGCTCATGAGTCCGTGGACGGACACTCCGTGGACGGTCACTCCGCGGACGCGCGCTAGCAGCTTGGCGGTGCTGCGGTTCCACTGATCGGGTGGGCTGGCTTTTTCTATCGGTGCCTGCGGGGAGGTCCGCGTACAGTCCTGCACACCTCTCCGGCTTTCAGGCCCACCTGCTTACTAGAATGGCGGTGGGTCATCCTCCGCCTGGGCGTCCTTCCCGGAGCGGGTTGAAGGCCGCGACCCTATTCGGCCTGGGAGGTATTCCAAGGCCGATTTTGTTCTATAAGTGCGCCCGGTGGGTGAGTCCCATTCGATGGTTCCGGGCTGTGGTTGGCGTGCTTTCCAGTGGCCGAGGGTTTTGAAGCGGTGGTGTTTGGGGCAGAGGTGTTCCAGGTTCGTGTGGTCGGTTGGTCCGCCGTGGAAGAAGGGTTTGGTGTGGTCGATCTCCGCGTGGGTGACGGTTACTGAGCAGCCGGGGAATCTGCAGGTTCCGTCCCGTGCTTGGAGCCAGCGTTTGAGTCCGGCGGGGATCCGGCGTGTTCGTCCGACGTTCAGGATTTCACCGGTGCTGGGGTCTTGGAGCAGGGGTGTCCAGTGCAGTGCCTCGAGGATCATGGCCCGTGCTGCATCTGGGCTGATGGGTCCGTAGCCGTTGAGTTCAGCGGGGTTCTCGTCGATGCCGGCGAGGGTGTCAGCGTTGATCAGGACCATGACCTCGGTGCGGACCTGTGACCGGTTCTGGTTGCGGTGCCGTTCCGCCCGCCGCGGACGCTTCGATTCCCTGTTCGCAGCGGCTTTGCGGTCGGTGGTTTTTTGTCCGGCTGTACCAGTATCGTTTGCGGTGTCCGTGGTGGGTTCGCCTTCGAGGAGGAGGGCGGTAAGAGTGTCGGCGCGGAGCTGGTCGATAGTGCGGGGGTCTCCGGCATGTTTGCCGGCTTTGGCTGCACCGGTGAGGGCAGCGAACATGGCCTGGCCCTTCTCAGCAGCGATGATCGCACTGAGGCAGGACATACCGTCAGGCAGCGGCTGGAGGTACACTCTGCGTTTGTCCTTCGCCTGCCGGTGACGGACCGGAATCAGATCCGGAAACCGGGACTCCCGAAGTCTGCGGGCACGGCGGCCAAACCCCGCAGCAGTCCTGCCCTCCGCCTCCGTGAGCAGATCACGCTCGAACGCGCCACGAACACTGAGCACCTCGGCACCGGCCAGGACATCATCGGTTCCGGCTCCGCCTGCCGACGCTGCCCCGTTGTCAGCCGGTCCCGGTCCTCCACCCTCACATCCGGCCTCACCTCCGTCACCAGCTCCGTCCTCGGCGCCATCACCGTTCTCCATCGAGCCCGAGATCCAGCTGACCCGGATCCCCGGCAGAGTGCTTTGCGGCGGTGCCTGCCTCAGCCCGGCCATCGTCGCGCACTTCCGTATCCGGAACCTCAAGGACCTCCGTGGGGAGGTTGTGGGTCTCTTCGAGGATGATCCGGGCATGCTGGAGACCGATCTTTCCCTCAGCCAAGCGGGCAAGGGTCTCCGGAGCATCAGCACACAGCCGGGAGGATTCACTGATCAGCTGCATCGCCGTCATGTGCGGAATGTTCAGGACAGTTGACGCTTCAGCAGCCGCGAGACTCAGGGCAAGGGCAGGTTCTTCACGGCCCGATGCATCGGCAATGTCCCGGGCAAAAAGCACCTCCAACCGTGCTGCAACATGTGCCTGCTGTGCCTGCGCCCAGGAGATCAGCATGCCAAGGCGCTGTAAAGCAGAAACAGTCTCCCCGTAGCCCAGAGACTCGGCACCACCGAACGACAACCTGCCAGCTAACCCCTCCGGCAGCGACGTCACCGCGGTGTCATCCACATGCGCCGGATCGGCACAGAACACGGCGCTCCGTTCCCGGTCAGCTGACCGGGAAAACTCAGCTGACCGGGAAAAAGGTGTGCCCGAGGAGCGGTTCATACCCCAACTCTTTCAGCCGCCTCTGACATTTCGAGGCCATAACCAGCCCTTTTCAGAACCACGAATTACGGGTGATTTACCCGCTTTTTGCGGATACGGAGCCGACGGTTACGGGAACCATCGGACCGGGACGCGCACCCGGGGTGAGGGCTGCAGGACTACATGCACAGCACCGCCCAGGACTAGGAACCCAGCCCCGCCACCGCGGGCAAACCCGAGACCGAATACAACAGCCATGCCGCGGCGGCAGCACTGCTGTAAATGACCAAGGCGAACAGCACCAGCCAGACGCCGGAGGGTACCTTCGTGCGCTGGGCCAGGATCCAGGCGTCTGATGACTGCAGGGCGCTGCGCCTCCGGGTATGAACACTGAGTACATTCAGCCAGTCGCGCACCGCACCAACGATAAGCGCGATTCCCAAAGACGCAATGGCGAACGAGGCGAAGGCAGCCGGAACGAACCAGAGCAGAAGCACCGCCGCACCGGCACATCCCAGCGCTATCGCAGCGCCCTGAAGATTGCGGATAAAGACCAGCGCCGCCAGCAGGACCAGCACTCCGACAGAAAGAGCGGCAGGCGCCCAGCCCGCCTGAGCAGCCCAGATCAAGACCAAGCCTGTCAGCGCGGGAACGGGATAGCCCCAGAACCCGGACCACACGGCCCCAAACCCGCTCCGGCCAAGGCTTCGCATCTGGCCGGAATGATCGAACCGCAGCTCTATGCCCGCAATCCGGTGGCCGGCGGTCAGTGCGGCAAACGCGTGGCCGAGTTCGTGGACAAAAGTGACATAAAGCCCGAACCAGCGCCAGGTCCGTGCGGGGACCGAAAGCAGCACGGCAACGACGACGACGGCGGCCAGCAGCCAAGGCTGCGCCTGGAGCCCTTCAGCCCGGAAGAATCCCGCAGTGACCCTGTCCCAGAAGTCTGCAGCCCAGGTCAAAGCTCGAGCTGGCCGCGCAGGATCGACTTGCCGGAATGCTCCGGGTTGCCGTCCAGAGGTTCATCGGAGATGTCCACAATCGGGTAGGCGCTCAGGTCGAGACCATCCGGAATCTTGAGCCGTGCCTCGGTGCCGTCCATCTCGCCCAGGCTCACCATGGAGGTGATGTCGGGGGAGATCAGCCAGACTTCCCGGTAACCCTCAGCATCACTGCTGCTGGAGGTGATCACGAGTTCGCGTTCGCCGTCGGGCAGCAGATCAACGGTCGCCGTGCCCTCGTCGCTGTAGGAAGGAAGAGGATCCAGTGGGATGGAGGCAAGCACTTCAGACTTGGGGGTGAGGCTCTGAACCACGCCCCAGGTCGCGGCTCCGGCAACTACTGCCGCCGCTGCTGCGGCGGCGAGCCACTTAGTCCCGCGGCGGCGTCGTCGTTCCTCTGCCAGCGAGACTGGGCGTGCCGCTCCGGCAGGCGCCGTACCGGCCTGTGCCTCGTCGCCGGAAGGCGCCTGCTGGTCTTCCAGCGGGTCCCGGCTGAGGGACGGGTCAAGGCCCAGCGCGTCGTGGATATTGGCCCAGACAGCTGGGGGAGGCACGGAGCCGGAAGGAGCGGTGCTGCGGCCGGCTCTGACCACCCTTCCGTAAGCGCTGACTTCGATCCGGCACTGGTCGCAGTTCTCAAGGTGGGCGGACTCTTCGGCGGTGGGCTCCTCGCCCAGGGCCAGGAGGGCCAATGCATCATCGTGCAGGTGCTGCATCGCTTACCTCCAATCGTTGCCGCAGTTGACTAAGTCCCCGGCGAATGTGGCTTTTGACGGTTCCGAGCGGCAGGCTGAGCCGTTCGGATATCTGCTGGTGGGTCAGGTCTTCGTGGAAAGCCAGCCGCAGTATGGAGTGCTGCGGTTCACCCAGCCGGGTGAGCTCGGCATCCAAGACCACCTTGTCGGCGACCCCTTCCGGGTCAGGTCCGCCGGCGGCAGTTCGCTCACTGGCAGCGGCGGCGCCTTCCATGACGTCGTCTTCACGGAGCCTCGAGGAGGTCATCGTGGAGGCAACGTTGCGGGCAATCCCCACCAGCCACGCGGCGAGCGTTGACCGTTCGGGGGAGTAGGTCTCCCGGTACCTCCAGGCCCGAATGAACACTTCCTGCACGGCGTCGTCCGCCGCGCCGGCGTCAACAAGGCGGCGCAGGGACATGGTGCGGACCAGCGGGGCGAAGCGGCGGTAGGCTTCGGCGAGTGCTGCTTCCTCACCTGCGGCAAAAGCCTGGTCCAGCCCGTCGTCCCGCTCGGGGGCACCGGATGACATCGGGGAAAATCTCCTGCCGTTGACCTGTGTAGGAGCCGCTCGGGAGTACATGCGCGTGCGGATTTTCCCTATGATACCGGTGTTGCCGTGAGCACAACGTTATCTTCATAGTCGTTCTCCGTGTCGAGCCACTTTCCACCGCAGGTGACCAGCTTGAGCACGTGGTCTCCCGTCCGGTCAAAGAGGCGGTGTCCGTCCAGGGACCGCTTGGCGATGTTCTCCACCTGCCGGGTCTCATACGCGACCTGTGATCCGTCCTCGCGTGTGACCGTGACACGGGTGCCGGGGGCGACGTTCTTGAGTCCGGCAATAGGCAGAACTTCTGTCTGCGAGTCCACGTGCGCGGCCAGCACGGAAGACCCGGAGTCCGCACCCGGGGCCGGGCCGTACTCGTACCAGCCCGCCTGGACGTGGTTGTTGGGAATGGCCATGGCACCGTTGTCCTCGACGCCGACGGGAACAACTTCCAGATCGATGCCTGTGCCTTCCACCTGGACCCGGACGGGAGCGGGGACTGCCGCAGACGCTTCAGGCGTTGCCTGCCGGATGGGGATGTTTGCCGTGCTTTCCGGAGGCAACACAGGTGCGGTGCCGGGGGACTGCTGCTGTGTCTGCCCGGCCATGGCCGTCGACTCGCTGGCTGCCGGTTCCGAGGCGGCCGGGACGGAGGCACAGGAACCCAGGGCAAGTGCGCCGGCCGCCAGCAGGGCAGCCGCCAGGTGTCTGCGTGAGCGTCCGGTCTGGTGCATGTCAGGAGACCTTTCAGTCGTTCTCGTCGTTCTTAGATGATGGTGGGGAAGGAAGAAGGTGCAGCGCAGCCGTTTCGCCGGCTGCACCGCACCTTCAGTGTTGCAAGGGCGCTGCACGCCCGCGGATTACTCTGCGGAGGTGGCTTCCACGGTGCTGCGGCGGCGGGCCACCACTGCGGTGCCGGCCAGCGCCATCAGCGTCAGGCCGCCGGCAGCAGCAAGCATGATGCCGGCGTTGTTGTCCTGGGCTGCGGGCAGCGCACCGGGAACTGCATTCGGAGCGCTTTCCATGCCCTCGACGGTCTGGGTAGCAAGAGCCAGGTTTCCGGCCTCGAGGGAACCCCACGCGTAGACGATGGTGTGCACGCCTTCGGGCAGGGTCAGATCTGCCGGGCCAATTACCGGGTCAGTCGTTCCCGCCGCTGCGACGGAGGCGGAGATGGTGCCTGCGTCTACCGTGAGGGTCTTCTCCTCAGGGTTGACGAGGTTGGAAATCACCGGGGCGCCGTTGGCGAGCACGTCGACTGCCGGAGCAGCGGCCACGTGGCGGACGGTCAGGTCTGCCTTGCCGGCCTCGATCGTGGACATGTCATTGGTGTAGAGGTTAGCAGTCGGAGTTCCGTCGGCAGAGAGATTGGCTACTGCCGTAAAGTTCCCGCCTGCGGTCAGTTCCGCGGTAACCGGGCCGATAATCGGTGCCGAGGCATCTGCGGCATCCGGCGCCGTGATGGCAAGCTCATAGCTGCCCGCAGGGAGTGAGAGCGGTCCGGCCATGCTGCCGGGGGTGAAGTCATCAAGGGTCAGTTCACCGTTGACGTACACATCCACAGTCGTGTCGGGGACGCCGTGGAAAACGGAGAGCTGGGCCTCATCCGCTGCCATAGCTGCGGGTGCTGCTGCCAGTGATGCGGCTGCTGCCAGTCCTGCTGCTGCAAAAAGGGTGGTGGTCCTGCGCATGGCTTCTCCTTATGGTTTCTGTGCCGGGTGCTCTGCCCCTGGCTCTTTGTGGCCTACACCTCCTTTACTCACGGGGCTGCAGGTTTGGATGCAGAAGTATGAGAAATTTCTGAAAAGTTTTTCGGGTCCGTTCCCGGGCAGCCTTTGCAGCCCCGGGGAGGCCGTTTCGCTGCCCGGGACCGTGCCGCCTGCGTAGTATCATCGATTGGTCTGCCCCCGTAGCTCAATGGATAGAGCAACGGCCTTCTAATCCGTAGGTTGCGCGTTCGAGTCGCGCCGGGGGCACAACTCATGAAGCCTCCAAAGCGGTTCTGCGCCTTGGAGGCTTCATCGCTGTCCGGACCCGAGCTCCTGCCTCCTCATCCTCTTCTCCTCCACAACCCGCCCAGTCCGGCAGCTTTGGAGAATTCTGTCCACGCCCCTCAGAGACGTTGAACCACATCCGGCCGCTTCCGAACAGACTGGCAGGACCGGCCAACCGCCGGGTGGGAACGTCAAGGAGAAGGGGCAGAGCAATGAATGACACCATCACCCTCCGGGGATTTGTTGCAACGGAAGTCCGGACCAACACAGCGGACAGCGGGCTGGCAGTCGCCGGGTTCCGGATGTGCACCACGGAAAGGCGGTTCGACAGGGAAACAGGCCTGTGGCTCGACGGACACACCAACTGGTATTCCATTTCAATGTTCCGCCAGCTCGCTACGAATGCCGGCGCAAGCATCCACAAAGGAGACAGGGTGATCGTTACCGGCCGGCTCAGGGTCCGCCAGTGGGCCACGGACAGCGGGCGCAGCGGCACTTCTGTGGACATCGACGCCGATGCCGTTGGGCACGACCTCATGTGGGGTACCGCAAACTTCCGCCGCAGCATTGCGGAAAAGGCTTCCCTGCAGGGTGTCCAGGAGGCCGGCAGTGTGCCGGGGTCCGCTCAGGGGCACGGTTTGGAGGACGGAGTCGGGATGATCGGATCGGATGTCGACCCTGAAACCGGTGAGCTGCTGGGCTCAACGGGAGATTTCACCAGCAGCGGCGGGATGGCGGACGGCGGGATGGCGGACCTGGAAGGCGGATTCGCCGACAGCCCGCAGACGGAACCCGAGCCTGCAGCCTACTGAGCCCGGCCGGTGCAAGACGGTGACGCAACCGGGCTAAGGGCACCCGGCCGGGCAGCCCTGAGCTGATCGGGGACGACGAGCCGTACTGCTGATCGGGGACGACGAGCCGTTCTTAGGGAACGGCCAGCGCAGCAACGGCAAGGGGGCATGGCAGAATGTCAGGGTGATGGCAGCAGAGCACTTGAGCACCTCCCGCCGACGGCGGTTGGCAGCGCTCGCCGTACCGGCTGTCCTGATGCTGGCGTTGTCAGCGTGTACCGGCACTGAGGCTGAACCAGCACCGGCGGCGCCCGGCTCCCCGGATACGAGCGCCGCGGCCCCCTCGGGAAGCTCGGAACCAGCGCTGTCCGACTCCCGCCGGGCCGTTCAGACGGCGTTGTCAGACCTGCTGGCCGCTAATCCAGCACCTTCCCGGGAAGACATCCGCGGAGCCTGGGCCAGTGCTGGCTTCAGTCCGGAGGCGGTTGAAGTGTCCCAGGACGGCACACCGACCGGTCTCGCCGTGGACTCGATCATCTCCGCTGCTCCGGAGGGAACGGACTGCCTAATCGGGGAGATCAGGGACGGGAAACTGGCACTGACCACTGCGCCGGCGCTCGCGAACGGACAGTGCCTGCTCGGGGACGACCGGTAGGACCCGGCCCGGTTCATGCCGAAGCGGCGGGTTGGCCCGGATCTGTGCCGAAGTGCCGGGCTGCACAAAACAGCCTGTCGATGCAGAGTGCGCAAAATGGCACTTAGTGGTCTCGACGCACTAGCCTGAGATCATGGCGGAATTTATCTACACAATGACCAAGGCCCGTAAGGCCGTTGGCGACAAGGTTATCCTCGACGACGTAAGTATGTCCTTCTACCCCGGCGCCAAGATCGGCGTGGTGGGGCCTAACGGTGCGGGTAAGTCCACCATCCTGAAGATCATGGCTGGTCTGGATACCCCGTCCAACGGCGAGGCCCGGCTCAGCCCCGGCTACACGGTCGGCATCCTCCTGCAGGAGCCGCCCCTGAACGAAGAGAAAACCGTCCTGGGCAACGTCCAGGAAGGCGTGGGTGAGATCTACGCGAAGATCCAGCGTTTCAACGAGATCTCCGAAGAAATGGCCCAGCCGGACGCTGACTTCGATTCGCTTCTTGAAGAGATGGGCAAGCTGCAGGAAGCCATCGACGCCGCTGACGCCTGGGATATCGATTCCCAGCTCGAGCAGGCGATGGACGCGCTGCGCTGCCCGCCGCCGGACGCCGATGTCACCGTTCTCTCCGGCGGTGAGCGCCGCCGGGTGGCCCTCTGCAAGCTGCTGCTGCAGAAGCCGGACCTGCTGCTGCTCGATGAGCCCACCAACCACCTCGACGCCGAGAGCGTCCTGTGGCTGGAACAGCACCTCTCCTCGTACCACGGTGCAGTCCTCGCCGTGACCCACGACCGGTACTTCCTCGACCACGTGGCCGAATGGATTGCCGAAGTGGACCGCGGACACCTCTATCCGTATGAGGGCAACTACTCGACGTACCTCGAGAAGAAGCGGGCCCGCCTGGAAGTCCAGGGCAAGAAGGACCAGAAGCTGGCCAAGCGCCTTGCGGACGAACTCGACTGGGTTCGTTCAAACGCGAAGGGCCGCCAGACAAAGTCCAAGGCCCGTCTGGCCCGCTATGAGGAAATGGCGGCAGAAGCGGAGCGCACCCGGAAGCTGGACTTCGAAGAAATCCAGATCCCGCCGGGACCGCGGCTCGGCTCCCTGGTGCTGGAAGCCAAGGGACTGGAGAAGGGCTTCGGCGACCGCAAGCTGATCGACGGCCTGTCCTTCTCGCTTCCCCGCAACGGAATCGTAGGCGTCATCGGCCCGAACGGCGTCGGCAAGTCCACGCTGTTCAAGACCATCGTGGGCCTGGAGCCGCTGGACGGCGGTGACCTGAAGATCGGCGAGTCCGTCAAGATCTCCTACGTCGACCAGTCCCGCGGCGGCATTGACCCCAACAAGACGCTCTGGGAAGTCGTTTCCGACGGTCACGATTTCATCCAGGTTGGACAGGTTGAGATGCCGTCCCGTGCCTACGTCTCAGCGTTTGGTTTCAAGGGCCCGGACCAGCAGAAGAAGGCAGGTGTGCTCTCCGGTGGTGAGCGTAACCGCCTGAACCTGGCCATGACCCTGAAGCAGGGCGGAAACCTGCTGCTGCTCGATGAGCCCACTAACGACCTCGACGTCGAAACCCTTTCCAGCCTGGAAAACGCGCTGCTGGAATTCCCCGGCTGCGCCGTCGTGGTGTCGCACGACCGGTGGTTCCTGGACCGTGTGGCCACGCACATCCTTGCGTGGGAAGGCACCGACGAGGACCCGGCAAACTGGTACTGGTTCGAAGGCAACTTTGAAGCCTACGAGCAGAACAAGGTTGAGCGCCTGGGCGCCGACGCCGCCAAGCCGCACCGCGTCACGCACCGCCGCCTGACCCGCGACTAAGCTGCCGGCCGCGACTAAGCTGCCGGCCGTGACTTTGCCGGGGCCCCGCAGCCATGCTGCCGGGCCCGGCAAAGCGGGCCCGGCATAGCCTGCCCGGCTCCCGGGCACAACGAAAGCGCCCTGCCATCAGGCAGGGCGCTTTCGTGTTCTATCGGATCGATTCGTGCCTCCGCGGCAGGCCGCAGCAGTGCGGGCACAACGTGGGCGGCCGCAGCCCGGCTACCCGGCAGTGGAATAGTCCGGCAGGCGGAGCATGCCTTCCTGCGCGATGGTAGCGACCAGCTCGCCGCCGCGGTTGAAGATCCGTCCCGAGGACAGCCCCCGGGCACCTGAGGCACTGGGGGATTCCTGCACATACAGCAGCCACTCATCCACGCGCAGCGGCCGGTGCCACCACATGGCGTGGTCCAGGCTGGCCACGGACATGCCCGGCGTGGCCCAGGAGATGCCGTGCCGGCGCAGCACAGGCTCCAGGATGGTGTAGTCAGTGGCGTAGGCCAGGGCGGCGCGGTGCAGGTTCTGATCTTCGGGCATGGGGCCGAAGGTCTTCATCCATACCGCGTTGCGGGCGCTGCGTTCCGGATCTGCCTCAAAATAGACGGGCTTGGCCACATGGCGGATATCCATGGGCCGGTAGTAGGACCAGGCCTTCGCCACCGGATGGTCGAACCCGGAGAGCAGTTCGGCAGTGGTCGGAAGCGACTCAGGATCCGGAATGCCTTCGGGCATGGGCGTCTGGTGATCGAGTCCTTCATCAGGCACCTGGAAGGAGGCAATCAGGGACAGGATCGGCACGCCGTTCTGGTAGGCATGCGTCCGCCGTGCAGAAAACGAACGGCCGTCGCGGAGACGCTCCACACTGAAAGTGATCGGCAGGTCTGAGTCGCCCGGCCGCAGGAAATAGCCGTGCATCGAATGCATCAGCCGGTCCGGGGAAACCGTCCGGGCTGCTGCCACCAGGGACTGGCCGAGCACCTGACCGCCAAAAACCCTCTTCCGCGGTTCGTGCTGTGACCCGCCAACGAAGATGTCTTCGTCGGTTTTCGCCCCTCCTGCATCACTGAGATCAAGCAGATCAATCAGGGCTGCGGTTGGGTCAAAGTCTTCGGCTGGTGCCATGTGGGTCTGTCTCCTAGCGGGCGGTATCCATAAAACCTGACCCGCAGCGAACCGCGGGCCAATTCCGAGATTAGACGTACGCGCAGGTTAGCCCCAACATTTGGACCGTGGCATGGGCCGCGCCGGACGAAGGTCACATTCGCCCCGGGCCGCCGGGCCCCGGGTGCTTTCGCCTCCGCAGCGCTTCTCCTGCAAAGATGGGAAGCATGCCTATCAACCGTTTTCCCATCCAGCTGCGCTTTGGCGACGAGGACTCCAACGGCCACGTCAACAACGTCCGCTACGTGCAGTTCCTCGAAGAAGCGAGGGTACGCCTGTCGCTGCTTCCGCTGGCAGGTGCCCGGGGCAGCGCGAGGACCCGGGGAAGAACGGACAGCGCTGCGGAACCGGAGACCTTCCGTTCAGTGACGCGGGAAACGGGAAGCACGCTGGTGGGACGCCAGGAGATTGAGTACCTCACTCCGCTGGTGTACCGTCCCGATCCGGTATGGATCGAAATCTGGGTCAGCGGGGTAGGGCGGTCAAGCTTCTCCTATGGTTTCAGGCTTACCGACGAGGACGGTGGAACCGTCTATGCCGTGGCAGAAGCAGCCATGGTGATGGTCGGGCGGGAGAGCGGACGTACCGTGCCGCTCTCAGAACGGCAGCGGCAGATCCTGGAAGGGTGGGCTGGCGGGGAAGTGCCCTTCCGCCGTGCAGCCGCAGGGGCAGCAAAATGACGCAGGCACAGGCCCTGGTGCTGGCTGATCCGCAGGTCACAGCGGACCTGCGCAACTTCGTATCCCGGGCCCGCAGCGCGGATGACGGCGCGGTGCGGCTGCAGGCTGTCGGGGGAGTGCTGGCCGCCTACGTATGCATCCTGCGCCCGAGAGTACTTGGGGAAGCCATGCCCACGGTGATCGGCATGCGTGCCATGCCGCTGGCAGTTCCCGCCGAGCTGGATACAACAGTGCAGCTTTCAGCCGTCGCGGACAGGCTGGCGCGGCTGGACGACGGCGCCACGGAACTTCCGGTTCCGCCCATGACGGTGTCCGAGAGCTGGGCCGGGATCAGCGCGCCGCGCACCGGCTGGCAGCTCGAGGAGGAGGTGGATGCCGCACTGCTGGAGCAGACGGCGCACCGCGGTATTAAAGAGGTAGCGGCACGGATTCCGGAAAACCCGGGCGCAGCAATGATCAGCAACGTCCGGGTACCCATCTGGAGCGAACCGGTTGGCGGCCTGGAAACGCAGCTGCCGGCCGGAGCCGCATTCGCAGCGCTGACGCTGGGCTTCCTGCCGCGGCCGGGGACGGCATCGCTGTTCAGCAACGGCCGCTGGCTGCGGCTGAGCACCAGCACCGGTCACGTGCTGGTGCGTCCGCCGTCGGTCCTGTTCTAGGCCGAATTGACCATTGAGTGTGCTGCTCGTTCCAGGTAGTCCCAGAGCGTTGCCTCGTGCAGCGGGGCCAGGGAGAGCGAATCGACGGCGACGCGCATGTGGCGCAGCCAGGCGTCCCTGGCCGCTGGAGTAACTTCAAAGGGCATATGGCGCATCCGCAGGCGGGGGTGGCCGCGCAGTTCGCCGTAGGTCTTTGGTCCGCCCCAGTACTGCTCAAGGAACATCAGCAGGCGCTCCTTGGCCGGACCCAGATCCTCTTCCGGGTACATGGGCCGCATCAGGGGGTCCTCCGCGACCCCGTCGTAGAACACGTCAACCAGCTTCACGAACGTCTCGTGACCTCCGACGGCCTCGTAGAAGTTGTACCCGGGAGCGGTGAACCCGGTGCCGGGAACGGATGCCGTCAGCGGCAGCGAGGACCCTTGGCGGGGCTGTTCAGTCATTTGCTGTCTTCTTCCTGTGCTGCCGGGCCGCTGCCCGCAGCGGGCTCGGCGGGGGGAACGTATTTACCCTGAGACCGGTTGCCGACCTTGGCGAATTCGCCGTTGCGGATGTACCAGATGACCCCCCGTTCATCGACCAGACGCGTGATGCGGATGCCAACGGACTGGACGGTTCCGGTTGTGTCACCGACCTCGATTACGTCACCGATGCCGTACTGGTCTTCGATGGTGATGAAAAGGCCGGCCAGGGCATCCCTGATCAGCTCGCGGGCGCCAAAGCCGAGTGCGATGCCCACAATACCCACGCTGGCGAGCAGAGGGGCGATGTTAATGCCCACGGCATCCAGGACCATGATGATCGCCACGGTCCAGATGGCAACGCTCACGGAGCTGCGCAGCAGGGCGCCGATGGTGTCAGCGCGCTGCGCGCGGCGTTTGTGGTCCAGGTTGCGCATCACCGGGTGGGCCCAGCGGAGCCTCTGCGTGCGCAGCAGCGAGGAACCCTTTTGGGCCCGGGCCACCACTTTGGAGATCAGGAAGCGGGCGATCAGCCAGACGATCAGGGCGGTGAGGATGATAATCCCGCCCTCGAGCAGTCCGCTGAAGTCGAACTCTTTCATCTCGATGCCTGGAGTGTCAGTCATTGCCGGTAGCTGCACAGGTGCTGGTCATCCTTTGAATATGGGGGAGGGGTCTTACCAAGACTACTGCCCGACCCGCTCCGCGGACGTTTCGGCGGATCCGTCAGGCCAGGGTGCGGGCAGTGTGCTCAACCGGAAAGTTCACGCTGCGGGCAATGAAGCACAGCCGGTGTGCCACCTCATGCAGGGCTGTTGCCGTCTCCGGTGAGCCGGCAGAGATACGGACAACGGGACGGAGCAGCACCGAAGTGAATTCGCCGCTTCCGTCCCGGTTTAGGCGCAGGGTTCCCTCGGCGTCGTCCTCGTAGGACACAACGCTGATCCCGTTCTTCACCGCCACATGGAGGTAGGAGAGCATATGGCACTGGGCCAGCGCCGAGAGCAGGAGTTGTTCCGGATTCCAGCGGTCCCGGTCGCCGTGGAAGGTCGGGTCGGCGGTACCGGGCAGGTCCGGGAGCCCCGGCGACCGGAGCACATGGTCCCGGCCGTAACCGCGGTAGGTCTGTGTGCCGGAACCGCGGTTGCCGGTCCACTCCAGGGTTACGCCGTAACGGTGTTCTGAGAGGTTCACAGCTTTAAGCTACCGTGCCGGACCCCTGCCCCAGGAGCTGGGACCGGGATCCGGCACGAATGCGGCAAGGCGGTTTAACGGTCGGCCGCCTGGGCCTTCAGTGCGCGCACGACGCCGTCGCGGTTTTCCAGCAGCAGCCGGCGCAGTGCCGGGGCTTCATCGCCGAGCGATCCCAGGAACGCGTCGGTGCGGTCGACGGTCTCCTGAGTGGTCAGCCGCGCCGGGTACAGGCCGACGACGATCTGCTGGGCGATCTCGTGGGTGCGGGTTGCCCAGACTTCGCGCAGTGAATCGAAGTACCGCTGGGCGTACGGCTCCAGCAGGGCCGTGTCATGGACCCGGCTGAACCCGCCGATCGCCGCACGCTGGGCAGCGTTGGGCAGGTCGGAGCGCACAACAATCGCGTCCCACGCTGCGGCCTTGGCTTCATCCGAAGGCAGCGCCGCACGGGCGCCGGCGGCAGCGAGCTGGCCGGTGGCCGTGGCGTCGCGTTCCAGCTCGGCGGCAATATCCGCCTCGCCCATTCGGCCACCGGCGACCAGCGCAGTGAGCAGTTCCCAGCGCAGGTCGGAACCGACCTCCAGGTCTTCCAGGACCAGATCGCCGGAAAGCAGCGCACCAACGGAATCGAGCTGTGCGGGGGTCTGGGCATGGGCTGCGAACGCCTTGACGAACTGCAGCTGGGAGTCAGAGCCCGGAGCCGCGGCGCGGGCAAGGTCCCAGAGGCTGTCTGCCGCCGCCGCGCTCATGGGCTCGCGGTCCTGCGGCGCTACATAGAACGTCAGCGTCGTCGCGAGCTGGCGCAGCAGGACCTGCACCACCGAGGAGTCAGACTCGGAGGCGATGTTCTGCAGCACCAGTTCCACGTAGTTGCGTGCCGGGATTTCGCCGTCGCGCGTGGCGTCCCAGGCCGAAGCCCACACAAGAGTGCGGGGCAGCGACTCGGCGATGTCCCGCAGGCGCCGGGTGGCCAGGTGCCAGGACGCGTCGTCGAGGCGGATTTTGGCGTAGGCCAGGTCGTCATCGTTGAGCAGGATCAGGTCCGGGCGCTGCTGGCCTGCCAGTTCGGGAACCGGTGTCAGCTCACCGTCAACGTCCAGCTCCACCCGATGGGTACGGCGCAGCTTGCCGTCTTCGGCAGTGTTGTAGAAACCAATCGCCAGGCGGTGGGGGCGCAGCGTCGGGTACTCGGCCACCGCGGACTGCGCGACGGCGAAGGACGTGATGACGCCGTCGTCGCCCGTTTCAATGACCGGGCGCAGCGTATTGACGCCTGCAGTCTCCAGCCACTGGGCGGACCACTGGCTGAGGTCGCGGCCGCTGGCGGTTTCCAGCTCGGAGAGCAGGTCGGAGAGTTCAGTGTTGCCCCAGGAGTGCTTGCCGAAGTACTCGCGGACACCCTGCATGAACTTGTCCTGTCCAACCCAGGCCACCAGCTGCTTAAGGACGGAGGCGCCCTTGGCGTAGGTGATGCCGTCGAAGTTGACCTGGACGTCTTCCAGGTCCCGGATTTCGGCGACAATCGGGTGCGTGGTGGGCAGCTGGTCCTGGCGGTAGGCCCAGGCCTTCTCCATGGATGCGAACGTGGTCCAGGACTGCTTGAACTCGGTGGCCTCGGCAGCTGCCAGGGCGGACATAAATTCCGCGAAGGACTCGTTCAGCCACAGGTCGTTCCACCAGCGCATGGTGACCAGGTCGCCGAACCACATGTGGGCGAGTTCGTGGAGGACCGTGATGGCGCGGCGTTCAACCGTTGCGTCGGGCACCCGTCCGCGGAAGACATAGCTTTCCAGGAACGTCACGGCCCCGGCATTCTCCATGGCCCCGGCGTTGAACTCGGGTACAAAGAGCTGGTCGTACTTCTCGAACGGGTACGGGGTACCGAACTGGGACTCGTAGAACTCGAAGCCCTGGCGGGTGAGCTCGAAGATGTTCTCCGCGTCCAGGTATTCCATCAGCGACTTGCGTGCAAAGACGCCCAGCGGAATGGTTCGGCCGTCGGAGCTGGTGAGCTCGGAGCGTACCGACTGGTACGGTCCGGCGATCAGCGCAGTGATGTAGGAGGAAATCCGCGGTGTCGGCTCGAAGGACCAGGTGGCGCTGGGATTCGCTGAATCCTCCGCGCTGGCGCGTACCGGCTCCGGGGTGGGGGAGTTGGAGATGACGTCCCAGTGGGACGGCGCCGTCACGGTGAAGCGGAAGGTTGCCTTCAGGTCGGGCTGTTCGAAGACTGCGAACATCCGCCTTGAATCCGGAACCTCGAACTGGGAGTAGAGGTAAACCTCGTTGTCCACTGGGTCCACGAACCGGTGCAGGCCTTCGCCGGTGTTCATGTACAGGGCGTCGGCTTCGACCACCAGCTCGTTGCTTGCTGCCAGGTTGGGCAGCTGGATGCGGACGCCGTCGGAAGCTTCTTCCGGATCCAGGCTGACGCCGTTGAGCGTAATGCGGTGGACCTTGGACGTGACGGCATCGATGAACGTGGAGGCTCCCGGCTGTGCACCGAAGCGCACCACCGTGGTGCTGCCAAAGACTTCGTCGCCGCGGGTCAGGTCCAGATTGATGTCGTAGGACTCGACATTAATCAGTTCGGCCCGTTCACGCGCTTCAGCGCGGGTGAGATTCATACCTGGCAAGGAAGAGCCTTTCGGAGTGGAGAGTGATCGCCGGGACGGTCAGTCGACGCGTCCCGGCGGCAAAGTAACAATTGCAACAATCTCTCACTTGGTGCCGTTCTGCCAAGTGGAAAGGCAAATCAGGCAGGAGGGACTCAGCTGAGCCGGCCCGCGGCCCGGCCGGGCTGATAGCCCTCATTTCTCATGCCGTCACCGGCGTAGTGCCTGGTGGCTCCGGCAGGGGTGATGCCGAGCAGGTCGGGAATCCCGTCGCCTGTGGTGTCTCCCGTCCCGAGGACGTCCCTGAAGATGCTCCAGCCCGTTCCCACGCTCTCACCGGCGGCGAGCCGGCCGTTGCCCTGGCCTCGGTAGAGCAGCAGCGTACCGGTGGAGGTCCGTGCCAGTACGTCATTCCGGGTGTCCTGGTCATAGGTGCCGGCTGCTGTGAGGACCAGGTTTTCCCAGCCGTAGTCACCGATCCGCAGTCCCGCGAGGTAGCCTTCGGCCCCGTTGCCGACACGGCCGGTGCCGCGGTAGAGCCAGAGTGATCCGTCGCGGTGGCGGGCAAGAAGATCCGGACGTCCGTCACCGCTGAGGTCGGCAGTGCCCAGTACCTGGCTGAAGATCTGCCAGCCCGAACCGATCCGGACTGCCGGCCGGTAGCCTTCGTTTTTGCTGTCCACCTTGCCTGTGCCGGCGTAGAACCACAGGGTCCCGTCAGGCTTGACCGCGATCAGGTCTGCCCGCCCGTCGCCGTTGAAGTCTCCCGGGCTGGTGACTTCGGAGTAGATGTTCCATCCCGTGCCGATTTGCCTGGGCGAGCCGTGGGCTCCCTTTCCCTTGCCCGGATGCAGCCACAGTGTGCCGTCCCGGCGGATGCTGAGCAGATCAGCCCTGGCATCGCCGTTGAAGTCCGGGACGCTGAGCGTCTTCGCAGCCTGTGCCAGGCCCGGGGATGTGGTGTTCACGGCGGGCGCATAACCCCGGGTGATCTTCTGGGTGCCCGAATAGAAGAGCAGGGATCCATTGGACGAGCGGCCCACCAGGTCGGGACGGCCGTTGCGGTCGAAATCAGAGCCGCCGAGTATCTCCGCAAAGATGTTCCAACCGGTCCCTATCACTGTGCCGGCTGCAAAGCTGCCGTTCCCGCGCCCGGGACGCAGGACAATGCTCCCGTCAGAGGTGCGGCCAATGACGTCCGGACGCCCGTCGCCGTTGAAGTCCCCGGTACCTACCAGCAGGTTGTACTGGTTCCATCCGCTGCCGGCGGAGGACGCAGGCCCGTGCCCGCCCTTGCCCGTGCCTGAATAGAGGAAGGCCTGGCCGTTGGGACGGACGGCGAGCAGGTCCGGCCCGCCGCCGTTGACGTTGGACACAGCCACGATCCGCTGGAATTCGTCCCAGCCCCAGTCACCGATTTTCCGGCCCGGGCGGTAGCCTTCGCTGCTGTTGTTGACTGCCCCGGTGCCGGAATAGAGCCAAAGACTGCCGTCCACATGCCGGGCCAGCAGATCATTGCGCCCGTCGCCGTCGTAATCTCCCGGCCCGAGGATCAGGTTGAAGATTTCCCACCCGGTGCCGATCCGGCGGGGAGTGCCGAAGGATCCCTTGCCGTTGCCGGCGGAAAGCCACAGTGTTCCGTCTGCACGGCGGCTAATCAGGTCAGCAGCGCCGTCGCCGTTGAAGTCGCCCGGGGAAACGGCACGCAGCGTGTGGTCCCCTGCGTAGACGCCGCTGATGGTGACGCCCGCTCCCGAACCCGATATCCAGTCAATCCGGACCTTGACGCCGGTATGGGTGGTGAAGGTCTGACCTGCCTGCCAGGCGCTGTTCGGGTGGGTGTAGCTGTAGACCGGACGGGTAGACGGGGCGATCAGCAGCGAGTTGAGGGCCCATGAATTGGCGGAGTCGATCTTCAGGATTTTGACGCCGCGGTTCCCGCCCACCGCTGTCCCGGCGTCGCGTCCCACCGGCAGGCGGAGTTCGAGGTAATAGACCTCTCCGCTCTTCGGGTCACGGAATTTCACGGCCCGGTTGGCGGCGGTGCCGCTCCAGGGGCTAAGCGTGAAGGACCGGGTGCGGTTGGCGTCCCCGGCGTTGAGGATCTCATTGCCCCGGCCGAAGTTTCCCCTGTCCCAAAATAGGGAGTTGATCGTGGGAATGCTGTACTGGGCGAAGCCCATCAGGTCAGTGGTGTCACCGTACTCGCGGCTGCTGCAGGCGCCGTCGGCCCAGCGGCCGTTTCCGGGAGCGACGTCGGAGCGCCCGTTGGTGCACTGGAGGCTGTTGGCGTGCAGCAGACCAAGCAGGTGCCCGAATTCGTGGGTCACCACATTGTTGGTGAAGTTCGACGGCGCGGGCATCAGGATGCGCCCGGCGGTTCCGCCGACCGTCCAGCCGCCGCCGAGGATGCCGCCGTAACCGCCGGAACGCAGGTCAGCCGTAGGGACAAAAACCACCAGGGCGGTATAGGGCTTGTCCACCCACTTCAGTTCGCGGGCGATCTTGTTCATCATCGTCGCGTAGTCATCGGAGGCGTTGGCGGTCGAGCTGTAGTGCACCTTCTCCGAAGCCACACTCATGGACAGACGCCCGTTTGACGCTGACCGCCAGTAGGAGCTGGCCGTCGCCACAGAGTTGCGGGCGGATTGCAGATTGACGAGTCCGCCGTTGCCGTTGACGGTGGAACGAACCAGTGTGACCTTGATGTCACCGGCGCGCGCGGCGAGCATCGTTGCGGCGACGCCCTCAGCCAGGACCTGTCCGGAGTGGTCGTGTTCGGTTTCCACCGCGGAACGCACGCTGCCGTCGGCCTCGGTGATGAGCGGGGTGTCCGGGCCGGGCACAACATGCCCCTCGCCGACCGGAACGTACTCGTAGCCGTCATCCTCATCGACAGCGGGTTCCTCAGATACCTTCTGCGGGACGGCCGGACCGGAGGGCTCCGGGGAAGGCTCAGGCGGGAGCGTCACTTCGGGGGAGGGCAGCGGCGCCGGCTGCTCGAGGCTGGGGTCGCTGCCGGGTTCGGGGAGCGTGTCCGGGAGGGTTCCGCCGTCTGTGGCAGGTTCAGTGGCAGCGGGTGCGGCGGGCAGGTCCGTGGCTGCTGCCGGCATTGACACACCGCCGAAGGCCAGGGCTGCAGTCAGGGCAGTGATGAGCGCGAGTCGTGCAGTTTTCAATGACGGATCCTTGCATAACGTTTCGAGACCTTAGCGGCAACGGGCGCGGCAGCAGGCGGTCAAGGATGCTGCACTGCCGGCGCTCCGGCGGGGTGTGAGCGTTCCCCGGCGAAACGGCCTGCCACATCAGCTATCGGCACCATTGCCGTTACCGTTACCGGTTTGGAAGCTGAACGTGCAGAAAAGCTACGCTGGTATTGCCATCCCCACAATGAACGGAACTCCATGCGCGTCCATATTGCAACAGACCACGCCGGACTTGAACTCAGCGCCCACCTGCAGAAACACCTCGCAGCAGCCGGGTACGACGTCGTGGACCACGGACCGAAGGCGTACGACGCCGAAGACGACTACCCCGGGTTCTGCATCGATGCAGCCAAGGCTGTGGTTGCTGATCAGGAAGCCGGCACCGATGCCCTGGGCATTGTCCTGGGCGGCTCCGGAAACGGCGAGCAGATCGCTGCCAACAAGGTCCGCGGTATCCGCGCCGCGCTTGCCTGGAACCTGGATACCGCCAAGCTGGCTCGCCAGCACAACAACGCCAACGTCGTCGCCGTCGGCGGCCGGCAGCACTCCCTGGCGGAAGCCACCGGGATCATTGAGGCATTCCTGGCCGAGCCCTTCAGCAATGCTGAACGCCACGTGCGCCGGATCGCTCAGATTGCAGAATATGAAGCCACCGGCACCATCGCTGCCCATTAATGCCTGAGGGGCACTCAATCCACCGGCTGGCCCGGCAGTTCACTTCGGTGTTCGCCGGGCAGCAGCTGGCCGTCTCCAGTCCGCAGGGCCGCTTTGCCGCTGGTGCCGCTCAGCTCGACGGCCACGTCCTCACCGGAGCGCAGGCACACGGCAAGCAGCTCTTCCTGGAGTTCGACAACGAGTTGTTCCTGCGGATCCATCTGGGCCTGTATGGAGCATTCGACTTCGGCGGTGACGAAACTTTCCGGGGTTCCTCCAGCATTGGCGCCCCGCGCCGGGTGGGGGAGCAGGAAGCACCGGACGACGGCGGTGCGGGCACCTACGCCGGTCCGCCGCCGCCCACGGGTGCGGTCCGGGTCCGCCTTGTCTCGCCGCACGGCTGGGCTGACCTGCGCGGGCCAACGGCGTGTGAAGTCATTACTGATGCCGAACGCAGCCAGGTGCTGGCACGGCTGGGACCGGATCCCCTGCAGCGGCACCAGGACGGTGTGGAGGATTTCGTCAGGCGGCTGCGCAGCCGCGGCTCTCCGGTTGCGGCGCTGTTGATGAACCAGGAAGTACTCGCAGGGGTAGGCAACGTCTATCGGGCCGAGGTGCTCTTCCGCGAACGGATTTCGCCGTGGCAGACGGGCAGGACGCTGCGGCCGGAACAGGCAAGGGCGCTCTGGAACGACGTTGTCTGCGTGATGGCAGACGGCGTTGCCGAGGGCCGCATCGTAACGACGCGGCCGGAACACCGTTCTGTGCACACCGAACCGGTACCCGCTTCCGAAGCGCACTATGTCTACAAACGGCAGGGTCTTCCATGCCGGATCTGCGGCACCGAAATCGCACTCACCGAGATGGCCGCCCGGAAACTGTACTGGTGCCCGTCCTGCCAGGACGGATAGCGGAGCACAAAAAAGCCCCCGGTCCATCGCCGAAACCGAAGTTTCATGCTGGTGGACCAGGGGTCTTCTTTGGAATAATTCCTTGGAGGGGATGACGGGAATCGAACCCGCGTAATCAGTTTGGAAGACTGAGGCTCTACCATTGAGCTACATCCCCGGCGCCGTAAGGCAGGTTTTACCTTAGCACGCTAATTCGGCGGATGAATAATCGGCGGCTTCACTTCCCTCACAAGGAGCTTGGAAGGAACTCGGCGCTCCGGAATTGTGCATGTGGAAGTCAATGCCGGTAGGCTGTCAGGTGCACTGACGGGGTGTAGCTCAGCTTGGAAGAGCGCCTGCTTTGGGAGCAGGAAGTCGCAGGTTCAAATCCTGTCACCCCGACTCTGTATAAACGACGGTGCAGACCAACCCCAGAACCCTCAGGAGAACTAACGCTGTGAAGAGCGCTGTAGAAAACCTCACACCCACGCGGGTAAAGCTCAACGTAGAAGTTCCGCTTGAGGAATTGAAGCCGAGCATCGACGAGGCCTACAAGACCATCGCCACTCAGGTGCAGGTCCCGGGCTTCCGCAAGGGCAAGGTCCCCAACAAGCTCATCGATCAGCGCGTTGGCCGCGGCTACGTCCTCGAAACTGCCATCAACGAAGGCCTGAACGGCTTCTACCAGGCAGCAGTCCAGGAAACGGGCATCCGTCCGCTGAGCCGTCCCGAGGTTGAGATCAGCGAAGTTCCGGACCCGACCTCTGACGAAGGCCAGCTGGTTTTCAACGTTGAGCTGGACATCCGCCCCGAGATCGAGCTGCCGGACTACGCCGGCATCGAGGTCACCGTTGAGCCCGCCGAAGCCGGCGACGCAGACATCGAGAAGGCCCTGGACGAACTGCGCGGCCGTTTCGGCACGCTGAAGAGCGTTGACCGTCCCGCTGCCGACAACGACTTCCTGACCATGGACCTGGTTGCCAAGGTTGACGGCGAAGAAGTCGATTCCGCCTCCGACCTGTCCTACCAGGTGGGCGCAGGAACCATGCTCGAAGGCATGGATGAAGCCGTTACCGGCCTGTCCGCTGACGAGTCCGCCACCTTCACCACGAAGCTGGCCGGCGGCGAGCACGCAGGCGCCGACGCCGAGGTCACCGTCACCGTGAAGGCCGTCAAGGAGCGCGAGCTTCCCGAGGCCAACGATGACTTCGCACAGCTGGCCAGCGAATTCGACACCATCGCTGAACTGCGCCAAGACCTCACCAAGCGCGCTGCTGAAGCCAAGGTCATGGAGCAGGGCGTCGAAGCCCGCGACAAGGTCCTTGAGAAGCTCCTCGAAATGATCGAGGTTCCGGTTCCGGAATCCGTCATCGAAGAGCAGCTGGACCAGCACTTCAACTCCGAGTCGGCACACACCGCCGGCGAGGACCACGACACCGAAGAGCACCGCGCAGAAATCCGTGAGAACACCGAACAGGCGTTCAAGAATGAGATCATCCTGGACGCTGTCGCTGACAAGGAAGAAGTCGGCGTCAACCAGAACGAGCTCATCGATTACATCGTTTCCATGGCCGGCCAGTACGGCATGGACCCGAACCAGTTCGCCCAGCTGATCGACCAGGGCGGCCAGGTCCCGATGATGGTTGGCGAAGTCCGCCGCCGCAAGGCACTTGCCAAGGTCCTGGAGCTGGCCAAGGTCACCGACACCACCGGTGCCGAGGTTGACCTGTCCGCTTTCGTTCGCCCGGAAGGCGAAGAAGCAGCCGCCGAGGCCGCTGAAGAAGCCGGCGAAGAAAAGGCTTAGTCCTTAGCCGCCCCGGATCCTTCCGGTGCGGCGGCAAGAGGAAGCACTGCAGTCCGCTGCGGTGCTTCCTCTTGTTTAAGCCCCGGTCGGGGCCGGATTCCCGCGGCGGCGTCCGGCACGCGCCCAACGTGCGCCGTCAGCGAACAGCGCGCGTAACGGGAGCAAAAGGACTGCAGGAACGGTTAGTGTCCAAGAAGAGATAAACGGCGGCAGCCGGCTTTGGGAGCACACAGACGCATCCAGCCAGGTTTTCCGCCAGAGCGAGAGGTCACTCAGTATGGCAAATGCACCCAGCACACCCACTATGGCTACTGTGGACCCGGCCAGCCGGGATGACTACATCTACAACCGGCTGCTGAAGGAACGGATCATCTGGCTCGGCTCGGAAGTCCGGGACGACAACGCCAACGCAATCTGCTCCCAGCTCCTGCTCCTCTCCGCCGAAGACCCGGAGAAGGACATCTTCCTGTACATCAACTCTCCCGGCGGCTCCGTGACCGCCGGCATGGCGATCTATGACACCATGCAGTTCATCCCGAACGACGTCGTCACGGTAGCCACCGGCCTGGCCGCTTCCATGGGCCAGTTCCTGCTGTCCTCCGGCACCAAGGGCAAGCGCTACGCAACCCCGCACGCACGCATCCTGATGCACCAGCCTTCCGGCGGAATCGGCGGCACCGCGTCGGACATCCGGATCCAGGCTGAACTGATCCTGCACATGAAGCAGGTCATGGCCGAGCTCACTGCTGAGCAGACCGGACAGACCGTGGAGCAGATCCTGAAGGACAACGACCGCGACAAGTGGTTCACCGCAGAAGAAGGGCTCGCCTACGGCTTCTTCGACAAGATCTCCGCTCACGCCGGCGGCGTCACCGGCGGCGGCGGAACCAACCAGGACCAGGACGGCGAGCAGGAATAGTCCTGCCTCCGGCCGGCCAGCGCACCACAGACTTCAGGAGTAAAGCAATGAACCACAATTTTGGAACCCCGGGCAGCACGGCATCCCAGATGCCGTCCAGCCGCTACGTACTGCCGCAGTTCGAAGAGCGCACGCCGTACGGCTTCAAGCGCCAGGACCCCTACACCAAGCTCTTCGAGGACCGCATCATCTTCCTCGGTGTGCAGGTTGACGATGCCTCCGCAGATGACATCATGGCCCAGCTCCTGGTCCTTGAATCCACTGACCCGGACCGCGACATCACGCTGTACATCAACTCCCCGGGCGGCTCGTTCACGGCTATGACGGCCATTTACGACACCATGCAGTACATCCGCCCCGAGATCCAGACTGTCTGCCTGGGCCAGGCAGCCAGCGCTGCCGCTGTCCTGCTGGCTGCCGGTACCCCCGGCAAGCGGCTGGCACTGCCCAACGCCCGCGTGCTGATCCACCAGCCCGCGCTTGGCGGCGGGGAACGCGGACAGGCTTCCGACCTGGAAATCCAGGCCGCCGAGGTTATGCGCATGCGCACCTGGCTCGAAGACACCCTGGCCCTGCACTCGAACAAGACGTCCGAGGAAGTGAACCGGGACATCGAGCGGGACAAGATCCTGACTGCTGCTTCGGCACTGGAATATGGCCTGATTGACCAGGTCCTTGATTCCCGCAAGATCAAGACTCCGGCCATCAACAAGAGCTAGCACCAGCTACTGCGGCCGTCCCTGCCCCTCCACGGGCAGGGGCGGCCGCTGCTGTCTGGTCCGGTCCGGTCCCCGCAGGCACGTAAAAAGGCGCACCACGGGCCCGGAATTGCTGATTACCTCTGCCAAGTGTCCTAGAGTGGAACATGGTTGACTGGCATGGTTTTCCTTACGGCACGTTTTTTCTTCGGCACGGCACCCGCCTGGCGAGGACCATCTAAAGGGGACTGAATTATGGCTCGCATTGGTGAGAGCACAGATCTGCTTAAGTGCTCTTTCTGTGGAAAGAGCCAGAAGCAGGTGCGCAAGCTGATCGCCGGTCCCGGCGTCTACATCTGCGACGAGTGCATCGAGCTCTGCAACGAGATCATCGAGGAAGAGCTCTCGGAGACCACCGAAGGTGATTCCTTCGTCCTGCCCAAGCCGCGCGAGATCTTCGATTCGCTGCAGGAATATGTCATTGGCCAGGAACCCGCCAAGCGTTCCCTCGCCGTCGCCGTCTACAACCATTACAAGCGCATCCAGTCCGGCCATGCCTCCCGCGGAACCGCCAACCTGAGCGACGCCGTCGGCACCGAGGACGTGGAGATCGGCAAGTCCAACATCCTGCTGATTGGCCCCACCGGCTGCGGCAAGACCTACCTCGCGCAGACCCTGGCCCGGCGCCTGAACGTTCCGTTCGCCGTAGCGGACGCAACCGCCCTGACCGAAGCCGGCTACGTGGGCGAGGACGTGGAGAACATCCTCCTCAAGCTGATCCAGGCCGCTGACTATGACGTCAAGAAGGCCGAACAGGGCATCATCTACATTGACGAGATCGACAAGATCTCCCGCAAGAGCGAAAACCCCTCGATCACCCGGGACGTCTCGGGCGAGGGCGTGCAGCAGGCCCTGCTGAAGATCCTGGAAGGCACCGTTGCCTCCGTGCCCCCGCAGGGCGGGCGGAAACATCCGCACCAGGAATTCATCCAGATCGACACCACAAACGTGCTGTTCATAGTGGCCGGCGCGTTCGCCGGGCTCGAGGAAATCATCGGCTCACGTTCGGGCCGCAAGGGCATCGGCTTCGGCGCCCCGCTGAACGAGACCAGCAAGGACACCGATTCCTACGCGGACGTTATGCCCGAGGACCTGCTGAAGTTCGGTCTGATCCCCGAGTTCATCGGCCGCCTGCCCGTCATTACCACGGTGTCCAACCTGGACCGCAAGGCACTTATTCAGATCCTCACCGAGCCGAAGAACGCACTGGTCAAGCAGTTCCAGAAGATGTTCCAGCTTGACGGCGTCGAACTGGTCTTTGAACCGGAGGCGCTGGAAGCGATCGCCGACCAGGCATTGGGACGCGGCACCGGTGCCCGCGGCCTGCGCGCGATCCTCGAGGAAGTGCTGCTGCCGGTGATGTTCGACCTGCCCAGCCGCGAGGACATTGCCCGCGTGGTGATCACCCGTGAGGCCGTCACCGAGAAGGCCGAACCGACCCTCATTTCCCACGACGTGATTGCGAAGCGGCGGAATAAGTCCGCCTGATTGCGCGCTGGCGCAAGTGGGATGTGATCCCGTCCGCACGAATTCTTAACGAGGAGTAAGCCTGTGCCCGAAAATACTGCTGTTGCCGATTTCTGGTTCGATCCCACCTGCCCGTTCGCCTGGGTCACCTCGCGCTGGATGGGTGAGGTGGAGCAGGTCCGGGACGTCCGCACCGAATGGCACGTCATGAGCCTTGCCGTCCTGAACGAAGGCCGCGACCTCCCCGAGGACTACCGCGCCCGGATCGATAAGGCCTGGGGCCCGGTCCGCGTGATCATCGCCGCAGCTGAACTGCACGGCCCGGAGAACATCAAGAAGCTCTACGACGCCATGGGCACCCGGATCCATGTCCAGGGCATCAAGGATTACGACGCCGTCATCGCCGAGTCCCTCGCCGAGGTTGGCCTGCCGGCGGAACTGGCCGACGTCGCCGGTACCGACAAGTTTGATGCTCAGCTGCGGGCCTCGCACCAGGAAGCGATCGACAAGGTGGGAGACGACGTCGGAACTCCCGTAGTTGCTTTCAACGGCACCGCTTTCTTCGGTCCGGTGCTCACGCGGATTCCGCGCGGCGAGGAAGCCGGCAAGATGTTCGACGGCGCCCTCGCGCTGGCTTCGAACCCGTACTTCTTCGAGATTAAGCGCAGCCGTACCGAAAACCCTCAGTTCGACTAAGAACAGGCAACAAAAAAGTGCCCGGCCGGATAAATCCGGCCGGGCACTTTTGTCTTGTGCTGGTTACTCCGCGGGAGCCAGTTCGACGCCGCTGACGGTCAGCTCGCCGTCGCCGGCCACCAGCTCAAGGTTCCGCACGTTGCCCGCTGCCAGCAGATCCGGCAGGCCGGCACGCAGGCGCTCCACCTGGGCCGCAGGGGCGGTGACGGCAGCATTGAGCACCTCGGTGCGCTGCTTGACCTTCGCCTCGGACTTGGCCTTGCGGATGCCGCCCAGTGCCTGGGCAACGGTTCCAAGGATCGCCGCGTCAGCACCGGAGACGCCGGCGGCCAGGCCGTCGGCGGTGGGCCAGGAAGCGCGGTGGACGGATCCGGCACGCCACCAGCTCCAGACCTCTTCGGTGGCGAAGGGCAGGAACGGGGCGAACAGGCGAAGCAGTGAATCCAGGGTGGTGGCCAGGGTGGCCAGCACCGAAGCCTGCTCGGCGTCGCCGGCAGCACCGTAGGCGCGGTCCTTGATCAGCTCCACGTAGTCATCCGTGAAGGACCAGAAGAAGGACTCGGTGATCTGCAGTGCCCGGGCGTAGTCGTAGCTCTCGAACGCCTTCGTGGCGTTGTTAACCACGTCCACCAGCTGTACCAGGAGCGACTGGTCCAGCGGATTGGTGATCGCCGAGGTGTCCGTGCTGACAACGTTGGCTTCGGTGGCGCCCAGGTTCAGGACGAACTTCGACGCGTTGAGCAGCTTGATCGCCAGGCGGCGGCCAATCTTCATCTGCGCGATCTCGTAAGCCGTGTCCGCGCCCAGGCGTGCCGAGGCAGCCCAGTAGCGGACGGCGTCGGAACCGTACTCGTTCAGCACATCGGTGGGGACCACTACGTTGCCCTTGGACTTGGACATCTTCTTCCGGTCCGGGTCCAGGATCCAGCCGGAGATGGCTGCGTGCTTCCACGGGGCTGCGTGCTGCAGTGCGTCGGCGCGGACAACTGAGGAGAACAGCCAGGTCCGGATGATGTCATGGCCCTGCGGGCGCAGATCAAACGGGAAGACCTTGGAGAACATGTCTTCATCCACGCCCCAGCCGCCGACGATCTGCGGGGTCAGGGAGGAGGTGGCCCAGGTGTCCAGCACATCGGCGTCGCCAATGAAGCCGCCGGGCGCGTTGCGCTGGGACTCGTCGTAGCCCGGAGCCGGGTCGGCGGCTGGATCTGCCGGCAGTGATTCGAACGACGGCAGGATCGGGTTGTCGTAGTCCGGGTTGCCGGAAGCGTCCAGCGGGTACCAGACCGGAACCGGAACGCCGAAGAAGCGCTGGCGGGAGACCAGCCAGTCACCGTTGAGGCCTTCGATCCAGTTCTCGTAGCGGGAGCGCATAAACGCCGGGTGGAAGTCGATTTCCTTGCCGCGGGCGATCAGGCGTTCGCGGCGTTCGGCGTCACGGCCGCCGTTGCGGATGTACCACTGGCGGCTGGTGACAACCTCAAGCGGCTTGTCGCCCTTTTCGAAGAAGTTCACCGGGTGGGTGATCTTCTTCGGATCGCCGTCCAGGTCGCCGCTTGCGCGGAGCAGTTCGACGACGGCTTCCTTGGCGCTGAAGACGGTCTTCCCGGCAACGGCGGCGTAGTTTTCCTGCGCGCCCGGCGTCGTGATCCATTCCGGGGTGTCCGTGAGGATGCGGCCGTCGCGGCCGATCACGGCGCGGGTGGGCAGGTTCAGCTCGCGCCACCAGGTGACGTCGGTGAGGTCGCCGAAGGTACAGATCATCGCGATGCCCGAGCCCTTGTCCGGCTTGGCCAGCGGATGCGCCTTGACCTCAACCTCGACGTCGAAGAGCGGGGACTTCACCGTGGTGCCGAACAGGCGCTGGTAGCGCTCGTCGTCGGGGTGCGCCACCAGCGCCACGCAGGCCGGAAGGAGTTCCGGGCGGGTGGTCTCGATGAAGATCTTCTCGCCGTCGGGAGCGTGGAAGCTGATCCGGTGGTAGGCACCGGGCTGCTCGCGGTCTTCAAGTTCGGCCTGGGCCACGGCGGTGCGGAAGGTGACGTCCCACAGGGTGGGAGCTTCGGCCATGTAAGCGTCGCCGGCCTTCAGGTTCTCCAGGAATGCGCGCTGGCTGACGGCGCGGGAATGGTCATCAATGGTCCGGTAAGTGCGGGTCCAGTCGACGGACAGGCCAAGGGTGCTGAAGAGGTTCTCGAAGACCTTCTCATCTTCAACTGCCAGCTCTTCGCAGAGCTCAATGAAGTTGCGGCGGGAAATGACGTCAAAGTCGCGCTGGTTCTTCGGGGCCGTTGCCGGCGGGCGGTAGTCCGGGTCATACGGCTTGGTGGGGTCGCAGCGGACACCGTAGTAGTTCTGCACGCGGCGTTCGGTGGGCAGACCGTTGTCATCCCAGCCCATGGGGTAGAAGACGTTCTTGCCCTTCATGCGCTGGTAGCGGGCCAGGACGTCGGTCTGCGTGTAGGAGAACATGTGTCCAACGTGCAGGGAGCCCGAAGCGGTCGGCGGGGGAGTGTCGATCGAGTAGACCTCGTCCCGGACCGTGTCGGGATTGAAGGCGTACGTGCCTTCTTCGCGCCAGCGGCGGCTTAGGGTCTCTTCCAGCCCTTCGAGGGCAGGTTTGTCAGGAACGGAAACGGTCGCAGCGGGCGTGTCTGTGCCCGGGATATTGTCAGCCATGATGCCATTCTCCCACGGGTGCCGGTGCCGCCGTCATCTGTGTCGCGGCCGGGGAACGCCACTTGAAGCCGGTCCCTTCCAGGCGCGTCCGCCGGCGCCTACCATCCGGTACATGGCTGGAATCGATGCGTCCCAGATCCGTGTTCGGCGAATCTACGAAGCGCCCGACGGCGGCTTCCGGGTGCTGGTGGACAGGCTCTGGCCCCGCGGGGTGTCCAAAGCGCGTGCTGAGCTGGACGAATGGTTCAAGGAAGCAGCACCCAGTACCGAGCTGCGCGAGTGGTTCGGGCACCGGCCGGAGCGCTGGGAAGGCTTCACCGAGCGCTACGTCCACGAGCTGGAAGACAACGGGGCCGTGACTGATTTCGCTGCCCAGTGCGCTGCCCGGCCGGACACTGTGCTTCTTTTCGGCGCCCGCAACGAGCAGGAGAACGAGGCAGTAGTGCTGCGGGATTACCTGCTGGGCCGGAACCTCACGTAGCTGTAGCAGATCAGGGCGATGGCTATGCAGCCGGAGAGGATAAGCGCGCTGCCGGTGGTCCATCCGCCCGGAAGCCACCAGTCCTTTTCGAACGGCCACCACGCCGGAACCGTGCGCCACAGGCCCCAGGTGATGCCGGCGGCAATCAGGGTCAGGGCGCTGGTGAGCGCGATGGCGATCCGGATCCATGACTGCACACCCTGCTCGGCGGCGCGGTAGGCCTGGACCTTTACCGGATGAAGCCAGCGGTCGGCCCACGCGTAGCGCAGGGAGAGGATCGCCAGTCCGGCAACGAGCATCAGCAGACCGGGGCCGGGCAGCACCAGGGCGGCAGCTCCAAGCACGATGAGGGTCCAGCCTGCCACCTCAATGCCGGTACGGCGGACCCATGCTGGGATTCGGTCGGCGCGCGGCATGCCTCAAGCTTTGCATAACGTCCGGCCGGGAGGACACCTGTGGGCTGGTCCGTGGGGCAAACTGCGCGGGATAAGCGCTGGCGTGCACAGTTTCCCTCCCGTCGTTACTGGTGGGACGCATGTGGTCCCACTGGTGCACATGGATAACGAGCGGTGGGAATCCGTGCGCAGGACGCCGGGTGCCTGCGTCATCCGTCCCTGCACAGCTCGGCACCGCGGTCCCGAGCGGCTCAGGCTTCCACTGATGCGGCTGCGGACAACACATGCGCCAGCACCGCCATCGAAACTGGGACGATGCACGCAATTGAGGCGGTCTGCCGGGCCCATTACGGAGTGATCAGCACCGGGGCGCTCGCAGCCAATGGGTTCGGCCGCACGAAAGTTGCAGCTGCTGAGCGGGGCGGAGTTCTGCAGCGCAGCGGGCGGGGGTATTACCGGCTTGAAGATGCACCGGCCGAACTCGTGTCTGCTGCTGCAGTGGGAGCCTCCCTTACGTGCGTATCCGCTGCAGCGCTGCAGGGTTGGTGGGTCTTGACTCCATCCGACATCCTCCATGTGCGGGCAGATAAACCGCTTTGCGTTCCTGGAGTACGCCTGCACCGGGGTAAACGATCAGCGGCGAAACTGGTGAGTTCGCCGTCGGCCATAGTCCTGGATGCATTCCGATGTCTGCCGCAGCTGGAGGCTCTGGTGATTGCCGAGTCGGCACTTGTCCGCAACGCCGTCTCCAAGCAGGCCCCTATCCGAACCTTCACCCGGCCGCAGGATTGGCGAGTCCGCGCACTACTGGAAGGAATGAGCCGGAAGACAGCGTCCCCGCTCGAAGTGTGTGCCCGTTACCATCTGTGGTCTGCGGGGCTTCCAGCTCAGAGGGAGGTGTTGGTGGAGGGGGTGGGGCGCGTTGACTTTCTGGTCGCAGACAGACTCATCGTGGAAATCGACGGATATGAGTTCCACAGCAGCAGGGCACAGTACCGAAACGACAGAGGCCGATGGAACCGGGCCATTGCCCTGGGCTTCATAACCCTGCGCATCACCGCCGAACTTGTCCTGCGCAACCCGCAAGAATTCATCCGTCTTGTTCGTGTTGCACTCGCTGAAGGCTGAAACTGCCTCGAGCGACGCGCGGATTCCCAGCCGCTGTTGCGGATGGCAACAGATGGGACCCCAACCACCACATGAGACACGGGGGCTGGGAAACTGTGCACACCACACGTCCAGCCGGCAGTCCGCAACCCTCCCGACAACCTCAAGCAGCGACACTGCACGACAAGCAGCGACACAGCACGACGCGCAGCCGGGCCAACCGGGGAGCAGTTCGCTAGGGTAGCGGTCATGACGAACAAGCGCGTAGTTGTGACCGGAGCAAGCTCGGGAATCGGTGCGGCAGCAGTCCGCGCCCTGCGGAAGACAGGCTGGGACGTAGTCGCCGTAGCCCGCCGGGAAGACCGGCTCCGCGCGCTCGCGGAGGAAACCGGGGCCCGGATCATTGCCTGCGACGTCACCGACCGCCGGTCCGTGGAGGCCATGGCCCGCGAGGTGCTGGCCGACGGAGGAGTGGACGCCATCGTGAACAACGCCGGCGGCGCGTTCGGCATGGACCCGGTGGCAACCGGAAACCCCGAAGACTGGGTACGGATGTACAACGTCAACGTGCTCGGAGCGCTCAACGTCACGCAGGCCTTTTTGCCGGCACTGCGGGAAAACGGTGAGGGGTCCATCCTGATGCTGACCTCCACTGCGGCGCTCGCAGCGTACGAAGGCGGAGCCGGCTACTGCGCCGCGAAGGCCGGCGAGGAAGCCATGACCCAGGCGCTGCGCCTCGAAGAAGCTGAACACAACGTGCGGGTCATCGAGATCCTGCCGGGCATGGTCAAGACGGAGGAGTTCTCCCTGAACCGGCTCGGGGACGCGGCGGCTGCGGAGAAGATCTACGCCGGCGTCGAAAAGCCGCTCACCGCCGACGACGTGGCGGACGTTATGGCCTACGCCCTGAACGCCCCGCACCACGTCAACCTGGACCAGGTCGTCATCCGCCCCGTGGCGCAGGCCGCGCAGCACAAAGTGATCCGCCGCTAGAAAGCCGCCCGGAAGAGGCCGGTTACCAGGGCTGTGTCACCAGCCCTGGTAACCGGTGGCTACCCGCTGCCACGGCGCCGCCGCCTCGAGCTGGCCGGCCAGCCGCAGCAGGAGATCCTCACGCGCAAGGTCGGCCATCAGCTGCCGCCGGGCCCGAACTGCTCGGCGACCCGCCAGCCGGTGCGCTGTGCCGTGTGCAGAGCCTTGGCGAGGTCGGAGGCTTTGTTGATCCCTGCGCTGTCCAAGATCGCCCGGGTCCACGGCTCGATGTCGTCCTCGGCCAGGGCCCCAGCGCGGCGAGGCGGTCGTTGATCTGCGCCAGGCCCAGCTCGACCTCGCGCACATCGTGCCCCAGGTCCCCAAGCCGTGCGGCGGCATGGTCGGCGGCGGCCGTGCAGGCGGCGTCGGTGGGGAACGGGCCCGGTGCGATCCGGATCAGCCCGATCCACAGGCCGGCGTCAGCGCCCACCTCCTCCAGGAACGGGCGCGGCGGAGTGGGCGCGCCGAAGGAATCGCCCGGATGGTGGACGGCGACGGCGACGGCGTCGAGCAGGGCGGCGCTGTCACGAACAGTCGTCGTCAGCGCGTGGTGGTACGTCACGGGTGAGGCCAGCGCGATGGGATTCGGCCACGCCGGTACCCGGCCCCGGCTCGGCTTGAGGCCTACCAGCCCGCACATGGCGGAAGGAATCCGGATGGACCCGCCGCCGTCCGTGCCGTGCGCCGCCGGAACCATGCCCGAGGCCACGGACGCCGCTGAACCGCCGCTGGATCCGCCCGTGGAGTACTCGGTGTTCCAGGGGTTGTGGCACGGGCCGTACAGGAGCGGCTCGGTGGTGGTGGTTTTGCCGAACTCCGGCGCGTTGGTCATACCCACCACCACCATGCCCGCAGCCTTGTAGCGCTGCACGACGGTAGCGATCACGTCCGCAAACAATCGAACCGCTCTAGGGCCGGCACATCCTCGAGGCCCCCGGATGAACCCGGAACTGCGGGACTGGATCAGCTCTGGCCCGCTGTATCAAAAGTAGGCTCAATGGCAGCAAGTAGGCCCAATAGCGGCCGCGGTGGCCGGAGTGCGCGAAATCTGTGGCAGATCAGGTTGATTTACCCTGAACAGCAGCAACAGCCGGGCACCCGCCGGCCGGGGCTTCGACATCCGCCCCGGCCGTGGCCTAAACTGGCCCAAGCAGCTTTGACCCGGCCATCACCGGTGAGCTTCCGGAAGAACAGCGCCCCTGCACCGCCAGGACACAGGCGCCCAGTAGAACCGGACGGGTAAGCCCGTCACAGCAGTCAATGAGCGGCAGCCGGCGCGCATCCAGCAGGATTGGGCGCACGACGGCGGCAAGCGAGGTGGTACCGCGGCTTCACCCCCGGCGTTCGCGCCGGGCGGGTAAGTTCGCCCTTGCATCCTGTTTTTACAGCCAGATTCACTTGCCGCTATCAGGATGACGAATATGCCACAGATCTACCCCAAGGCCTCCACCGGCGATGCCGCCGAAGCTGCAGCGTCCTCACCCAGGTTCCCCGAAATCGAAGAACGGGTCCTGAAGTACTGGGACCAGGACGGCACCTTCCAGGCCTCCATCGACGCTCGGCCCGCTGGGCAGGACGGCTCCAACGAGTTCGTCTTCTACGACGGCCCGCCCTTCGCCAACGGCCTGCCGCACTACGGCCACCTCCTCACCGGCTACGTCAAGGACCTGGTTGCGCGCTACCAGACCCAGCGCGGACACCGCGTCGAGCGCCGCTTCGGCTGGGACACCCACGGTCTGCCCGCCGAACTTGAGGCCATGAAGCAGCTGGGCATGAGCGACAAGGTCCAGATCGAGAAGATGGGCATCGACAAGTTCAACGATGCCTGCCGTGCCTCGGTCATGAAGTACGCCGGCGAGTGGCAGGACTACGTCACCCGCCAGGCCCGCTGGGTGGACTTCGAAAACGACTACAAGACTCTGAACGTCGAGTACATGGAGTCGGTCATCTGGGCCTTCAAGACCCTGCACGAAAAGGGCCTGACCTACAGCGGCTTCCGGGTGCTCCCGTACTGCTGGAAGGACGAAACCCCGCTCTCCAACCACGAGCTGCGCATGGACGACGACGTCTACAAGATGCGCCAGGACCAGACGGTCACCGTGACCTTCCCGATCATCGCCGGAGACAACGTACTCTCCGCCGAACTCGAAGGCGTTCAGGCCATCGCCTGGACCACCACGCCGTGGACCCTGCCCACCAACATGGCCCTCGCCGTCGGGCCTGAGGTCCGCTACGCCGTCGTGCCTGCCGGCCCGAACGGCACTGCGCTGGATCAGGGAACTGCCGGGGGAGACCGCTTCCTGCTGGCCGAGGACCTGGTTGCCTCCTACGCCAAGGACCTGGGCTACGACGACGCCGACGCCGCGCGCGCTGCTATCACCTCCGTGCATTCCGGCAAGGAACTCGAGGGCCTGCGCTACGTTCCGCTCTGGGACTACTACGCCGACGCCGAGAAGTGGGGCACCGAAAACGCCTGGCGCTTCGTTGTGGCCGACTACGTCACCACCACCGACGGCACCGGCATTGTGCACCAGGCACCGGCCTACGGCGAAGATGACCAGAAGGTCTGCGAAGCCAACGGCATCCCGGTGATCCTCTCCGTGGACGAGGGCGGCAAGTTCCTGCCCATGTTCGGTGAGGGACCGCTGTCCGAAATCGCCGGACTGCAGGTCTTCGACGCGAACAAGCCGATCACCCGCGAGCTGAAGGCAGAGGGCCGACTGCTGCGCCAGGCCAGCTACGAGCACTCCTACCCGCACTGCTGGCGCTGCCGGAACCCGCTGATCTACAAGGCGGTCTCCTCCTGGTTCGTGGAGGTCACCAAGATCAAGGACCGCATGATCGAACTGAACCAGGAGATCAACTGGATCCCGGAGAACGTCAAGGACGGGCAGTTCGGCAAGTGGCTCGAAAACGCCCGCGACTGGTCGATCAGCCGCAACCGGTACTGGGGCAGCCCCATCCCGGTTTGGGTTTCGGACGATCCCAACTACCCGCGCACCGACGTCTACGGTTCCCTGGCGGAACTGGAAGCGGACTTCGGCCGCCTGCCGCTGAACAAGGAAGGCCAGCCGGACCTGCACCGTCCGTTCATCGATGAGCTGACCCGCCCCAACCCGGATGATCCCACCGGCAAGTCCACCATGCGCCGCGTGGAGGACGTGCTGGATGTCTGGTTCGATTCCGGCTCGATGCCCTACGCCCAGGTGCACTACCCGCATGAGAACGCCGACTGGTTCGAGCACCACAACCCGGGCGACTTCATCGTGGAGTACATCGGCCAGACCCGCGGCTGGTTCTACACGCTGCACATCCTGGCCACGGCACTCTTTGACCGGCCGGCGTTCCGCAACGTGATCAGCCACGGAATCGTGCTCGGTTCCGACGGGCAGAAGATGTCCAAGTCGCTGCAGAACTACCCGGACGTCTCCGAGGTCCTGGACCGCGACGGCTCCGACGCCATGCGCTGGTTCCTGATGGCCTCGCCGATCCTGCGCGGCGGCAACCTGATCGTCACCGAACAGGGCATCCGCGACGGCGTCCGGCAGGTCATCCTGCCGCTGTGGAACGTGTGGCACTTCTTTACCCTCTACACCAACGCCGCCAACAACGGCGCCGGCTACGAGGCAACCCTGCGCCACGAGTCCACCGAGCCGCTGGACACCTACATGCTGGCCGCCACCGGCGACCTCATCAGGAACATGACGACGGCGCTGGACACCTACGACGTCTCTGTCGCCTGCGAGATGCTGCGCGCCTACATGGACACGCTGACCAACTGGTACGTCCGCCGCAGCCGCACCCGGTTCTTTGACGAAGACACCCAGGCCTTCGACGTGCTTTACACCTGCCTCGAGGCGCTCTGCCGGGTCGCAGCCCCGCTGCTGCCCCTGGTCAGCGAAGAAATCTGGCGCGGCCTCACCGGCGGACGGTCCGTGCACCTGACCGACTGGCCCGAAGCCGGTGCGTTCCCGCGGGACCCGGACCTGGTGGCCCGCATGGACCTGACCCGGAAGATTGCGTCCGTGGGTTCCTCGCTGCGCAAGGCCGCCAATCTCCGCGTGCGCCTGCCGCTGTCCGAGATGACGGTGGTGGCACCGGACGCCGAGGCGCTCGAAGGCCACTTCGCGGCGATCATTGCCGATGAGCTGAACCTGAAGTCCGTCCGCCTCGTGGACGCCGGTTCCGCCGATCCCGCCGAGTTCGGGATCACGCAGAAGCTCGTCGTCAACGCCCGGGCAGCCGGTCCGCGCCTTGGCAAGAACGTGCAGACTGCCATCAAGGCCTCAAAGTCGGGGGACTGGTCCGTGGCTGAAGACGGAACGGTTACTGCCGGCGGCCTGGCCCTGGAGCCGCACGAATACACCCTGGAGACCGTGGTTGAGTCCGGTGAAGGAGAGTCCTCCAAGGCCGTGGCAGTCCTGCCCGGCGGCGGCTTCCTGGTCCTGAACACCGAGGTCACTCCGGAACTGGCGGCAGAAGGTACCGCACGCGATGCCATCCGCGCCATCCAGCAGGCCCGCCGCGACGCCGACCTGCACATCAGTGACCGCATCCGCACCACGGTGGTTACCGCGTCGGAGAGCGCAGCAGCGCTGGAAGCCAACGCAGACCTGGTCAAGGCCGAAACCCTGACCGGGGAGCTGGTGGTCGAGGGCTCCGGAGACAAGAACGACTCATTCACCGTGACCGTGGAGAAGATCTGATGTCCACCCAAGACAGCCCCTCAGGCTCCATCGACGGCTTCTCAGTCGAGAGCGTGTACGCCGAACTGCTCAGCCGCGCCCCGGAAAACAAGATGGAACCACGCATGGCTCCGCTGTTCCGGGCCATGGAGATCCTGGGCGAGCCCAACAAGGCGTTCCCGATCATCCACATCACCGGCACCAACGGCAAAACCTCGACGGCGCGGCTGATCGAGGGCGGCCTGCGCGCCTACGGGCTGCGCACCGGCCGTTACACCAGCCCGCACCTGAGCAAGGTGACCGAGCGGATCAGCATCGACGGCGAACCGGTCGCGGATGAGACCTTTGTACGGATCTGGGACGAAATCCGCCCCTACCTGGCAATGGTCGACGCCGAACTGGACGCCGCGGGCGAGCCGCGCCTGACCTACTTCGAGTGCGTGACGATCCTCGCCTTTGCGGTCTTCGCCGACGAGCCGGTGGACGTTGCCGTGATCGAAGTGGGGCTGGGCGGGATTACCGACGCCACCAACGTTGGGGACGGAACCGTCTCCGTGGTGACCCCGATTTCCCTGGACCACACCGAGCTGCTGGGGGACGACGTCGCAGACATCGCCCTGGAGAAAGCCGGAATCATCAAGGAAAACGGGTTCCTGGTCAGCGCCGCACAGCCGGTGGAAGCCGCGCAGGTACTGCTGGAGAAAGCCAACGAGGCCGGGGTGCCGTTCCGCTTCGAAGGCATCGAATTCGGCGTGGAGTCCCGCACCATGGCCGTCGGCGGCCAAATGGTGACGGTGAACGGACTCGCCGGCCGCTACGAGGACCTGCTGGTTCCGCTGCACGGCGAGCACCAGGCACAGAACGCAGCCGTCGCCGTCGCGGCCCTGGAAGCCTTCATCGGCGGCGGCGCCAAGGAACTGGACGTGGAACTGCTGCGCACCGGTTTCCAGACCGTCACCTCGCCGGGACGGCTGGAAGTGGTCCGCACGGCCCCGACAATCATCGTGGATGCCGCGCACAACCCGGCCGGCGCGAAGGCAAGCGCCCAGGCCGTGCTTGAATCCTTCAACCTCTCCTCCCTGGTGCTGGTGGTGGGCATCCTCGGCGAGAAGGACGCCGTGGGCATCCTGACCGAACTGCGCGAAGTGCTTGGCGATACTGTCTCCGGCATCTGCCTCACCCAATCCAGCTCACCGCGCGCCATTCCGGCGGACGAACTGGTCCAGGACGCGGTGGACGCCGGATTCGCAGACGAGGACATCCAGGTTGAACCGGCCCTCGATGACGCCATCGAGTGGGCCGTGGCCAAGGCAGAGGAAAACAATGACCTCGCCGGCGGCGTCCTGGTGATTGGCTCCATCACGGTGGTCGCGGAAGCGCGCACCCTTCTAGGAAAGTAAGCACATGGCACGAATGACCAAGGCCCAGCGCGAGTGGCGCCCGGGCATGCCCAAGAAGCGCCGGTCCATCCGCGTGATGTTCGCATCCACCGTCCTGAGCCTGGAAGCCTTTGTGGTGCTCTTCGGAACCCTGGCGGTCTTTGGCCTGCAGCGGGACCGCGTGGCACCCGTCGCCATTCTGGCCGGCGGTATTGTCCTGGCTGCTGCCCTCGTGGCCGCGTGCGCCTTCCTGTCCAAGCCGGCCGGTCCGTGGATCGGCTGGGTGCTGCAGCTGGCCATCATCGCCACCGGTTTCCTGGAACCGATGATGTTCCTGGTAGGAGCGCTCTTCGCCGGAACCTGGTGGTACGGTCTGCGCGCCGGAGCGCGCCTGGATAAGGAAAACCGCCAGCGGGACAAGGAACAGGCGGAGTGGGACGCTGCCCATCCGGCCGGTACCGAATCCGGTGAAGCCACCAGCTAGGCTTATGAGCAGCTGATTTCGCATCACACCAACCTCCAAGGAGAAACCAAGCGTGAGCACCGAGCGCACACTCGTCCTGATCAAGCCCGACGGCGTCAAGCGGAACCTGACCGGCGCCATCCTGGCCCGCATTGAAGCCAAGGGTTACACCCTGGCTGAACTCAAGAAGATGGATGCCTCCCGCGAGCTGCTCGAGGAGCACTACGCAGAGCACGTCGGCAAGCCGTTCTATGAGCCGCTTGTTGAGTTCATGCTCAGCGGCCCCATTGTTGCCGCCGTCTTCGAGGGCCAGCGTGTCATTGAGGGCTTCCGGTCCCTGGCCGGAGCAACCGAGCCCACCACCGCGGCTCCGGGAACCATCCGCGGCGACTTTGGCCGTGACTGGGGCACCAAGGTCCAGCAGAACCTCGTCCACGGCTCGGATTCCCCCGAGTCCGCAGAACGCGAAATCGGAATCTGGTTCGGCAAGTAAGGACCCGTTTCGCACCAGGTCCACACAGGAGGCCGGCACCCGCCACGGGTGCCGGCCGGCAGTTCATAACCA
>NZ_JBSHIT010000011.1:0-157936 GCF_053619115.1 Arthrobacter sp. NPDC055585
GGGCCGGGAACCCGGCCCGCCGCATAGGCGGAACTGCACCAATACTTTTATTACGGGAGGACTGGAGTCCAAATGGCGAACTACACCGCTGCTGATATCAAGGCTCTGCGCGAGCGCACCGGCGCCGGCATGATGGATGTGAAGAAAGCTCTGGACGAGGCCAACGGCGACGCCGACAAGGCCATGGAGCTCATCCGCATCAAGGGCCTGAAGGGCGCCACCAAGCGCGAAGGCCGTTCCACCGCCGAAGGCCTGGTTGCTGCCAAGGTCATCGACGGCACCGTCGGCGTGATGATCGAACTGAACTGCGAGACTGACTTCGTTGCCAAGTCCGCCAAGTTCATCGAACTCGCAGACCGCGTTCTGGCCGCAGCTGTGGAGTCCGGCGCCGCTGACGCCGAAACCCTCCTGGCTTACAACGTCGACGGCAAGCCGCTGTCCGAGGTTGTTGTTGAAGAAGGCGCAATCCTGGGCGAGAAGGTTGTTGTCCGCCGCGTGGCACGCGTCGAAGGCAAGACCGTCGATGCCTACCTGCACAAGACCTCCAAGGATCTGCCGGCACAGGTCGGCGTCCTGTTCGCTGTTGACGGCGAAGGTGACGCAGCTTTCACCGCAGCCCACGACGTCGCGGTCCACACCGCTGCTTACGCTCCCACCTACCTGACCCGCGACGAAGTTCCCGCGGACATCGTAGAGAACGAGCGCCGCATCGCTGACGAGACCGCACGCGCCGAAGGCAAGCCGGAAGCTGCACTGCCGAAGATCGTCGAAGGCCGCCTGACCGGCTTCTTCAAGGAGATCGTGCTGCTCGACCAGCCGTTCGCCAAGGACGCCAAGAAGACCGTCGCCACCGTTCTGGACGAAGCCGGCGCCAAGCCGACCGCCTTCGCCCGTTTCCGCGTCGGAGCCTAAGGCACCGAAACGGCGCGCACGCACAGCGGACGCGAAATGATGGCATAGAGGGGGTGGCCACCGAAAGGTGGCCACCCCTTTTGCCTGTCCAAATCCCCTTATTACCCTTGAATTAGCTGACAAGTTCACGCACCAGCACTGCCCCGGGAGGCATCATGGACCACGCCCTGACAGAAACCGACACTCCGCGCCGCCGCGTGCTGCTCAAGCTTTCCGGCGAGGTGTTCGGCGGCGGGAAACTGGGCGTCGATCCGGAGACTGTCCGTTCCGTAGCAAAGCAGATCGCCGCAACCGTCGGAGAAGTTGAAACCGCTATCGTGGTGGGCGGCGGCAATTTCTTCCGCGGAGCAGAGCTTTCCCAGAGCGGCATGGACCGTTCCCGCGCAGACTACATGGGCATGCTTGGCACGGTGATGAACTGCCTCGCTCTCCAGGACTTCCTGGAGCAGGCAGGCGTGGAAACCCGCGTGCAGAGCGCCATCACCATGGGCCAGGTTGCCGAGGCCTACATCCCGCGGCGGGCCATCCGCCACCTCGAAAAGGGCCGGGTTGTCATCTTTGGCGCCGGCGCCGGGCTGCCGTACTTCTCTACGGACACCGTGGCCGCACAGCGAGCCCTGGAAGTACACGCTGACGAAGTGCTGATGGCCAAGTCCGGCGTGGACGGCGTCTACACTGCGGACCCGAACAAGGACCCCAACGCACAGCGGCTGGAAACCCTGACCTACGACGACGCCCTCCGCCAGGACATCCGGGTCATGGACCAGACTGCCATGACCATGTGCAAGGACAACGACCTCTCCATGGTGGTCTTCGGCATGGAAGGCGAAGGCAACGTCACCCGCGCCATCCGCGGCGAGAAGATCGGTACCGTCGTCTCTAACTAGAGATTCCTTCCGGTGCGGCTTCCGTACCGGCACCCGCGCCGGCATCGCCGCAGGTGCCGGCCCGGGAGCCGCGCGGGTTAGGATGGTAGAAGAGCCCAATTACGCCCCAATTAAGCCACTGCACGGGAGGATTCCGGCACTGGCATTTCCCTGCAATGAGGAGACACCGTGATCGAAGAGACCTTGAAAGAGGCAGCCGACAAGATGGACAAGGCTGTGGAGGTTGCCAAGGAGGACTTCTCGACCATCCGCACCGGCCGCGCCAACCCCGCACTCTTCTCCAGAGTCCTGGTGGACTACTACGGTTCCCCGACGCAGCTGCAGCAGCTGGCCTCCTTCGCGACCCCGGATGCCCGCACCCTGCTGATCACTCCGTACGACGTAACCGCGCTGCGCGCCATTGAGCGCGCCCTGAGCGACTCCGAAGTGGGAGCCAACCCGTCCAACGACGGCAAGGTCATCCGCGTGATCATGCCGGAACTGACCCAGGACCGCCGCAAGGAGTACGTGAAGATCGTGCGCGGCAAGGGCGAAGACGCCAAGGTCTCCGTGCGCAACATCCGACGCAAGGCCAAGGACGCCCTGGACCGCCTGGTCAAGGACGGGGAGATCGGCGAGGACGACGGCAACCGGGCCGAAAAGGACCTGGACGCACTGACCAAGGCTCACACCGACTCCATCGATGAGCTGCTTAAGCGCAAGGAAGCCGAGCTGCTCGAGGTCTGATGAACCAATCCCAGCCTTCCACCCAGGCTGGCGGTACCCCGTCTCCTGAGGCAGACCCGGCAGCGAAGGGCACGGACATGAGCGTTCCCGACGGCCGCAGGGCCCGCAGCGCGGCTGCCCGCACCCGCAAACCACGCAAGCCCTCCAAAGCAGGACGGAACCTGCCCGCGGCCATCGCCGTCGGCGTCGTCCTGCTTGGAGCGCTGCTGGTTGGCCTGCTGTTCTCCCCGGTGGCGATCGCAGTGATCGCCGCCGGTTTCTCCGCCGTCGGCGTGTGGGAGGTTTCCCGTGCGCTGGAGGTGCGCGGTATCAAGGTTCCGCACGTGCCGGTGCTGGTGGGAGCGGTGGCTGTACCGCTGGCTGCCTACTTTGGCGGCACCGAGGCGCTGGCTATGGCCCTTGCCGGAACCGGCATAGCAATCCTGCTCTGGCGCACCATCGACACGGCACAGGACGCGCTGCGCAGCATCCTTGCCGGGGTGTTTGTGGTCCTGTGGATCCCGTTCCTGCTCAGCTTCGCGCTGCTGCTGCTCCGTGAACCCGAGGGGCAGACCCGCGTCGCCGTCCTGCTGCTGCTGGTGGTCTCCAACGACACGTTCGGCTACCTGGTGGGTGCCATCTTCGGCAAACATCCGATGGCGCCGAAGATCAGCCCCAAGAAATCCTGGGAAGGCTTCGGCGGATCCGCTGCGGGGGCCACCGTGGTGGGTATCCTCTCATCAGTGTTCTTCCTGGACCAGCCGTGGTGGTTCGGCCTGGTGCTGGCCGTGGCCACCGTTGCCGCTGCAACGGCCGGGGACTTCTCCGAGTCCATGATCAAGCGAGAGCTCGGCGTGAAGGACATGTCCAACCTGCTTCCCGGCCACGGAGGCGCCATGGACCGCCTGGACTCGGTGGTCTTCGCCTCGCCCGTGGTGTTCCTGCTGTCCGTGCTGCTGGTTCCGGGCGCAATGTAGCGTTCCCCGGGGAGTCCTGCCGGGTCCCGGGCCGGCCAACACGTAAGATATTTTCGACGGTCCCGCATCCCGTGGCGGAAGAAGACTTGACACCAAAGGATTAGCTGAACATGAACGATGCGCGGCAGGCCAGTGCCCCCTTTGAGCGTGTGAGCCGCAGGGAGTACGGCTACAACGTCCGCCAGGTCGACGACTTCCTGACCAAGGCCCGGAACTATTACAACTCAGAGACACCGGGAGCAAAGGTCATCACCAGCCGCCACGTCCGTTCCATGGCATTCGATCCGGCCAAGGGAGGCTACGAGGCCCAGGCCGTGGACGCCGCCCTGGACCGGCTGGAGGATGTCTTCGCCCAGCGTGAGCGCGACCGCCTGATCCAGGAGAAAGGCGAAGAAGCCTGGCTGCTGCAGATCGGCCGCACCTCCGCCGTGCTGCGCGCCCGCCTGCACCGCAAACCGGGGGAGCGGTTCCGCCGCCCCACGAAGAAGCGCGCGCACAGCTACAACGTGCGGGACGTAGACGCGCTCTGCAACGAACTGCTGGGCTACTTTGAGCACGACCGGCCGCTGAGCGTCGACGTCGTCCGCCGAGCCGTGTTCCGCGAAGCCAAGGGCGACGCCGGGTACGAGGAAACGCAGGTTGACGCGTTCCTGGACCGCGTCGTCGAACTGATGGCTGCGATCGACTAACACCGTCCCAAACCTTCGAGAGGCCAGTTACGGCTCGTATCAGCACTGAAACGAGCCGTAACTGGCCTCTCGGCGTGTTGGCGAAAGGGATCAGGGGCGGAGGATGCGCTCGGGGGTGTGCAGGCGGGCCAGGAATCTGCCGGTGCCGGCCGGAATCCCCCCGGGACCGCGCAGCGATACCAGGACCGTGACGGCGAACGCCGCAGGAACGGTCCACGCCGCAGGCTGCTCCAGCCAGACCGGCACAGCGGTCCCGCCGACGGAGATCACACCGCCGGCGATGATTGCCCCGCCGCACAGCACCGCACCGGTGAGCATCCCCGACACCGCACCTGCAGCAGTCAGGCGGCGCCACCAGATTCCCATCAGCAGCAGCGGGCACAGGGTGGAGGCCGTAAACGCGAAGACCATGCCCACGCTGCCGGCCAGCGCCTGCGTGTTCGTCAGCAGCGCCAGGCCCAGCGGTACGGCGCCGGCCAGCAGCGTTGCCATGCGGAAGCCGCGGATGCTGCCGCGGAAGAACTCCTGGCTGATCACCCCTGCCAGGGATACGATCAGCCCGCTGGACGTGGACAGGAACGCGGCGAAGGCCCCGGCGGTGACAAACGCCGCCAGCAGGTCGCCGAGCGCTCCGTCGAACACCTGCGCCGGCAGCAGCAGTACCGTCGCATCGGCATTGCCCTGCTCCGCCAGCTCCGGCAGATACGTGCGGCCCAGGATGCCGTAGAGCGTCGGGAAAACGTAGAAGATGGACAGCAGCCCCAGCACGATCAGGGTGGTGCGCCGCGCGGAAACCCCGTCCGGGTTGGTGTAAAAGCGCACCAGCACGTGCGGCAGGCCTAGGGTGCCGCACAGCAGTGCGATGCTCAGCGAGACGTTGCGGTACACCGAATCCGCCACCGCGGCGTCGGACCCAAAATCGAAGGCCGCCCCGCCGTTGGTCCAGGACACGCCGTCCGCTCCCAGCCGGAAGAGGATAAAGAGCACCGGCACTGCCAGCGCCACGAGCTTGAGCCAGTACTGGAACGCCTGCACGAAGGTAATGGAGCGCATCCCGCCGCTGAGCACACTCAGGCAGACAATGACGACGACGGCGGCAGATCCTGCCCAGCCCGGCAGTCCGGTGGTCAGGCCCACGGTCAGGGCCGCGCCGTGCAGCTGGGGCACGATGTACAGCCAGCCGACGGCCACCACCAGCAGGCTGGTCACCCTGCGTGCCGGGAGCGAGTCGAGCCGGGCACGGGCGAAGTCCGGAACCGTGTAGGCCCCGGACCGGCGCAGCGGAGCGGCGACGAACAGCAGCAGCATCAGGTAGCCGGCCGTGTAGCCGATCGGAAACCACAGGGCGTCCGCCCCGGAAACAAGCACCAGCCCGGCAACGCCCAGGAAACTGGCGGCGGAGAGGTATTCACCGCCAATAGCCGAGGCGTTCCACCACGGCTTGACCGTGCGCGAGGCGACGTAGAAATCCCCGGTGGTGCGGGATATCCGCAGCCCGTACGCGCCGATGAGCAGGGTTGCTGCGGTGACGGCCGCCAGTGCGGCATAGCCCACGCCGGGGCTGACCTCCCAGTTCACTTACCTGCTACCCCTCATCCAGCAGGTCCTGGAAGCGTTTCTCGTTCCGGTTGGCGCTGCGCACATAGAGCGCTCCGCTGATGATCACCAGCGGGTACACGCCAAAACCCAGCAGAACCCACGGGACCGGAATCCCGAACAGCTCCAGGGCACCGATCTGCGGGTAGGCAGCCAGCAGCAGCGGCACGCCCAGCAGGATCAGGCCAAACCCGCCTGCCACCACCAGGGCCAGGCGCAGCTGGGAACGGATCAGCGAGGAGAGGAACACCTCGCCCACCTCAGACTGCTCGTCCAGCTCCCGGGCCACCGGAAATGCGGGCGGTACGGCACCGGGACGCGGGGGAGCGGTAACCCGGACACGCTGCGGACGGTTCTCGTTCATGCCGAGGGCCGGACCCGTCCGGAGGCGAGGGTGCTGCGTACGGTCGGCAGGTGCCGGCGGCTGACCGGCAGCTCGTCGGCACCGATCCGGATGCTGGCCCGTCCGGCGCTCAGGCGCACCTGGGTGATCTGGCCCCGCGCAACAAGGTAGGAACGGTGAATCCGCAGGAACCCCGCGTCAGCCCACTGTGCTTCCAGCTCCGCCAGCGGAATCCGGACCAGGTAGCTGGTCTCGGCGGTGTGCAGGCGGGCGTAGTCGCCCTGCGCCTGCACGTAGCGGATGTCCTCCCTGCGGATCATCCGGGTTGTGGCGCCCTGGACCACGGTGACGACGTCGCCCTCCTCGGCACTGTCCGTCCCGGCGGCGGCCAGGGCATCGCTGATCCGGCGCACCGATTCGGTGAGCCGTTCCTGCCGCACGGGTTTGAGCAGGTAGTCCAGGGCGGCCAGTTCAAAGGCGGCCAGGGCGTGGTCTTCGTCAGCAGTGACAAAAACGACGGCGGGCGGGCGCTCCTTGCGCGCCAGCGCGCGGGCTATGTCCAGGCCGGAAAGAGCCGGCATATGAATGTCCAGGAAAACGGCGTCGACGTCCGAATTCTCAATGGCGTGCAGCGCCTGGGCACCGCTTGAGGCGCGCAGTACGGTACCGATGCGGGAGTCCCGGCCCAGCAGGAAGGCCAGCTCTTCGACGGCCGGAGCTTCGTCGTCGGCCACCACCACGGTCAGCAGCTTTGCGGATTTCGGCATGGAAGACAGACTACTTCCTTCACGTCTGGTGGCCCGGCTGCGACTTGGGGATCCGCATGGTGATCAGCATGCCGGCACCCTCCGCAGTGTCGATGACCAGACCGTGGGCGTCGCCGTAAACCTGGCGCAGCCGCAGGTCCACGTTGCGCAGCCCCACATGGTCGCCGTCGGCATGCCCGGCGAGCAGATCCTGGAGTTTCTGCGGGTCCATGCCCACCCCGTTGTCCTCCACCGTGATTTCCGCCAGGGCACCGGCGTCGCGCGCGGAAATGGTGATGTGGCCTTCGCCGTCGTTTGAATCCAGGCCGTGCCGCACCGAGTTCTCCACCAGCGGCTGCAGGGACAGGAACGGGATCACGGTGCCGAGGACCTCCGGGCTGATCTGCAGACTGACCTTCAGCCGTTCGCCAAAGCGCGCCCGCTCCAGGAGCAGATAGCGGTCAATTGACTGCAGCTCCTCCGCCAGCGTGGTGAAGTCCCCGTGCCGGCGGAAGGAGTACCGGGTGAAGTCAGCGAACTCCACCACCAGCTCCCGGGCCCGCTGCGGATCGGTGTTGATGTAGGAGGCAATCGCGTTCAGCGAGTTGTAGATGAAGTGCGGGCTGATCTGCGCCCGGAGCGCCTTCACCTCAGCTTCCATCAGCAGCGCCCGGGAGGTGTCCAGCTCCGCCAGTTCCACCTGGGCAGCAACCCAGTCGGCGACGTCGTTGGTGGCCCGGATCAGCCCGGCGCTGATCGAAGGCGCAAAAACGCCCAGCGTGCCCGCGGCCTGGGAATTGACCCGCAGCGGGCAGATGAGCAGTTCCCCGCCATCCTGCAGGCCCAGTGCGCGCAGCGCCGGACCGCGGAAGACCTTGGTCCGGCCGCTCTCCAGGACGCCCCGGGCTGCCAGCAGGATCCGTTCCCGCCGTGCCGGTGTGTCAGCCAGGCTTCCCTCCCATGCCAGCACTGCCGCAGTGTCCGTCATCAGCAGCGTTTCGCAGCGCAGCAGCCCCCGCAGATGCCGGCTGGCGCGGGAAGCTCCCGCCGGAGTCAGCCCGGACCGCAGGTGACGCGAGGCCAGCGAGGCGGTGTGCAGCGTGGCATACGCCGCGCGTTCGGCGTCGGAACCCAGATCGCGCTGGGAGCGGCTGAGCCGGTAGCCCAAAGCAGCCACTGCTGCGAGCGTCAAAACAGCAACGGCGCAGACCAGAGCGACTTCGACGGCAGCGGGCATGGAACCCAGAGTACCGACTTGGCGGACCGTCCGAAGGCACCAAACGTGCCGTTTGGCGCACGGATTGCCCCGTTCACCGACGCAGGGGCGGGATAAGTGGCACCAGATGCGTCCGCATTGGAAAAGTGATCCCCATCACAGCCGGCGTGCTGGCGGCCCGGGTTCCCGATGGACCTGCGGTTTTTATGCCGTACCGCCGCACGTGCCCCTACCCAAGGAGGAGAGATGGCTGAACACCAGCCACAATCACACCCCGAAAGCGAGGCGCCGGTCGACTTCCGGGAAGTCCAGCGGTCCCCGCAGTTCCAGGAGCTGCGCAAACGCCAGCGCAGCTTCATCTTTCCCATGGCCGTGGTCTTCCTCGTCTGGTACTTCGCCTACGTGCTGCTCGCTGACTACGCTCACGACTTCATGTCCACTCCGGTCATTGGCAACATCAACATCGGTCTGATCCTGGGCCTGCTGCAGTTCGTCAGCACCTTCGGCATCACCATGTGGTACGTCAGCTACGCCAACCGGCGCCTCGATCCGATCGCCTCTGAACTGCGCGGCGAGCTGGAGGCCAAAGGCGTGTCCCTTCCCGAGGAGACCAAATGAACACCCTCTACGTCCCCGCCGCCGTCACCGCCGACGCCGTCCGGGAAACCGGCTGGCTGAACATGCTGATCTTCGGCCTGTTCGTTGCCGTCACCCTTGTGGTGGTGCTGCGCGCCAGCCGCAACAACAAGACAGCCGCCGACTATTACGCCGCCGGACGTTCCTTCACCGGTCCGCAGAACGGCACCGCCATTGCCGGCGACTACCTGTCCGCTGCTTCCTTCCTCGGCATCGTCGGCGCCATCGCCATCAACGGTTATGACGGCTTCCTGTACTCCATCGGCTTCCTGGTGGCCTGGCTCGTGGCACTGCTGCTCGTAGCCGAAATGCTGCGCAACACCGGCAAGTTCACCATGGCCGATGTGCTTTCCTTCCGGCTTAAGCAGCGTCCGGTCCGCATCGCCGCGGCCACCACCACGCTGGCTGTCTGTTTCTTCTACCTGCTGGCCCAGATGGCCGGTGCCGGCGGACTCGTGTCCCTGCTGATGGGCATCGACTCCAAGATCGGCCAGTCCCTGGTCATCACCGTCGTCGGCGGCCTCATGATCATCTACGTACTGGTCGGCGGCATGAAGGGCACCACCTGGGTTCAGATCATCAAGGCCTGCCTGCTGATCGCCGGTGCCGGTGTCATGACCGTGTGGGTCCTGGCAATCAACGGCTTCAACCTCTCCGAGCTGCTTGGCTCCGCCGTCGAGATGTCCGGCAACGCCGCGATCCTCGATCCGGGACTGCAGTACGGCAAGTCTGAAACCTCCAAGCTGGACTTCGTCTCCCTGGGCCTGGCCCTGGTGCTTGGCACTGCAGCCCTGCCGCACGTGCTGATGCGCTTCTACACGGTTCCCACCGCCAAGGAAGCCCGCCGCTCCGTGGTCTGGGCCATCTGGCTGATCGGCCTGTTCTACCTGTTCACCCTGGTCCTCGGCTACGGCGCCGCGGCCCTGATCGAACGGGAGACCATCATCGGGGCACCGGGTGGCGTGAACTCCGCTGCTCCGCTGCTGGCCTTCGCCCTGGGCGGTCCGGTGCTGCTGGGCCTGATTGCCGCCGTCGCGTTCGCCACCATCCTGGCGGTTGTGGCCGGCCTGACGATCACGGCAGCTGCGTCCTTCGCCCACGACATCTACGCCAACGTTGTCCGCAAGGGCAAGGTGGACGCCGACGGCGAGGTGAAGGTTGCCCGCCGGACCGTGCTGGTGATTGGTGTGGTCTCGATCCTCGGCGGCATCGGTGCACAGGGCCAGAATGTGGCCTTCCTGGTGGCCCTGGCGTTCGCCGTCGCGGCCAGCGCCAACCTGCCCACGATCATCTACTCGCTGTACTGGCGGCGCTTCAACACCCGCGGCGCCATCTGGAGCATGTACGGCGGCCTGGGCTCGGCCATCGTGCTGATCATCTTCTCGCCGGTTGTTTCCGGTGCTGAAACTTCGATGATCGCCGGAGCCGACTTCGCGCTCTTCCCGCTGAATAACCCGGGACTGGTCTCGATCCCGCTGGCGTTCTTCCTGGGTTTCCTGGGAACGGTCACCAGCAAGGACAACGAGTCCCCGGAGAAGCAGGCAGAGATGGAAGTCCGCTCGCTCACCGGCGTCGGAGCAGAAAAGGCCGTGGACCACTAGGTCCACAGCACTGCCGAAGGGCGTCTCCCCGTCACGGGGAGGCGCCCTTTTCCGTGTCTGGCGGGTTTGGGGGATCGGGATGGGGGCTTCCGGGGCAGCGGGCTGATGAGGCGGGGCGAAAGGGATCTGGCTGGGTGGCGCGTGAAGCCCCGTTCAGGGGACCCATCGGCGCATGACCGGGACGCGGGCGGCGCGGGGTGGGAGCACAGGCATCCTGTGCTGAGTTGGAATCCTGTGTCGTGGTAACGCTGTTTAGCGGCCCGTTCGGCGTCCTGTGTAGCGATAACGCAGTTCTGATCGATTCAGAGGGCCGATAATGCGACACAAGTTGGAAGGGCGCAGGCTGAAGGGACGGTACTGCGACACAGGATGACGCCGCCAGCGATCAAGGGCTGGCCTGGGATCTCTCGGTGAGGTGACGTTGCTTATGGGCCGCGCCTGGAATCCTTTGGTGAGAAGCCGCTGTTTCGGGCGCTGGAAAGGGACGTTATCTCCCCACACGATGACGGGAATCGGCGCTAAGGGACGTTATCTCCCCACTGGATGCTGACGGGAAGCTGCAACCGGGGGCACCCGCCGGGCACGCCGGCACGAGGTCTGGTCTCAACCTCGAGGCGCCTTCCCCACTACGGCGCCAGCGAACCGGCAACTCCCTGGTCCAGCAGGGGAGTGACCCGGTAGGGGATCAGCTCGCCCATCGCCAGGGTGGTGTCAGAGCGTTCGACGCCGGGCACGGCGAGGATGGCCTTGTTGATTCGGAACAGGTCCTCGGCGTCGACCGCCACAATGCGCAGCAGCAGGTCAGCAGCGCCGGTCAATCCGTGCGCTTCGATTACCTCCGGCACGGCGGAAAGGTCTGCGGTGATCTCCGCCAGCCGCGGCTGCTGCACATGAACATGCACAAACGCCATCAGCGGATAACCCAGCGCCACCGGATTGATCCGCCGCTCAAAGGAAAGGAACGCGCCTTTCTTCTCCATCCGGGACAGCCTGGCCTGCACGGTGTTGCGCGAGATCCCCAGACGCTGCGCCAGGGCAACCACCGTCCGGCGCGGATCGGTGGCCATGGCCCGCAGAACGCGGAAGTCGGTGCTGTCCAGAATCTGCATAGTGCGCAACGCTAGCACGGCTCCACACGCCGATGCAGGGCAGGATGCCCAATCGGATCGGGTGCAGTTGTGCCGCATGCTCGGTGTGAGTAGGGTCACATCTATCTGGGCAAAGGCGCCCGGCATCAGGTTCGGACCCCACCACCCCCGGGGCCCCAACACGGAAGGATGCGTATCAAAGTGTCCCTGCATATCCCGGTAAACCATCCCGAAAACACCGGGACGGAACCCACCGACCCGTACGTCCAGCTCATCCGCCCCGACGGGGCCCGCGTCGACGACGCGTTCTACGGCCGCTGGGTCCAGGACGTCGACGCCGATTCCCTGCGCGGCCTGTACCGGGACATGGTCCTGGTCCGGCGCATTGACACCGAGGCCACCTCGCTCCAGCGCCAGGGCGAACTGGGGCTCTGGCCCCCGCTTCTTGGCCAGGAAGCAGCCCAGATCGGCTCGGCCCGCGCACTGCGTCCGTCCGACTTTGTCTTCAGCAGCTACCGCGAGAACGCAGTGGCATGGTGCCGTGGTGTCGGGTTCGCCGACCTGATGCGCGTCTGGCGCGGCAATGCGGCAGGCGGCTGGGATCCCTATTCGGTGAACATGGCACCTACCCAGGTGATCATCGGCGCGCAGGCGCTGCACGCGGCCGGGTACGCCATGGGAATTGTCCAGGACGGTGCGGACGACGCCGCGATCAGCTACTTCGGAGACGGCGCCACCAGTCAGGGCGACGTCAATGAGGCCATGGTCTTCGCCGCGAGCTTCCAGGCTCCGGTCATCTTCTTCTGCCAGAACAACCAGTGGGCCATCTCCGAGCCGGTGGGGCTGCAGGCCTCCATACCGGTGGCCAACCGGGCACCCGGCTTTGGCATCCCCTCCATCCGGGTAGACGGCAACGACGTGCTGGCTGTACTGGCCGCCACCCGGGAAGCCCTGGACCGTGCCCGCACCGGCGGCGGCCCCACCTTTATTGAAGCCGTCACCTACCGGATGGGCCCGCATACCACCGCCGATGACCCCACCCGCTACCGGGACCCCGCTGAGCTTGAGGACTGGCGCCGCCGGGACCCGATCAGCCGGCTCGGTGCGCTCCTGCAGAACGAGGGGGAAGCTGATGACGCTTTCCTTGCGTCCGTGGAGGCCGACGCCGATACCCTCGCCGCCGCGCTCCGCGAAGCCTGCCTGACCCTTCCGGACCCCGGCCCGGAAGACGTCTTTGCGCACGTCTACTCGGAACCGAACAGCTGGCTGGACCGGCAGCAGGAGCAGTACACGGCTTACCTGGCCATGATGGACGGGCCCGCGGAAGGAACCACCCGATGAGCAGCATGACTTTCGGCCGCGCGATCACGGCCGGACTGAACGACGCACTGGCCCAGGACCCCAAGGTAGTGCTGATGGGAGAGGACATCGGCAAGCTCGGCGGAGTCTTCCGGATCACCGACGGGCTGCAGGCCGAGTTCGGACCCAAACGGGTGATGGACACCCCGCTGGCCGAATCCGGCATTGTGGGCACCGCCGTCGGCCTGGCCTACCGCGGCTACCGGCCGGTGGTGGAGATCCAGTTCGACGGCTTTATCTACCCCGCCTTCGACCAGATTGTGTCCCAGGTTGCCAAGATGCACTACCGCACCCGCGGAGCGGTGAAACTGCCGCTGACCATCCGGGTGCCGTTCGGCGGTGGAATCGGTTCACCGGAACACCACTCCGAATCCCCGGAAGCGTACTTCACACACACCTCCGGCCTGCGGGTGGTCAGCGTGTCCAATCCCCAGGACGCGTACACCATGATCCGCCAGGCCATTGCCTGCGATGATCCGGTGCTCTACTTCGAACCAAAGCGGCGCTACCACACCAAGGATGAGGTCCAGCGGACCCTCGACGGCGCCCTGCCGATGGGTGCGGCCCGCGTGGCAGCTGCCGGAACCGACGTCACCCTGGTGGCTTACGGACCCCTGGTGATGACTGCCCTGGACGCAGCCACCGCGGCAGGGGACGAAGGCATCTCCGTGGAAGTGATCGACCTGCGCTCGCTGGCACCGGTGGATTACGCAGTGATCGAAGCCTCGGTGCGCAAGACCGGCCGGCTGGTCGTCACGCACGAGGCAGCACAGTCCGGCGGGCTCGGCGCGGAAATCGCCGCCAGCATCACCGAACGCTGCTTCGACTACCTGGAGCACGCACCGGTGCGTGTGACCGGCTTCGACATCCCATACCCGCCCGCCCGGCTGGAGAAGCACCACCTGCCGGACCTGGACCGGATCCTGGACGGGGTGGACCGGGCCATGCGCCGGCCCAACTCCCTGGAGCAGGCCGCTGTGCTGGAAGGGGCGGGCCGATGATCCGCGAATTCCGGCTCCCGGATCTGGGCGAGGGACTCACCGAATCCGAAATCCTGTCCTGGCGGGTCACCGAAGGACAGGCAGTGACGCTGAACCAGGTCATTGCCGACGTCGAAACTGCCAAGGCCGTTGTTGAGCTGCCCTCGCCGTTCGAAGGTGTGGTGGCCCGGCTGCACGAGGCCGAAGGCACCGTGGTGGAAGTCGGCTCACCGATCATCAGCTTCGATGTGCCGGATGCTCCCGGTGTGCCGGCCCCCGCAGCGCCTGCTGCGGAAGCCGGGGAACAGCGCCGGCAGCCGACCCTGGTGGGATACGGTGCCGAACCCGACAAGGGCGGACGGCCGGCGCGCCGGGCGCGCCGCGGGTTCGCAGGCGCTCCGGTCTCCGCGGCAGCTGCACCGCCGGCCCCGGCGCCGGTTGCGATGGCCCCCGCACCGGACGCCCCCGCAACGGACGCCGCCGCACCGGACGCATCCATGCTGCCGGAAGCTCAGGTTCGGGAACGCCCGCGGTCCACGCCGCCGGTCCGCAAACTTGCCCGCGACCTCGGCATCGATCTGGCTACGCTGGACGGAACCGGACCGCAGGGCAGGATCGTGCGCCACGACGTGGAAGCCGCGCTGCTGCGCTCTTCCGGCGGGCCCGCCGGTGCACCGGAGAATGCCCAGCCCGTGGTGGCAGACGCACCCCACTTGGGCCAGGGCCGCGAGGAACGTATTCCGATCGCGGGAATCCGGAAGCACACCGCCGCGGCCATGGTGGCCAGCGCCTTCACGGCACCTCACGCCACGGTCTTCCTCACCGTGGACGTCACGTCCTCCATGAATCTGCTGGATAAGCTGCGCAGCCGCAAAGAGTACGACGGCGTCCGACTGACACCGCTGGTCCTGGCCGCCAAAGCGGTCTGCCTGGCGCTGCGCCGGCACCCTGAGCTGAATGCGCGCTGGGATGAAGCGGCCCGGGAGATCATCCGCTACCGCTATGTGAACCTGGGCATCGCCGCCGCCACTCCGCGGGGACTGATGGTTCCGAACATCAAGGATGCGCAGGACCTTGGCCTGCGCGAACTTGCCCTGGCCATTACCGATCTGGCTGTCACCGCCCGGGAAGGCCGCACACCTCCGGCCGCCCTGAGCGGCGGCACCGTCTCCATCTCCAACGTGGGTGTCTTCGGAGTGGATGCCGGAACCCCCATCCTCAACCCCGGTGAGGCGGCAATCCTGGCCCTGGGTGCGGTCCGCCGGCAGCCGTGGGAGCACGAAGGCGGAATCGCACTCCGCCAGGTTACGACCCTGAGCCTTTCCTTCGACCACCGGCTGGTGGACGGAGCTGAAGGCGCCGCATTCCTGCGCGATATCGGTGACGTGCTCGCCGAGCCCGCGATGGTCCTGGCGATGGACTGAGGCACCACCGCCATTAAAGGGCAGCAGGGCCCCTTTCCGCCGTCCGCGGGTAAGGGGCCCTGCTGCAGTTACTGCAAAATACTAGGCGAGCTCGAGTTCGAGCTCCCGCACCACGGCACCGCGGGCGTTGGCAAAGGTCTGTGCCTCACCGATGACCTTGAAGCCATAGCGTTCCAGAATGCGGATGGAGCTCACGTTGTCTGCCACGGCGCGTGCCCGGATGGGGCGCTCAGGGAACTCTTCGAGGAAAAGGCCCACGGCCGCCGTCGTAATTCCCTGCCCCCAGCGCGAGCGGTCGATCCAGTAGCTGATCTCCGGAATGCTGCCGTCGCGGTAAGCCAGGATGGAGCCAACTACGTCGCCGTCGGCAACGATGGTGCGAACGGTGATGCCCGAGTCGCTGAGGATCTGCTGCCAGTGGAGGTCAAAGACACCCCGGTCCGAGGGATTCTTGGCGGCAAAGGCAGCCATATGGTTGGCGCCCGGGTCCAGCTGATGGCTGAAGAACTCATCAACGTCGCCCGGTTCTACGGCACGAAGCTCAATCACGGCAGGTCTTTCTGCTCGGGGGTTTTTCTTAGCCTACTAGGCATTCAGTGCTGCCCACGCCATGCGTTCAAGCAGCGCCCGCAGTTTGACGGTCTCGCGGGCAGTGGTTTTGCTGGTCAGGGTGTGGGAAGTGGAGTTGATCAGCCCAAAGATTGCCTGCGCCCGGTGGCGCAGCAGCGGCAGATCGGAGTTTGGGTGCAGTGCCGAAATGGCGTCCACCCAGACCTCCACGTACTGGCGCTGGAGCTGGCGGACGGCGCGTTCGTCTGCCTCGGGAAGGCTGGCGAGGTCCCGGTCCTGGACCCGGATGACGTTCGGCTGGCGCAGCGCGAAGTCCACCTGGAACTCGATCAGCCCGCTCAGCGCGACCTCGGCCGTGTCGGATTCAGCGACGACGGCGATCCCGCCTTCCAGCAGATCCTTGCTGACCCCGATCAGGAGGGCGGAGAGTACGGCGGACTTGCCGCTGAAGTGGCGGTACACGGCTGGTCCGCTGACTCCGGCGGCGGCACCGAGCTCCTCGATGGAGACACCGTTGTAGCCCTTCTCGGCGAAAAGCGCAGCCGCGGCGTCCAGCATCGCCGCACGCCGGGAGGCTTTGGCGGCACTCCTGCCGGTAACTGTGCGCGGTGTGCTCTTGGTGGAGTCCATGCCTGCCTTTCCGGATTTCTTCTTGGCAACCCTTCCATTGTGGTGGACAGGTCAGTTAATAGCCACTAACCTAATTTGAGTTAGCGGGCATTAACTGACGTCGGCACTCCGGCGCACGCTGCCAAAGACGCTCAATCAAAGGAAGTCGATGGAGACCCTTGCCACAGCGCTGAATCCGGCATCCGCGCAGTACGCCGCAAATGAGGCAGCCCAGCGGGTGCTGGCCGGCGAACTGCACAAACGCCTTGCCGAAACGGCACAGGGTGGCCCGCCCCGGTCCAGGGAGCGGCACACTGCACGCGGCAAGCTGCTTCCGCGGGAGCGGATTGAGGCACTGCTCGATGACGGCAGTCCCTTCCTGGAGATCGCACCCCTGGCCGCCAACGGCATGTACGGCGATGAATGCCCGGCTGCCGGGCTGATCGCCGGAATCGGTCTGGTCCACGGACGCCACGTGATGGTGCTCTCCAACGACGCGACGGTCAAGGGCGGCACCTACTATCCCATGACGGTGAAGAAGCACCTGCGGGCCCAGGAGATAGCCCTGGAAAACCGGCTTCCCTGCATCTGCCTGGTGGACTCCGGCGGAGCGTTCCTGCCGCTGCAGGACGAGGTTTTTCCCGACCGGGAGCACTTCGGCCGGATTTTCTACAATCAGGCCCGCATGTCAGCGGCGAAAATCCCGCAGATCGCAGCGGTGCTGGGCTCCTGTACTGCCGGCGGCGCGTATGTGCCTGCCATGAGCGATGAAACCGTGATTGTGCGCAACCAGGGCACCATCTTCCTGGGCGGGCCCCCGCTGGTGAAAGCAGCCATCGGTGAAGTTGTGACCGCTGAGGAACTGGGCGGCGGTGAGCTGCACTCCCGGACCTCCGGCGTCACGGACCACCTTGCCGAAAACGACGCGCACGCCCTGGAAATCGTCCGGGACATCGCCGAGACGTTCCCCGAACCGGCCCGGGCCTGGGAACCGGTGCCGGCCGTGGAGCCTGCCGTTGATCCGGAAGAGCTCTACGCCGCGGTTCCGGCCGACCTGCAGACGCCGTATGACGTGCGGGAGGTCATTGCGCGGATCATCGACGGCAGCGAGTTCCACGAGTTCAAGAAGGAATACGGCACCACCCTGGTCACCGGGTTCGCCCGGCTGCACGGACACCGCGTGGGCATCGTGGCGAACAACGGGGTGCTCTTCAGCGAATCCGCGCAGAAGGGCGCGCACTTCATTGAACTGTGCGACCAGCGCGGCATCCCGCTGATCTTCCTGCAGAACATTTCCGGCTTTATGGTCGGGCGGGATTATGAGGCCGGAGGGATCGCCCGCCACGGGGCCAAGATGGTCACCGCCGTCGCCACCTGCCGGGTGCCCAAGCTGACCGTGGTGATCGGCGGATCCTTCGGCGCCGGAAACTATTCAATGTGCGGCCGGGCCTATTCGCCGCGCTTTATGTGGATGTGGCCGGCCGCCCGGATCTCGGTCATGGGCGGAAACCAGGCTGCCGCCGTGCTGGCGACCGTCCGCCGCGACGGGCTCGAAGCCCGCGGCGAACAATGGAGCACCGAGGAGGAAGAAGCTTTCCGCGAACCCATCCGGCAGGACTACGAGTCCCAGGGCAGCCCCTACTACTCCACGGCCCGGCTCTGGGATGACGGAATCATCGATCCCCGGGATACCCGCACCGTGCTGGGTCTGGCCCTGGACGTCTGCGCCAACGCCCCGCTTCCCGAAACTTCCTTCGGCCTCTTCCGGATGTGAGCACATGACTATAACTACTGTTCTGGTGGCCAACCGCGGCGAAATAGCCTGCCGCGTGATCCGCACCCTGAAACGCCTGGGACTTCGCAGCGTGGCTGTCTACAGCGACGACGACGCCGGGGCCCGGCACGTGCGCGAAGCTGACACGGCGCTGCGGCTGGGTCCGGCGGATCCGCGGCGCAGCTACCTCGACGCCGAGGCTGTGCTGGCGGCCTGCCTGGCTTCCGGTGCGCAGGCCGTTCACCCGGGCTACGGCTTTCTGAGCGAGAACGCCTCCTTCGCCCGGCTGCTGGGAGAAAACGGCATTGCCTTCATTGGCCCCGGTATCAAGGCGCTGGAGCTGATGGGGGACAAGATCGCGTCCAAGAACCATGTGGCCGGCTACGGGGTGCCGGTGATCCCCGGGATTGCCGAACCGGGGCTGAGCGACGCAGACCTGATGTCCGCAGCCGAAGCCGTGGGGTATCCGCTGCTGATCAAGCCTTCCGCCGGCGGCGGCGGCAAGGGAATGCATGCAGTCACTGATCCCGCCGACCTGCCCGGTGCCCTCGCCTCCGCACGGCGGGTGGCGGCGTCGGCCTTTGGCGACGACACCCTGTTCCTGGAACGGCTGGTCTCCGCGCCCCGGCACATCGAGGTTCAGGTGCTCGCCGATACCCACGGGAACGTCATCCACCTGGGCGAACGCGAATGCTCCCTGCAGCGCCGGCACCAGAAGGTCATCGAGGAAGCGCCCTCGGTCCTGCTCGACGCCGCCACCCGGGAACGGATCGGCGCCGCGGCCTGCGAGGCCGCGCGCTCCGTGGACTACACCGGAGCAGGAACCGTGGAATTCCTGGTCTCCGGCGAAGCGCCCGATGAGTTCTTCTTTATGGAAATGAACACCCGCCTGCAGGTGGAGCATCCCGTGACGGAAATGGTCACCGGAATCGACCTGGTGGAATGGCAGGTCCGGATCGCCGCCGGTGAAGCGCTGGACTTCTCCCAGGAGGAGGTGCGGCTGCACGGCCATGCCGTAGAAGCCCGGGTCTATGCCGAAGACCCGGCCGCGGGATTCCTGCCCACCGCCGGACGCGTGGAGCTGCTGCAGGAGGCTGCAGGGGACGGAATCCGCACCGACTCCGGCCTGCTGGCCGGACAAACGGTCTCCTCCAGCTACGATCCGATGCTCGCGAAGGTCATTGCCTGGGGCGCGGACCGGGAGCAGGCACTGCAGCGGCTGGATACCGCGCTGGCAGAGACCGTGATCCTGGGCATCGGCACCAACATTGAGTACCTCCGCCTCCTGCTGGCCGACCCCGCCGTGCAGGCCGGGGACCTGGACACCACACTGATTGAACGGCGCCTGCCTGACCTGGTTTTCTCCGAACCCGGCGAGCCCGAACTCGCCGCCGCTGCGCTGCTCCGGCTGGCAGCGCTGCAGGGACAGCTGCCCGGGCAGCCCGGGCCGGGTGCGGTGAACCCGCCATGGGGCCGGGCAGACGGCTGGCGGATCGGCGGACGCCGCCCGCTGACCGTATCCGTTGACGCCGGAGGCACCATCCGCAGCGTGGAAGTCCAGGGCACGCCGCAGGACGCCCGGGTACGCCTTGACGGCGGGGAGGCCCTCACCGCCGGCCTGGACGTCGACGGAAGCCGCCTGCGGCTGGTGCTGAACGGCGTCGTGCATTCCCTGCACTTCTCCCATACCGGTGGCGGGGGCGGAACGCCTGTGCTCTGGACCTCCCGGGACGGATACACCGCCGCGCTGGAACTGCCCGGCCGCAGGGAGCTGCTGCGCAGCGCCCTGGCTGCTGCCGGCCGAACCGAAGGCGCAGCGGATCCGGTGCTGCGCTCGCCGATGCCCGGCACGGTGGTCACCGTGACGGCAGCGGACGGGGACACCGTTGAAGCCGGCCAGGTGCTCCTTGGTGTGGAAGCCATGAAGATGGAACACCAGCTCACGGCTCCCGTCTCCGGACGCGTAGCAATCTCCCTTCGGCCCGGAGACCTGGTCAAGGCCGGCCAGGTCCTGGCCACCGTTGTTCCCGCAGAAGAACCCGGAACCCCTACCCAAGGAGGCCGCAATGCCGAGCTTTGAACTCAGTGAAGAACACCAGGTCCTCTCGGACACCGTCCGGGAATTCGCCGAGGAAGTCGTTGCCCCGGTAGCCGCCCAGCACGACGCCGAACACTCCTTCCCCTACAAGGTGGTGGAACAGATGGGGGAGATGGGCCTGTTCGGCCTGCCCTTCCCGGAAGAATACGGCGGAATGGGCGGAGACTACTTTGCCCTGGCCCTGGCGCTGGAACAGCTGGCACGGGTGGACCAGTCAGTAGCCATCACCCTGGAAGCCGGTGTCTCCCTGGGCGCCATGCCGATCTACCGGTTCGGCACCGAAGAACAGAAACAGCGCTGGCTGCCGCCCCTGGCACAGGGCACCGCGCTCGCAGGGTTCGGACTCACCGAGAGCGAGGCAGGCTCCGACGCCGGCGGCACCAGAACCACCGCCCGGCTCCAGGACGGCCAGTGGGTGATCAACGGCAGCAAGGAATTCATTACCAACTCCGGCACCGACATCACCTCCCTGGTGACGGTCACCGCAGTCACGGGCACCACACCCAACCCGGACGGCAGCGTCCGCAAGCACATTTCCACCATCATCGTTCCCTCCGGCACCCCTGGCTTCACGGCGGAGAAGGCCTACAACAAAGTGGGCTGGAACGCCTCGGACACCCATCCGCTCACCTTTGCCGACGTCCGGGTGCCACAGGAGAACCTGCTGGGTGCCGAAGGCCGCGGCTTTGCGAACTTCCTGCAGATCCTGGACGAGGGCCGCATCGCAATCGCCGCCCTGGCCACCGGCGCTGCACAGGGCTGCGTGGACGAGGCACTGCGCTACGCGAAGGAGCGAAGCGCGTTCGGCACCACGATCGGCAGCAACCAGTCAATCGCCTTCAAGATCGCCCGCATGCAGACCCGGGCGCACAACGCCCGGCTCGCCTACTACGACGCCGCGGCCCGGATGCTCGCCGGAAAACCGTTCAAGGTGCAGGCCGCCATGGCGAAACTCGTAGCCGGAGAAGCCGCGATGGACAACGCGAGGGATGCAACCCAGGTCTTTGGCGGCTACGGTTTCATCAACGAATTCCCGGTGGCGCGGCATTACCGGGACTCGAAAATCCTGGAAATCGGGGAAGGCACCACCGAAGTCCAACTCATGCTCATTGCCCGCGAGCTGGGGCTCTAGGGCCGGAACAGGGTTAGTCAACGGCGATTAACGAACGGACACCACCATGATTGACAAGACAGTGGCCACGGCCGAAGAAGCCGTGGCAGACATCCCCAGCGGAGCGTCCCTGGCCGTAGGCGGGTTCGGCCTCTGCGGCATCCCGGAGGTCCTCATTTCCGCCCTGCATGCCCAGGGCGCGGATGAACTCGAAACGGTCTCCAACAACTGCGGCGTGGATGACTGGGGACTCGGCCTGCTGCTGGCCGACCACCGCATCCGCCGCACGGTCAGCTCCTACGTGGGGGAGAACAAGGAGTTTGCCCGCCAGTTCCTGGCCGGCGAACTCGAAGTGGTTCTTACCCCGCAGGGAACCCTGGCGGAGAAGCTGCGCGCCGGCGGTGCCGGCATCCCCGCCTTCTACACCGCGGCCGGGGTTGGCACGCAGGTCAGTGAGGGCGGGCTGCCGCAGAAGTACGACGCCGAGGGCGCGGTGGCGCAGGCATCGGAACCCAAGGAGGTGCGCAGCTTCGGCGGCCGGGATTACGTGCTGGAAGAATCCCTCACCCCGGACTACGCACTTGTCCACGCCTGGAAGGGCGACCGGCACGGCAACCTGGTGTTCCATGCTTCTGCCATGAACTTCAATCCGCTCTGTGCCATGGCCGGGGGGATCACCATTGCCGAGGTGGAGGAACTCGTGGAACCCGGGGAACTGGATCCCGGGCAAGTCCATGTTCCCGGCATCTTCGTTCAGCGGGTGGTGCAGACCGGTCCGGGCGAGAAGCGCATCGAGAAGCGGACCGTCGCGGAACAGAACCCCGTTCCCGGAACCGGCGGCACCGCAGCCAAGGAGGCAATGTAATGGCACTGACCCGCAATGAACTAGCGGCCCGCGTAGCCCGTGAGCTGACAAACGGCCAGTACGTGAACCTGGGCATTGGCATGCCCACCCTGATTCCGAACTTCATTCCCGAAGGCGTGGAAGTGGTGCTGCACTCGGAGAACGGGATTCTCGGCGTCGGCCCCTATCCGGAGGAAGCAGGACTGGACCCGGACCTGATCAACGCCGGCAAGGAAACGGTCACGGTCAACCGCGGGGCGGCGTTCTTCGACTCGGCGCAGTCCTTCGGCATGATCCGCGGGGGCCACGTGGACGTGGCCGTGCTGGGCGCCATGGAAGTGGCAGCGAACGGTGACCTGGCCAACTGGATGATTCCCGGGAAGATGGTCAAGGGCATGGGCGGAGCCATGGACCTGGTCTTCGGTGCCAAGCGCGTGATCGTGATGATGGAGCACGTGGACCGCGCCGGCCGGCCGAAAATCGTCTCCGAGTGCTCCCTTCCGCTGACCGGCCGGGGCTGCGTGGACCTGATCGTGACGGACCTGGCGGTCATCGAGGTAGGCCCGGAGGGTCTGGTGCTGCGTGAAACCGCCCCCGGCGTCTCGATTGAGGAAGTGGTGGCTGCCACCGGAGCGCCGCTGGAGGTGGCTCTTGGTGTCTGAGGCAGCCGGCGGAACCGCTCCCGGGGAAACCGCTGAGGGCAGGGTGGTGGTGCAGCGCGGACTCTTCTTCGATGAACTCGAGCCGGGCACGGTGTACGCGCACCGGCCGGGCCGCACGCTCACCGAGGCGGACAACGTGCTGTTCAGCACTCTGACCATGAACACCCAGCCGCTGCACCTGGACGCTGCCTACAGCGCCGGCCAGCCCTACGGGGCGCGGCTGGTCAATTCAATGCTGACCCTTGCGGTAATGGTGGGCCAGTCGGTCAGCCAGCTGACCCAGGGAACCCTGGTGGCCCAGCTGGGCATGACCGGCATTGCGTTTCCGCATCCGCTCTTCCACGGGGACACCCTCTATTCCCAGACCCGGATAGCCGCCAAGCGGCTCTCCGGCTCCCGGCCGGGTCAGGGAATCGTCACGTTGGAGCACACCGGCTACAACCAGGACGGCACCGTAGTGGCCACGTTCTCCCGGACTGCGCTGATGTGGACCTCGGAAGGGTTCACGCAGGCCGGTGGAAGCGCGTCCCGGGGATAAACGCCGGTACGTTGGTATGGACCCGCGAACTCGAGGCAAGGAGCACACCCGAATGACCACTTTCCCCATGGGACCTGCACTGCTGTTCTGCCCGGCGGACCGCCCGGAACGCTTCCAAAAGGCCGCCGAACGTGCTGACGCCGTCATCCTGGACCTGGAGGACGCCGTCGCCTTCGAAGACAAGGAACAGGCCCGCGAGAACCTGGCGGCATCGGCGCTGGACCCGGACAAGACCATCGTGCGGGTGAACCCGGTGAACAGCAGCTCCTTCCGGGCTGACATGGAGGCGCTCGCCGCCACGGATTACCGGTACGTGATGGCAGCCAAGGCCGAGGACCCGGGGGAGATCGGGCACGCCCTTCGGCACGTCAGCGTGGTGGCCCTGGTTGAAACAGCGCTGGGCGTGCTGCGGGCAGCCGACATTGCCCGGGAGAAGAACGTCACGGCACTGATGTGGGGTGCCGAGGACCTCCTTGCCTCCCTTGGCGGTGAATCCAGCCGCCGCGCAGACGGCAGCTACCGGCCTGTGGCAGTCCAGACCCGGGCCACGGTGCTGCTGGCTGCCGGAGCCTACGGCAAGGGAGCGATTGACTCCATCTACGGCAACATCGCGGACACCGCCGGCCTGGAGGAAGAAGCGCGCGACGGCGCGGCGTCGGGTTTCGCTGCCAAGGCCTGCATCCATCCCGGGCAGGTTGCCGCGGTCCGTGCTGCCTTCGCTCCCTCCGAAGAGGAAAAGGCCTACGCCCGGGAGCTGCTGGAAGCAGCCCGGAGCCAGGGCGGAGTATTCAGTTTCCGCGGCGAAATGATCGACGGCCCGCTGCTGCGCCAGGCCGAGCAGACGCTGCGCCGGGCCGGAATCCCGGGCTAAACACAAGCGAATCGGCCCGCAGCAGCCACGAGTTTGTGCACGTACGGGACGCTGCGGCCCGACGCCGCTGATACTTGGGCTATGCGCATAGTCATAGCTGGAGCCCACGGGCAGATTGCACGCGAAACCGGCCGGCTGCTGGTCGCCGCGGACCACGACGTCGCCGGCCTTATCCGCAACCCGGACCAAGCCGGTGATCTTGAGGCGGACCACGTGGCCCCCGTCATTCTTGACCTTGAAAACAGCACGCTTGAGGACCTCACCCAGGTCCTTACCGGAGCGGACCTGGCCGTCTTCGCGGCCGGAGCCGGACCCGGCAGCAGCATATCGCGGAAAGACAGCGTGGACCGGGCGGGGGCCGTCCTGCTGGCCGAAGCCGCCGAGCAGGCAGGGGTTGGGCGGCTGATCCAGATATCCTCGGCCGGCACTGAATCCGTCAGCGGCGGGCAGCGCCCGGAAGGGCTCCAGGACGCAATGTTTGCCTACCTCGTGGCCAAGCGTGCGGCAGAGGAAGACCTGATGGCACGGACCGACCTTGACTGGACCATTCTCCGGCCGGGCACGCTGACCAACGGCGACCCGGTGGGTCTGGTGGAACTGGGCCCGGACGTGGCCTCCAGCACGGTTCCCCGGCAGGACGTCGCAGCAGTCCTGGCTGAACTGGCGAAAACCGGACGAGGCAGCAGACAGGTCCTGGGACTGGTGACGGGAACCGATCCCATCCCCGATGCCGTGGCTGCCCTGCCGGTAGCACTTTGAGTTCCGCCGCACACCCCCGGCCGGACACTGGGACGGCAAAGCGCCAGCTAACGCTGTCTGGGTGCAGGGTGCGGGATACTTGAGAGCATGCAGCCATCTGAGCCCCTTGATCCCGTAACAGCGGCAGCCAGCGAACATCCGGAGTCCTCCGGAGAGCGGGTTCCCCGGAGAGTGGTCCTGCTGGGATCCACCGGTTCAATCGGCACCCAGGCAATCGACGTCGCCGATGCCGCGCCGGACCGGTTCAGCATCGTTGCCGTGGCTGCCGGCGGTAAGAACCTTGACCTATTGGCCCGTCAGGCCGTCCACACCCGGGCTGCCGCCGTCGGCTGTGCCGCCGTGGACCTCGCCACGCTGGAGGACGCCCTTCGCCGGGCCTGTGCCGAAGCATCCGTGACCGGCTACGACCCGGAACTTTTCGTTGGCCCCGGCGCCGCCACCGCCGTCGCAGCCTGGCCCGAGGCCGAGGTTGTCCTCAACGGGATGACCGGTTCAATCGGACTTGAACCGACCCTCGCAGCCCTTGCCGCGGGACACATGCTGGCCCTGGCCAACAAGGAATCATTGATCGTCGGAGGTGCCCTGGTGAAGCAGGCTGCACGTCCCGGCCAGCTGGTACCGGTCGATTCCGAACACTCCGCCCTGGCTCAGGCGCTGCGCTCGGGCACCTTCGAGGAAGTGGACCGGCTGGTGGTCACTGCCTCCGGTGGACCGTTCCGCGGCCGCCGCCGTGAAGAGCTGGCAGACGTCACCCCCGAACAGGCGCTGGCGCATCCCACCTGGAAGATGGGCCGGATGGTCACCACCAACTCAGCCACCATGGTCAACAAGGCACTTGAAGTCATCGAAGCGCACCTGCTCTTCGACGTGCCGCTGGAGCGGATTGATGTGGTGGTCCATCCGCAGTCGATTGTGCACTCAATGGTCCAGTTCACGGACGGTTCCACTATTGCCCAGGCATCCCCGCCGGACATGAGGCTGCCCATCGCCCTGGGTATGGGCTGGCCGGAGCGGGTTCCCGGTGCTGCCTCCCCCTGCGACTGGACAAAGGCCACCGAATGGACCTTCGAGCCGCTGGACGAAGAGGCTTTCCCGGCAGTCCGCCTCGCCAAGCAGGCGGCAGCTTCCGGCGGAACCGGCATGGCCGTCTACAACGCCGCCAACGAGGAAGCCGTGGATGCCTTCCACGACGGTCTCATTGGATTCACAGACATAGTTGATACGATCGCCGCCGTGCTGGCCGAGCACACGGAGTCCGGTGAACTGACCCTGGCGTCAGTGCTGGCAGCCGAAAAGTGGGCCCGTTCCGCAGCCCGGGCCCGAATCGGCTGAGGCTGAGCAAGTTAAGGAAGTCCGTTGAGCGTTCTACTTTTTATCCTGGGTGTGCTGTTCGTGGCCGCCGGCATCGCGGTATCGATTGCGCTGCATGAGGTTGGCCACCTGCTGCCTGCCAAAGCGTTCAAGGTCCGCGTCACCCAGTACATGATCGGGTTTGGCCCCACAGTGTTCTCCCGCCGGCGCGGGGAAACCGAATACGGCGTCAAGGCGCTGCCGCTGGGCGGGTACGTGTCCATGGTCGGCATGTTCCCGCCGAACAAGGAAACGCACGACGGCGATGTGCGCCGGTCCAGCACCGGCATGTTCCAGCAGCTGGCCGTGGATGCCCGCCAGGCAGAAACCGACCGCCTGGAACCTGGTGATGAGAACCGGGTGTTCTACAAACTGCCCGTCTGGAAGCGGATCATCATCATGCTCGGCGGGCCGTTTATGAACCTGCTCATCGGCATTGTGCTCTTCGCCGTGCTGCTGATGGGATTCGGCAGCGCACAGGCCACAACCACCCTCGCCTCCGTAAACGAATGCGTGATCAGCGGCAGCCAGGCTGCCGCCGGGCAGACCGAATGCGCAGACACGGATCCCGCGGCACCGGCCCATGAAGCAGGCCTGCTGCCCGGGGATAAAATCACCCGGTTCGACGGCCAGCCGGTTTCGGACTGGACCGAGCTCTCCGGCCTGATCCGGGAGGCTGCCGGACGCTCCGTCACCGTGACCTACGAGCGGGACGGCGTCGAAGCCGAAGCCAGCATCACCCCGCTGCTGACCGAACGCCCCGTCAGCGCAGAAGACGGCACGCCGGTCCTGGACGATGCCGGTAATCCGGTGACGGAAGAAGTCGGCTTCATTGGCGTCGGGTCGCAGACCGCCCTGGTCCGCCAGCCCGCCACTGAGGTGCTGCCCATGGTGGGGGAGAACCTGCAGGCGATTGCCGGCGTCGTTGTGAACCTTCCGCAGCGGATCGCTGACGTGGCGCAGGCGGCCTTCTCCTCCGAGGAGCGCGACCCCAACGGTCCCATGTCCGTGGTGGGCGTGGGCCGGATCGCCGGGGAAATCTCTTCCATGGAAGAAGCCCCGCTGCAGAACCGGGTAGCCACGCTGATCGGGCTGGTGGGCAGCGTGAACCTGGCGCTGTTCGTGTTCAACCTGATCCCGCTGCTGCCGCTGGACGGCGGGCACGTGGCCGGCGCGCTGTGGGAATCCCTGCGCCGCGGCATCGCGAAGCTGTTCCGCCGCCCGGATCCGGGGCCGTTCGACATGGCCAAGCTGCTGCCGGTGACCTATGCCGTCGCCGTGCTGCTGATGGGCATGGGCGCACTGCTGATTTACGCGGACATCGTGAAGCCTGTCAGTCTGTTCTAGTTTCAAAACAGTTTGAAATCGATTTAGCTTGTAAATCTTTTTGCAATCTCATACGGTTTCAACATGTTTGTACTGACGATCGATCAGAAGGACAGCCGCAACAGCACCGACCGGGTGCCGGGGCTGCTGAAGCTGCTTGGTTCCCAGGAGCTGGAGCTGCCGTTTGAGCGGACCGTCGGGGATGAAGTCCAGGCCGTTGCCTCGTCGCCCGACGCCGTCGTGGACATCGCGCTCCTGGCTCTGCGGCAGGGCGGCTGGTCGGTGGGGATCGGCGTCGGCAGTGTGGGGCTGCCGTTGCCGGCGTCTTCCCGGGAAGCCGGGGGAGAGGCGTTTATTGCAGCCCGTGCCGCCGTCGAACGCGCCAAGAAGACCGGAGACCGTCCGCCCATAGCCGTTGCCGCCGCCCCGGGGGCCCCGCCGGAGGCCGTTGAGGCGGCGGCCCATGCCGAAGCCGTGCTGGTGCTTATTGCCGCCCTGGTCTGCGGCCGCAGCGAAGCCGAGTGGCGGATCCTGGAACACGTCGACCCGCACAAATGGGGAGCCCAGAGTGCTGCAGCACGTATGCTCGGGGTCAGTTCCCAGGCAGTGAGCAACGCCGTCCAGCGGGCGGGGTGGCAGGAAGAATGGGCCGCGCGTCCGGCAGCAGCGGTGCTGCTGGACCGGGCCGACCGCGCCGCCACCCATCCGCCGAGATAGCAGAAACTGCCCGTTGCAGCGCTGGGAAGGGCAGTTTCTGCCATTTCGAAGAGGACAAGGAGTTCCATGGACCTGCTCTGGATTGTGCTCGGGCTGCTGCTTGCCGCAGTGGGCGGCTGGCCGGTCACCAGCGGTGTACTGAAGCTGGCCCGTGCCGTGGAGGCCGCCCGGCCCGGACCGGACCCCGCGCGTGACCCTGCCGCCGACCAGGTGCGCGAACCGGGCACACGTCCCGCGGTGCCCCCGCTGCCGAACCGCCGGCCGCAGCCTGCCGGCCCCGTGATTCTGCGCGGCGGACTGGTGATCGGTTTCCTGGAACGCCTCGCCGTGGCCACCGCCGTCCTCGCCGATGAACCGGTGGCCATTGCCTACGTTGTGGCGATCAAGGGGCTGGGCCGGTACGCGGAACTGAAGGAAACCCCCGCCGCCGCAGAGCGTTTTATCATCGGCACCCTGGCTTCCATGCTGTGGGCCGCAGGCATAGCCGTTGCGGTCCGGGTGGCGCTGCTGCACGGGTGACATCCCTTAGGGTGGGAATCATGAGTATTTATGCAGTTGAGTACGTGTACGACGCCGAATCAGCCGCGGTGCGCGACGAGCACCGTCCGGCCCACCGCGAGTGGCTGGCATCCCTGGTTGAAGAGGGCAAAGTCCTGGCCAGCGGCCCGTTCACGGACGGCGCGGGGGCGCTGCTTATCTTCACTGCGGCGGACGAGGAAGAGCTGAACAACCTGCTCAAGCAGGACCCGCTCGCCGTCGGCGGCGGCATCTCCGGGCTGAAGACCACCGAATGGAAGCCGGTTACGGGTGCCTTTGCGCACCTGGCGGGCTAAGCCCTGAGTGATATTCCACCTGCCTGCGGCACATGGTGCTGCAGGCAGGTGGATAATAAGACAGGCGCGCTTATCCCCGCCGCCACAGACTAATACCGGCCCCTTGCGGGGCACATGGAGGATGTTTTGACCTCGGTCAACCTTGGAATGCCAGCAGCACCGCCGCCCGTCCTTGCCCCGAGGCGCAAAACCCGCCAGATCAAGGTGGGCTCCGTCGGCGTCGGCTCCGACTTCCCGATCAGCGTGCAGTCGATGACCACCACGCCGACCACGGATATCAACGCCACGCTGCAGCAGATCGCCGAACTGACGGCGTCCGGCTGTGACATTGTCCGCGTTGCCTGCCCCAGCGCGGATGACGCCGCCGCGCTGCCCATCATCGCCAAGAAGTCACAGATTCCGGTCATCGCTGACATCCACTTCCAGCCGAAGTATGTCTACGCCGCGATCGAGGCCGGCTGCGCCGCTGTCCGGGTGAACCCGGGCAACATCCGCAAGTTCGATGACCAGGTCAAGCAGATCGCCAACGAGGCCAAGGCTGCCGGCGTTTCCATCCGCATCGGCGTCAACGCAGGTTCCCTGGATCCCCGCCTGCTCGCCAAATACGGCAAGGCGACGCCCGAGGCGCTGGTTGAATCCGCCGTCTGGGAAGCATCCCTGTTCGAGGAACACGACTTCCACGACTTCAAGATCTCCGTGAAGCACAATGACCCGGTGGTTATGGTCCGTGCCTACGAGCTGCTCGCTGAACGCGGCGACTGGCCCCTGCACCTGGGCGTGACCGAAGCAGGTCCCGCGTTCCAGGGCACCATCAAGTCCGCCACCGCTTTTGGTGCGCTGCTCTCCAAGGGCATCGGCGACACCATCCGTGTGTCCCTCTCCGCTCCGCCGGTGGAGGAGATCAAGGTGGGCAACCAGATCCTGCAGTCGCTGAACCTGCGGCCCCGCAAGCTCGAAATTGTCTCCTGTCCCTCCTGCGGCCGGGCCCAGGTGGATGTTTACACCCTCGCCGAGCAGGTCACCGCCGGGCTGGAAGGCATGGAAGTGCCGCTGCGCGTCGCCGTTATGGGCTGCGTCGTAAACGGCCCGGGTGAAGCACGCGAAGCCGATCTGGGTGTAGCCTCCGGTAACGGAAAGGGTCAGATCTTCGTCAAGGGCCAAGTCATCAAGACCGTTCCGGAAGACCAGATTGTTGAGACCCTGATCGAAGAAGCGATGAGGATCGCCGAGGATATGGGGGAAGCCGATGGCGAGGATGCTGGCACGGGTGGCCCCATGGTTACCGTCGGCTAGGACAGAGACGATGCGCAGCGGACACATAACAGGAACGCTGCGCGTCCTCGGTGCTGCCGATACCGCGGCCCTCACCGAACTTGCTGCCGCAGACCCGGTGGCCAACACGTTCCTGCTCTCGCACCTGGAAACCACCGGCACCGCCGCTCCGACGGCGTCCGGCGGCCAGGTGCTGGGCATGTTCGACGGCGGGAAACTCACCGCTGCCTGCTGGGCCGGAGTAAACGTGGTGCCCACTGCCGTCACAGCTGACACCGGGCCCGAATTCGGCGCCTACCTGGCCAGCACCGGACGGCGCTTTTCCTCCCTGTTCGGCCCGGCCGAGGCCGTGCTGTCCCTCTGGTCCCAGCTGCAGCACACCTCGCCGCGCCCTTTTGACGTGCGCAGCGACCAGCCGCTGCTGGAAATCACCGGTCCATCTCCGGTTCCGCCGGCACCGGGACTGCGCCGTGCCCGGCCTGCGGACCTGGACCGGCTGCTGCCGGCCTGTACAGCCATGTTCGAGGAAGAGGTTGGCTACTCTCCCGTGGCCGGGGGAAGCCGGCACTACCGGCAGCGGGTGCTTTCGCTGATCCAGCACGGGCATTCACTGGTGGAGTTCGATCCCTCCGGGCAGGTCATCTTCAAAGCCGAGCTGGGCACGGTATCCAGCAGTGCCGTGCAGGTCCAGGGAGTCTGGATGAACCCGGCCTACCGCGGCCGCGGCCTGAGCGCGGGCTACATGTCCGCCGTGGTCCAGTTCGCCCAGGAGCTGGCGCCCATCACCACGCTGTACGTAAACCACTACAACGCCCCTGCCCGTGCTACTTATGAAGCAGTGGGTTTCCGGCAGGTCGGCACCTTCGCAACGATTCTCTTCTGACCCTCACCAACCCGCGCGGCAAGGCAGCCTTACGCTCCCCGCCGGGGCGCCCTAGGCTGGGACCACCATGAGAACACCCCTCCGCGTTTCCTGCCTCCTGGCCGCAGCCGTGCTGCTGACGGCCTGTTCCGGTTCGCCCGGGAACGGCCGGAGCGCTCCCTCCGTTACTGTGCCCGCCGGACCGGAGCCCACGGCGAGTGCGGAACTGCCGCGTTCCGAAGAGCCGGGGACTGGTTCCAGCGCAAACGCGGAACCGGACGCCACCTCCGGCATCGAAGGCACCTCGGGCATCGAAGGCACCCCCGGCGGCGTGCCGGCCTCCGGCACGGCTTCCGGGAAGCCGGCCTTCAGCCCAGCGCAGCTTGAAGCGGCGGTCACGGCGGCAGACCGTTCCCTTGCGCTGGGCGGGGAGCTCCTCAGCGAGGAAACGCTCCGGGCCGTGCTGCCGGAAACCGGGGCAATTGGCTCGGAAGTGACCTTTGATCCGGCAGCCTGCGCTCAGATCGCCGCGACTGATTCCGTTACCGCCGTCCAGGACGCCTCCCTGGCCGGGCTCGCCTACGGCGCGGAGGCAGAAGCGGCCAGCGTCCTGAATGTCGCCGCCTACAGCGATACTTCCGTTCTGGACACTCTTGACTTCATTGACGAATCCGTTCTGGCCGACTGCTCGGAAGTCCGGATGTCCAGGGACGGCTCCGCCGTAACGGTGACCAACACCCGGCTGGATGTGGCGAGCACCGCCGAGGAGACACTGGCGCTGGATACGGTGGTGTCCTCACCGGCCGGCGAAACACGCCTGGTGGTGGTCAGCGCACGGACCGGGAACGTGCGCCTGGTTGTCTCCATGCCGGCGCCCCGGGACCCGCAGGAGGCGGCCGCGGAGGCCGGTCTGCTCATCGATGCCGTGCTGGCCGAACTGGACCCCGCTTCGCTGTAGCCACAGCCCCTCCGCCACGCGGCCGGCGTGTCCGGCGCATGCCCGGCCAGGGGGCTAGATTAGTAGGGAGAAACTTCTTACTTAGCGTGCAGCCTGCGGCTGCAGAAACGGATTCGACGCGTGGTCCTTCGACTTTCCACCCTTTTCCTGCGTACCCTGCGCGAAGACCCGGCAGACGCCGACGTCGCCAGCCACCGCCTGCTGGTGCGTGCCGGCTACATCCGCCGTGCCGCACCCGGCATCTACTCCTGGCTGCCGCTGGGCCTGCGCGTGCTGGGCAAGGTGGAGACCATCATCCGCGAGGAAATGGCCGCCATCGGTGCCCAGGAAGTCCACTTCCCGGCCCTGCTGCCGCGCGAACCTTATGAAGCGTCCAACCGCTGGACCGAATACGGTGAGAACCTCTTCCGCCTCCAGGACCGCAAGGGTGCGGACTACCTGCTGGCACCGACCCACGAGGAAATGTTCACCCTCCTGGTCAAGGACCTCTACAGCTCCTACAAGGACCTCCCGGTCTCGCTGTTCCAGATCCAGAACAAGTACCGCGACGAAGCCCGCCCGCGTGCCGGCCTGCTCCGCGGGCGCGAGTTCATCATGAAGGATTCGTACTCCTTCGACATTGATGACGAGGGCCTCGAGGCCAGCTACCAGGCGCACCGCGGCGCCTACCTGCGCATTTTCGAACGCCTGGGGCTCGACGTCGTGGTGGTCTCCGCTGTCTCCGGCGCCATGGGCGGCTCCAAGAGCGAGGAATTCCTGCACCCGACCCCGGTCGGCGAGGACACCTATGTCCGTTCGGCCGGCGGCTACGCAGCCAACGTCGAGGCCGTCACCACGGTCGCCCCGGAAGCCATCGACTACACCGGCGCGCCCGCAGCGCAGGTAGTGGACACCCCGGACACCCCGACCATCGACACCCTGGTGGCGGACGTCAACGCCCGCTTCCCGAAGGACGACGGCGTCTGGACCGCCGCAGACACGCTCAAGAACGTGGTGCTCGCCGTGAGCCTGCCCACCGGAGAGCGGCAGATCGTCGTCGTCGGTGTTCCCGGTGACCGCGCCGTGGACCTCAAGCGCATCGAAGCCAACATCGGCTCGCACCTTGAAATGTCCGGCGAACTCGGCGTTGAAGCCGCTACGGATGAGGACCTCAAGAAGCACCCCGGCCTGGTCAAGGGCTACATCGGCCCGGGCCTGACCACGGAAGAAGCTGTCCTGGGCACAGAGTCCGCCACCGGCCTGCTCTACCTTGTTGACCCCCGCGTGGTTGCCGGCACCGCCTGGATCACCGGCGCCAATGAGCCGGGCAAGCACGTCATTGGTCTGGTTGCCGAGCGCGACTTCGGCTGGGACGGCGTCATCGAGGCCGTCGAGGTCCGTGAAGGCGACGAGGCTCCGGACGGATCCGGACCCCTGGAAGCAGCCCGCGGCATCGAAATGGGCCACATCTTCCAGCTCGGCCGCAAGTACGCCGAAGCGCTGGGCCTGAAGGTCCTGGACAAGAACGGTAAGCTGGCCACCGTCACCATGGGTTCCTACGGTGTGGGCGTTACCCGTGCCGTCGCAGCGCTGGCCGAGTCGCACCGCGATGACAAGGGCATCATCTGGCCGCGCGCCGTCGCACCGGCAGACGTCCACGTGGTGGCCACCGGCCGCGGCGATGAGATCTTCGAAGCGGCTGCCAAGCTCTCCGAAGACCTCGAAGCAGCCGGCCTGGAGGTCATTTACGATGACCGTCCCAAGGTCTCCCCGGGCGTGAAGTTCGGCGACGCCGAGCTGATCGGCGTTCCCACCATCCTGGTGGTCGGCCGCGGCCTGGCTGACGGCGTCGTCGAAATCAAGGACCGCGCCACGGGCGTTGCCGAAAACGTTCCGGTTGCCGAGGCAGTGGAGTACGTGCTCCGCGCTGCCCGGGCCTGAGCCCTTCGGTGGTCTCAGGGCTTGAGGACATAACGCTCGCCACCATCGCCTTAGTGGTGGTGGCGGGCCTCGCCGCAGGCTGGATCGACGCCGTCGTAGGCGGCGGCGGTCTGCTGCAGCTGCCGGCCCTGCTCCTGGTTCCCGGCATCACGCCCGTGGAGGCGCTGGCGACGAACAAGATGGGGTCGGTCTTTGGGACCACCACAAGTGCCGTTACGTACTACCGGCGGGCCCACCCGGACCTGAAAACGGCACTGCCCATGGCCGGTGTTGCGCTGGCGGGCAGTTTCGGCGGGGCGGTGCTGGCGGCGTCACTGCCGTCGTCGGTCTTTAAGCCCATCATTGTTGCGGCACTGATCGTCGTCGCCATCTTCACCGCCACCAAGCCGACGGTGGGGGAGCTGACCAAGCTCCGCCACACCGGGAACCGGCACTACGTCACCGCCGGCGCCATCGGAGCGGTGATCGGTTTCTATGACGGCCTGATCGGCCCCGGCACCGGATCCTTCCTGATCATCGCCATGGTGACGCTGCTGGGGTACAACTTCCTGGCCGCCAGCGCCAAGGCGAAGATCGTGAACATGGCGACCAACATCGGTGCCCTGGCCTTCTTCCTGCCGCACGGTTCGCTGCTGTGGGGCCTGGGCCTGGTCCTGGGAATCGCCAACATGACCGGCGGCTACATTGGTGCCCGCATGGCCGTGAAGCAGGGCAGCAAGTTCATCCGGATCGTCTTCCTTGTGGTGGTCGGTGCGCTGATCATCAAGCTGGGCACGGACGTCTGGATGGAGAACTTCCAGGGATAGGGTGCTGCCTGTCCGCACCTAGGCGGCTGGCAGTTCGCCCACGGGCGGCAGGCCCGGATGGGGCCGGCCCGCCAGTGCCGAGGCGACCCACACGGACCGCTGCGCATCGCCGGTCAGACCGTCGCGGAGATAGTCCACGGCGTTGGCGACTTCACGCAGGATGCTCCACTCAACGGCGGCTGCCGGGTCCAGTCCGCCGGCTGTGCAGAGATCCTCCAGGCGCTGCACCAGGGCACGTTCCGGCGCGGCCGGATCCAGGTCCTGAAGCCGGTTCCAGAGCATAGGCGCCACCGCGTACTCCGCCTCGCCGCAGACAGCCTGCGGATCTATGGCCGCGTACCCGTCCCCGGGCCGGGCCAGGACGTTCCCAAAATGCAGGTCAGCATGCACCAGCACGTCACGGCTGCTGCGCCGGCCCACCGCACCGCGCGTCTGGCTGACGGCCAGCGCCTCTTCCAGCAGCCAGCGTTCAAACGGCCGGCCGAGGAACTCCCACTCGGCAGGCAGCTCGTCCGAGAGCTGCTCGGCCCGTTCGGCAGCGGAGGGGATGCCTGCCCATTCCGGGTCTTCCGATTCGGGGATGCCCAGCTCCCGGACCAGCCCGCCCCACACCTGGACTGCGTCATCCAGAGGCACCTGCAGCAGGGTCTTGTCCGGATCCAGCCGTTCGAGCAGCAGTGCGCTGCCGGCCGGGTCCCGGTCCAGCAGCCGGACGGCACCGCGGCCGGCCCAGAGCTGCAGTGCGGGCGCCTCAGAGACCGCTTCCGCGTGCGGGAACGGCAGTTTGAGCACCGCGGGGGTACCCTGCGCCGTGAGGACGGGAACCACCAGTGCTCCGTGACCGTGCCAGGTGCCTGGGGTAGAGTCATCCGGCTGGAGACCGAAGGAGCTGAATGCTGCTTCCACGAGGTCCGGGAGGCTCTCAACCCAGTCCCGGCCCTGGCGGGAGCACCGGTAACGCTGGCGCAGGGCCTCGGGTACGACGACGGCGGATGCCATAAAGGTGCCTCCTGCGGCTGGGGATTGTGGCCGGCGGTAATGCCTGCGTGCCAGGCCTGAGACAGTTGCGGCCACCAGCCCAGCCTAGGGTGCCTGCACCGCGGAGGCTATCCGGAGGTCCAGGGAAGTGCTGCGGGATCGGCATCCAGCCCGGGGGAGGCCGGGATATCAGCGGCCCCGGCGTAAAGCAGCACCGAGCTGGCCACAAGCCGGTCGATCGCCCAGGAACGCACTGCGCCGTCGCTGCTCCCGGCAAGATCGGCGTAAAGGGTGGGCATGTTCTCTTCCAGCAGCGAAAGGGAGCCCAGCGGGTCCGAGAGGAATTCCGGGGCCAGCGAGTAGGCCGGGACCGGGGCGGCTTCGGGCAGGCACAGGGCCGGCAGGAGGCCGGCACCTTCACCGCCTGCTTCCAGATGCGCTTCCCGGCGCTCGGCAGGCCGCTGGCCCAGCACCGTAAAACCTGCGCCGTACTGCGCTTCAGCCACTTCATAGGCGTAGGCGGCACCGAACTCGGCGTCGAGAACAGCCTGCAGCGACGCTGCGGCGTCCGGCTCCCCGTCCGCCACAGACCCGCCGGAACCACCGCACCTGTCCTGCGCGGCGTCGTTGAGCACCGGCGTCCAGCCGGATTCAGGCACCTGACCAGGGCTTTCGCCCAATGCCGGAGCCGTGCGCAGGGCCAGCAGCAGCTGGCCGGTACCGGTGGAGGCCAGCAGGCGTGCGGTGCCGTGGTCGGCGCGGCCGGCTGCTGCGAGGTTCTTCCGGGCCGAATCCGCCAGCGCCTGCGGCAGGGACCGGCCGTTGATTCCCTCTGCCTTCTGCAGCGCAGCGGCGCCTCCCGGACTGGTCAGAAGCAGTGCCTGCTGGTTCAGGGTGTCCGCCGTTTCCTGCACAGCGGCAGCCGATGCGCCCCGCAGGGAGGCTGCCAGGGACTCCGCTTCCGCCGCCAGGACACGTGACGTGGCGAACGCCTCATTCAGGGCCTGCTCGGAAAAGCTTTTGGGCCGCTCCGGTTCAACCTGGGTGCCCGCTGTCAGCCCCAGCGAGGCTACGACGCAGGCCAGAAGCCCCAAAGCGAGCGTACGCCGCAGAAAGCCGGCTGCTGCGGCCGCCCGGGAAGGGCGTGCAGCGGGCGGCTGCGGGGGGTTTGGGGGCTTCTCCACAACACTCGATCATGCCACGAACGGGCCCTCACCTGCGGCGGTGACCCGGGACCCCGGGAAAAGTCGGTAGGCTAGGAGCTACAACAACATCTAGTGGGAGGCAGTAATGGCGGGTCGCCCCAGCCCTAAAAAAGACACGTCGTCTAACTACCGCAAGAACGCACAGCGCGCCGAGGTAGCTGCTGAGACGCAGCGGCTCAAGGACTACCTGGCTCCCACAGTTGCCGGTGAGAACCTCTTCCTGGAGGACATCGAGATCAAGATTGCCGGCGCCCACCGCACCGTCCACGTGATCGTAGACCTGCCGGAGACGGAAAGCGGAGGCGTGAGCCTTGACCGGATCGCAGACGTTTCCCGCGTCCTTTCCGATGCCATGGACCAGGATCCGCAGGAAGACGGACGCCCCTACAGCCTGGAAGTCTCCTCACCCGGTGTCTCACGTCCGCTGACGGAGCCCAGGCACTGGCGCCGGAACACCGGCCGGATGGTCAGCGTGACCCCGGTCCGCGGGGATGGCGTAACCGGCCGCCTGCTGGAGGTCGACGAAACAGGTATCACACTGATACCCGAACTTGCGGTCAAAAAGGGTATGAAACCCAAACAGGGCGAAAAGACGCACCTGGCATTTGACCAGATTGCCAAGGGACGGGTTGAAATCGAATTCGCCCACCTTGAGGACGAACCGGCTGGCGAGGACGCCGACGGAATGGAAAGCACAGCCGAGGAGGCCTAAATGGATATTGATATGAGTGCGCTGAGGCTCCTTGAAGCGGAGCGGGAGATCCCGCTGGACAAGCTGATCCCCACGATTGAGCAGGCACTGCTCGTCGCCTACCACAAGACCACCGGGTCGCAGGAAAAGGCCCGCGCAGAACTGGACCGCAAGAGCGGCCACGTGACCATCTGGGCAACCGAGCTCGACGACGACGGCGAAGCCGTGGGCGAGTTCGACGACACCCCGGCAGGTTTCGGGCGCATTGCAGCCAGCACCGCACGGCAGATCATCCTGCAGCGCCTGCGCGACGTGGAGGATGACAACATTCTCGGCGAGTTCAAGGGCCGCGAAGGCGAACTCGTCTCAGGCCAAATCCAGCAGGGCAACAACCCGCACATGATCCAGGTCAACCTGGGCTCCGTGGAAGCACTGCTGCCGCCCACCGAGCAGGTGCCGGGGGAGAAGTACCTCCACGGTTCCCGCGTGCGTGCCTTCGTCGTCGACGTCCGCCGCGGTTTCAAGGGCCCGTCCATCACCCTTTCCCGCTCCCACCCCGGCCTGGTGCGCAAGCTCTTTGAGCTGGAAGTTCCCGAAATCGCCGACGGCTCCGTGGAGATCGTGGCACTGGCACGCGAAGCCGGCCACCGGACCAAGATCGCGGTAAAGGCCAACGTTCCCGGCGTGAACGCCAAGGGCGCCTGCATCGGTGAGATGGGCTCGCGTGTGCGTGCCGTCATGACCGAACTTCATGACGAAAAAATTGACATTGTGGACTTCAGTGAAGACCCCGCAACGTTCATCGCCAACGCGCTTTCGCCGTCTCGGGTAAACTCGGTCACCATCACCGACGCGGATACACGTTCCGCACGGGTAGTGGTGCCGGACTACCAGCTTTCCCTGGCCATCGGCAAGGAAGGGCAGAACGCCCGCCTCGCCGCAAAGCTCACGGGCTGGCGGATCGACATCGTTTCCGACGCAAAGTCCGCCTAACATTCCTGCCCGGCGGGCAGGATGAAGGCAAGAGAATAGAAACGCGGTAGAATGTACATGGCCGGGTCACCGTCCGCCTTCCAGCAACCGCAGGAGCCTGAGGAATCGGTGCGGCCTGCGGCAGGATCAGTGCATGTTCCCCAACGGACATGCATTGGCTGCAGGAAGAAGGATGACCAGGCTGCACTGATGCGGCTGGCGCTGGAATCAGGGAATGGCAGCAATGCCGTCCTCGTTGACGAGAGCCGCCGTATGTCTGGCCGGGGCGCCTGGTTGCACCCCGACACAGCATGCCTCGCAACCGCTGTGAAACGCCGGGCTTTTGGCCGCGCCTTCCGGGCGCAGGCCGATCCCTCGGCAGTCGAACAGTGGTTCGAAGCTCAAGAGGCGGGTCCCACCCGGAACCCCCTCGAAACCGTCCAACCTGAAAGCGGGTCAGAAATCTGATGGAAACCCGATGAGTACCCAGCGATGAGTACTTTGTTGTGCTCTGTGATGGGCCCTGCTGCATCCGCAGCGGAAGCCCGCAGCAAATAGACGGTTCGTGCCTGGCTCGGTGCGGACCGAGACAGGAGAAATGTGGCCAAGGTCCGCGTACACGAGCTCGCCAAAGAGCTCGGCATTACCTCGAAGGACGCAGTCGCAAAACTGCAGGAACTGGGCGAATTCGTCCGGTCGGCGTCTTCAACCATTGAAGCGCCCGTAGTCAAAAAGCTTCGCGGGGCATTCCCCGACGCAGCATCAAAGCCGGCCGCCAAGCCGGCCAGCTCTGCCCCCCGTCCGGCAGCTCCGGCACCGGCAGCCCCCGCAGCAGAAGCACCCGCTCCCGCTGCAGAGAAGCCTGCTGCTCCGGCACCGGCCGCTCCCACGCCGTCGGCTCCCGCGCCGGCAGCTCCCGCAGCCCCGGCTCCGGCCCCGGCACCGGCAGAGAACAAGCCCGCAGCCCCGGCACCCGCCCCGGCTCCCAAGACCGAAGAGAAGCCTGCCGCTCCGGCAGCCCCGGCTGATTCTTCTGCAGCACCCCGCCCGGGTGCACCGCGCCCCGGAGCTTCCGGACCGCGCCCCGGCAACAACCCGTTCGCTACCTCCCAGGGCATGCCCCGTCCCCGCGGCCGCGGCGACGGCGAACGTGGCCAGGGCGGTCCCCGTCCGGGCAACAACCCGTTTGCAACTTCCCAGGGCATGCCCCGTCCCGGCCAGCGCCGCGACGAGTCCGAGCGCACCGGAACCCCCGGTGCAGCAGGACCCCGTCCGGCAGCCGGCGCAGGCGGTCCCCGTCCCGGCGCACCCCGTCCGGGTGCACCGCGTCCGGGCGCTCCCCGTCCCGGCGCTCCGCGCCCCGGCGGCGCTTCCGGAAACCGTCCGACTCCGGGCATGATGCCCAACCGCACTGAGCGGCCCGCAGCCCCGGCACGTCCGGGCGCAGGCGGACCCCGCCGCGGACCCGGCGGAGCTCCGGGCACCGGCGGCGGTCCCGTTGGCGGCGGCTTCGGCAAGGGCGGCCGCGGACGCGGCGGCACTGCCGGTGCTTTCGGCAAGGGCGGCGCAGGACGCGGCAAGCAGCGCAAGTCGAAGCGGGCAAAGCGGCAGGAACTGGAGCAGATGTCAGCTCCGTCGCTGGGCGGCGTTTCGGTACCCCGCGGCGACGGCAACACCGTTGTCCGGCTCCGCCGCGGCGCGTCCATCACGGACTTCGCTGACAAGATTGAGGCAAACCCGGCAGCACTGGTCACCGTGCTGTTCCACCTCGGTGAAATGGCAACTGCCACCCAGTCCCTGGACGAAGAGACGTTCGGCGTACTCGGCGAGGAACTGGGCTACAAGATCCAGGTTGTCTCACCGGAAGACGAAGAGCGCGAGCTGCTCTCCAGCTTCGACATCGACTTCGAAGCCGAGCTGGAAGCCGAAGGCGACGACGAACTTGAGGCACGTCCTCCGGTAGTCACCGTCATGGGCCACGTTGATCACGGTAAGACCCGCCTGCTCGACGCCATCCGCAACACCAAGGTTGTTGAAGGCGAAGCCGGCGGCATTACCCAGCACATCGGTGCCTACCAGATCGCCTTCGAACACGAAGACACTGAGCGGGCCATCACCTTCATCGATACCCCGGGCCACGAGGCGTTCACCGCCATGCGTGCCCGTGGTGCGAAGGTCACCGACATTGCTGTCCTGGTTGTGGCAGCGGACGACGGCGTTATGCCGCAGACCGTTGAAGCCCTCAACCACGCACAGGCAGCCAACGTGCCGATCGTGGTTGCCGTGAACAAGATCGACAAGGAAGGCGCCAACCCGGAGAAGGTCCGCGGCCAGCTGACCGAGTACGGCCTGGTTCCGGAAGAATACGGTGGCGACACCATGTTCGTTGAGGTCTCGGCTCGCCAGAACCTGAACATCGACGCCCTGCTCGAGGCCGTGCTGCTTACCGCAGACGCTGCCCTGGACATGCGTGCCAACCCGGACAAGGACGCTCGAGGCATTGCCATCGAAGCGAACCTGGACAAGGGCCGCGGCGCCGTCGCGACCGTCCTGGTCCAGTCCGGTACGCTGCGCGTCGGAGACACGATCGTTGCGGGCACCGCCCACGGCCGCGTTCGTGCCATGTTCGACGAGAACGGCGACGCCGTAACCGAAGCCGGACCGTCGCGTCCGGTCCAGGTCCTCGGCCTGTCCAACGTCCCGCGCGCCGGTGACACCTTCTTCGTGACCGACGACGAGCGTACCGCCCGCCAGATCGCCGAGAAGCGTGAAGCTGCGGACCGCAACGCCGCCCTGGCGAAGCGCCGCAAGCGCATCAGCCTCGAGGACTTCGACCAGGCTGTCGCTGACGGCAAGGTTGACACCCTTAACCTCATCCTCAAGGGTGACGTTTCCGGTGCCGTTGAAGCCCTGGAAGACTCGCTGCTCAAGATCGACGTCGGGGACGGCGTGCAGCTGCGCGTTATCCACCGCGGCGTCGGTGCCATCACGCAGAACGACGTCAACCTGGCGACCGTGGACAACGCGATCATCATTGGCTTCAACGTCAAGCCTGCAGAGCGTGTGGCCGACCTGGCCGAGCGCGAAGGCGTGGACATGCGCTTCTACTCCGTCATCTACGCAGCAATTGATGACATTGAGCTGGCCCTCAAGGGCATGCTCAAGCCGGAGTACGAGGAAGTTCAGCTCGGCACCGCCGAGGTCCGCGAAGTCTTCCGTTCCTCCAAGTTCGGCAACATCGCCGGCTCGATCGTGCGCTCCGGTGTCATTCGCCGCAACGCCAAGGCACGGGTCACCCGCGACGGCAAGGTCATCGGTGAGAACCTCACCGTTGATTCGCTCAAGCGGTTCAAGGACGACGCCACCGAAGTCCGCACGGACTTCGAGTGTGGTATCGGCCTGGGCTCGTTCAACGACGTCAAGGAAGGCGACATCATCGAGACCTTCGAGATGCGCGAGAAGCCGCGGGTCTAGTACCCCGGCCAGGGGCCGCCGTCCGCGGCGGCCCCTGCCTGCGGACCTTATGAGGTCCGTTCTGCCTGATCAGGACGCGCACTTACCTGCCGTCCCAAGGGCACTTCAGCGCACGACGGCGGCCCTTCCCGGCCGCCGTCGCTGCGAACCCCACATCTTTATCTAAGGAGAGGTAATGGCAGATCCAGCACGCGCTGCGAAACTCGCTGACCGCATCAAGGTGGTAGTTGCCCAGGCGCTCGAGCGGCGGATCAAGGATCCCCGGCTGGGATTCGTGACCATCACCGACGCCCGCGTTACCAACGACCTGCAGCACGCCACTGTGTACTACACCGTTTTCGGTGATGAAGCGCAGCAGGCGGACACCAAAGCTGCACTGGATTCCGCCCGCGGCATCCTGCGCTCAGAGGTGGGCAAGAACATCACCGTCCGGCTCACCCCGACCCTCGAATTCGTCGCTGACGAGATTCCGGTAAACGCCAGCCACCTGGAAGAACTGATCCGGGAAGCCAAGAAGCGCGACGAAGAACTCGCAGCGCTGAAGCAGGGAGCCGCTTACGCCGGCGACGCCGATCCCTACCGCAGGGACGATGACGACGACGAAGAGGACCTGCAGGACGCACCGGCAGAGGACTCCGACGCACGCAGCTAGTCCATGCGCGAACAGGTTTTCACAAAAGAAAGCGGCACCCCGCACGGGGTGCCGCTTTCTTTTGTAGACGGAGTCTGTCGTCAGTCGTCGTTGGGTTCAGCCGGTGAACCGTCGGGCAGGGACAGGCCCCTGGGATCGCCGCCGCTGGTCAGCTGGATGCGGATGACCTTGCCGTCCGGCGGCGGCGCATCCGGGTCGGCCGGCATGCCGGGCTCCACGGGACCGCCGGGCGGAAGCGCATTGACGCTGGCATAGAGCGCAGATCCGCGCAGTTCGACGTCGGCGGGAAGCGGCGTTTCGTAGAACGGCTGCGCGGTGCTGCTGCCGCGGGGGATGACGGAGATGCGGTTGGCGAACAGTTCGGCCACGAAGATGTCTCCTCGGTGGCCAACCGCGATGCCGGTGGGGGTGACCAGACCGGTTGCCACTAGGGCAACGGTCCCGTTCCAGGGATTAACCCGGTAGACCGAACCCGGCCCGGTTGTTTCCCCGCCGGCCACCGCCCCGGGCAGCGAGGCAACGTAGATCCTGCCGTCGCGGCCCAGCGCCATGTCAGTGGGGACCGGTTCCGAATACCACGTGGCACCGAGGGCACAGGCCGGCAGGTTCCGCTGCTCTACGACTGCTGCATCGACCGTCACGGGGATGGGTGGAAGGACGGCGACTGTCGAGGTCCTGCCGGTCCGCTCCGACACACGCAGGATGGCGTTTGCTCCGGCGTCGGCTATCAGGATGCCGCCCCAGGTCTTGGCTGTGGCATACGGGTGGGAGTCCTGCAATCCGGTGTAGACGGCGGAGGGCGGCAGCTGCGCCAGGCACCCGGGGTCCAGGTCCCGGAAACCGTAGGTGTTCACCTGGTCGGGGTTCGCCCGCCGCTCGTACTCCGCCAGGTCGGTGATGGTTCGGATGTTCCCGCGGCGGTCCACCGACCGGAGGAGAGCGACGTTGTTTTCCGGCATCTGCAGGCCCTCGCCTGTGGTGAGGGTGTAGTAGGTGGTTCCGCCGTAGCGGGACACCGAATCCGAGATGTAGTTCTCTATTCCGGGATCGAGAGTTGTCAGTTCACCACGCGGGCCGATGCGGTCTACGCTGCCGGCCTCGGTTTGGGCGAGGAAGATGCTCCGGTGGCTGCCAAGGGCGATGTGCAGCGGAGCGGTGAGTCCGCTGGCCAGGGTGGTGACTTCTCCTGCGGCTGGCAGCGGGCTGGGACGCCAGGGGTGGTGCCTGTCTCCGCCGGCTGCAGCGGGTGCGGCTGCACCCAGGCCTGCCAGCAGTACGGATGCGGCAGTCAGCGAGATCAGCCGCGAGCATGCTCTGTTCATTCTGTGCTCCTCCGGTGCGCGAACGGTGTAAACGGTGCTTTAGACCGAATGCGAGACTCGCCGGCGCGGAACCCCTAACCCGTTCCCCCAGTGCCGAAGGCAGTCCACAGACTAGGAACGCAGGAGGGCACGTGTAAACGCGTAGCTGGGGAGAAGCTGAACTGAATGCTGAAAATTGCCGGCGCCCACGTACGGCACCCTGAAGCTGCGGGAGGCTAGCTGACCCCTGGCAGCCGGGAAACACCGGCTACCAGGTCGTCCCGCCCGCCGCACAGTGCGATCCGCACCCAGCCCTCGCCAATGGATCCGAAGGCCGTCCCCGGAGCCACCGCTACGGCTTCGTCCGCGAGGAAGGCCCTGGTCCAGGCCCGGATGTCCCCTCCGGAGACGTGGGAGAGGTCCGCCCACAGGTAGAAGGCGCCCTGCGCGGCAAGATAGGGAATGCGCTTGGCGTCCAGGACGGCCGACGCCGCATCCCGGTTTCCGCGGTAGTGTGCGGCAGCTTCGCGCACATAGTCCTGCGGCCCGGTCAGCGCGGCCAGGGCGGCGTACTGCGAGGGAGAGGCCACACAGGAGACGATTGATTCCATGACCGTGCTCAGCTGAGTTTCCAGGCCTGCAGGCGTCACGAGCGCGCCGACGCGCAGGCCGGTCAGCCCGTAGGTCTTGGAGAGCGTGTACGAAGCAACGACACGTTCGCCGCTGCCGCCGCCGTCGTCGTAAGCCAGCGGGGAAACATGCGGAACGTCGTAAGTGAACGCCTCGTAGCACTCATCGGAGAGGATCCAGAGGTCTCGGCGGCGCGCGAGGTCCACCAGCTCCCGGGTCAGCTCCGGGCCGAACACAGCGCCCAGGGGGTTCGAGGGCGAGTTCAGCAGCAGGACACGGGTCCGCGGCGTGATCCTGGACTCAATGTCCTCGATCCGCGGCTGGAATCCATGCTCCGGATGCAGCGGATACTCCACCGGTACGGCATGCAGCAGCCGGGCGGTCATGGCAAACGTGGGATACCCCGGGTTGGGGATTAGGATTTCATCTCCCGCGTCCAGAAGCATGCTCATGGCCAGGTGCAGGCCCTGCTGTGCCCCGGAGGTGACGAATACCCGGGACGGGTCAATGTCCAGCCCGGTCTGTTCTGACACCCGCTCCGCGAACGCCGCCCGCAGCGGCGCAATGCCCGCATTCGGGGTGTATCCGGTCTCATCCCGGGCGAGGGTATCCTGTGCAGCCTCCAGCACGTGCACCGGGGTAGGGAACCCGGGTTCTCCAATGCTGAGCACTATGGCGTTGGGGACAGCCCACGCTGCCTGCGTTATTTCGCGGATCTGGTTCGGGTCAACGGAACGCACGTGGGCAGCGAGCTGAGACATAACCGCATGCTACAGCCGGTGCACTCCACAGCCCGGGAAGCCGGGCCGCAGCCGTAATACCGGGCAGGGCGCCGGAGAACGGGGACCCTCACCGCGCATATACTGAAAGGCGTGAATTCCGGGCAGGTCCGTTCAGGACTGATTATTGTGGACAAACCGCAGGGATGGACCAGCCACGATGTGGTGGGCCGCCTGCGCAGGCTCGCCGGGACCAGGAAAGTCGGCCATGCCGGAACCCTTGATCCCATGGCAACAGGTGTGCTGGTGGTCGGCATCAACAAGGCCACCCGGCTGCTGACCTACATTGTGGGTACCTCCAAGACGTACGACGCCACCATTCGGCTGGGCCAGTCCACGATCACCGACGACGCCGAAGGCGAGATTACCGCCGAGACCATCGCCGCTGCGGTCACGGACGAAGAGATCCGCAGCGCCGTCGCGGCCCTCACCGGGGACATCCAGCAGGTTCCCAGCAGCGTCAGCGCCATCAAGGTGGGCGGTGAACGCTCCTATGCGCGCGTCCGCGCCGGCGGCGAGGTGAACCTGCCGTCCCGGCCGGTAACCGTGTCCCGGTTCGAGATCCACGACATCCGCCGCGAGCACGGCGGCAAGCTGCGCGACGTCGACGTCACCGTACAGTGCTCCTCGGGAACCTACATCCGCGCCCTGGCCCGCGACCTCGGTGCTGCGCTCGGCGTCGGCGGCCACCTCACCGCACTGCGCCGCACCTCGGTGGGCCCCTACAGCGAAGACCAGGCCTCCACCCTCGAACAGCTCGCCGAGGACCTCCGGCTCCTTGACCTGAACGACGCCGCCCGGGCACTGTTCCCGGTGCGTGAACTGAGCGAAGGAGAAGCCGCGGACCTCTCCCACGGGCGGCGCATCGCCGCCACCGGGCTGCCTGCCCAGGACGGGGAGCCAGTGCCCGTTGCCGCGTTCGCTCCGGACGGCGAGCTGATCGGCCTGCTCGCGGACAAGGCAGATACGGCCAAGGCGCTGCTTGTCTTTGCACCCGGAAACGAAAGGTCCTAAGTGGTCATCGACCCTCTGTTCATTGTCGGGACGATCGTCTGCCTGGTCTCCACCGTGCTGTGCGTCAGCGCTGCCGTGCTGCGTCACGGCCCGAATGACCTCACGATCCTCTCCGCCGCCGCCGTCGAACTCTTCCTGATCGTTTACGCCGTGGCTGCCGTCATCCGCCAGACCGGCGGGGAAACCCTCCACGGGCCCGCCTGGGAGTTCTGGGGCTACCTCTTCACCGCGGCAGTTATACCGATCGGCGCCGTCTGGTGGTCGCTGATGGACCGGTCCAGGTGGAGCAACCTGGTGCTGGGGGCCGTCGGAATCACCGTGTTCGTTATGTTGTTCCGGATGGAACAGATTTGGGATGGAGTGCAGCTGGGATGAAGAAACTGATCAAGCCCCGCCCCGAGGCCGATGCCGCCGCTTCAACGGCACGCAACGCCGGTCCGGGACGCCTCATTGTGGCGGTCTACGGTGTTTTCGCCCTGGCAGCCACAGCACGGGCCGCCTTCCAGATCGCCACGAAGTTTGACGAGGCACCGGTGGCCTACCTGCTGTCCGCCTTCGCCGCCGTCGTCTACATCGTGGCAACCGTGTCCCTGGCCCGGTCGGGGCCAGCTTCCTACAAGATCTCCGTGGCCGCCGTAAGCATCGAAATGTTCGGCGTGGTGTTCGTGGGACTGTTTGGCCTGTTGGACCCGGCCGCCCTTCCGGATGACACCGTGTGGTCCGGATTCGGAATGGGCTACGGGTTTGTGCCGCTGATCCTTCCGATCATTGGCCTGTGGTGGCTCTACAGGCACCGGGGCAGCCAACACGCCTAGCCGCACCGGGGTTTTTGTCAGCTCCCGGGCGTGAGACGATGTGGAAAACTGCGCTGTGACAGGTGCGCCGCTCATTCCATCAGGGGGCAGGACCATGAAAATCCCAACACCGGGCCCGGAAGAGAACTCCAGGACTGCTGCGGGCACGCCAAGACCGCCGGTCCGGCCGGCAGCGGCTGAAGCGTCTGCTGGCCCCGGCGCCGGGACAGATGCCGCCAGCGGCAAGGAAACTGATCGCAGGGGCGGCAAGCTGCGCGGACGCGGACGGAAACCGGAACCGCAGAAGGGCACCGGAACCCGGGCCTGGAAGAGCAGCGACGACTGGGGCGTTTTCCGCGCCGTTGTTGTTGCCGTGGGCGTCCTGATCGCTGCCATCGGTTTCTATTACCTCATCACAGGCACCGCAGGCGTCGCAGAAACCAGCGGGGGAGCGGTCAACGCGTCCCTGGAAAGCCAGTTCCGCTTCTTCTCGGCCATGATGGTGGGCGTTGGTGCCGCGTTCGTAGCCATCGCCATCAAATTCCAGTGGGCCAACATGCTGTGGCTGGTCTGCCTGATGGTCTTCCTGGGCGGAATCGGCCGCGTGCTGTCCTGGGCATTCTCCGGCACTCCGCACTTCACCCTGATCATCCTGATGGTCGTTGAACTGGCCTTCCCGCCCGCGCTGCTGGTTTGGCACCGGTTTATCGTCAAGACCAGTGAGCTAAGGCGTGAAATCAACCAGGGATCAGCGGGCGGCAGCGCGGCAGATGAAGCGGGTGCGTAAACTCAGCCGCCTTTCCGCCATAATGGATGAAGCTTTCGGCGCACAGCAGGTGCTGCTGCTCGGAAGAATTCATGGATGACTGTCCGCTGGTAAGGAGCTCGGGTGTATTACTGGAATGACCTTGCGGAGGTGCCGTCCGACCTAGGTCCGACAGTAGTAACGATCGGCAACTTCGACGGCGTCCACCTTGGCCATCAGCACGTGCTCTCCCGCTTGGTGAAGACCGCGCGGGACCGGGGTGCTGCCGCCGTCGCGCTTTCCTTCGACCCGCACCCGGCAGCCGTGCACCGCCCCGAAAGCGCACCCGTACTGATCATGGGCCCGGACGACCGCAGGGAAGCACTGGCGGAGACCGGCCTCGACGGACTGCTGATGGTTCACTACGACCTGGACCTGGCCTCCCTGACCGCCGAGGAGTTCGTCCGCAGGTTCCTTGCCGACGGCCTGCGTGCAGTGGCCGTAGTGCTGGGCCATGATGCCCGGTTCGGCCGGGGGAACACCGGCGACCTGGACACCATGCGGGAACTGGGCGCAGAGATGGGATTCGACGTCGTCGCCGTTGACGACCTCGATGCCCTGCCCGAAGGTCCCGGGGACACGGGCGGCCGCCGCTGCTCCTCCACCTGGATCCGCGAAGCCCTGGCTGCCGGGGACGTGCGCACGGCGGCACGGCTGCTGGGCCGCACGCACCGGATGCGCGGCACCGTGGTGCACGGGGCGGCACGCGGACGGGAACTGGGCTTCCCCACGGCGAACCTCGCACCGGAATCCACCGGACTCATCCCGGCTGACGGCATCTACGCCGGCTGGCTGGTCGACTCCGCCGGCACCCGGTGGCCCGCAGCCATTTCGGTCGGCTCCAACCCCACTTTCGACGGCGTCAGCCGCCAGGTCGAAGCACACGTCATCGACCGCCCGCAGGAGGCAGTGGAGGACTTCGACCTCTACGGGCAGGTTGTCGGCGTCGAATTCGTGGACCGGCTTCGGGGGATGGTTGCGTACACCGGTCCGGAAGCGCTTATCGAGCAGATGCGCCTTGACGTCGCGAGGAGCCGGGAAGTCCTTTCGACAGAAGGCACTGCGGACAGGTAAACTGGATCAAAATTCGGCTGCGGTCCGTGGCGGCTGAATTTCTTTGTGCCTGCCGCGTTTGCGCAGGCAAGGCACAGGGTTCCCGGCAGCGAAGTGCTGATTCGGGCCTCACGGCACAACTGTAGGAGTTACATTGGCACTCGATCCCGCCGTCAAGCAGGCGATCATCAAGGAATTCGCACTCACCGAAGGTGACACCGGATCCCCCGAGGTTCAGGTTGCTGTTCTGTCCCGTCGTATTTCCGACCTGACCGAGCACCTGAAGACCCACAAGCACGACCACCACACCCGCCGCGGCCTGATGGCCCTGGTTGGTCGCCGTCGCCGCATGCTGGGTTACCTGCGCGAGACCGACATCACGCGTTACCGTGCGCTCATCGAGCGTCTCGGCCTGCGCCGCTAGTTCTGCTTTGAGGGCGGTTCCTGTGCATCTGCGCAGGGCCGCCCTTTAGCGCAGGGTACACAAGCGGCAGACATGGACACCGGCTAAGTCCGGAAGCGCACCTGCCCAGCGGTACCGCAAGCAGTACAGCAGTAAAGAAAAACACATACAGGAGTCAGCCAGCATCGCAGCATTCGCGGTCCTCGGTAGTGGTCTCCGGGAGTTTCAGCCCGTGGACCTCGATCGAAGACCGGGTGTTGAGTTCTTTCCCCGCCAGACGGCGGCGGAACTCATGGGACGATGCTGGGTGCCTCCGAATTAACAGAAACGGAGGTGACTCTCTATGGAGGGTCCCGAAATCCAGTACTCAGAAGCAGTAATTGACAACGGCCGCTTCGGCAAGCGCGTTATCCGCTTTGAAACCGGCCGTCTGGCCGCCCAGGCCGCAGGCTCCGCGATGGTCTACATCGACGAAGACACCGCACTGCTCTCGGCCACGTCCGCCGGCAAGTCCCCGCGTGAAGGCTTCGACTTCTTCCCGCTGACCGTGGACGTCGAGGAGCGTATGTACGCTGCCGGCCGCATTCCGGGCTCGTTCTTCCGCCGTGAAGGCCGTCCGTCCACCGAAGCCATCCTGGCCTGCCGCCTGATGGACCGTCCGCTGCGCCCGGCATTCGTCAAGGGCCTGCGCAACGAGGTCCAGGTTGTTGTCACCGTTATGGCGATCAACCCGGACGTGCTCTACGACGTGGTTGCCATCAACGCATCCTCCATGTCCACGCAGCTCTCCGGCCTGCCCTTCTCCGGCCCGATCGGCGGCGTCCGCGTTGCCCTCGTCGAAGGCCAGTGGGTTGCCTTCCCGAAGCACTCCGAACTGGAGCGCGCAGTCTTCTCCATGGTGGTTGCCGGCCGCATTGCCGGTGACGACGTCGCCATCATGATGGTCGAAGCCGAAGCTACCGACAACGCCTGGAACCTCATCAAGGAAGAGGGCGCCACCGCCCCGACTGAAGAGGTTGTTGCTGAAGGCCTCGAGGCCGCCAAGCCGTTCATCAAGGCTCTCTGCGACGCGCAGTCGGACCTGGCTGCACGCGCTGCCAAGCCGACCGTTGAGTTCCCGCTCTTCCTGGATTACCAGGATGACGTCTTCGAAGCCGTTGAAGCCGCTGCCGCCGCCAAGCTGGCAGAGGTCTTCACCATCGCTGACAAGCAGGAACGCGACGCCGCTTCCGACGCCCTCAAGGACGAAGTCAAGGCTGAACTGGCCGAGCGCTTCGAAGGCCGCGAGAACGAAGTTTCCGCAGCCTTCCGCTCCGTGACCAAGCAGGTTGTGCGCCAGCGCATCCTCAAGGACCAGATCCGCATCGACGGCCGCGGCCTGACGGACATCCGCCAGCTCACCGCCGAGGTTGAGGTTCTGCCCCGCGTGCACGGCTCCGCCATCTTCGAGCGCGGCGAAACCCAGATCCTGGGCGTCACCACGCTGAACATGCTGAAGATGGAACAGCAGATCGACTCGCTGTCGCCGGTAACGCGCAAGCGCTACATGCACAACTACAACTTCCCGCCGTACTCCACCGGTGAAACCGGCCGCGTGGGCTCGCCCAAGCGCCGCGAAATCGGCCACGGCGCCCTGGCCGAGCGTGCGCTCATGCCGGTGCTGCCCTCGCGTGAAGAATTCCCGTACGCCATCCGCCAGGTCTCCGAGGCACTGTCCTCCAACGGCTCCACCTCCATGGGTTCGGTCTGCGCCTCGACGCTGTCCATGCTCAACGCCGGTGTGCCGCTGAAGGCTCCGGTTGCCGGCATCGCCATGGGCCTGGTTTCCGACCAGGTTGACGGCGAGACCCGCTACGCTGCCCTGACGGACATCCTCGGCGCCGAAGATGCCTTCGGTGACATGGACTTCAAGGTGGCCGGTACTTCCGAGTTCGTCACCGCGATCCAGCTGGACACCAAGCTCGACGGCATCCCCGCCTCGGTCCTGGCCGCAGCCCTGAAGCAGGCCCGCGAAGCACGCCTGCACATCCTCGGTGTCATGGACGCCGCGATCGATACCCCGGATGAGCTCTCCGAGTTCGCTCCGCGGATCATCTCGGTGAAGATCCCCGTGGACAAGATCGGCGAGGTCATTGGCCCGAAGGGCAAGATGATCAACCAGATCCAGGAAGACACCGGCGCTGACATCTCCATCGAAGATGACGGCACGGTCCTGATCGGCGCCACGGACGGCACGTCCGCCGAGGCTGCCCGGGCCGCAATCAACGCGATTGCCAACCCGATGGTTCCGGAACTGGGCGAGCGTTACCTGGGCACCGTTGTGAAGACCACCACCTTCGGTGCCTTCATCTCCCTGACCCCGGGCAAGGACGGCCTGCTGCACATCTCCGAGCTGCGCAAGCTCTCGGGCGGCAAGCGCGTGGACAACGTTGATGACGTTGTTTCCGTCGGCCAGAAGATCCAGGTTGAAATCACCAAGATTGACGACCGCGGCAAGCTGTCGCTCTCGCCGGTTGTTGCTGAAGACGACGCCGAGGCCGAAGCGGCTGCTGAGACAGCAGAGTAGATGCCTGAAAACACTGCAGACAGCCGTTCCGGCGCGGGATTTTCCCGCACCGGGACGGTTGTCCCATTTCCCCTGACATCCCATGCGGGCGAACCGGTGCTGGAAATCGGAGACCCGGCCGGCGCCGTCGTCCGCCGTTCCGTCCTTCCCGGCGGCGTGCGTGTACTCACCGAGTCAATGCCCGGCCAGCGCAGCGCCACGATTGGTTTCTGGGTTGGAGTGGGCAGCCGTGACGAGGCCGAAGGCCGCCACGGCTCCACGCACTTCTTGGAACACCTGCTGTTCAAGGGCACGTCCCGGCGCAGCGCCATGGACATCGCCTCAGCGTTCGACGAAGTGGGAGGGGAGTCCAACGCCGCGACGGCGAAGGAAACCACCTGCTACTACGCCCGGGTGCTGGACACTGACCTGCCGATGGCTATTGACGTCATCGCGGACATGGTGACCTCAGCCGTGCTGGATGCCGAGGAACTGGAGCAGGAACGCGACGTCATCCTCGAGGAAATCGCGATGGACGCCGATGACCCCGCGGACCTGTGCCACGAGAAGTTCGCCGAAGCCGTGCTGGGGGACCATCCGCTGGGCCGCCCGATCGGCGGCACTCCCGAAGCGATCAAGTCCGTACCGCGCGAAGCCGTGCTGGAGCATTACCGGCGCCACTACCGTCCGGAAACCCTGGTGGTTACCGCTGCCGGCGGGCTGGAACACGAGATTGTTGTTTCCCTGGTCCTGGACGCGCTCAAGCGTGCCGGCTGGGAACTCGACGAAGCTGCCGAACCTGCGCCCCGCCGGGACACCACCCCGGCGAAGATCACCGGCACCGGCGGCGTGCAGGTCATCAACCGTCCGGTGGAGCAGGCCAACATTGTGCTGGGCTGCCCGTCGCTGACCGCCACGGACAGCCGCCGGTTCGCCATGAGCGTGCTGAACGCCGTCCTCGGCGGGGGCATGTCCTCCCGGTTGTTCCAGGAGATCCGCGAGAAGCGGGGACTGGTCTACTCGACCTACTCCTTCGCGGCGTCCTACACCGACGCCGGATACTTCGGCATGTATGCGGGCTGCTCTCCGGCCAAGACCCGGCAGGTCATCGACCTGCTGCAGTCTGAGCTTGAGCGGCTGGCGTCCGACGGGCTGGAACCTGGGGAACTGGCCCGTGCACTGGGGCAGATTTCCGGGGGACTGGTGCTGGGCATGGAGGACACCGGTTCGCGGATGTCCCGCCTGGGCAGCGCCGAACTGGTCCGCGGCGAATACGTGGACATTGAAGAATCCCTGGCACGGATCCGTGCCGTCACGGCCGAACAGGTCCAGGAGCTTGCGGCGGAACTTGCGGCCGCTCCGCGGACCATCACCGTGGTGGGTCCCTTCAACTCTCCGGCGGACCTCGGCTTCTAGCCGGCTTCCCCTCATCGAAAGGCCAGTTACGGCTCGTTTCAGCCCTGAAACAAGCCGTAACTGGCCTTTCGTTTGTTCTAGGGGAGGGACGGGTCAGCTGACCGGATCCCGGGCGATCGGGCAGGTCATGCAGTGGCCGCCGCCGCGGCCGCGGCCAAGCTCGGCGCCGGCGATGGTGATGACCTCCACCCCGGCCCTGCGCAGGGCAGCGTTGGTCAGCGTATTGCGGTCATAGGTGAAGACAACTCCCGGCTGAAGCGCCACCGCGTTGTTCCCCGAGTCCCACTGCTGCCGTTCGGAGGCATAGGCGTCGCCTGCAGTTTCGACGATCCTGAGCCTCGGCAGCTCCATTTCCCGAGCCACGACGTCTGTGAAGGGCACACCGGTCTCGGCAGTCACCTCGATTCCGGGCTGCCGATCGCTGGGGTGCAGCACATACGGATGTATGCCGTCCACGATCCGGGGATGCACGGTCACCAGATCAACATCAGCGAACGTAAAAACTGTGTCCAGATGCATCGCGGCCCGCAGCTTTGGCATCCCGGCAACAACCACAGTGTCCGCCGCTCCGGCGTCGAACAGTTTCCGGGCCAGCTGGGTGATGGCCTGGCGGGAAGTGCGTTCGCTCATTCCAATGAGGACGACGCCGTTGCCCACGGGCATCACGTCGCCTCCTTCCAGGGAAGCCTGTTCCCACTGCTGTTCCGGATCCCCCCACCAGATTGTGGACGCACTGTAATCCGGATGGAAGGAATAGATCGCTTTCATCAGGAGCGTCTCTTCCTTCCGTGCCGGCCAGTACAGCGGGTTCAGTGTCAGACCGCCGTAGATCCAGCAGGTGGTGTCACGGGTGTACAGGGTGTTCGGCAGGGGCGGCAGCAGGTACTCCCGGGTGTCGGGCGAAGCATGCGCCAGCGACACATAATCCGTGCGGTAGTCCTCCGGAAGATCGGCGGTGGAGAACCCTCCGATGAGGAACCGCGTCAGTTCCGCAGGCGGGAGCGTCTCAAGGTACGCCCGCGTACCTTCCACCAGCCCCAGCCCTACACGGTTAGGGACCACCACGCGGTCCAGCACCCAGCTCCTTGCCTCCGGAAGAGCGAGAGTCTGCGCAAGCAGATCATGGAGCTCGATGACTTCAACCCCGCGGTTGGAGAGCTTGTTGACGAAGTCGAGGTGGTCCCGCTGGGCTGCCTCGACCCACAGCACGTCGTCAAAGAGCAGTTCGGCAGAGTTCGTTGGAGTCAGCCTCTCGTGTGCCAGGCCGGGGCGGCACACAAGCACCTTGCGCAGCTGTCCCACCTCGGAATGGACGCCGTAGTCCTGTGCTGGTGAAGCATTCATCGGATTCCTTTCAGCAGGGTTTGCGGGTCCTGCCCGGTCCGGCCGGCGGCTAGACGGAGATCCAGCCGGTTGCCAGGCCCGCTGCGGCTGCGGCTGCCAGGAGCAGTACGGCTGCGAAGAGGATCAGCTCGCGGCGGCTGAACACTCGCCTTTGCTGCTCGCGGCGGGTCATGGCAAACAGGATGGTGACGGGTGCGTAGAACAGGAAGGAGATCAGGAGCAGTCCTGCCCCCGCGGCATACACCAGGAAAGCGGCGTAGACCGAGGCCAGTACTGCAATGATCAGGTCAGCCCGCAGCGTGGAACCGGATGAGCCGGAATAGGTCTCCCGCGTGAGCCGCAGCTTCAGCGCATAGAGGGCTGCCAGCAGGAAGGGAATGAGGGTCATCACGGCGGTCATGTCCAGGGCGAAATCGAACGCATTCTCGGAGAAGTACGTGAGGACCAGCACCACCTGTGACAGCAGGGTGCTCAGCAGCAGGGCGTTCACCGGAACGTCACGGGTGGACTGCCGCGACAGGAAACGGGGCATGTCCCTGTCTTTGGCAGCGACGAAAAGCACTTCTGCGGCCATCAGCGTCCATGCCAGATAGGCGCCCAGCACCGAAATGATCAGGCCGACCGACACGAAGACGCTGCCCCAGGGGCCGACCGCCTGCTCCAGAACCCCTGCCATGGACGGCTGGCGGAGCTCAGCGATCTGGTCCATCGGCATCACACCGTAGGAAACAATGGTGACGGAGGCAAAGATGGCCAGCACGCTCAGGAACCCCAGCACCGTGGCCCGTCCCACATCTTCCCTGCGCTTCGCGTGCCGTGAGTAGACACTTGCCCCTTCGACGCCGAGGAACACGAAGACCGTGACCAGCACGGTCCCGCGCACCTGCTCGAACAGCGAACCTGCGTAATCCGCGCCGCCGAAGTTGGCCTGGAAGGCGGCGGGGTCAAAGACAAACAGGGCGAGCAGGACAAAGACGATGATGGGGATGACTTTTGCCACCGTGACAATCCGGTTGATCGACGTAGCTTCCCTGGTCCCGCGCCTGACGAGGAGGAAAAACAGCCACAGCCCTGCAGAGCTGCACACAATTGCCGTAATGGTATCTCCGGCTCCCAGCGCGGGTATCCACTGTCCCAGGGTGGATGTGATGAGTACCCAGTAGGTCACGTTCCCAACGCAGGCGCTTGCCCAGTAACCCGCCGCCGAGAAGAATCCGGTGTATTCACCGAAACCGGCTTTGGCGTAGGCATAGACTCCGGCGTCCAGGGCGGGTTTGCGTACGGCCAGGCGCTGGAAGACGAAGGCCATCATGAGCATTCCGGCACCGGCGATAATCCACGCGACCAGGGCGCCGGCGACGCCCGTTTCCTGTGCAAACCGGCGCGGCAGGGAAAACACACCTGCCCCAACCATGGATCCGACAACCACCATGGTGAGCGTCAGCAGGGAGATCTTCGCGGTGTTCGAAGCAGGCTGCGCCTCGTTGACTGCCATCCGCGCTCTCCTTCGTCCCGGGATGCGCTGGAGGATGCTTCACCTATCCACTTAACGCCGAGGGCATCCGAACGGCAACGTATCCCGGGGGCCGGCCTGTCTGCCGAACGGGAAAACCCGAGGAAAGACGCCGGCGCGTGAGCGCTGCCGGGAAGGGTTGGCCGCTAGCCTCCGGCAAACGGGGGCAGGATGTCCACCGTGTCCGCGGGCTCCAGCAGGCGGGAGTGGTCCCGGACCGCCACCTCGTTCACCAGGAACGTACTGCGGCCGATCACGGTCTGCAGGACGGGGGTTCCCTCCGGAGCATCCGGGTGCAGCGCCGACAGTTTCTCCAGGAGCTCAGCGAGCTGCAGGTTTCCTGCGTCCAGGGTTTCTTCTTCGATGCCTGCCGCTGCCTTCGCAGCGCCAAAATAGCGGATCAGCACTTAGCCACCTATCGCACTCATGGTTCGTTCGGGCTGCACGTAGTCCGGTGCGCCCAGGCCGGCATGGTCCATGCCGTGGGCCTTTGGTTTGCCCCACATCGCTTCCTGCCATCGGCGGGCGACGGCGGCGTCGTCCCCGGTGCTGCGCAGCAGTTCCAACAGGTCAGTTTCTTCGTGTGAGAAGAGGCAGCTGCGCACCTTGCCCTCAGCTGTGATGCGGGTGCGCCGGCAGTCGGCGCAGAAGGGCTCGGTGACGGAGGCAATAATGCCGACGACGCCGGCCACCTCCCGGGGAGAGGTCCGGTGCCGCACCTCCCAGCGTTCGGCCGGTGCGCCGTCGCGGTTGCGCGGATCCGGGGTCAGGACGAACTCCTCCTCCAGCCGGGCGCGGATCTCCGCGGCTGTGATCATCCCGTCGCGGGTCCAGCCGTGGTCGGCGTCCAGCGGCATCTGCTCGATGAACCGCAGTTCAAAACCGTGCTCCACGGCCCAGGCCAGGAGCCGGGGCGCTTCGGCGTCGTTGATGCCGCGCATCAGGACGGCGTTGATCTTGATCAGGCCCAGGCCCACACGGGCTGCTTCTTCCACGCCGGCGAGGACACGGTCCAGGAACGGTCTGCGGGTGAGCTGCGCAAAGGTGCCCGGATGCAGGGAATCCAGGGAAACGTTGATCCGGGTCAGCCCGGCGGTCTTGAGCGCGGCGGCTTTTTTGTCCAGGCCCAGTCCGTTGGTGGTCAGCGAGACCGGCAGCTCAGGGTGGTTGGCGCGGATCCCGGCAATGATGTCCACCAGATCCGCCCGGACCAGGGGTTCCCCGCCGGTCAGCCGCAGTTCCCGAACACCCAGGGAGCCGACGCCGATGCCCACCAGCCGGATGATTTCCGCAGCGGTGAGGACCTTGTCCTTGGGCAGCCAGTCCAGGCCCGACGCCGGCATGCAGTAGGTGCAGCGCAGATTGCACTTGTCCGTCAGGGACAGGCGCATGTCAGTGGCGCGGCGTCCGTAGCGGTCCACCAGCCCGTCGAGGGCCTCCGGGACAGCGGTTTCCTCCACAGCAGACTGCGGCCGTGTGAAAGAGGGCATGCCCAGCTCAGTTCCCATCCCCCGAGTGTAGGCCGTTTCACACCGGGTCTCTAGGAAGGGCAGGCGGGCGGGGGCAGCAGCACCGCCCGCCCCTGCCATAATCAAGGAAACGCCCGGAATTCGCCGGCGTGCCGAGCCGTGCTGCGGCGAAGGAGATGACACCTATGCCAGGAACCCGTTGGTTCTCCGCTGCAGCGGGTGTGGTTGCTGCGGGAATCGCGGCAGCCGCCGGGGAACTGGCGGCGGCTGCACTCAGTCCCGCACTCTCACCGGTGACGGCTGTAGGTTCCGTGGTTGTCGACGCCGTTCCGGCTCCGGTCAAAGACTGGGCCATCGCCGTGTTTGGCACATCGGACAAATTGGCGCTGCTCGCCGGCATGCTCCTGCTCATTCTGGCCGTAGGTGCAGTCTGCGGACTGCTGGAAGCGAAGCGGCCTCCGTGGGGTTCGGCTATCCTGGCCGGCTTCGGGGTCCTCGGAGCCGCCGCCGTCCTCACCCGTGCCCAGTTCAGTCCGCTGGCCCTGCTTCCGCCGCTTGCCGCAGGCCTGGCCGGCGTGCTGGTGCTTCGCGGATTGGCTTCCCGGATTCGGCGGTACGGGCAGTCACCCGAAACCGGAGCCGAAACCGGAGCCAGCCGGCGGGATGTCCTGCGGGCAGTCGGCGGGGGAGCTGCGGTGGCAGCGGCTGGGGGCGGGTTGGCTGTCGCCGCCAGGAGTTCCCAGGTTGCGGTGGATGACCTGCGTGCCAACCTGCAGCTTCCCCCCGCGGTTCAGCCGGCAGCTGCCGTCCCGGCCGGGGCAGAGCTTGGTATCCCCGGGGCAGAACCCCTGATCACTCCCAACCCCGACTTCTACCGGATCGATACCGCGCTGCGGGTTCCGCTCATCAACCCGGATACCTGGCGCCTGCGGGTTACCGGGATGGTGGACCGGGAGGTGGAACTTAGCTACGCCGACCTGCTGGCCAAACCGCTGCAGGAAAGCTGGGTGACGCTGGCCTGTGTTTCCAACGAAGTGGGCGGGTCCCTCATCGGCAACGCGAAATGGCTGGGCTGGCCGGTGCGCAGTCTCCTCGCCGCAGCGGGTGTGCAGCCCGGCGCGGACACCGTACTGTCCACCAGTGAGGACGGCTGGAGCGCCACCACCCCGCTCGAAGCGCTGACGGATGCCCGCGACTCGCTGCTGGCCGTTGCCATGAACGGTGAGCCGCTCCCGCCCGAACACGGTTTCCCGGTCCGCCTCGTGGTGCCCGGCCTTTACGGTTACGTCTCGGCCACCAAATGGGTCACCGAGCTGAAGGTATCCCGCTTCGCCGACGAAACCGCTTACTGGACGGACCGGGGATGGTCCGAGCGCGGCCCGGTTAAGCTCTCCTCCCGGATCGACACTCCTTCCCGGGGCGCGGACCTCGCCGCCGGCAAAACCACGGTGGCCGGCGTCGCCTGGGCGCAGCACACGGGCATCAGCGCGGTGCAGGTGCGGGTCGACGACGGCGGGTGGCAGGACGCGCGGCTGGCTGCCGGCATCTCGGCGGACACCTGGCGGCAGTTCTCCGCCGACGTCGACCTTCCGCCGGGGGATCACACCCTGACGGTGCGGGCGGTGGACGCCAGCGGCACCGTCCAGGATGAAGCGCAGCGTCCGGTGGTTCCGGACGGCGCCACAGGGCTGCACACCGTCAGCGTCAGTGCCGGCTGAGTACTCCGAAGCCGGACATCCCGGCACGGGTCCGGGGGAGGGCAGCCCCGTTCCGCTGAATGATCGAAGCGGTTCGGGTTCCGGGGCGGGGTGCATACAGTCCTAGTGGCGGGCTGATCAGCGGCTCGCGGAGACTGGGCACGGACCAGGACGGTTCCCTGCCACGGGAGGGCCAACGGCGGTTCAGCTTGCCGCCGGGCGAATCCGGGCAGCTGGGATCACTGCCTGAACGTGCCCCGGAAAAGGACTGTTATGAGAACGAACCTGCTCGACGGCGTCAGGGTGCTGGACTTGACGAATGTGCTGTCCGGACCGTTTGCCGGCTATCAGCTGGCGCTCATGGGGGCTGATGTCCTGAAAGTGGAAGCCCACACCGGGGGAGACCTCGCCCGGAAACTCGGTGCTTCCTCAGACCTCAGCGCCCGGCATCTGGGCATCTCCTTCCTGGCCCAGAACAGCTCCAAGCGGTCCCTGACGCTCAACCTCAAATCCGAGCAGGGCAAGACCGTGTTCCGCCAGCTCGTGGAGTCCCATGACGTGGTCCTGGAGAACTTCCGCCCCGGTGTGATGGACCGGCTGGGTTTCGGCTGGGACGTGCTGAAAGAGATCAATCCCGGCATTGTCTACTGCGCCATCTCCGGCTTTGGGCAGAGCGGGCCGCTGCGCGACCGCCCCGCCTATGACCAGATCATCCAGGGAATGTCCGGCCTGATGTCCGTTACCGGTGACAGCGGAACCGCCCCGCTGCGGGTCGGAGCTCCGATCGCAGACACCGTGGGCGGGTTCGCCGCCGCGTTTGCCATCGCCTCCGCGCTGGTCCGGCGCGGACGCACCGGCGAAGGAGCGTTCCTGGATGTGTCCATGCTCGAAGCCACCCTCACGGCTATGGGCTGGGTGGCGTCGGACTACCTGGTGGGCGGCAGCACCCCGGTGCCGATGGGCAACGAGAACCGCACGGCAGCGCCGTCGGGCACCTTTGCAACCGCCGACGGCGACTTCAACATTGCAGCCAACAAGCAGGAGCAGTTCGAAGAACTATGCCGGGTGCTTGGACGCCCCGAGCTGGCGGCTGATCCGCGCTTTGCCGAACGGGAATCCCGGAAGTCCAACCGCCTGGCGCTGAAAGCTGAACTGGAGACTGTCCTGAGGACCCGGCCAAGCGCCCACTGGGACAAGGAATTCGCTGCTGCCGGGATCCCTGGAGCTCCCGTGATGGACGTGGCCGAAGTTCTGGGCTCCCCGCAGATCGTTGAGCGGAATCTGGTTTCCACCCTGCGGATCGATGCTGCAGCCGGCATCACCGGCACGGGTGTGGGGCCCGACGGCGATATCCGGCTGCTCGGCGCCCCGACCCACGTGGACGGCGCTCCGGTAGGCCCGGACACACCCCCGCCGCTGCTGGGCGAGCACACCGACACGGTACTCGCAGACCTGGGCTACACCGCCGGGGAAATAACCGCCATGCGCAACGGAGGTGTTATCTGATGGAGAGGTCAGCGTGGTGGAGCACCTCGATTTCGGACATCTCTCCCGGAGTGATTCGCTACTGGGGATATCCGGTGGAACAGCTCATCTCCTCGGGCGACGTGAGTATGGCCGGCATGGCCTGGCTGATGACCAGGGGAGAGCTGCCCAGCGTTGCACAGGCCCGGCTGCTGGAACGTGCCCTTGTCGCCGGGGTGGACCATGGACCGCAGGCTCCGTCCATCGGCATTGCCCGGATGGCCATGACCTGCGGGGTGGGCATCAACAACGCCATGGCCTCGGCAACCAACGTGCTGGGGGACGTGCACGGAGGGGCAGGCCAGGAACTCATGGAGATTTTCGAAACCATCCTTGCAGATCCCCGTCCCCTTCCGGAGGCAGTGGAAGCTGAGATCGCCCGGCTGCGTGCAGAGAACCGGTATGTTCCCGGCTTCGGACACCGTTTCCACCCGGTGGATCCGCGCCGGGCACCGCTGATCGCCGCCGTGGAGCAGGCCCGGAGTGAAGGAGTCGTTGACGGCCGGGTACTGGACACAGCCCTGGAGATCGAACGGCAGATCAACCGCGGCCGTGAGCGTCCGGTGCCCATGAACATCGACGGCGCCACCGCCATCATTTACGCGGAGCTGGGATTTGCCCCGGTCCTGGGGCGCGGTTTGTTTATCCTCTCCCGCTCCATCGGGGCGCTGGCACACGCCTGGGAGGAATCGAACTCCGGGCTGCGCAACAAGGGACCGGAGCACAGAACAATCCTGCCCGACTACGTGGGACCTGCGCCCCGTGAGGTCCCCTGACCACTGGTTCGCCTCCCGGGCACTGACTCCTTGCTTCGCCACCAGAGAAAGACGGCACCCATGACTGCATCTTCCACCCCGGACCCCGCCGGAGAGCTTCCAACCGGGGCGGCCGGCGCAACCGGCCGCCTGGAGATCTCCACAGGACCGGTGCGTTACGTGGACATAACCCATGTCGACGGCGTGGAGAAGCTTCCGCTGAGCCTGAAGATCCTGCTTGAAAACGTGCTGCGGCACGGCGCAGGAACGGAGGCGGTGCACACACTTATCCGTGCGGCGGCCGGAGAAGGGACCGAGGACCAGGAGATTCCGTTCCGCCCGGCAAGGGTCCTGATGCAGGACATGGCGGGCGCTCCGGTGATCCATGACCTGGTGACGCTGCGGGCGGCGGTCGCTGCCGGCGGAGGGAACCCGGCCCGGATCAAGCCGGTGATCCCGGCAGAGCTGGTGGTGGACCATTCAGTGATAGTGGACAGCGCGGGGAGCCGCTCCGCGTTCAGCCGCAATGCCGGGTACGAATTTGAACGCAATGAGGAGCGCTTCCGGTTCCTGCGGTGGGCGCAGGAGGCGTTCGACGGGCTGCGGGTGGTTCCTCCGGGCCGCGGCATCATTCACCAGGTCAACATCGAGCACCTGACCCGCGGGGTGATGACGTCAGAGGCTGAGGGGGAACGGCTGGCATACCCGGATTCATGTGTGGGAACGGATAGCCATACAACGATGGTCAACGGGCTGGGAGTCCTTGGCTGGGGTGTGGGCGGAATCGAAGCGGTCTCTGCGCTGCTCGGCCACCCCCTGTCCATGCTCGTTCCGCCGGTGGTGGGTGTTGAATTCACCGGGAGCCTGCCGGCAGGGAGCACAGCTACGGACCTGGTCCTGAGCATCACGGAGCTCCTGCGCCGGCACGGCGTGGTGGGCAAGATTGTGGAGTTCCACGGGCCGGGCATGGCCGGCGTTCCGGTGGCGGACCGCGCCACCATCGCGAACATGTCGCCTGAATTCGGATCCACTGCCGCGTTGTTCCCGGTGGACGCAGCAACCATGGAGTATTACCGGCTCACGGGCCGGCCCGAAGAGCAGGTTGAACTGATCGAGGCCTACGCCCGGGCACAGGGAATGTGGAGCGACGGCGGGCGGACACGGGCGCGTTACCAGGAGTCCCTGCACCTGGACCTCTCCGCAGTGGTTCCCTCCATCGCCGGCCCGTACCGGCCGCAGGACCGGATGCCGCTGGATACCGCCCATGACCGGTTCCGCCGCGACCTGGCGCTCCTGCTGGCGAAGGAGGGGGAGACCGCCGGACTGCCCGGTGGCGGCGGTGTTCAGCTGCCGGCCGTTCCGGGCAGCGCTGGCGAACAGACGCCCGGCGGACCGGGTGCACCGGAACGCCCGCTGCGGCACGGCGATCTGGCCATCGCTGCCATTACCAGCTGCACCAATACGTCCAACCCGCACGTGATGATGACAGCGGGCCTGCTGGCCCGCAACGCCGTCCGGCGCGGACTGAGCGTCCCCCCGTGGGTCAAGACGTCCCTGGCTCCTGGATCCCAGGTGGTGACGCGTTACCTCGAACAGGCCGGGCTGATGCCGGACCTGGAGAAGCTGGGCTTCCACGTAGTGGGCTACGGATGTACCACCTGCATGGGTAATTCCGGCCCCCTCGCTGAACCCGTCTCCGCCGCCGCGAAGGACGCGGTGCTGACCTCCGTCCTGTCAGGGAACCGGAACTTTGAGGGCCGCATCAGTCCCGACGTCCGGATGAACTACCTTGCCTCCCCGCCGCTGGTAATCGGCTATGCGCTCGCCGGGACCATGGACACCGACCTGGTCCGGGACCCGCTGGGCAGGGACGAGGAAGGCAATGACGTGTTCCTTCAGGACCTGTGGCCTTCCCCGCAGGAAGTGGAACAGGAATTGAACCGTGCCCTCACCCCGGCCCTGTTCCGGGACACGTATGCCCACGCGTTCGCTGGTTCCCCGCAGTGGCAGGAGCTGGATGTCCCGTCCGGTCCGTCCTACGAATTCGGTGAGTCCACCTACATGCGCAGCTCCCCGTTCCTGGACGGGGCAGGGATTACCCCCGCACCGGTCACGGACCTCTACGGCGCCCGGGTGCTCCTCAAGCTGGGGGACTCGGTCACCACGGACCACATCAGTCCGGTGGGACAGATCCGGCCGGAGAGCCCGGCCGGAACATATCTGCTGGAGCAGGGCGTGGCCCGCCACAGCTTCAATACATACGGCTCACGGCGCGGCAACCATGAGGTAATGGTCCGCGGCACGTTTGCCAATGTGCGGCTGAGGAATGAACTGGCCGGGGGCCGGGACGGTGGATATACCCGGACCCAGCCGGCGGGGGAGGACATGACAGTGTTCGACGCCGCGGAGTACTACCGCAGCACCGGCGTACCGCTGCTGATTCTTGCAGGCCGGGAATACGGGAGCGGGTCGGCTCGTGACTATGCTGCCAAAGGCACCAGCCTGCTGGGTGTAAAGGCAGTGCTCGCCGAGTCTTATGAGCGGATCCACCGCTCGAACCTGGTCGGCATGGGCGTTGTTCCGCTCCAGTTCCAGCCCGGTGCAGACACGTCGAACCTGGGACTGGACGGCACGGAGGAATACAGCGTGTCCGGCTTCGCTGAATTCACCGGAGGCCGGTGGCCCCGCACCGTGCGCGTAACAGCCCTCAGAGCGGACGGCACCGCTGCGGTCTTTGAAGCCGATGTCCGGGTAGACACTCCGGCGGAAGCCGAGTACATCCGGCACGGCGGCATCCTGCCCTTTGCTTTCCGGGACGCGCTGCGGGAGGAAGCAGCAGCGGCCCGTACCCCTGTTGCCCGCTGAACGACGCAAGGACCGCACATCTATGACCACACCGGTTAGCAGCCAGGAGTTCCAGGCGCAGAGCGAAGGCCGCCTGCCTGCAGCCGAGGAGGTAGCCGAAGGAGTGTGGACGCTGCCCCAGCGGAACAGGCCCGGCCACATGCCCTTTACGCTCTGCTATCTCATCGCGGACAGCGCGGGAGGGATCCACGTGCTGGATCCCGGCTGGGACCTGGACGGCAACGCCGGAATTCTGGAGGCAGCGCTGACCCGGCTCGGCGCCCCGTCCGGCGTGCCGGTCTCAGCGATCGTTACCCACCTGCACCCGGATCACACCGGACTGGCGGGGCGCCTGAAAGCGCTCCATGGAAGCCGGGTGGTGATGCACCGCCGCGAGCACGAGGCGCAGCAGGCCTATGCGTCGTGGGTATCGGACCGGTCAAAAATCCGGGCGGACCTGGAGAGGTGGGCGGTCCCGGCCGGACGTTTTGAGGAAGTAATGGGCTATGCCGCGGGCAGCCCGCGGGTGGTGGTGCCGGCAGACCAGCTGGTGGAGGACGGCGAGCTGCTGCAGATACCGGGCAGGCGGCTGCGGGTGCTGCACACGCCTGGGCACACACCGGGTCACTTGTGCCTGGTGGACGAGGACCGGCGGCTCCTTTTCTCCGGCGACCAGCTCCTGCCCCGGGTGACGCCGGGGATGGGCGCCGCGGGCGGGTTTCCCGGGAATCCGCTGGAGCTTTACCTGCAGAGCCTGCAGCGGCTGAGTGCCTATGACGACTGCGAGAACCTCCCCGGCCACGAATACCGTTACCGGGGCATTGCCGCACGTGCCCGGGCCATCGCGCGCAGGCACCTGATCCGGACCGCCGAAGTGGAACGGGTCCTCCTGGCGGATCCCGGGGCTGCCGTATGGCAGACCGCGGAACGGCTCAGCTGGGGCCGGGGCTGGGACGCGCTGACCCGCCACTATCTGGTTTCGGCCCTGCGGCAGACTGCCATGCACATGGCCCTGGTCCAATCCGGGGCGCACACGGATGCATTTGAGGCCTGGGGCCGGCCGAATGCAGCCGGCCCCAGGCCTCATAACACCCAGCGGTGAATGCCGCCGCTAGCTGCGGGCAACCACCGGCATGGTCAGCTCCCCGACCTCGGGGATCGTCAGCACTACGGTTTCGCCGGGCAGGATCTGGCCGACGCCTTCGGGTGTGCCGGTCGCGATGACGTCGCCCGGCTGCAGAGTCATCACCTCGGAGTACACCTCAATGAGCTTGGCAATCCCGTAAATCAGGTAGGACGTGTTGGAACGCTGGCGTTCTTCGCCGTCCACCGTCAGCCAGAAATCCAGGTTCTCGGGGTCCGGGACTTCATCTGCGGTAACGATGTACGGGCCCAGCGGAGTGAAAGTGTCGAACGACTTCCGGAAGGACCGGTCCTCCTCGCCGCGGAGGGTGATGTCCAGCAGAGGTGTGTACCCGAAGACGTAGTCCAGCGCGTCCTTGGCGGAAACCCGGCTGGCGGTCCGGCCGATGATCACACCAATTTCAGCCTCATGGTCGAACCGCCGGTCCTCCCAGGGCAGCTCAATCGCTCCGTCCGGACCGACGATGGAAGTCACTGCCTTGAGGAAGCCCTTGCGCACCTCTGCGGTGAGGATCTTGCGGTCGGTGTAGACGCCGTTTTCGCCGCCCATTTCCTGCTGGTGCTTGTGGTAGTTAACCGGTGCGGCAAACAGGTTGCGGGGACGCGGCTGCGGAGCACGCAGCGTAACCTCGGCCTCCGGGATGCCCCCGCCGGCGGCTACCCGCTTGGCGGCCGGAGCCTGAAGCGAAGCCCAGCCGGAGATCAAGGCATTCATCCGTTCATCTGCCGAAGTATGCGGCGGAAGCAGATCCGTGAGATCAACAACCGTGCCGTCTTCGGCCAGGGCACCGATGAGCTGTTCGTTGAAGACGCAAACCCGCATTACTTCGCCCCCTGCTCACGCCAGAGACCCAGTGCCGTAATGGCCGGACGATCGGTATAGGAGAAAAGCACGGTGTCCTCATCTGTGTGGTTGTGGTGCGAGTGTTCGTACCAAAGGGGAATGGCGAGCGTGTCGCCCTTTGTCCATTCGATCTTCTGGCCGTCCACAATGGAGTATCCGCTGCCGCTGACCACGTGGTAGACGGTGCTGTGCGTGTGCCGGTGGGACAGAGTGTCCACACCCGGCCGGATCAGCTGGAGGTAAGCGGAAATGGTGGTCATGACCGGCCCGCCGGTGACGGGGTTCTTGTACTCGACGATGATGTCATCGTACGGGTCGCCGTCGCCGTCGCGCAGGTAGTCAAGGGCAGCCATGGCATCGGCCAGCTTGTACACAAGCGGCTGCTGCAGCTGGTGGGGCTCGCCGTAGGTCTTGGCCAGCATGCCTTCGATGTATGCCGCCGGCATGGCCTTGTCCACGGGCTGTTCGATTGCGGACTCATCAATGATGTACTGGTTCAGCCGGCTGATCAGCGGGGAATCCAGGCCGTCCAGCCAGATCATGGGACCCTCGCCCTCATGGCCGTGCTCATGCCAGTGCAGCGACGGCGTGAGAAGGAAATCTCCCACTTCCATGGGCACCCGCTGGCCGTTCACCACGGTGTAGGCGCCTTCGCCTTCCACAATGAAGCGCAGGGCCGAGGGAGTGTGGCGGTGCGGAGGTGCCACTTCGCCGGGCATTACCAGCTGGAGGGCTGCCCAGAGGGAATCGGTGGCACCGGTGCGCTGGTCCGGTCGTGAGCCGGGGTTCCGGAATCCCAGGACACGGCGCAGCGCATCCTCCAGGGGCACAACCTCGCCGGCGCGGACCATCAGTTCCCGGGCCTGCTCGTAGCGCCAGATGTGGGGTACCAGGTTCGTTTTGGCTTCGGAGCCAATGCCGCCCATCAGCTTCCATAGCGGGGAATAGTTGTTCTCAGCCAACTCGGCGTAGAACGCCTCATCGGCGGTGACTGTCTCGGTCGTCATCACGGCTCCATTCTGCAGGACAGACTTTAATTCCGCTTACTAGAATGTTGCAGCCGTCACTCTTCCGTCAAGGGGCCTCTCGCTGGGTGAAATTGCGTCACGCCGCGACACAGGGCTCAGGCAAAGCCGCCGGCAACGCGGACACTGTTGGCAGCCGGGCTGTGCCGGGCCTGCACCGAGGAGGTGACGGTGTTGCGGAACCACTCCATCTCGGCTGCGGGCAGTTCGCGCCGGAGGGTGTAGATGGCCACCTGGGTTACCGGCAGGTCATATGGAAGGCGGAAGACGCGGAGGTTGTGGCGCCGCGTCAGCCGGCTGGCCACGCCGGCGGGTGCATAGGAGATCAGGTCGCTGCCCTCCAGGAGCTCCGGAAGTGAACTGAAGGTGGGAATGACCACCGAGACCCGCCTGTTGATGCCCAGTTCCCTCACCCGTGCATCCAGGGCCGTGTGGCCCGTGGAGGTGGCAACCGCTACGTGTTCCTCACCCTCATAGGTACCAAGCGCCGGCTCCTCTGAGATCCGCGGATGGTCGGCGGCGCACAGCCCCACGTATTCCTGGTTGAAGAGCACGTCCCTGCGGATGTCCGACTCGTCCAGCCGGGTGGTGCAGATGGCGGCGTCAGCGGCCCCGGTGCGCAGGTCATGCAGCACGGTGGCGAGGTTCAGGGAATCGATTTCGAGAGTCACTCCGGGCGCCTCGCTGCGGACGGACCGCAGGATCGAGGGCAGCAGCCCGCTCACGCCCGCGTCGGTCATGCGCAGCCGGAAGCGGCGGGTAGAGGTCCGGGGCTGAAAATCCCCGGGGGGTTCCATGATGTCATCGAGTGATTCAAGGACACGGCGGAGCTTGGGATAGAGTTCATGCGCTGCCGGCGTGGGTTCCAGTCCCTGGCCCTTCCGCTGGAAGAGCGGGTCCCCGAAGTGTGACCGAAGTTTACGCAGCGTGTAACTGACGGACGGCTGGCTGATGAACAAACGTTCGGATGCATGGGTCACGCTGCCGGTCTCGTAGACGAGTACAAAAACACGGAGCATGCCGAGGTCATAGGTGGCCATCACCTGACTATAAGTAGTGTCTATGTCGGCATCAAGTATTCATTGTTTGAGTTTATGTTCAGGTCTCCTAGGGTGATATGGAACACATTCACCAAAATCAAAGGGATCCACATGGCGGCGACAAACCGCGAAGCAGCATATGAGTTGCTGCGTCGAAAGGGGATGACAAAAGTCTTTGGCAACCCCGGATCAAATGAGCTCCAGTTCCTCAAGGACTTTCCCGCGGATTTCCACTACATCATGGGACTCCACGAAGGCGCCGTAATGGCGATGGCGGACGGCTACGCCCAGGCTTCGGGTGAAATCCCACTGGTAAGCCTGCACTCTGCCGCCGGTACCGGAACGTCCATGGGCGTACTGGCAAACACCGTCCAGTCCAAGTCTCCCGTGGTTGTGCTCTCGGGCCAGCAGCTCCGGGACATGGTTGGCCAGGAGATCATGGTGAGCAGCGCCAACGCCGCACTGCTGCCCCAGCCGATGACAAAGTTCAGCGCCGAGCCGCTCTCGGCAAACGACGTCGTCCGCACGCTGGCACAGGCAATTCACCTGGCGGGAATGCATCCCAAGGGCCCGGCACACGTCTCGATTCCGCACGATGACTGGGACCACCCGGTAGACGACAACACGCAGATGACCATCTCCAGGACGGTCCAGGATGCGCTCACGCTGGCACCCGAACAGCTTCAGGAACTGACTGCCCTGCTGGACCAGGCGGTCTCGCCGGTACTGGTACTGGGGCCGGAGGTTGACGCCACCTGCTCCAACGACGTCGCAGTAGCCCTGTCGGAACGGCTCGGCGCCCCGGTCTGGATCGCCCCCTCGCCCGCCCGCTGCCCCTTTCCGACGGACCACCCGCATTTCGCGGGCCTGCTGCCAGCCAACGTAGCGGACATTTCCCGGCTCCTTTCCCGGCATGACCTGGTCCTCGTGGTCGGTGCGCCGGTCTTCCGCTACCACCACGACAAGCCGGGAAGCTACCTTGCCGAAGGCACCCGCCTGGTCCACGTAGCCCAGGACCCGGACGAACTGGCACGGGCACCCTTCGGCGATGCCTACCTGGCACCCGTGGCGGACACGCTTACCGGGCTGGCCGAATCGGTCCGTCCCCGTCCCAACACCACTGTTCCGGCGCGGCGCATTCCGTCGCCGGGGATCGACAGGCCCGGCCGTATGCACCCCGATACGGTGTTCCGGGCCATCCAGGAGACCGGACCGGACAACCTCATCCACGTTGTCGAGTCGACGTCCACGGCTGAGTCCTTCTGGGCGCACGTTCAGCTGCGGACGCAGGGCTCCTTTTATTCAGCGGCCGCAGGCGGTCTCGGTTTTGGCCTCCCCGCCGCCGTCGGGATCCAGCTGGCCCAGCCCGGACGCCGGGTTGTCGCCGAGATCGGCGACGGTTCCGCAAACTTCGGCATTACGGGCCTCTGGTCCGCCGCCCGCCACAAGCTTCCGGTGGTCTTTGTCATCTTCCGCAATGAAACATACGGAGCCCTGGTCAATTTCGGCCGGCGTCTCGACACCCTCGGAACACCTTCCTTCGAGCTTCCGGGAATCGATTTCGTGGCCATTGCAAAGGGCTATGGAGTCCGGGCTGAATCGGCAGCCACCGAGGCCGAGCTTCGCGACGCACTGACCCGGGCCTTCAGCGCCCAGGAGCCGGTGCTGATCGAGGCGTTCACTTACTTCGAATAGGCAGAACAATGAAGATTACTATCGAAAACCTCCAGCTGCGGTACGGCAAGTTCACCGCAATCGATAACATGAACGTCGAAATCGGGGACCGCGAATCAGTGGTTCTGCTGGGTAAATCCGGCTGCGGAAAAACCAGCACCATGCGCTGCATTGCCGGCCTCGAGCAGCCCACTGCCGGCCGCATCACCATCGGAGACACGGTGGTCTTCGACGCAGAGGCCGGGATTAACCTTCCGCCCAACAAACGCAACGTCGGCATGGTGTTCCAGTCCTACGCCGTCTGGCCGCATATGACGGTCTTCGAGAATGTGGCCTACTCCCTGAAAATCCAGGGAATCGGCAAAACTGAAATCAAGCAGCGGGTCCATGAGGTCCTGGAGCTCGTTGGCCTGGAGGACTTTGCCGGCCGCGGCGCCAGCCTGCTCTCCGGCGGCCAGATGCAGCGTGTGGCCCTGGCCCGTAGCCTGGTGATGCGCCCCGACGTCCTGCTGCTCGACGAACCCCTCTCGAACCTGGACGCCAGGCTGCGCGACCGTCTGCGCATCGAACTGCGCGAAATCCAGCTCCAGCTGGGTTTGACCACGGTGTACGTCACCCATGACCAGCAGGAAGCCTTCGCACTCGCCGACCGGATCGCGCTGATGCAGGACGGCATCATCGTCCAGATGGAAGATCCCACGTCCATGTACCTGGAGCCGGCGAGCGCGTCCATTGCACACTTCCTCGGCGTCTCCAATGTGCACCGCGTGGATCCCGCCGCGGGGGGTAAATGGACCATCTCAGGCAGCAGCCTTGTTCTGGACTCAGCCGGCGCAGCAGATACACAGGGGGAGGACCTGCGGGCTTGCTTCCGCAGCGAGGACCTGCTGCTTTCGAGCACCGGCGCTGCAGGGGCAAACAGCTGGCGGGGCACCGTAAAGGTAGCCAGCTTCCAGGGCAGCAGCATCCGCTATGCCGTTGATATGGGAGCGGACGTGACCGAGCTCGATATCCTGGCACCGCTCGGAGCCGCTGAGCGCTTCTCGCCCGGACAGGAAGTATGGGTGACCATCAGGCCCGAGGCTGTGCAGGTTCTTCCGCAGAACCCGGAGCCCCGGCAGCTCGGCGCGGCGGTGGCAGCATGACCGCCACGCTTCCCTCAACCACGTCGAAGCCGAACACGTCCCCGGACGGCGGCTCAGCACCAAAGCGGGAGAGCCGGACCCCGGCTCCCTCACGCCGCCGGCGCGGACTGGTGGCACTGAAGAACCTCCGGCGGGAAATCCCCAGCGGCATTCTTGGCGTGCTGCTGTTCTTCCTGATCATCCTGCCCATCATCTTTATTGTCATCGCGGCGTTCTCCACCGCGGTGCCGCGGCCGGGCAACACCCAGGTAGGCACCTTCACCTGGGCGAACTTCGGAATCCTGGGCACCCCCGAGGGAGTCCAGAGCATCATCAATTCCCTGATCATCGGAGCAGGCGCAGGCATACTCTCCCTGCTGATCGGGGCGCTGCTGGCCTTCATTGCCGCGCGGACTGACGCTCCCTGGAAGCGGTTCATCTACATCACCGGCATTGCGCCGATGTTCCTGCCCGCACTTGTGGGCGCCCTGGCTTGGTCCATCCTGGCCAGCCCCAGCGCCGGCCACCTGAACCTCTTCCTGGACGCCATCGGGATCGGCGGATCGCTGAACATCTACTCCTACGGCGGAATCATCTTCGTCCTGGGGCTCTACTACGCACCGTACGCATTTATGCTCACGTACAGCTCCTTCTCGATGATGAACGCTGACCTGGAAGAGGCGGCATCGGTTCACGGTGCCAGCCTGGGACGCCTGTTCCGCACCGTTACCCTGCCGCTGTCCATCCCGGCGCTGGCAGGTGCCGCGATCCTCTGCTTCACGCTCGCCATGGAGAACTTCCCGGTCAATGCGATTCTTGGCAACCCTGCCGGCATCGAGACCCTTCCCACCTACATCTACCGGCTGATGGCCGGTGACTCCCGTCCCAACGCCGCGGCCGGCATAGCCATTGCCCTCACGGTAGCCGTGGTGGCAGTGACCTGGCTGCAGCAGAGAGTGGTCAACCGCAAACGGTTCACCACGATGACCGGCAAGGGCAACCGCCCGCGCACGATCCCGCTGCGCTGGCTTCGCTGGGTGGCCACAGGCTTCGCCGCGGCATACTTCGCGCTGGCCGTTGTGCTGCCGGTGGGGGCCCTCGTCTTCACCGCCATGGGCGAAAAGACCTACATCAGCCGGTTCTCGGACCTCTTCGGCGGTTTCTCCGCGCACCGGCTGGTCCAGGCCGTCAGCCAGGCTGACTTCCAGCAGTCGACGTGGAACTCGATCCTCATGGCACTGTGCGCCGCTGCCGCCGGCACCCTGATTGCCTTCATGGCCTCCTACGTACGGTTCCGTACCACTTCCAAGGCCGGGCAGCTGCTGGAACAGGTTTCAATGCTTCCGCTGGCCATCCCGCAGGTGGTCCTGGGCATGGGCATCCTCTGGGGATGGCTGACCCTGCCGCTTCCGGTCTTCGGCACGCTCCTGCTGCTGGTCATTGCCACGGTGGCAGTGAACATGCCGCAGGGGTACCGCAGCATCTCCTCGTCGATGCTGCAGATGGACGGCGACCTCGAACACAGCGCCGTCATGCTCGGTGCAGGCCGGCTGAAGGCGGTCCGTGACATCACCATTCCGCTGATGCGCACGGGCATGGTGTCCACGCTGCTGCTGCTGCTCATGCTGGGACTGCGGGAGATGAGCGCCATCCTCTTTGTCTACACCTCGGATACCCGGGTGCTTTCCATCCTGGTGTTCCACAGCTTCGAGAACGGCAGCATCAGCTACTCCGCGGCAATCAGCCTGGTGTTCGTCCTGCTGATCGCAATCGTGGCGATCGCCACGCAGATCATCGGCATCCGCGAAAAGAAGTTCAAGGAACCCGCCAACTAAGTCCCGGTGCCGGGACGTGAAGACGCGGCCCGGCCCGCCTAGCAATGACGCTAAACAACGAAAGGCTCATCCATGAAGAAGCGCACTGGCAGCATTGCCTCGCTTGCCGTTCTGATGCTGACGCTGACCGCGTGCGGTTCCGCGTCTGCCAACTCCGTGGTCACGGACGCAGCAGAGGTGGATACCGCCGGCGGCAGCCTGGTGATCAACGGGGAACAGATTGCCGACCAGGAAACCTATGAAGCGGCCAAGGAACAAACCCTCACCGTTTACACCGGCTACCAGGAAGCCAACCAGCACGTCCTGAACGAAGCGTTTACCGAAGACACCGGCATCAAGGTGGAATTCGTCCGCGACGTGACGAACAAGCTCTCCGAGCGGGTGCTCTCCGAAGCCGGCGCCGGGCAGCTCGGTGCAGACGTGCTGATCACCTCCGACTACAAAGTGGCCAACGGCTTTGACGAAGCCGGAATCTGGGACAGCTTCGTTCCGGCTTCCGTAGAGGATCTGCCCGAGGTCCAGCACAACGACGGCAAGTTCGTCACGTTCGCCAACGTTCCCGTCACGTTCGCCTACAACACGAACAACGTCTCGGAAGAAGATGCACCCACCTCCTGGAAGGACCTGCTCGATCCGGCCAACGAAGGCAAGATCGGCATTGTCCAGGGCAGCGCCGGCGGCTCCTCGATTGCACTGAACCGGTTCATCCAGGAAGAAGTCGATCCGGACTACTGGACCAAGATGGCCGCCCTCAAGCCCACGGTCTATGACAGCGGCGGACAGCGCCAGGAAGCCCTGGCCCGCGGCGAACTCAACGTAGCCACAGCCGGTACTGCCGCAGTGAATGTTGCCATCACGGAGGACGGCGCCCCGATCGAGTACGTGGTGCCTGAGGAGGGAATTGTGCTGTTCAGTTTCTTCGCCGGCCGGACGGCTGACAGCAAGAACCCCGAAGCCGCCGAGGTGTACCTGAACTATGCGCTTTCCGAACGCGGACAGTCAGTGATCCGTCAGGTGGGGGACTACTCAGTCCGCGCGGACGTGGACCCGCCCGCCGCTGCCGGCCGGGATCTGCCGCGGCTGGATTCAGACCAGGTCTGGCTGATGCCGGCTGAGGATGAACTGACCTACGCCTCTGAGGACGCAGCACTCTGGCGCGCCGCCTTCGGGCGCTAGCGTTTCGGCCGCCGTCCCAAACGGGACTGTGTCCTGATTAGTATCCATAAGCCAAAGCCCGGCACGGATTCCGTGCCGGGCTTTGGCCTGCCTTTCCCCGGCCCGCATCCGTGATTGGACACCAGCATGTCAGCCGTTGCCGCCGCCCCGCTGCCCCAGGGGCATCCCTTTGCCGCACTTCGCCACCGTGGCTATGCCCTTTTCTGGGGTTCTGCCCTGGTCTCAAACACCGGCACCTGGCTGGGCAACCTGACCGTCCCCTACGTGCTGTACCAGGCCACGGGCAGCGCCTTCTGGGTGGGGCTCGCCGCGGCGGCCCAGTTTGGTCCGGCGCTGGTGCTCTCCCCGCTGGGCGGACTGCTGGCAGATTCAGTGGACCGGCGGGTCCTGCTGCTGTGGACCCAGGTCTGTCTGGGAGCCGCCGCGCTGGCGATGTGGGTGCAGTGGGCCTCGGGCCTGCATTCTCCGGTCCTGCTGATCACGCTGCTGACGATCTCCGGTGTGTTCAACGGGCTGAACAACCCGGCATGGCAGTCCCTGGTCAACGATCTGGTGCCCAGGCAGGACGTCATCTCCGCCGTCACGCTGAATTCACTGCAGTTCAACCTGGCCCGTGCGCTGGGCCCCGCCCTTGCCGGTGTCCTGCTCGCCACTCTTGGCGCAACCTGGGCTTTTTTCCTCAACGCGGTGTCCTTCAGCGTGGTGGTGGTGGCCCTGTTGTTCGTGCGGGCGCACCGGGCGGTGGCTAAACCGTCCAGCCGGCAGGGTTTCGCCGCTCAGTGGCGCGAGGCAGCGGTGTACCTGGCATCCAGCCGTCCGCTGCTGCTGGCCGTGGCGCTGTGCTGCCTCGTGGGCATGCTCAGCAACCCGATCTTCAGCATGACCGTGGTTTTCGCCGAGACGGTTTATCACACCGACGCCATTGGCCTGGGCCTGCTGACCGCGGCACTCGGCGCCGGGTCGGTTCTCTATGCGCTGGCCGGACTGCTGCGCCGGAGGCGTCAGCCGTCCTTTGCCCGCGCCGCGGTTCTGGGCGTCACTGCCCTGGGTGCAGGCCATGTCCTCCTCGGCTCGGTGTCCGCGATGGGATGGGGGATCGCAGCCGCCGTCCTGATCGGCGCGGCCTTCCTTGCCGCCATGTCCACCTTCAACTCCGTGATCCAGCTGCTTGCCCCGGACGCACTGCGCGGCCGGATCCTGGCGGTGCGGCACATGGTTTTCTCCACCTCCGTGGCTGTCGGCGCCCTGCTGGCGGGCGCCCTCACTGATGCGCTGGGGGTGCGGACCGCCTTCCTGATCCTGGGTGCCGGGCTGGCTCTTGCAGCGCTGATCCTGTTCTGCTTCCCGGGGGCCGCTGCCTTGCTGAACCGCGCCGCGTCTCCGGCGAAACCGCGGCCGCAGGCCAGTAAGGGACGCCGGAAGCTGCGGAATGTGCAAGGCCGGAAGCGGCAGCCCAAAGAAACTGCCGGACCGAATTCCACCCGGTGATACATCCGGTTTCACAGCGCCCCGGGCGCGGCTTCACTGGTCACAACACGACCTAAGGAGTAACCATGGCAGGCAACATCGAGTCCTCTGCATTTGGGCTAACTGAGGACCAGCTCGTCATCCGCAAGGCGATCGACGATCTGTGCACCCCGTTCGACAACGAGTACTGGCGCAAACACGACGCCGCCTCCACCTACCCGGAAGAGTTTGTGGATGCCCTCTATGACTCCGGGTTCATGAGCATGCTCATTCCCGAGGAGTACGGCGGCGGCGGTGCTGACATCCGCGACGCCGCGGTGGTGCTCGAGCAGATCGAACGCAACGGCTGCCACGCAGGCGCCGCCCGTGCCGGCATGTACACCATGGGTGCGATTCTCCGCCACGGATCACTGGAGCAGAAAGCCGAGTGGCTGCCGAAGATTGCCTCTGGCGAACTGCGTCTGCAGTCCTTCGGCGTCACCGAGCCGGATGCCGGCAGCGACACCACCCGCATCAAGACCTTCGCTGTGCGTGAGGGTGACGAGTACGTGGTCAACGGCAACAAGATCTTCATCTCCCGCGTCCAGCACTCCGACCTGCTGCTGCTGCTGACCCGCACCACCAAGCGGGAAGACGGGGTCAAGCCCACGGACGGCTTCACGGTGCTGCTGGTGGACCTGCGCAAGGCCATCGAAAACGGCCAGATTGTTGCCACGCCCATCAAGACGATGGTCAACCACGAGACCAACGAGCTGGCCATCCGCAACCTGCGGGTGCCCGTTGCCAACCGCATCGGCGAGGAGGACAAGGGGTTCCGGGTGATCCTCTCCGGCATGAACTCCGAGCGGGTGATTGTCACCAGCGAGTACATCGGCGCAGGGTTCCACCTGCTGGACCGCGCCGTGCAGTATGCAAACGAGCGCGAGGTGTTCGGCCGCAAGATCGGCCAGAACCAGGCACTTCAGGTTCCGCTGGCCCGGGCCTACGCCCAGCTCCAGGCAGCTTCGCTGATGCGCTGGCGTGCCGCCGAAATGTATGCCGCGGGGGAGAACCCGCGCTTTGAAGTGAACGGTGCGAAGCTGCTGGCCTCAGAGGCGCTCTGGGCGGCGGCTGACGCGGCGTTCGACACCTTCGGCGGGTACGCTGCCGCTGAGGAATACGGCATCGAACGCAAATGGCGGGAAGCCCGGCTGCCGCGCACCGCACCGATCAGCAACAACCTGGTGCTGGCCGGCATTGCGCACGGCACTCTCGGCCTGCCGAAGTCGTTCTGACGCCTTGGCCGAGTACTCAGCGGAGATGGGCGCCACCGAGGTTCTTGCGTCCTATGCCGTGTCCGGTGCCCCGGCTTCCTCGCTCCACCGCGCGGAGGTAGCCAGGGCCCTTGTGGACACAGTGGCCGTGACCCTGGGCGGGGCGGGGTCGCCCGGCGAGCGCATCCTGCGCACCTGGGCCCGGGCCGAGTCCCCGTCAGGCCCCGCCACCGTCTGGACCACAGGGGAGAAGACCTCGGCGTCCACCGCGGCCCTGGTGAACGGGACGGTGGCACACCTCCTGGATTTCGACGACATCTCCCCGTCCATGCCCCTGCACCCAAGTGCCGTGCTGATGCCGGCGCTGGTGGCGGCAGCAGAGGCATGGGGTGGTGCCGCCGCTGAGCCGGAACGTTTTATCTCTGCCTATGACGTGGGCGCGGCAGCATTCCGCGCCCTCGCGGAACTGCTGCCGCAGCATGTCCACTACGGCCGGGGCTGGCACAGCACGTCCACCATCGGCAGGCTTGCCGGGACAGCTGCCCTTGCCCATCTGGGGCGGCTTGACCTGGATTCAGCCCGCCATGCTCTGGGTCTGGTGGCCTCCCTGGCCGCGGGGTCACGGCCCAACTTCGGGTCCATGACCAAACCGCTGCACGCCGGGGCGGCCGCCCGCGACGCCGTTATGGCCGTGGAGCTGGCCCGGGCCGGGTTCACCTCGAACCCCCAGGAGCTGGAATCGCCCAATGGGTTCCTGGAACGCTACGGCGATCCGCAGCTTGCTCCGGTCGGTTCCGCAGCCCAGACTCTGGACGAGCGCCTGGAGTACTGGACGGAAGCCTGGGTCCATGACTGGGGACTCAAACGCTACGCCAGCTGCTACGGGACGCACCGCGGCATAGACGCCATGCTGCAGATCCGGGCGGAGAAGCCCCGCAACCCGCCGGTCTCCATCCGTGCCACCCTGCACCGGAGGGGCAGCAGGCCGCTGCGCCGCACTGCACCGGCGTCGGGCACTGAAGCGAAGTTCAGTCTCGAGTACGTGCTTGCTGTGGCCTACCTGCGCGGTGAAGTCACCTTGGATGACTTCACCGACCGCGCCTTCGCGGATGAGCAGGTCCAGAAGCTGATGCGGACGGTCAGCGTGGGGGAAAGCGATGAGCCGCCGGTCGGACCCGCCGAGTACGCCACGGGCTTCACGGTTGTTGAGGCAGTCTTCCCGGACGGTTCCACCACCGCCGCACGGGTGGAGATCACCCACGGCCAGTACGCGGACCCGCTGACGGATGAGGAGCTCCGCGCAAAAAGCATCGACTGCGTGCTGGCCGGCGGCTTTCCGGCCGAACTGGCAGACCAGATCATCGAGGTGGTCCTGCAGTCCCCGGGACCGGACTTCACCTCCGTCATTTCAGGAAGGAACCAATGAGCAACGGCAGGCCCACTGTCCTCATCCAAGAGGAGGGGATGCGCGAAGGCATGCAGATCGAAAGCCGCGACATCCCCGTCGCCGCAAAGATCCGGCTGCTGGACGCGCTGTCACGCACCGGTTTGAAGCGCATCATCGTCGGGTCATTTGTGAGTCCCAAGTGGACCCCGCAGATGGCCGAGGTGGAAGCAGTGATCGACGGGTTCACTCCGGCAGAAGGGGTGGAATACTCCGCGATCGTGCTGAACCGCAAGGGTGAGGAGCGCCGGGCGGCATACGCCGGCAAACTGACCCTCCCGGACCCGGCGCTTGGACGCATCAAGGTCCACCTCTGCGATGTTTTTGTACGGCGGAACGCCAACCGGAGCCAGCAGGACGAAATCGATGCCCTGGAAGCCTCCGTCGCCTCCGCACAGGCAAAGGGAATCACCCACGCAGAGATCTCCATCAACGCTGCCTGGGGCTCCAACTGGCTTGGCGAGTTCAGCGAAGACGAGCGGATGCGGCTGCTGCAGCTGCAGTACGACGCGTGGACTTCCGCGGGAATCCCGGTCACCCGGATTCAGATCGGCGACCCGATGAGCTGGAACACGCCGGCAGCCATGCGTTCGATGATGCGCCGAGTGACCAGGACCTGGCCCGATGTCCGCAACTACCATCTGCACCTGCACGACGCCCGCGGCATGGCGTTGCTCTCGGCCTACGTGGCCATGGAGGAGCTGGATGAGCGGCACACCCTGCTGATAGACACCGCCATCGGCGGCATGGGCGGCTGCCCCTACTGCGGCAACGGCCGCGCCACCCGGATGATCCCTACCGAGGACTTTGTGCATCTGCTCGAATCCGAGGGAATCGAGACCGGAATCGACCTGCCCCTGCTGATCGAAGCGGGCAAGATCGCCGAGGAAGTGGTGGGGCATCCGCTGTGGTCCAAAGTGACGGCGGCAGGTCCCCGGCCCTATGGAGCCGACGTGTACCCGATGGACATGCCGTTTATTGAAACGTTTGAGGAAGCCCAGCATTTCCGCCTGGGGCCGTCCGTTTACGAGGGCGCACTCTCGCCCTGGCGGGAGCCGGTGCGTTCCCCCGTGCGGGACGACTACGAAGCACGGCTGAGCACAGCAGAGGAGAAGGCATCATGAGCGTCAACGGATCGCTGGAGGGAATCCGCATCATCGAGATCGGCACCAGTGTGGCGGTGCCGTACGGCTGCCAGATCCTGGCCGACTTCGGCGCCGAGGTGATCAAAGTGGAACGCCTCAACGGGGGCGACGACGCCCGCACCTGGGCGCCGCTGAGCGGCGGCATCTCCATCACCTTCCTTTCGCTGAACCGGAACAAGAAGTCGGTGGTACTCAATTACAAGGACGAACGCGGTGCCGAACTCCTGGAAGAGCTTCTCGGTACCGCCGATGTCCTGGTGCAGAACCTGCGCCCGGGCGCCCTGGCAGCTGCCGGCTTCTCCTGGGAACGAATCCGGGAAATCAACCCGCGGCTGGTTTACGTGGAAATGACGGGCTACGGACGCACCGGCCCGCGCCATCAGCAGCCGGCCTATGACGCCATGCTGCAGGCTTACGCCGGAGTGGTGGCAATGACCGGATCCGACGACGGCCCTCCGGCACGCGTGCCGCTGTCCATGATGGATATGGGCACCGGCATGTGGCTGGCGCTGGGCGTTTTCGACGCCCTGCGCCGGCGTGAGCAGACCGGTGAGGGTACCCATGTGGAGGTCTCGCTGCTCCAGACGGCCCTCGCCTGGGTCAATACCCCGCTGATGTCCGTTGCCGCAGGGAGCCCGGTGCCCGAGCGCCTGGGTTCCGGATTCCGCGGCAACGTGCCCAACGGTGCTTTCCCGGCGTCAGACGGCTACGTGTTCCTTTCGGTTGGCAACAACGAGAGTTTCTACCGGCTGCTGGATGCCCTGGAAGCCGGGCATCTGCGCGATGAACCGGGGTTTGAGGACAATCTGGCCCGGGTGGCCAACCGTCACACCGTCAATGAGCGGCTTGGCGAGGCCACATCCAAGTTCACGATGGAGGACCTGCTGGAGCGCCTGGACCGTGCGAAGGTGCCTCATTCTGCGGTCAACACCCTGGACCGGGTGCTGGCCGATCCGCAGGTGGAAGCCCTGGCCCAGCTCGAGGCCGTGCGCCATCCCCGCCTGGGCGAGGTCACCATGGTGAACACGCCGATCACCTTCAACGGGGAGTATCTGGCCCACCGCCGCACCCCGCCGGAACTCGGTTCGGACACCGCCGAAGTTCTTGGCGCACTGGGGCTCACCGCAGAGCAGATTGACGGGCTGCTCGCTGCCGGCGTCATTGAGGCCGCAGCGGGATCCACAACAGGTGAAGGAGAGAATTCATGAGCGACGGACTGATTGCCGGCAGCGCTGACGAGGTCCTGTATGAGGTCCGGGACCAGGTTGCCTGGATTACCATCAACCGGCCCGAGCGCCGCAACGCGATCAGCCGGCATACCGTGCAGCTGCTCGTCCAGGCTTTCGTCGAGGCCGAGGAAGATCCGGATGTCTGGGCCGTGGTTATCACCGGAACCGGTGACAAGGCATTCTGCGCCGGCGGTGACATGAAGGAAATGGACAGCGTGGCACGGGCCGGACGCCAGGTTCATACCCCGATGACCGGCCAGTACCGTGCCCTCCTGGAAGTAATCCTGGAGACGTACAAACCCGTGATCGCCGCCATCAACGGCCATGCCCTCGCGGGCGGGTGCGAGATAGCCCTCGCCTGCGACATCCGCATAGCCGTTGCCGGATCCACCGTGGGCCTCACCGAAGCGCGGCGGGGGATGGGCGCCAACTTCGGCTCCGTGGTGCTTCCCCGCCTGATTCCCCGGGCCCTGGCGATGGACATGCTCTATACCGCCCGGATGGTGCCGGTGGAGGAAGCCCAGCAGATCGGCCTGGTGAACAAGGTGGTATCCCGCGAGGACTTCGAGTCGGAGGTGAAGAGCTACGTTGCAGGCATCGTCGCAAACTCGCCGGTATCACTTCGGCGGTACAAGGAGATGGCGGTGAAGAGCTGGGGCCTGCCGGTCAGCTCGGCACTGCGCCTGAACGTGGGCCCGAATCCATACACCAGCGAGGACCGCGCCGAAGGGGTCCGTGCCTTCCTGGAAAAGCGCACCCCGCAGTGGAAGAACAGGTAGGAAGAATGATGGATGTGCTTGATGCAGGGGCCGGGACGCAGCGGCTGCCGCTGGGCGGCACGTGGAGCGCAGGCGGGGGAACCGGGCTGCAATCCAGGGACGCTGCCACAGGCGAGGTGCTCGCCGAGCTGGGCACCGTAACGGCGGAAGAAGTACGGGACGCCGCCGCCGCGGCCGCCGCGGCACAGCGGAAGTGGGCGGCACTGCCGCCGGCAGCGCGTGCCGGGGTGCTTCAGCGCGCCGGCGAACTGTTTTCACAGCACACGGATGAGATAACCCCCTGGCTTGTCCGGGAGAGCGGGGGAACGTGGGCCAAGGCCGCGACAGAGGTGTTCGCTGCAGTCGCCGAATGCGGTGAAGCAGCCGCCCTGCCGACCCATCCGCACGGGCAGACCCTGGCCACCAACAAGGCACGGTGGTCTTTCTCGCGGCGGATCCCTGCCGGGGTGGTCTCGGTCATCTCTCCGTTCAACTACCCGCTGACGCTCGGAATCCGGTCCGTGGCTCCGGCGCTGGCCCTGGGGAATGCGGTGCTGCTCAAGCCGGACCCGCGCACCTCCGTCAGCGGCGGCGTCCTGATCCAGCGGATCTTCGAAGCGGCGGGGCTGCCTGCCGGGGTGCTGCAGGTCCTCCTTGGCGGTTCCGAGATTGGTGCCGCCGTGGTGAACGCGCCGGAGGTCCGCATCATCTCCTTCACCGGTTCCACGGCGGCCGGCCTGAAGGTGGGCGAAGCTGCAGCAGCACAGATGAAGCGGGCGCACCTGGAACTTGGGGGCAACAACGCAGTCCTGGTGCTCCCGGGCGCTGACACGAAAGCCGCGGCGGCTGCCGGGGCTTTTGCCTCCTTCCTGCACCAGGGCCAGATCTGCCAGGCAGCCGGCCGGCACCTGGTGCACGAATCCCAGGCGGAGGAATACACCGCGGAGCTGGCGAGGATTGCCGGTTCGCTGGTTGTTGGAGATCCGTACCGCGAGAACGGGGTACAGATAGGCCCCGTGATCGACGCCGGACAGCTTGCCGCCGTCAGCGCGATGGTGGACGCCTCTGTGGCGGCCGGTGCCGAGGTGCGTGCGGGGGGCCGGGCGGAAGGCAGGCACTACCTGCCCACCGTGCTGGCCAACCTGGATCCGCAGATGCCGGTGTGGCGGGACGAAATCTTCGGTCCGGTGGCGCCGGTGCTGGTCTACCGCAGCGTGGATGAAGCAGTGGAACTGGTCAACGCCAGCCCGTACGGGCTGTCCGTGGCCGTGCTTGGAGACGCCGGCACCGCGATGTCGGTGGCGGACAGGATCAGAAGCGGCGTTGTGCACATCAATGAACAGACAGTGGGAGATGAGGCCACCGCGCCGTTTGGCGGTATGGGTGCATCCGGCAACGGCGCCCGGTTTGGCGGGGCGGAAGCCAATTACGAGGCGTTCACCGAGACACAATGGGTCACAGTACGTCCAGCCATTGAGACCTACGCCGTGCCGTCCGGCCAGGCTCCGCTCAACGGATAGAATCGCCGGGTGGCGGGCCGAAACGGCCGGTAACAGGATAGACGGAGATTTTATGGCGGGCAGCGGTATTGCGGACCAGAACGATGACACAAAACGGTCCGTTCTGGGCAGGGCATTTGAGATCCTGGACTGTTTCGAGGGCGGACAGGAAATGACCGTCGCCGGAATCTGCGAACGGACCGGCCTGCCTCCTGCCACTGTCCACCGTATGCTCGCTGCCCTGGTGGAGTGGGAGGGCGTAGAGCGCCTTGCCCGCGGCCGCTACCGGCTCGGTGCCCGGATCTGGCGCCTGGGGGTGAGCGCCCCGCAGATCCGCCGCCTGCGGGAACTGGCACAGCCGTATCTGGTCAATCTGCACATGGCAACGCGCGGAACGGTGTACCTGGGCGTCAGGGACGGCCAGGACGCCGTCTTTGGGGACCGGATTACCCGGGTCAAACCCACCGCAGCATCCTCCTTCGTGACCCGCCGGATGCCGCTGCAGAGTACGGCAGGCGGCCGGGTGCTGCTGGCCTACAGCGACGATGCCTGGCGCCGTATCCAGAAGGAAGCGGCGGAGGAAGCCGCGGGATATGGTTCCGGACTGCCCGACGACGGCGCGTCCGCAGGCGCCCGGCCTGCGGACGGACTGGCCGCACTGGGCCATGAGCTGGCAGTTATCCGGGCCCAGGGCTACGGGGTAATGCGTGACGACGGACTGCCCGGACGCACTTCCGTAGCTGCGCCCGTCTTTGGCGAACTCGGGACCGCGGTGGCCAGCCTGACCGTATCCTTCCCGGAAACCCGCATCCCGGAACCCCGTACGATTCTTCCCCAGGTCCTGGGAACGGCCAGGGCGATCAGCGCGGACCTCTCCCGGCACTCGCTGCCCGGGGCCGGAGCGGCCGGCGGGGATTCGTCGTACTGAGTTTTCCGGCGACATCGGCCAGAATCACGTTCTGCAGGGCGAGATCCCCGCTATGGTCGAACTATGACTGTCAAGAAGGACGAGCCCACCTATCCGATCGGGTCCGTGGACAAGGCACTGCGCCTGGTGGTCCTGGTCTCCGAGCATCCGTCCGGAATCCGGATAGGCGAGGCCGCCGGCACGCTCGGCGTGGCTCCTTCCACTGCGCACCGGCTGCTGCAAATGCTGGTGCACCGCGGGTTCGCACGCCAGGATCCGGAGACAAAGGCCTATTATCCGGGGGAGACCCTGGACCGTCTTTCGGACCAGCGTGAGCGCGCACGCCAGGTGGCCCGTCCAATTCTTGCGTCCCTGGTCGAGGAGTCCGGCGAGACGGTGCACCTGTGCATTCTTGATGGCTGGTCTGCCCTGACCATTGCCTCTGTGGAGAGCCCGCACCTGCTGCGGGTCGGGAACCGTGAGGGCCACGCCCAGCCGGCCGTGCGCAGCGGCATGGGCCGGGTCCTGCTGTCCGGGAAGGACGCCCCGGTGCCTCCGGCAGTGCTGGAGTCTGCCGGCGTGGATCCGGAACGCTTCGAAGCACATTTGGCGGAGGTTGAGGCCAACGGGTATCTGCTGCAGCACGGTGAAGTGGAGCATGGGGTCAGCGCCCTGGCCGTTCCGGTGTACAGCCGCGACGGCGAATCGGTGGACTACGCCATCGGGCTCACCTACCCGACCGGAAGGATCCCTGAAGAATCGCTTTCCCCGCTGGTGGATCACATGAAAAAAGCAGCGGTGCAGCTCGCGAACGAACTGCACCGCTGACGGTTTCGGGCCGGGCCCGGCGGCAGGCTAGACCGGGTAGCGGCGTTCCTGCGGCGCACGGTCAAGCGGCATGAACATCCAGTCCAAGTTGGAGTAGTCCTTGGGATCGTGGTCCCGGAAGACGTAGTTGCGCATGTTCCGGGCGACTCCCTCGATGTGGAAGAGCTCTCCGGCGGCGCGCGCCAGGCGCTGGATGTTGCCGGCATGCTTCAGGCGGCGGTCCTGGTATGCCGTGAAGGCTTCCTCGACGTCGTCCGTGCGGGTGAGTTCTTCCGAGATCGCGATCGCATCGTCGATGGACTGGGCACCGCCCTGGGCCAGGTACTGCAGCATCGGATGGGCGGCGTCGCCCAGCAGTGCCACGCGGCCGTTCACCCATACCTCTGCCGGTTCGCGGTCATACATGGGCCAGCGGATGTCCCTGCTCAGGTACTGCCCGGCGTTCTGCACGGCGTCGCAGCACACCGAGAACCGGGCATCCAGTTCTTCAGGGGTTCCCCAGTTGTCATGGTCCGGTGAGTACGCATCCGACTTGAAGACAGCCACGTTGTTGTACAGCTTTCCGCCGCGGAGCGGGTACTGGATCAGGTGCATGTTCGGGCCGAGCCAGCAAAGCACAGCGGGGGAGGACGTGACGTCTTCGCCCACGGCTTCAATGGGAACAGTGCCGCGGTAGGCCACGTACTTGGAGGCAACCAGGCCGTCATCCACGATCGCGCCGCGCAGGTTTGACCGCACGCCGTCGGCTCCGATGACGGCATCCGCGATGTACTCCGCACCCGCCAGTGTCTTGACCAGGACTGTTCCGTCAGCCTGGTTGGCCGCGCTGAGAACCTCGGCGTCCGTTACCAGCTGCACCCGGCCGCTCTCCTGGCAGGCTTCCAGAAGTGCTGCATGCAGGTCGGCCCGGTGGGTGACGATGTACGGGTATCCGTAGTGTTCCTCGAACTCCTTGCCCAGATCGATGGTGGCGATGGTCTGGCCGGTCACCGCATCAATGTAGATTTTCCGCTCCGGAACGACGGCGTCCCGCTTTACCTTGTCCAGTACTCCCAGACGGTCAAGGGCGGACAGGGCGTTCGGGGCGAGCTGGATGCCTGCACCCACTTCCGCGAATTCGGGGGCACGTTCCAGGACAAGGACGTCCTTGCCGTTGCGTGCGAGGCCGGCGGCGGCGGCAAGTCCGCCGATCCCTCCGCCTGCCACCAGGGTCTGGACCTTTGTTGGCTCTTGCGTCATGACTTTCTCTCCTCCGGTGCCGAATCGGCAGCACCCGGTCGGGACCACGATTCTCAACTGATTCTGTAAGGTGGAACGGTATTCGTTTATACAGAATATGGAGCAGGGGATGCCGCGTCAATGGGCGGATGCGGCACTATCAGCCAGTGAGAGGACGGGTACTGCGCCGGCGTTCGGCCCCCTAGGCTGTCAGCGATGAGATCGAGGTGTTGCCCGCGGGATGGGAGCCCCAAGCATCCGCAGACAAAGGAGCCGTAATGAAAATCGTTGTCCTGATCAAGGAAGTCCCTGATACCTACGGGGAACGCAAGCTGTCCCTGGAGACAGGGCTGGCGGATCGTGCAGCCGGTGACGCCGTGCTGGATGAAATCGGCGAGCGGGCGGTGGAAGCCGCCCTTGCCCACGCGGACAGTGATCCGGAAACCGAAGTCGTCCTGCTCTCCATGGCTCCGGAGACGGCAAACGCGACCATCCGCAAGGGCCTGGCCATGGGAGCCGGATCCGCTGTGCAGGTGGCTGACGAGGCACTGCAGGGTGCCGACCTGGGGCTGACTGCCGAGGTGCTCGCCGCTGCGGTGCAGCGAATCGGTGCTGACCTGGTGATTACCGGCAACCAGTCCACTGACGGGTCCGGCGGGGTGATGGCAGCGATGGTCGCCGAACGTCTTGGCCTGCCCCAGCTGACCAACCTCTCCGAGGTGGACATTTCGGCAACGGAAGTGTCCGGTACCCGGGTAAGCGACGCAGGTGTGGCGCGCGTATCTGCCGCGCTGCCTGCCGTCATCTCCATCACCGACGCAATGCCTCCCGGCCGCTTCCCCAACTTCAAGGGCATTATGGCCGCGAAGAAAAAGCCGTTCGAGGTGCTCACCGCAGCAGAGCTTGGTGTTGACGCCGAGCGCCTGGACATCCCGAGGTCCATCATGACGCGCGTAGACACGCGGCCTGCCCGCGGGACCGGCGTCAAGATCGTGGACGAAGGCGACGGGGGCCGGCTGCTGGCGGAATTCCTACTCGAAAACAAACTTGCCTAAAGGGGCACCCACCATGACTGAATTCGCAAGTGATTCCATTCTCGTGCTGCTGGACACCCTGCCCGGGGGAGGACTGGCAAAGAGTTCCGCCGGCCTGCTGGGCGCCGCAGAGGGCATCGGTACCCCGGTGGTGCTGCTGGCCGGCAACCCGGCGGAGCTGGGCGAGGCCGCAGAGGCAGCCGCCGCCCTTGGCGCAGCTCGGGTTCTGACAGCAGATATCTCTGCTGCCGGGGCGGATATGACCGTTCCGGTAGTGGACGCACTTGAAGCCGCCGCCGCGCTGGTGGCGCCTGACGCCGTGCTGGTCTCCAATTCCGTGGAGGGGCGCGATGTGGCCGGACGGTACGCCGTGCGTGCCGGTACCGCACTGGCGGTTGACGCCGTGGGCCTTTCACGCGATGCAGAGGGCATAGTGGCCCTGCACTCCGTTTACGGCGGCGAGTATCTTGCAGAGTCAGCACTTACTTTCGGCACGCCCGTCGTGACCGTCCGCCAGGGGGCAGTTGAGGCACGGGCGCAGGCCCGCCCGCTGCAGCAGCAGGAGCTGGAATTCACCCTGCAGGGGGCAAGGGCGGGCCAGGTGCTCTCCTTCGACCCTGCCGTGGTGAACACCTCCCGTCCCGAGCTGCGCGGAGCTGGAAAGGTAGTGGCCGGCGGCCGCGGGCTGGGCTCTGCGGAGCAGTTTGCCCTGGTGGAGGAGCTGGCTGACGAACTCGGAGCAGCCGTGGGGGCATCCCGTGCGGCGGTGGATGCCGGTTATGTTCCGTACGCGCACCAGGTGGGCCAGACGGGTGTTTCTGTTTCACCCCAGCTCTATGTGGCCCTGGGTATTTCCGGTGCCATCCAGCACAAGGCCGGCATGCAGACCGCGAAGACCATTGTGGCCGTGAACCAGGACGCCGATGCACCCATCTTCGAAGGCGCGGATTTTGGTGTTGTGGGTGATCTGTTCACGGTGATCCCGCAGGCCATCAAGGTTTTGCAGGCCAAGAAGGCGGAGTCCTGATGTCCGAAGGCACAGCCCTGCGCAGGGGGCTCCCGCGCCGCGCCGGAGGAGCGCCCTGGCCCGAGGTGGAAGGCAGCCCCGCTCCCGGTTCCGCTCCGGTGCAGACCGCCTCCACAGCTGAGAAAACCGAAGCTCCCGGCCTGCCGGCGATGCAGGCCGATGGTGCGGGCGTGGAGCAGGAGCGTGAGGTCCGCGCTGCTTCCGCAGCAACGGAAACTGAGGCAGCAGCCGCCCCGTCAGGCACCGGCACAATTCAGCTGCGCCGCGGCCTTCCGCGCACACCCGGCGGTGAGGCCTGGCCGGCAGGAGGGGCAGCATCAGTTCCGGCGCCTGCCCGTGCGGAAACAGGTGCCGCCGCCGCAACGTCCGCCGCCGCAACGTCCGCCGCCGCAACGTCCGTGGACGTGGCGCCCGCCGGCAACACGGCCGGCGAAAACGCGCCGGGCACCGGCATGCCAGCCGGCGCAGCACCCGAACCCGCAGCTCCCGGAGGCCCCGGCGGCAGCACCCGGACCTACCGTCTTCGGCAGGGACTGCCGCGGACCACGGGAGGCACCGCATGGCCGTCTGTCAGCGAGGTGCAGGTGCACACCGTGGACGCCGGGACCCCGGCGGCAGCCCCGGCAGCGGATGAGCCGGCTGTTCCGGTGTCCGCAGTACCGGAAACACAGCCGGTATCCGCGGAATCCTCAAAGTCCGCGAACGTGCCGGTGCCCGGGAACGGTGCAGCCCGACCGGAACCGGCAGCGGACACACAGCCCAAACCGAGCACACAGCCCAATCCCGCCGCACAGCCCAACCCGGCCAGTCCGGCGCAGGCGCCCTCCGGTTCACCGGGGGTGCAGGACCCGCCGCGGGTACCGAACCGCTGGGTCAAACCCGGCCTCGCGGCGGCGGCACTGGTCCTGGCCGCTGCTGCGGCTGTGCTGTGCTCGCGCTGGTTCCTCAGCAGCGGGTCAGGAACGTCTTTCCTGGCGGCTTACCCCGGGGAATACCATTTGCCGGAGGGCGCGCCCGTAGGCCTGCCCGCCTGGCTGGGCTGGCAGCATTTTATGAACGTCTTCCTCATGGTGCTGATCATCCGCTCCGGGCTGCAGATCCGCCGCGAGAAACGGCCCTCTGCCTACTGGACGCCGAAGGGGCGGAACAGCGGAAAGGTCAGTCTCACCGTCTGGCTGCACCAGTCCCTGGATCTGCTGTGGCTGGTGAACGGGGCGGTGTTTATTGTGCTGCTGTTCGCTACCGGGCAGTGGATGCGGGTTATACCCACATCCTGGGAGGTGTTCCCCAATGCCGTCTCCGCAGGGCTGCAGTACATGTCCCTTGACTGGCCCACGGACAACGGCTGGGTGAACTACAACGCCCTTCAGCAGCTTGCCTACTTTGTCACGATCTTCATCGCAGCTCCGCTTGCCGCAGCCACCGGTTTCAGGATGTCCGGGATGTGGCCGAAGAAGGCACAAAGGGCGGGCAAGGCATTCCCCATCGAGGCAGCGCGTCGGGTCCATTTCCCGGTCATGCTCTATTTCGTTGCCTTCATTGCCGTACACGTCATCCTGGTCTTTGCCACGGGTGCACTCCGCAACCTGAACCACATGTACGCAGCCCAGGGATCCACCGACCCCGGGGCCTATGCATCCAACTGGACAGGCTTCTGGCTCTTTGTGCTTTCCCTCGCGGTGATCGTCGGGGCGGCAGTGCTGGCGAACAGACCGTTTGTGCTGGCTCCGGTGGCATCGGTGTTCGGCAAGGTCAGTTCCAGGTGAGGGCCGGAACCCTCTGACGAGGAACCGGTCCGCTAGGGTCTGAGCATGGCGATTTCAACCCTGGAAGGAACGTTCAATTTCCGTGATACCGGAGGTCTGCCCCTGACCGGAGGCGGGAGCACCGCGAACGGAATCCTCTACCGCTCGGACGCGGTCAGTGCCCTGACTCCGCGGGGCCTGGCGGATCTGGCAGGTTCGGGAATCAGCGTGATCGTTGATTTCCGGACCCCGGCCGAACAGCAGATGGCACCGGACCGCCTGCCGGCAGGAATGGACGTGGAGAAGGTGGACCTGCCGCTGCTCGAAGGCGCGTTCACGGCCATGGCCCAGACAGCCATGCAGCGGACGCAGCTTCCGGGCAGCGGGGCTGCCGCAGCACAGGCAGTGCAGGCGGCAGTGGACCAGCTGCCCACCCTGGACCGGATCTACACCGGAATGCTGGAACACGGCGCGCAGGTTTTCGCCCGCACCGCCAGGGCCGCTGCGGCCGCCGACGGGGCGGTGCTTGTGCACTGCACTGCTGGAAAAGACCGCACCGGGGTGGCGGCGGCCCTGCTCCTTGACGCCGCCGGTGTGGAAAGGGACGCCGTGCTTGCCGACTACGGGCGCAGCGAACTGCAGCTGGCCGGGGAGTGGTCCGAGCGGATGCTGGGCATGGTTGCCGGCATGGGGGTTCCGCTGACCGAAGGGATCGTCAGGCTTATCAACGGGGCCCCGGCCGAAGCCATCCGCGCGGCACTGGACTGGGTGGAGGACAACCACGGATCCGCTGCCGCCTACCTCCGCTCCGGCGGCCTGCAAGACACGGAACTTGCCCGGCTGCGCGCCCGCCTGCGGGGCTAACGGGCCGCAGGCATAGACTTTCGGCAAGTGACGCCGGGACTGGAGTGGGGGAACGTGAGCAGCGCAGGCAACCGGGTACGTCCCGTGGAAGAACATCAGGAAGCGGTACGTGCGCTGCTGGCACGCAGCCTGCGGCCGCGCGTCCAGGAGCGTGGGCTTTTCGGAGCCGCGGGCCGCATCCTCGCAGAAGACCTCACGGCCCCGCGCAGCCTGCCGCCGTTCGCGAATTCGCAGATGGACGGTTACGCCGTGAATTCCGTCGACCTCACAGCGGCGCCGGCGGGCAGCTTCGTCGAACTTGGGGTCGCCGCTCCCATCCCGGCCGGAGCGCAGGCACCGCCCCTGGCAGCCGGCACTGCCGCCCCGATCATGACCGGCGCCATGCTCCCGGACGGAGCAGACGCCGTCGTACCCATTGAACGTTCGCAGCCGGACACCTTCTACGCGCCGGAGGACCGCGACGGAGCCCGCGTGCACCTGCCCGCAGGCGTCCCGGCCGGCCAGTTTGTCCGTTCAGCAGGCAGCGACATAGCAGCCGGCACCCTGGCCCTGGCAAAGGGGACCCGCCTGGGCCCGGCCCAGCTGGGCCTGCTGGCAGCGCTGGGCATCGCCGAGGTGCCGGTGCTGGCGCCGGTGCGGGTAGCGCTGCTAAGCACCGGGGATGAAGTGGTGGAGCCGGGACAGGAACTGGCCCCGGGGCAGATCCACGACGCGAACTCGACCCTGCTGGCGGCCAGCCTTACCGAAGCCGGAGCGGAGGTCATCCGGTCCCGGATCCTGGCGGATTCCCCGGAGGACTTCCGCACCGCGCTGCGCGATGAACTCGCCCAGGGCGGGGCGGACCTCGTGGTGACCTCCGGCGGAATCAGCAAAGGCGCCTACGAAGTGGTCCGGCTGGCCCTTGCAGCTGAAGGCGTGGAGTTCTTTTCAGTGGCAATGCAGCCCGGCGGTCCGCAGGGCCTTGGCGCCGTCGACGGCGTTCCGCTCCTGGGGTTTCCCGGCAACCCGGTCAGCGCGCTGGTCTCGTTTGAGGTTTTCCTCCGGCCGGCCCTCACGGCACTGACCGGGTTGCCCCTGCCGCGGCGCATCCTCCGTGCCGTCCTGGCGGACGCGGCGGACAGCCCGGCAGGAAAACTGCAGGTGCGGCGCGGACGTTTCGTGGACGGCAGGGTTGAACTGATCGGCGGGCCGGGCTCCCACCTGGTCCACGCCCTCGCCGAATCCAACGCCCTGGTACTGATTCCGGCCGGAACCGGACACCTGCTCCAAGGCGCGGAAGTGACAGTATGGCTCTTGGAGTAACTGCACTTCGAGATCCAGCACACCACCGAAAGGACCCGAACATGTCCGGGGAAGAACACTCCGGGGACGCACCGGCCCTGACCCACGTCCGTGCAGACGGCACCGCCCACATGGTTGATGTCTCCGCCAAGGCCGAGACCTCCCGCGAAGCCACGGCACAGGCCGTGCTGAACACCACCGCAGAGGTGGTGCGGCTGCTCAGCGACGGCGGCCTGCCAAAGGGCGACGCCTTCGCTGTTTCCCGCGTCGCCGGCATCATGGCTGCCAAGCAGACCTCCACCCTCATTCCGCTCTGCCACCCGCTGCCCATCACCAAGGTCACCGTGGATTTTGAACCGGGGGAGAGGTCCGTGACCATGAAGGCTACCGTGAAGACCAAGGCACTTACCGGCGTCGAAATGGAAGCGCTGACCGCCGTGACGGTGACGGCACTGACGCTGTATGACATGGTCAAAGCCGTGGACAAGCACTCGGTCATCTCGGACATCATGGTGCTGGCCAAATCCGGCGGCAAGAGCGGAGACTGGAGCCTGTGATCCGCACTGAGACAGCACCCCGGCGGAAAGCCGCCATCCTGGTCGCTTCCACCCGCGCCGCTGCCGGTATCTACGAAGACGCCGCCGGACCGCTGCTGCAGGACTGGCTGTACGCCCAGGGCTTCGACGTGGTGCTCGCCGAAGTGGTGCCCGACGGCGAGGAGGTGGGCCAGGCGCTTCGGCGCATGCTGGCACTGGAACCCTCGGTCATCATCACCAGCGGCGGCACCGGCATCAGCCCCACCGACGCCACCCCGGAACAAACCCTTCCGCTGCTGGACCGGCAGGTACCCGGCGTGATGGAAGCGCTGCGTGCCTATGGGCTCAGCAAGACTCCCATGGCGGCGCTGACCCGCGGATACGCAGGGACAGCCGGAAGCACCTTTGTACTGAACCTGCCGGGCTCACCGTCCGGCGTCACGGACTCGCTGACGGTCCTGGAACCGATCCTCGGACACATCTGCGGCCAGCTGGAGGGCATCAATGAGCACTAGCGAAGTAGTTCTGGCATCCGTCGGAAACGACGTGCTGGATACCGAAACCGCCTACTCCGCCGTCTGGACGCCGCAGGCAGGCGCCGTCGTCACCTTCAGCGGGATCGTCCGCAACCACGACGGCGGCAGGGACGTCCGCTCCCTCGGGTACAGCGCTCATCCGACCGCCTCAGCGGTGATTGCCGGCGTCGCTGCCCGGATCGCCGAGAAGTATGACGGCGTGCGTCTGTGGGCGGCACACCGCACCGGACCGCTGGAAATCGGGGACGCTGCCCTGGTGGCCGCGGTGGCCTCCGCCCACCGCGGAACGGCCTTCGCAGCCTGTTCCGAACTGGTGGACACGGTCAAGGCCGAGGTGCCGATCTGGAAGGAACAGGCGCTCGCTGACGGAACGGTGGAGTGGGTGGGCGTCAGCGACGCCCCGGCCTGACCGGTAATCTGGAGCCATGAGCAATAAACTGCCCGTCGCGGTGCTTGGAGCCACCGGACGCATGGGGTCCGAAGCCGTCAAAGCCGTTGAAGCGGCACCGGACATGGAACTGGTGGCTGCCCTCGGCCGGCAGGACCCGCTGCAGACCCTGGTTTCCGCCGGCGCGCAGTACGTGGTGGACCTGACGGTTCCGGACAGCACCGAAGCCAACGTGCGCTTCGCCGTCGAACACGGCATGCACGCCGTGGTGGGCACCACCGGCTGGGATGCCGGACGCTTGGAGCGGCTGGACGCCCTGCTGGCTGAACACCCCGAAACCGGCGTGCTGATCGCCCCGAACTTCGCGCTGGGTTCCGTGCTCGCGTCGGCTTTCGCAGCCAAGGCGGCACCGTACTTCGAATCCGTCGAGATCGTGGAGCTGCACCACCCGAACAAGGTGGATGCGCCGTCGGGAACTGCGGTCCGCACCGCCGAGCTGATGGCGGCCTCCCGCGCCGAAGCGGGAACACCGGCCTCCCCGGACGCCACCGTCAAGGAACTTCCCAGTGCCCGCGGCGCCGACGTCGAGGGCATCCGGGTCCACTCGGTCCGCCTGCGCGGGCTGGTCGCGCACCAGGAAGTCCTGCTGGGCGGCGAGGGTGAGCAGCTCACCATCCGCCACGATTCCTACGACCGGGCGTCCTTTATGCCCGGCGTCCTCCTGGGCCTGCGCGAAGTTGCCGCGCACCCGGGCCTCACCGTCGGACTCGACGGTTACCTCAACCTGAACGCCTAAGGAAACCCCCGTTGTCCACCTTCTTTTCCGGCCTTTTCCATAACCGCGCCAAGATCGGCGTCCTGCTGGTCACGGTGCTCCTGGTTTTCTACATGCTGGTGGTCGCCCAGCGCGGCTGGCTGCTGCTGACCTCGGACGGCCTGATTACCAAGGCGATGGGAGCGGCCTACTTCGTGCTGCCCGCCGTCGGCGTCTGGGCACTGGTCCGCGAGCTGCTCTTCGGCGTCCAGACCGAGAAAATGGCCCGGATCCTCGCCGATGAAGGCGGACTGCCCGTGGACGATCTTCCCCGCACACCGGGCGGCCGGATCATCCGCGAAGCAGCCGACGCCGAGTTCCCCAAGTACCAGGCAGAAGTCGAGGCCGACCCTGAGCAGTGGAGGGCCTGGTTCCGGCTGTCCTGCGCTTACGACGCCGCGGGTGACCGCAAGCGGGCGCGTTCCTCGATGCGCCAGGCCGGCAAGCTCTTCAGCGGCTCAGTTCAGGCGAGTAGCTAGTTCAGCCGAGTAGCTAGTTCAGCCCAGCGCCTAGCCGGGCCCGGCCCGGGCCGCCGTGCGGGCACAGGTCAGTTCCGGTTTCCGGTCAGTTTCCCGTCGCGGGCCAGCCGCGAGGCTCCGGAGGCCACCGTTTCCAGCGGTCCGCGGGAGCCGAGCTTGACGAACGCGATCCCGATCAGCACCGCGGCAGCTGCCTGCAGCCAGAACACCCAGGACGGGTCAAGCGCCGGTTCCTGGGCATCGACCAGTGCCATCACCCAGATGTGCATGCTGTAAAGCGTCAGGGTCATTGCACCGGCGGCGGAGAGCGGCAGCAGCAGGTTGGGCCGCGCGCGGGTCAGCAGGAGGCAGACGCCGACGACGGCCGCTGCGGTGCCGCTGGTATGCAGCAGATCCAGCGTGGTCCCCGAATGCGGCGCACTCACAGCCAGCCACCACCAGGATCCCGACTGCTCCACCCCGGTCAGGTTTACTTCCAGCATCCGGCCGATCGGCCACTGCTGCCCTGACTCGGTTGCCAGCAGCTCGGCGAATCCGCCCGCATCGATGAGCAGGTAGGCACTGATGAACTTGGCGGCCACTGCGGCGAAGATGCCGCCGATCACCAGACCCGCCTGAACGGTGAGGGAACCCAGATTCAGCCGGCCGATGACCATTCCGACCAGCAGATAGCTCAGCCACTGAACAGTGGGGTAGAACCCGGTGAAGAACACGTCTGCGGCGAGCGTGGCGGGCTCGGCGAAGTGTTCCCACGTAATGTTCCCGCCCACGTCCGGCGGATTAAGGTTCTCCTGCAGCCATGGCCGCACCAGATAGGCCAGGACGGGGGAGAGGCAGATCCAGGCGCCCGCCCAGGCGGCCAGCCGGCCCAGGGGCATGGAGGTAAAGGGCAGCACCATCAGGAACAGCACGGCGTAATGGAACAGAATGATGGCGATCGAGATGTCCAGCCCGCCCAGCAGCAGCCCGATGAGCGCAATGACCACGGCACGGGCGGCTATGCCGCGCCGGCTGGCTCCGGGGGAGCGGCCGGTCCCGGGGCTGGAACCGCCGGTTAGCAGTGCGATGCCGATGCCCGCCACGACGGCGAACAGGGCTGAGGCACGCCCGGAGAAGGCAAGTGCCACAAAGGTGGGTTCCCCGGTTGCCGGGTCGTAGAGGGGGAAGATGTGCGTGGACATCATGCCCAGCAGTGCCACCCCGCGGGCCGCATCGATGCCCGTCAGACGCGTTCTGCTCATGACGGAATCGTCTCACAGGCCCCGCCCGCCCCGGGGCCGCACCGGTGTCCGTTTGTCCCAATCGCAGCTCCAACGGGTAACGTTTTACCCATGGCAGACTCTGATATTCGTTCCCGTCCGTTTGGGACCCTGGTGACCGCCATGGTCACCCCTTTCACCGCTGACGGTGAAGTTGACTTCGACGCCACGGCGTTCCTTGCCAACAAGCTGGTCGAGGACGGCTGCGACGGGCTGGTTGTTTCCGGTACCACCGGTGAGACCTCCACCCTGGAAGACAGCGAAAAAGAAGACCTCTTCCGCGTTGTGGCGCAGACTGTCGGCGGCCGCGCGAAGGTCATCGCAGGAACCGGCACCAACCACACCTCGCACTCAGTGGAGATGGCACGCCGTGCCGAGCGCGCCGGTGCCGACGGCCAGCTTGTGGTGACGCCGTATTACAACAAGCCGACCCAGGCTGGCGTGATCGCCCACTTCGACGCCGTATCGGCTGCCAGTGATCTGCCCATCATGATTTATGACATCCCGGGACGCGCCGGGATTCCCATCGCCACAGAGACGATGTTCCGCCTCGCGGAGAACCCCAAGGTCCTGGCGCTCAAGGACGCCAAGGCCGACTTTGCCGCCGTGACCAGGGTCCTGGCCAACACGACCCTGGACGTTTACGCCGGTGACGACGGACTGACGCTGCCGTGGATGGTGGCCGGAGCAGTCGGCGTCGTCAGCGTCAGCGCCCACGTTGCCACCGGCGCGTTCCGTGCCCTCGTGGACGCCGCCGCCGCAGGAGATTTCGACAAGGCCCGCAGGATCCACTTTGAGCTGGATCCGGTAGTGCGAGCCGTAATGACACACATACCAGGTGCCATTTCCGCCAAACAGATCCTGAAGATGCAGGGAGTGATCCCCGACGCCGCTGTAAGGCTGCCTCTGGTGGCTCCCGATGCCATTGAAATGGAAGCTGTCCTGGCGGACCTGGCCGAAGCAGGATGGGACTTTTCCCAGGACAAGGCGTAACAAACATGATTGAAGCTGCGGGTACCGCATTGCAAACCCCTCCCCGTCTCGAAGACGGAACACTACGGATCGTTCCGCTGGGAGGGCTCGGAGAAATCGGCCGTAACATGGCTGTCTTCGAGATCGACGGCAAACTGCTCATCGTGGACTGCGGGGTGCTCTTCCCCGAAGAGACCCAGCCCGGCGTCGACCTGATCCTGCCGGACTTTTCCTACATTGAGGACCGGCTGGATGACGTAGTGGGCGTCGTGCTCACCCACGGCCACGAGGACCACATCGGCGCGGTTCCCTACCTGCTGCGGCTGAAGAAGGACATTCCCCTGATCGGTTCGCAGCTGACGCTGGCGCTGATCGAGGCGAAGCTGCAGGAACACCGCATCAAGCCGTTCACCCTCACGGTGAAGGAGGGCCAGGTAGAGCAGTTCGGCCCGTTCGAGTGCGAGTTCGTGGCCGTGAACCACTCCATTCCCGATGCCCTTGCAGTCTTCATCCGCACACGGGCCGGCAACGTCCTGCACACCGGTGACTTCAAGATGGACCAGCTGCCGCTGGACGGCCGCATTACGGACCTGCGTGCCTTTGCCCGGCTGGGCGAAGAAGGCGTGGACCTGTACATGGCTGACTCCACCAACGCCGACGTCCCGGGCTTCACATCCCCCGAAGGCGCCATCGGCCCGGTACTCGAAGAGCTCTTCGGCAAGGTCAAGAAGCGCATCATCGTGGCGTCCTTCTCCTCCCACATCCACCGCGTGCAGCAGGTGCTCGACGCCGCTGCAGCGCACGGCCGCAAGGTCTGCTTCGTGGGGCGCTCCATGGTCCGCAACATGGCCATCGCGGAGAAGCTGGGTTACCTGCACGTCCCCGAGGGAATCCTCGTGGACCTGAAGAACGTGGATAACATGCCGGACCACAAGCTGGTCCTGATGTCCACCGGTTCGCAGGGCGAGCCCATGGCAGCCCTGTCCCGCATGGCTAACGGAGACCACCGCATCAGCATCGGCAAGGGTGACACCGTCATCCTGGCCTCCTCCCTGATCCCGGGCAACGAGAACGCCGTCTTCCGCGTGATCAACGGCCTGATGAAGCTCGGCGCAGACGTGGTACACAAGGGCACCGCCAAGATCCACGTTTCCGGCCACGCCTCTGCCGGCGAACTGCTCTACACGTACAACATCCTCAAGCCGAAGAACGCCATGCCCGTGCACGGCGAGACCCGGCACCTGATCGCCAACGGCAAGCTCGCAGTCCAGACCGGCGTCCCGGAGCAGAACATCATCCTGGCCGACGACGGCACCGTGGTGGACCTGGTGGACGGCAAGGCCCGGGTTGTCGGCGCCATCGAGTGCGGCTTCGTCTACGTGGACGGCTCCAGCGTCGGCGAGATCACCGACACCGACCTCAAGGACCGCAGGATCCTCGGCGAGGAAGGCTTCATCTCCGTCATCACCGTGGTGAACCGCAGCACCGGCACCATCGTCTCCGGCCCGGAGATCCACGCCCGCGGCTTCGCCGAGGATGACGCCGTGTTTGACGAGATCAAGCCCAAGATCAGCAAGGCACTGGAAGAAGCGGTGACGTCCAACCGGGACCACACCGCCTACCAGCTGCAGCAGGTTGTCCGCCGCGTGGTGGGAACCTGGGTCAACCGCAGGCTGCGCCGCCGCCCGATGATCGTCCCGGTGGTTCTCGAGGCCTAGGCACGACGCCGATTCCTTCCCCGGATGCACGCCGGTCCGGGGAAGGAACAGCGCCCGTTTGGCGCGTATATTCGCCGGTTTGTCCCCGCTCTCCGGTAGCGTGGCACCTATGGCGACTCGTACTTCCCCTGCCGCGCGCGGCAGTTCCACCAGCCGGACTCCAGCCCGCGGCGGCCAGAAGTCCGCGCAGCGCGGGAAGTCTTCCAGCCGCCCTGCCGCCAAGGCCCAGCCCGAGGAAACGCTGCCGCTTCCGCTGCGGGCCATCCAGGGTGCCTGGATGGGCGTGGCCCGCATCGTCGGCGCCGGCGTCCGCAAGCTTGGCACCGACGTTGCACCGGACCGCGAGATCCGCCGGGACGGAACCGGTTTCTTCCTGATCCTGACCGCGCTCCTGATCGCCACCGTTGAATGGTGGGCGCTGCGCGGCCCCGTGGCAGACATCATCCACGCCGGCGCTGCAGGCACGTTCGGCTGGATGGCCGTAGTGCTGCCCTTTATGCTCCTGACCGCCTCAGTACGGCTGTTCCGGTATCCCGAACGGCACCGGGCCAACGGCCGCATCAGCATCGGGCTGACCATCATGCTCTGCTCCGGTGCCGGCATCACGCACCTGATCGGAGGCGCCCCCGCGCTCTCCGACGGGTTCGACCGGCTCTGGGTCTCCGGGGGCATCGTCGGCTTCCTCGTCGCCGGACCGCTCTCAGCCGCCATCACCGCGTGGCCGGTCATCGTCCTGCTTTCGCTGCTGGTCTTTATCTCCGTCCTGATCGTCACCGCCACGCCGTTCCGGCACATTCCGCTGCGCCTGCGGGCCCTGTACGAGCACCTCATGGGCCAGGACCTGGCCGCGGACGATCCCGAAGCCCACGACCAGAGCTACCTGTACGCCACGGAGCGCCCGGCGAAGCCCAAGAAGGAACGCCGCTTCGGCCGGGCCAAGAAGGAAGCTGAGGAGGAGCACAGCGACGGGTTCGCCGGAGACGAAGCTTTCGAAGCAGCGCTGCTGCGGGACGAGGAAGAGCGCCAGGAGGCGGCTGCCGCAGCCGAACCGCAGGTCCCGCCGGGAGTGCGCCGTCCCACCAAGTCCGAGCTGGCTACCCAGAAACTCCGCCGCGACCAGGGCCTGGAAGACGCCGAGCCGCCCACGGAAGCCATTTCCCTGGTGCCCGAGGCAGCGGCGTCGCTCGTCGCCGCTCCGCCCGTTCCGCCGGTTCCTTCCCGCCCGGTGGCTCACGTGCCGCCGTCGGCCCCCATCCCGCAGCGCACCGAACAGCTCCAGCTCTCCGGCGACGTCACCTACACGCTGCCGCCCTCGGAATTCCTGCCTTCCGGCCCGCCAGCCAAGGAGCGCTCCGAAGCCAACGACGCCGTCGTGGCGGCGCTGACCCGCACCCTGGAGCAGTTCAACGTGGACGCCAAGGTCACCGGCTTCTCCCGCGGTCCGACGGTCACCCGCTACGAGATCGAACTCGGCGAAGGCACCAAGGTGGAGCGCGTCACGGCGCTGTCCAAGAACATCTCCTATGCCGTCGCCAGCTCCGACGTGCGCATCCTCTCGCCGATCCCGGGCAAATCCGCCATCGGCATTGAGATCCCGAACGCGGACAAGGAAGTCGTTGCCCTGGGTGACGTGCTGCGCTCCAACGCCGCCCGCAAGACCGAGCACCCCATGGTCATGGGGGTGGGCAAGGACGTCGAGGGCGGGTTCGTCGTCGCCAACCTTGCCAAGATGCCCCACCTGCTTGTTGCCGGCGCAACCGGCGCCGGCAAGTCCTCGTTCGTGAACTCGATGATCACCTCCATCCTGATGCGCTCCACCCCGGACGAGGTGCGGATGGTCATGGTGGACCCCAAGCGTGTGGAGCTAACCGCCTACGAGGGCGTTCCGCACCTGATCACGCCCATCATCACCAACCCGAAGAAGGCTGCCGAGGCACTGCAGTGGGTGGTCCGGGAAATGGACACCCGCTATGACGACCTGGCGAACTTCGGCTACAAGCACATCGACGACTTCAACAAGGCTGTCCGCAACGGCAAAGTGGTGCCGCCGGCCGGTTCCAAACGTGTCCTGAAGCCCTACCCGTACCTGCTGGTGATCGTGGACGAGCTCGCGGACCTCATGATGGTCGCCCCGAGGGACGTCGAAGACTCAATCGTGCGCATCACCCAGCTGGCCCGTGCGGCCGGCATCCACCTGGTGCTGGCAACGCAGCGTCCGTCCGTCGACGTCGTAACCGGCCTGATCAAGGCCAACGTGCCTTCGCGCATGGCCTTCGCGACGTCCTCGGTCACTGACTCCCGCGTGGTCCTGGACCAGCCCGGCGCGGAGAAGCTGCTGGGCCAGGGCGACGCCCTGTTCCTGCCGATGGGTTCCAACAAGCCGATCCGTGTCCAGGGCGCCTGGGTCACTGAATCCGAGATCCACCGCGTGGTGGAGCACGTCAAGAACCAGCTCCAGGCAACGTACCGCGAGGACGTCACGGTCACCGCGCCGAAGAAGCAGATCGACGACGACATCGGAGACGACCTCGACGTGCTGCTGCAGGCTACCGAACTGGTGGTAACCACGCAGTTCGGCTCCACCTCCATGCTCCAGCGCAAGCTGCGGGTCGGCTTCGCCAAGGCCGGCCGCCTCATGGACCTGCTCGAATCCCGCGGCGTGGTGGGCCCGTCCGAGGGCTCCAAGGCCCGCGACGTGCTGGTCAAGCCGGATGACCTGGCAGCAACCCTTGCCGCCATCCAGGGCGGCGAGGCGCTGGCCGGGCCGGACGCCGCTGAAACCGCAGCGCTGGCGGACAACGCCAACGTCAACCACGGGTTCGACGCCGGGGGACCGGTGGACCTGGTGGCCCAGGACCTGGACTCACGGCCGCAGGCACAGGATTATTACGACGGCGCCGAGGGATCCAGCGACGACGGCGACGGTTCAGAGGACGCGTGGAACCTCACCGGCCGCTGAATCCGGTTAGGCTGGTTTCGTGAGCAATTCTGGAACCGAACGGGTACCCACCCTCAATATCGCCAACGTCCTGACGGTCATCCGCATCGTCATGGTGCCCCTGTTTATCTGGTTTCTGGTGGCCGACGACGGCAGGGACGGACTCTTCCGCTGGCTGGCGGTGGCAACGTTCGCCGTGGCCATCTACACCGACAAGCTCGACGGTGACCTGGCCCGCAGCCGCGGACTGATCACCGACTTCGGCAAGATCGCCGACCCCATTGCGGACAAGCTGCTGATTGGCTCCGCCCTGGTGATGCTCTCCATCCTGGGTGAGCTCTGGTGGTGGGTGACCATCGTGATCCTGGTCCGCGAAATCGGCATCACCGTGATGCGCTTTGTGGTGATCCGCTACGGCGTCATGGCAGCCTCCCGCGGGGGCAAGCTCAAGACCGTTATCCAGACCTTCGCCATCTTCCTGTTCCTGCTGCCGCTGACTTCGTGGCTGGGGGACTGGGCCTGGTGGATCAGCGCCACCGTGATGGCCGCCGCCGTCGTCGTCACCGTGCTGACCGGGCTGGACTATGTTGTCCAGGCAGTGAAGCTGCGCGCCGGAGCCCGCGGGAATACGGGCCACACCGCATGAGCACCGTCCCGGAGCGGATCATCGCCGCAGCCGCAGCGGCCGGGAAACGGATCGCCGCCGCCGAATCGCTGACCGCGGGGATGGTCGCTGCCGAACTGGGGACCGTTGCCGGCGCATCTGCAGTGCTGCAGGGCGGGGTAGTTGCGTACCAAAACAGTGTCAAGAACAAGGTCCTGGGCGTGGACGGGGCGCTGCTGGCCTCAGCCGGCTCGGTCGATGCCCGGGTTGCCGAGGAAATGGCAGCCGGCGTGCGCACTCTCCTGGACGCAGATTTTGGCGTGTCCACCACCGGTGTTGCCGGTCCGGACCCCCACGACGGCAAGGAAGTCGGCACCGTGTTCATTGGCCTCGCCGGTCCCGGCGGCGCCTCTTCGCACGAATTCCACTTCGACGGGGACCGCGCGTCAATCCGGTCCCAGGCCTGCGCCGCCGCCCTTGAGCTGCTTGCCGGTCAGTGGAGCCCTGAATCCGGAAAAACATCCGGTCCTCGCAGCTCCTAACGCAGCCCGGGAACAAATCCGCAGGGGCGTCAGTTGTTAGTATCAGGAACCACCAAGGTTTCCGGTTTAGGATCGTAGACATTCCGCGGTTTCCACCGCGGACGGATCGATAAGGGAGCAGGACATACACATGGTAAAGCAACCCGTGTCCGTGAACGGCGTCATTCGCTGGCGGGATGTAGGGTTGGCGGAAGATGCACACCGGGAGCCTAAGGAGCGCAAGATGGTAGTTCTACGCCACGAGATTGGTGATGTACTCCGCGACGTACGCCAGCGCCAGGGCCGTACCCTGCGTGAGGTGTCGCACAGTGCCCGGGTTTCGCTCGGTTACCTGAGCGAAGTTGAGCGGGGACAGAAGGAAGCTTCTTCTGAACTCCTGTCTTCAATCTGCAGTGCTCTCGATGTACCTCTGTCCCTGATGCTTCGTGAGGTCAGTGACCGTGTGGCCAGTGCCGAAGGCGTTTCCATTCCCGATACCGTTCCTACGGAGTTCTCGCGCGAGTTTGCCCGCGAACTCCCGGAGGACCTGGCTCGGGACCTGGCCCGCACGCCGTAACAACCTCGGGCAGCCGCCATTTGCTGCCCGTCCCAAGACACACCAAAAGACCCCGTCCGAAGGCGGGGTCTTTTGTATGTTCCGGGTGTTACCTGCCTGCGCCGGGGACTTCGGAGGCGTTGAGTTTGTGGAGCAGCACGCTGAGCGTATGAACCTCTTCCTCATCCCAGGAAGACAGCAGCGAACGGAAGTGCTTCTCCCGCGCCCGCTGGGTTGTGGCCAGCTGTTCACTGCCGGATTCGGTAAGGCTGATGGTCTGCGCCCGGCCGTCCTCGGGGTCGGCCTGCTTCTCGACCAGGCCCAGGGACTCGAGCATAACGATCTGCCGGCTTACGGAAGGCTTCCCGACGCCGATGGCCGCTGCCACGTCCGTCAGGCGAAGCGGCCCGCGGCGCTGCAGAAGGACCAGAAGCCCGTAGGCGGCCGGCTCAAGGTCAGGATGCACTGCCCTGGCCACACGCTGGGACGCTGCCCGCGCCCGGCGCCACAGGACGCTCAGCTCCTGTTCGAGGTTCTCTATGGCCTGGTTCGGTGCGGGAACGGTTGCCGGCGGCTTATCGGTCATGGACCCTATTCTAGGCGGCGCAGCCCATTCGCCCTGGTCTTCGCGCTGTGGGTGAACAGGCTCTGCCGGGCGCAGCGGAGCGGGAAGGCGTGAGAGGATTAATTGATGCGAATCAGTGATTTCTGGCGGCTTATGGACGACGAATTCGGGTCTGCCTATTCCCGTGTGCTGGCAGCGGACCTCGTGCTGACCGGGCTGAACGGACGGACGGCCCTGCAGGCGCTGGAGAACGGAACTGATCCGAAGCGCGTCTGGCTGGAGGTCTGCGAGATGCAGGAAGTGCCGCGGGAACGCCGGCTTGGGCGGGACATCAAACCTAAAGAGGCCTAGACACGCGGGGAGGCCTATTCGAATATCTGTTCGGATCCCGATATGCTCCTACACAGGGGCAGCAACTGGTCCGCCCCGCTCCGGCTGTCCACACCGGCATCTGGCCGCCACGGCAATGTCAGTGCCGTCGCATACGGTTTTCAGTGAGCAACCGACAGTCGGCCCACGGGCCGGGAACAACAGCAACAGCCACAACAACAGAGGTGAAGAATGGCCGCTCCAGACCGCGCCAAAGCACTCGAAGCAGCACTGGCCCAGATCGACAAGCAGTTCGGCAAGGGCTCGATCATGCGGCTGGGCGACGAGACCCGCGCCCCGATCGAAACAATCTCCACCAGCTCCATCGCGCTGGACATCGCCCTGGGTATTGGCGGACTTCCCCGGGGACGCGTCGTGGAGATCTACGGACCCGAATCCTCCGGTAAGACCACCGTGGCACTGCACGCCGTGGCCAACGCGCAGAAGAACGGCGGTATCGCAGCGTTCATCGACGCCGAGCACGCCCTGGACCCTGAATACGCCAAGAAGCTTGGCGTCGACACCGACGCCCTGCTGGTTTCCCAGCCGGACACCGGTGAACAGGCCCTGGAGATCATGGACATGCTGGTCGGCTCCGGCTCGCTGGACATTGTGGTCATCGACTCCGTGGCTGCCCTCGTGCCCCGCGCCGAAATCGAAGGCGAAATGGGCGACAGCCACGTGGGCCTGCAGGCCCGGCTGATGAGCCAGGCCCTCCGAAAGATCACCGGACGCCTGAGCCAGACCAAGACCACCGCCATCTTCATCAACCAGCTGCGTGAGAAGATCGGCGTCTTCTTCGGCAGCCCGGAGACCACCACCGGCGGCAAGGCCCTGAAGTTCTATGCTTCGGTCCGCATCGACGTCCGCCGCATCGAGACCCTGAAGGAAGGCACCAACCCGGTTGGTAACCGAACCCGGGCCAAGATCGTCAAGAACAAGATGGCCCCGCCTTTCAAGCAGGCTGAGTTCGACATCATTTACGGGCAGGGCATTTCCCGCGAAGGCGGCCTGATCGACATGGGCGTGGAGCACGGCATCGTCAAGAAGTCCGGTGCCTGGTTCACCTATGACGGAGACCAGCTGGGACAGGGCAAGGAAAACTCCCGCCGCTTCCTCCGGGACAACCCGGAACTGGCAGACGAAATCGAACGGCGGCTGCGCGTCAAGCTCGGCGTTGACGCCCAGCCCGAAGAGCAGGCCCCTGAAGGCAAGGCCAGCGCGGCAGCAGCCGGCGCGTAGCTAGCGCCAATGCAGCAGCGCCGCCGCAGGCCGGGGGTGGATGGCCAGGAAGGCCCCACCCCCGGTTCCGCGGCCGATTCAACGCCGGAGGCAGACCCGCACTCAGTTGCCCGCGCGATCATCCTGCGCCAGCTGACCAGCTCGGCCAAGAGCCGGAAGCAGCTCGCAGACAAACTGGCAGAACGGGACGTGCCCGAGGACGTCGCTGAAGCCGTGCTGGACCGGTTCGAAGAAGTCCAGCTGATTGACGACGCGGAGTTTGCCCGCATGTGGGTCCGCAGCCGGTCCCAGACCCGATCCCTGGCACGGTCTGCGATCCGCAGGGAGCTCGCCGGAAAGGGTATTGAGCCTCAGCTGGCCGAAGAGGCCTTGGAACAGATCACCGCCGATGACGAAACCGAGGCAGCCCGGGATCTTGTAGAGCGAAAACTCCGCCGCGCGTCCGTTCCCGAAGACGCCAAGGAACGGGACAAGCTTGTCCGGCGGCTCGTTTCAATGCTCGCCCGCAAAGGCTATTCGCCATCCCTGGGATTCTCTGTAGTCAACGACGCGCTCGGCGCACGCCGGAACGGCGAAACGTAACCGTCCAGACCCGTCCCGAAGGCCCCGGCAGCGGGTGCCGTATGCTGACATCACTATGTTTACTGTGAGGCTAATGGGGCGGAAGTTGCAGACCCCTGCCCTGACTGCAGCCACAGCCGCCGGCATGCTTGCCGCTGCTCTGCTTGCGGGCGTGTCCCCGGCCGCTGCCGATGAGTATCCGTCCTGGGAGGACATCTCGGCGGCGAAAGCGAATACATCCGCCACCGAAGCGCAGGTCCTTGAGCTCGAAGAGCATCTTGACCGGCTGTACGACGAGGCGGGCAACCTGGGCAACGCCGCCGTTACGGCGTCCGGCCGCTACGACGAGCTGCGGTCCGAACTTGAAGCCAGCGACGCAAGGCTGGCTGGCCTTTCCGCCCAGCGCAGCGCTGCGTCCGCCCGTGCTGAGGAGCTGCGCAGCCAGGTGGGAGCACTGGCAGCCCAGACCTACAAGACAGGCGGAATGGACAGCACCGTCCTCTTTCTTCTCGACGCTGAAGAGGGCGTTGCGCATCTTGACCGGATCACCACACTTTCACTGGTAACCGAGCGCACTTCACGCCTCTTCGATGAAGCGGAGGCAGCCGAACAGGCAGCAGCTTCCCTGGAAGAAGCGGAGGAGGCCGAACGGGAGGTTCGCGGAGAACTCGCGGCCGCGGCCCAGGCCCAGTATGAAGACGCCCAGTCTGCAACCGCGGCGGCAGAGGAAGCCGTTAGGGCACAGGAAGAACGCACTGCGGTGCTGGCTGCGCAGCTGGCAGACCTCCGCCGCACCAGCGTCGAAGCAGAACTTGCCCGCCTGCAGGCCGACAGATTGGAAGAGTCGGTACGCCAGCAGGCAGAAGAAGCACGGCGTGCGGCCGGAAAAACGCCGCCGCGCGAGGCTGAACAGGTGATTAATCCCACAAATCCCACCCGCCCCGCACCGCCTGAATCACCCTCGGCTCCCGCTCCGGCCCCCGTACCGGTTCCGTCAAACCCGCCGGTGGCAGCTCCTCAGCCGCCTGCTCCCGCCCCTGCGCCGGCACCCGCTCCGCCACCGCCGCCCCCGGCAGCGCCGGTAAATGATCCTGCCGGTGCGCAGGCGTATGCGTCCTCGCTTATGGGTGGTCACGGATGGAACAGCGGCGAGTTCCGGTGCCTCGTGGATTTATGGAACCGGGAATCAAACTGGCTGACCAGCGCCATGAATCCGTACAGCGGAGCCTACGGAATTCCACAGTCGCTTCCGGGGGACAAAATGGCAGCTGCAGGCAGTGACTGGCGGACCAACTACCGCACGCAGATCCACTGGGGCCTGAGCTACATCAGCCAGCGCTACGGCACCCCGTGCGGCGCCTGGGCGCACTCGGAGCTTAAGGGCTGGTATTAAAGCGGCTCCGTTACACAAACGCAACACGGCCGTTACCAATTCGCGATCTGTCTCAGAATTGCTGTGTACAGTCCCGGACCTATGGAGAACTCACAGGGCCGTCGTGAACAGAGGCAGCAGCGCGCCATGCAGCGCCGCCGCAACCGGATGAAGGTTGGGGCCGTTGCCGTCCTCGGCGGAATCATGGTGGTCGGAACCGCCGGCAGCGCAGTCGGTGAAGAAGACCTGCGTGCCACCGCAGGAATCCAGCTGGCCAGCCTTGCCCTGCCGCTGTTCACCGACGCACCGGTGGCCGAACCCGAGGCATCACCGTCGAGCGCGCCGGACACTGAAAGTACGGACACCGCTGCACAGGCCATGCCCACGCCGGAGCCCGGCGCAGAGCAGCACGCCGCAGAGGAGCAGGCAGCGGACCAGCAGGCCGCTGCAGCAGAGCAGGCCGCCGCAGTGGAGGCAGAAGCGCAGGCTGCCGCCTCCCGAGAAGCCGAAGCCGCAGCCGCCGCCGAACAGGCTGCTGCAGAGCAGGCCGCCGCTGAACAGGCTGCCGCCGAGGAAGCCGCCCGGATCGCTGCTGCCTCGGTTCCCGTTGATGACCCCGCAGGCGCCAAGGCCTATGCCGCGTCTGTCCTGGGCGGCCACGGCTGGGAAGCTTCCCAGATGACGTGCCTGGACACCCTGTGGACCAAGGAATCTGAATGGCTTACCAGCGCTACGAATGCCAGCTCCGGAGCGTACGGCATCCCGCAGGCGCTGCCGGGCGTCAAGCTTGCCACCGCCGGCGGTGACTGGCAGACCAACTACCGCACGCAGATCAACTGGGGCCTGACCTACATCGAGTCCCGTTACGGCAGCCCCTGCTCGGCGTTGAACTTCCACTACGCCAACAACTGGTACTAATCCCAAACCGCCGAAAGGCCAGTTACGGCTCTTCCCAGCGCTCAAAAGAGCCGTAACTGGCCTCTCGGGGGAAATTGCGGAGCGGTGCCCGGCGGGACGTACCCTTGTAGGGTGAGCCTGTCTGTATCCCGTCCCGCGTCCGAACCGCTAGCCGGCCCGGCCGCCGAAGAGCACCAGCGCACCTACCAGGTGCGGACCTTCGGCTGCCAGATGAACGTCCACGATTCCGAACGGATCTCCGGCCTCCTCGAAGGCGCAGGGTACGTTCCGGCCCAGGAGGGCGACGCCGACGTCGTCGTCTTTAATACCTGCGCCGTGCGCGAGAACGCGGACAACAAGCTATACGGCAACCTCGGACAGCTGGCCCGGGTCAAGGAATCCCGCCCCGGCATGCAGATCGCCGTCGGTGGCTGCCTGGCGCAGAAGGACCGTGACACCATCCTGGCCAAGGCGCCGTTTGTCGACGCCGTCTTCGGCACCCACAACATCGGTGCCCTGCCCGCCTTGCTGGAGCGGGCCCGGCACAACGACGCAGCGCAGCTGGAGATCCTGGAATCCCTGGAGGTTTTCCCCTCCACGCTGCCCACCAAGCGGGACTCCGTCTACTCGGGCTGGGTGTCCATCTCCGTCGGCTGCAACAACACCTGCACGTTCTGCATTGTCCCGTCCCTGCGCGGCAAGGAACGCGACCGGCGGCCGGGGGAGATCCTCGCCGAAGTCCAGGCCCTGGTGGACGACGGCGCGATCGAAGTGACCCTGCTGGGCCAGAACGTGAACTCCTACGGCGTTGAGTTCGGCGACCGCGGTGCCTTCGCAAAGCTGCTGCGCGCCTGCGGGTCCATTGAGGGACTCGAGCGGGTCCGCTTCACCAGCCCCCACCCGGCGGCCTTCACGGACGACGTCATCGACGCCATGGCCGAAACCCACAACGTGATGCCCCAGCTGCACATGCCGCTGCAGTCCGGCTCGGACAAGGTCCTGAAGGACATGCGCCGGTCCTACCGGTCCAAGAAGTTCCTGGGCATCCTGGAGAAGGTCCGCCGGCAGATGCCGCACGCCGCCATCTCCACGGACATCATCGTCGGGTTCCCGGGGGAGACGGAAGAGGACTTCCAGGCCACGCTCGACGTCGTTGAGCAGGCCCGGTTCGCCACCGCCTTCACCTTCCAGTACTCCAAGCGTCCCGGCACGCCCGCTGCCGAGCTGCCGGACCAGCTGCCCAAGGCAGTGGTGCAGGAGCGTTTCGAACGTCTCACCGCGCTGCAGGACCGCATCGCCGCCGAAGAGAACGCCAAGCAGATCGGCACCACAGTCGAGGTTATGGTCACCGCTGCGGCAGGCCGCAAGTCCGAAGAAACCGGACGGCTTTCCGGCCGGTCCCGCGACCAGCGGCTGGTGCACTTCTCCGTGCCCGACGGCGCCCCGGTTCCCCGTCCGGGAGACCTCGTTACCGTTCCGGTCACGTCTGCAGCTGCCTTCCACCTGGTAGCGGACCCGGCAACCGCCGCCGACTACTCGCTGCGCCGGTCCCGGGCCGGAGATGCCTGGGACCGTTCGCAGGCTGAATCCTGCGGTGTTCCGGCTCCGGCTGCCGACGGCGCCGCCCGTGCCGGCGTCTCGCTCGGCATGCCCGCCCTGCCGCCGCGCCGGTGACAGCCGCACCGCTGCCCGTTCTCGCCGTCGTCGGTCCCACCGGAACCGGCAAGTCCGACCTCAGCGTGGCCCTGGCCCAGCGGCTGGGCGGGGAGATCATCAACGCCGATTCGATGCAGTTCTACCGCGGCATGGACATCGGCACCGCCAAGCTGCCCAAAGCTGAGCGCGGCGGAATCCCGCACCACCTGCTGGACATCCTCGACGTGACGGAAGAAGCCAGCGTCTCCGCGTTCCAGACCCAGGCACGGGAGGCCATCGACCAGATCCGCGCCCGCGGCAAGTACCCCATCCTGGTGGGCGGCTCCGGACTCTACGTCCGCGCGGCACTGGACGTGCTTGAATTCCCCGGCACGGATCCGCAGCTGAGGCAGCGGATCGAAGCCGAGCTGGAGAGCGAAGGCTTCGAAGCGCTCCGCGAACGGCTGCGCACCGTCGACGCCGTCTCCGCTGGCCGCTTGGGCGATGCCCGGCGCGTGGTGCGCGCGCTGGAAGTCCACGAACTCACCGGACGTCCCTTCAGTTCGTTTATGCCCAGCCGCACCTACCACCAGCCGGCCATCCAGCTGGGGCTCGACGTCGAACGTCCCCTGCTGCACGAACGCCTGGCCCTGCGCGTGGACCGGATGGTCCAGCACGGCCTGCTGGAGGAAGTCCGCGCCCTTGACGCTGCCGGACTGCGCACCGGACGGACCGCCTCGCGCGCCCTGGGCTACGCCCAGTTCCTGAAAGTCCTCGACGGGCTCTGGAGTACCGAACAAGCCGTGGAAGACACCGTGGTGGCCACCCGCCAGTTTGCGCGCCGCCAGCTCACCTGGTTCCGTGCCGATCCGCGCGTCACGTGGCTGGACGCCCGGGATCCCAACCTGCTTCAGTCGGCGCTCACCGCTATTCTGGATCAGTGAGCACAACTTCCCCCGCCGCCCTGTCCGCCTCCGGCCTGCCGTCCGGCCTTGCCGGTCTCGCCTTCGCGAAGGGACACGGTACCGGCAACGATTTTGTCCTGGTCGCCGATCCTGACGGGCTGCGGGACTTCGACGCCGCCGAGGTTGCCGCAGTCTGCGACCGCCACAACGGCATCGGTGCCGACGGCTTTATCCGCGCGGTGCGCTCAGAGCACCTGCCCGAAGGCCAGGCACTGCTGCAGACCAATCCGGATGCAGAGTGGTTTATGGACTACCGCAACGGTGACGGCAGCATCTCGGAGATGTGCGGCAACGGCGTGCGCGTCTTTGTGCACTTCCTGCTGGAAGAAGGGCTCGCGCAGCTCGCCGAAGGCCAGGCACTGCCGATCGGCACCCGCGCCGGCCTCAAGACGGTCACCCGTACGGAGAACGGCTACGCCGTGGACATGGGCCCCTGGGAGTTCATCTTCCCGGACCACGCTGCCGCCAAGGCCATGGACACCGTGGTCAACGCCGGGGGACTGGAAGTGCCCCGGCCGGGCCTTTCCGTGAGCATGGGCAACCCGCACACCGTCGTCGCGCTGGCTGAACTGACTGAGCTTGCCGCCACCGACCTGACGAGGGCGCCGGTGGTTGAACCAGTCCCGGAAGAGGGCACCAACGTTGAGTTTGTGGTTCCCGCTGAACCGCTGGTGCTCGACGGCGTTGGCCAGCTGACCATGCGCGTACACGAACGCGGGGTGGGGGAAACCCTCTCCTGCGGCACCGGAGCCTGCGCAGCAGCCGCCGCCACCCGTTTCTGGGCCGGCGCCGGAGCACCGAACAGCTGGAGCGTGGCAGTGCCCGGCGGAGTTCTGGGCATCCGGTTCCTGACTGGGCCGGAAGGCCGCGAGCACGTGGAACTGAGCGGACCGGCCGTGCTGGTAGCCCGCGGAACCCTGCTTTAGGCCAAACGCCGGGCTGGCTTCCGGCGGGCGGTATCCAGCGCCGTCGGCGCCTTAGGCGCTGCGCTGGACCTTCAGGATGCGGAAGGACTTCGCTGTACTGTGCCGCGCGACGTCAAGGTCCGAACCCAGGTTTTCGTCCAGCCAGCGCTGGAGTGAATCCGAGCCCAGGTTCTTCTGGACTACCAGCCACGCTGTGCCGCCCGGAGCCAGCCGCGGAAGCCACAGCAGCAGCAGTGCATGCAGCTCATCCTTGCCGATCCGGATGGGCGGGTTGGACCAGATGGTTTCAAAACGCAGGGACGGGTCGACGTCGCCGGGCAGCGATGCGTGGACATTTCCCAGTGCCAGCGTGGCCGCGTTGTCCCGGGTCAGGCCCAGGGAGCGTTCGTTGACGTCCACGGCGTACACCTGCGCCTGCGGAGACTTCAGTGCCATGGTCAGGGCGATCGGGCCCCAGCCGCAGCCAATGTCCAGCAGGTTGCCCGCGGGAGCCGGATCGGGAATACCGGAGAGCAGTACCTGCGTTCCCTTATCAATGCCGTCGGGGGAAAAGATCCCTCCGGAAGTTGCGAGGGTGACCTCGCGTCCTGCCAAGGTGACACGCAGCGGCCTGCGGACCTCCGGCGTTGCCGGCTGCGAACTGAAGTAATGCTCTGAACCCATAACTACCAAGATTAGTGGCTGTACGGCATCCGGGCCCCATTCGGCTCCGAGGCCCGGAAATGCACTTATTGCACAACCCGCCGGATGCCCGCCACAATGTGGGTCCACTGGCCTACCATGGTTAACACCGCTTCTAAGGAGATTATGACCATCAACAATTCCCGTCCCGCTGCCGGCTCGACGCCCACAGATTTGAAGCCCGAAGAGATTCAGGGCGTTATCGACCGGATCCTGGCCAAGGAAGACGCAGCTGCTGCCAAGCAGAGCGTGAACCCTGCCGTTGGATTCCGCGGACAGGCACAGGCCTTGTCTGCACAGGAAGCGGAGCACTCGGACTACGACGGGGATCAGCAGGACCTCGCGGACCGCCGTGCCCTGCGCCGTGTGGCAGGACTGTCCACGGAACTCGAGGACGTCACCGAGGTTGAATACCGGCAGCTGCGCCTTGAGCGTGTTGTGCTCGCCGGCCTGTGGACGGAAGGCACAGCGGCCGACGCCGAGAACTCCCTGCGCGAACTTGCTGCACTGGCTGAAACGGCCGGTTCCGAGGTGCTGGACGGAATGATCCAGCGCCGTCTGAAGCCGGACCCCGGAACCTTCCTCGGCTCCGGCAAGGCCCAGGAGCTCAAGGACGTTGTGATGGCCACCGGCGCGGATACCGTCATTGTGGACAGCGAGCTCTCACCGTCCCAGCGCCGCGGACTGGAAGACATCGTCAAGGTGAAGGTCATTGACCGCACCGCCCTGATCCTGGACATCTTCGCCCAGCACGCCAAGTCCCGCGAGGGCAAGGCACAGGTTGAACTGGCCCAGCTGGAATACCTGCTTCCCCGCCTGCGCGGCTGGGGCGAATCCATGTCCCGCCAGGCCGGCGGACAGGTGGGCAGCGCCGGAGCAGGCATGGGCTCACGTGGACCCGGTGAAACCAAGATCGAGCTGGACCGCCGGAAGATCCGCACCCGCATGGCCAAGCTGCGCCGCGAAATCGCCGGCATGAAGCCGGCCCGCGAAACCAAGCGCGCCAACCGCCAGCGGAACCAGATTCCCTCCGTAGCGATCGCCGGTTACACCAACGCCGGCAAGTCCTCGCTGCTGAACCGGCTCACCGACGCCGGCGTGCTGGTGGAGAACGCCCTGTTCGCTACCCTGGACCCGACTATCCGCCGCGCCGAGACTCCGGACGGCCTGGGCTACACCCTGGCGGACACGGTGGGTTTTGTGCGGTCCCTGCCCACCCAGCTGGTGGAAGCCTTCCGCTCCACGCTGGAGGAAGTCGCCGACTCGGACCTGATCCTGCACGTTGTGGACGCCTCCCACCCGGATCCCGAAGGCCAGATCGCTGCGGTCCGCTCCGTGCTGGCCGACGTCGATGCACGCCGGATCCCGGAGATCATCGTGCTGAACAAGGCCGACGCCGCGGACCCGTTTGTCATCGAACGGCTGCGCCAGCGCGAACCGCGCACCGTCGTCGTCTCCGCCCGCACCGGCGAAGGCATTGAGGAACTGCTGCAGGCAATCTCCGAAGGCATCCCGCGGCCGGGTGTTGAACTTGAACTGCTGGTTCCGTACGAGCGCGGCGACGTCGTCTCCCGCCTGCACAGCCAGGATGCCGAGATCCTGCGCCTCGATCATGAGGAAAACGGAACCCGGATGCGGGTCAAGGTCCGCGATTCGCTGGCTCCGGAGCTGGAGCCGTTCCTCAGCCATGCCTAAGAAAGACACCGCCGCCGAGGTCCTGGACCTGCTGCAGACGGCCGTTACAGCCATGGGCGGCCAGCAGCGGCCGGGCCAGCAGCAAATGGCACGCGAAGTCGCCGAGTCCATCGAATCCGGCAAGCACCTGCTGGTCCAGGCCGGAACCGGTACGGGCAAGTCACTGGCATACCTGGTGCCGCTGATCCAGCACTCACTGGAGAGCACCAAACCCGCGCTGGTCTCCACCGCCACCCTGGCGCTGCAGGCGCAGATCGTGGGGCGCGACGTGCCGCGCCTGCTGGCTGCGCTGAAGCCCAAACTGCCACGCGACGTGGACGTTGCCCTCCTGAAGGGCCGCAGCAACTATGTCTGCGTGCACAAGACGGGCGGCGGTTTCCCGGACGACGACGATCCCGGCGCGCTGTTTACGCTCGGTGAGGAAAAAGCCGTCTCCCATCCGGCTCCGGCCGCGGGACCGACGTCGGCGCTTGGCCGCGAAGTGGTGCGCCTGCGCGACTGGGCAGAGGAAACCGAAACAGGCGACCGCGACGAACTGCTGCCCGGCGTCAGCGACCGCGCCTGGCGGCAGGTGTCCGTGACGGCCATGGAATGCCTGGGTGCCCAGCGCTGCCCGGTGGCCGAGCACTGTTTCAGCGAACAGGCCCGCGCCAAGGCTGCGGTGGCCGACCTGGTGATCACCAACCATGCGATGCTGGCCATCAGTGCCTTCGAAGGCCTGGCGGTGCTCCCGGACTACGACGTAGTGGTCATCGATGAGGCCCACGAGCTGCAGGACCGCGTCACCGGTGCGGTCACCGGGCAGCTCTCCGGCACTGTCATCAGTGCAGCCGTCACCGCCGCCCGCAAGCACACCTCCGCCTCAGTGGAGGAACTGGCAGCAGCCGGCCGTGCGTTCGACGCCTCGGTAGAGGGGCTGCCCGCCGGCCTGATGCCCTCCGGTCTCAACGAGGAACAGCAGCTGGCGGTTTCCCGGGTCCGTGAAGCCTGCCGGGTGGCGCTGTCTGATTCCAAGCCTGAGGGCGGTGACGCGGGCGACGGCGGGCGGCAGATGGCCCGCTCCCGGCTGCTCGGAGTGCTGGAAGTCTGTGAACGCCTGCTCGAGGCGCCGGATTCCGGTGAGGTGCTCTGGTCATCGAGGCCCAGCACGTTCTCGCCCGGGGAAGGCTACTCCCCGCCGGATGATTCAGCTCCGGCCACACTGAACGTTGCTCCGATTTCCGTGGCCGGCAGGCTGCGGGACGGACTCTTCGACGGGCACACCGTGGTGCTTACCTCAGCCACCCTGGCGATCGGCTCCGAGTTCGGACCGGTAGCCGGAGGACTGGGCCTCGTCGGCGCCGGTGCGCCGGCCTGGACGGGCACCGACGTCGGCAGTCCCTTCGACTATCCCCGGCAGGGGGTCCTTTATGTTGCCAAGGATCTGCCCAAACCGGACCGCGGCACCTCACCGGCGCAGCTGGCAGAGCTTGAAACGCTGCTGAAAGCCTCAGGGGGCGCCGCACTGGGTCTGTTCTCTTCGCGGCGGGCGGCGGAGGAAGCCGCAGCAGCGCTGCGTGAGAAGGTGGATTTCCCCATCCTGTGCCAGGGCGAGTCCTCCATGTCCGCGCTGGTAAAGGAGTTCGCGGAAGACGACGCGACCTGCCTTTTCGGGACCATGTCACTTTGGCAGGGCGTGGACGTTCCGGGCGAAGCCTGCCGGCTGGTGGTCATTGACCGTATTCCGTTCCCACGCCCCGATGATCCGCTGATGACCGCGCGGACCCGCGCCGTGGCCAAGGCCGGAGGCAACGGCTTTATGAGCGTCTCGGCGACCCACGCTGCGGTCCGGCTGGCCCAGGGCGCCGGCCGGCTGATCCGCGCCGCGGGGGACCGCGGCATGGTGGCCGTGCTGGATTCCCGGCTGGCGACCGCCCGGTACGGCGGTTTCCTGCGCGCGGCGCTGCCGCCGTTCTGGTCAACTACTGACAGGACCGTGGCGCTGGGCATCCTCGAACGGCTGAACGCCGGACAGCGCGCCGGAGCCTAAGCCGCTCCGGCCTGGTTTCATTGCGGGGACACCCGGTCCGGGCGGGTCCCCGCAGGTCACACTGACTACAGGGAACGCATCACCGAAACGACTTTGCCCATGATGGTGGCGTGGTCGCCCATGATGGGTTCGTAGCGGGTGTTCTGCGGCAGCAGCCAGGTGTGGCCGTTGCGCTGCCGGAAGGTCTTGACCGTGGCTTCGTCATCCAGCAGGGCGGCCACAATGTCGCCGTTTTCTGCAGTCTGCTGGCGGCGGACCACCACCCAGTCACCGTCGCAGATCGCGGCGTCGACCATCGAGTCACCGGAGACCCGGAGCATAAAGAGTTCGCCGTGGCCCACCAGCTGCCGGGGGAGCGGCACCATTTCCTCCACCACCTGGTCAGCCAGGATCGGTCCGCCTGCGGCGATCCGTCCCACGAGCGGGACCATTGCCGTGTCCACCGCCGTAGTCAGTTCCGTGACTGATGCAGGAGTTCCAGTGCCTGATGACGTGTCCGCTGCATCCGCCTTCTCTTTGTGCATCAGCAGAGGCACCAGGATCTCCATGGCACGGGGCCGCTTCGGATCGCGGCGGATGTAGCCCATCTTCTCCAGCTGGCTCAGCTGGTGCGTGACGCTGGAGAGGCTGGCGAGTCCAACCGTGTCACCGATCTCGCGCATCGACGGCGGGTAGCCGTTGGCGCTGACGGACGCCTGGATGGTTTCCAGGATCTTCTTCTGCCGCGGGGTCAGTGCCCGGGGACGGGGGGAGTCGGCCGCAGCAGCGGCAGCCGGGCGGCCTTCGGAGTCAGTCCTACGGGGCACTTCGGCTTCCCTTCAAGCGTTCCGGAGGACCCGGAGAGTCGGCAATGTCAGTGGCGGGTGTTTTCCTTTAGTCCAAGGTTCCTGCCGATACCCACGCTAGGGGAGCGGAAGGTCATTTTCAAACATTTGTTCGAGTGAGTCTCGACAGCGTTCGTAGATAGATGCTAGAAAAGGAACAGCAGGAATCGAATACATGTTCGATTCAAGGATGCCAACAGTTCGAATCCACTTTCGAAGCCGGGATTGTGCCGGTACGGAAAGGACTCGGGCCGGAAAGGTTTAGCCATGTCCGTTCAGTTTGCGGCAGCCCGTACTTCACCGGGCTCCCTTCGCTTCATGTCCGCTCCTCAGCGCTCCGCGGGACGCCCCGTCGCCGACCAGCCGGCGGCCGCCCGTCAGGGCGCTGAGCGCCGTCCCGTTCCAGCCGGTCCGCTGAAGCTAACCCGCCGCGGCCGGCTCCTGCTCATCGGCGCTCCGGTCCTGCTGGGCGGCGCCGCGCTGCTGACCTTCATCGGTTTCTTCACGGCACCGGCCCTGGCCTCCAGTGACGGCGCCGAAGTGACGCGCACCCAGCAGGTCAGCGTGAGCACCGGAGACAGTTTGTGGAGCCTCGCCGGCCAGTACGCGCCGGAACGGGATCCGCGTGCCGTCGTCGCAGACATCATGGAACTGAACAACCTCACAGACGACGTCGTTCCCGCCGGCGTCCAGCTCTACATTCCGGTAACCGGCTAGCGCTGCACCGAATCCGCTGTCCGGCATAACCGGCCGTCACCTTTACGCCGGATTCTGCTCCCCGCCGGAGAGCGCCTTAAGCTGGACGGGTGAACGAACAGCTGGAAAAACTCAACCGCCTTCCCCTGCGAGATGACCTGAGGGGCCAGACCCCGTACGGGGCACCGCAGCTGGAAGTACCAATTCTGCTGAACGTCAACGAGAACACCCACGGACTGCCGCAGGAAGTCGCAGAGGCGATCACCGCCTCGGTCCGTGAGGCCGTCACCGGACTCAACCGCTACCCCGACCGCGAGTTCACCGAACTGCGCGAACGCCTGGCAGCCTACCTGGGCCACGGGCTGGCGGTGGAGAACATCTGGGCCGGCAACGGATCCAACGAAGTGCTGCAGCACATCCTGCAGGCCTTCGGCGGACCGGGCCGCACCGCCATGAGCTTCCCGCCCACCTACTCCATGTACCCGCTGCTCTCCAGCGGCACCGGCACCGAGTACATCACGGGCACCCGCGCGGCGGACTTCACACTCAGTGCCTCATCAGCTGCCGAGCAGGTACGGGCGGCGAAGCCGAACATTGTGTTCCTGTGCACCCCGAACAACCCCACCGGCACAGCCCTCGGTCTGGACGTGGTGGAAGCCGTCTACGAGGCAGGCGAGGCGAGCAATGCCATCGTGATCGTGGACGAGGCCTACGCCGAGTTCTCCCACACTGGTACGCCCAGCGCATTGTCCCTGCTGCCGGGCCGGGAACGGCTGATCGTGTCCCGGACCATGAGCAAGGCCTTCGCCCTGGCCGGTGCCCGGCTCGGATATATGGCTGCGGCACCCGAAGTCACCGACGCGCTCCGTCTGGTCCGTCTGCCGTACCACCTCTCGGCCGTAACGCAGGCAACCGCCAACGCCGCGCTGGCCCACGCTGATGCCCTGCTGGCCAATGTGGAGGACATCAAGGGCCAGCGGGACCGGATAGTGGCAGAGCTGACCGAAATGGGCCTGCAGCCTGCGGAATCGGACGCCAACTTCGTGCTCTTCGGCGGGCTGGAGAACCCCCGGAAGATCTGGCAGGGGCTCCTGGACGCAGGCGTGCTGATCCGCGACGTCGGCATTCCCGGGCACCTGCGTGTCACCGCCGGCACCGAAGCCGAAACAACCGCCTTCCTCACCCGGCTGCGCCAGCTGCTCTCTGCCTAGCGCACCCGGCAGCACCGGCAGGGTGCAAACACTAGACTGGTAACCAGAGCCCACTTCTTCCAAAGGAACCTTCTATGACCGTGGAGACCGCCACCGGCCGTACGGCCCGCCTCGAGCGGACCACCAGCGAATCATCCGTTCTCGTGGAACTGGATCTGGACGGCACCGGCCGTTCGGACATCAGCACCTCCGTGCCGTTCTACGACCACATGCTTACCGCGCTGGCCAAGCACTCGCTGATCGACCTCACGGTCAAGGCCACCGGTGACACCCACATCGACGTTCACCACACCGTGGAGGACGTTGCCATCAGCATCGGTGAAGCGCTCAAGACCGCGCTGGGCTCCAAGGCCGGCATCCGCCGGTTCGGCGAAGCCACGGTGCCGCTGGATGAAGCGCTGGCCAACGCCGTCGTCGACATTTCCGGCCGCCCCTACCTGGTGCACTCCGGTGAACCGGCCGGGCAGGAGTACCACCTGATCGGCGGTCACTTCACCGGGTCCCTGACCCGGCACGTCTTCGAAGCGATCACCCTGCACGCCCAGATCTGCCTGCACATGACCGTGCTCGGCGGCCGGGATCCGCACCACATCGTCGAAGCACAGTTCAAGGCCTTTGCCCGCGCGCTCCGCGCCGCAGTGGAGCCGGATCCCCGTGTGGAGGGCATTCCCTCCACAAAGGGTGCGCTGTGAGCCGCAACGTCACGGTCCTTGACTACGGATCGGGGAACATCCACTCCGCTGTCCGTGCGCTGGAACGGGTCGGAGCGAACGTCACCCTGAGCTCCAAGTCCTCCGACGTCCTGGAAGCCGACGGCCTGGTTGTTCCCGGCGTGGGCGCCTTTGCTGCCGTAATGCAGGGACTCAAGGACGTTGATGCGCTGCGGATGATCGGACGCCGGGTAGCCGGCGGACGCCCCGTGCTGGGCATCTGTGTGGGCCTGCAGGTCCTGTTCGATGAAGGCGTTGAGCACAGCGTCCGTACCCAGGGCATGGGCGAATGGCCCGGCGTTGTTGAGCGGCTCGCAGCTGACGTCGTGCCGCACATGGGCTGGAACACCGTTGAGGCTCCTGCCGGGTCACGGCTGTTCGCGGGCATCGAAGATGAACGCTTCTACTTCGTGCACAGCTACGGCGTGCAGAAATGGGACTTCGACGTCACACAGCCGGCCATGCAGCCGCCGCTGGTGACCTGGGCCAACCACGGCGGGCCGTTCGTTGCCGCAGTGGAGAACGGTCCGCTCAGCGCCACCCAGTTCCACCCGGAGAAGTCCGGCGACGCCGGGGCAGCCCTGCTTGAAAACTGGCTGAAGGGACTGGGCTGAGCCATGTGGAGTGTAGTCCTCATGGGCCTGGCCGGTCTGCTGATCGGCGGAGCCATTTCCTTCCGCCGGCAGGGCATGCCGCGCTTTGTCTCCATCAGTTTCTGGATCCTGGCGGGAATGTCCCTGCTCGGCGCCTACGTCCTTACCCTCGGCCTCTGAGCCGGCACCATCACTGAAAGCAGGACCATGTCCCTCACTGAAACACCCATCCTCGAACTGCTCCCTGCCGTGGACGTAGCTGACGGCCAGGCCGTCCGCCTGGTCCAGGGCGAAGCAGGTTCCGAGACCAGCTACGGCGATCCGCTGGATGCTGCCATGGCCTGGCAGAACGACGGCGCTGAGTGGGTGCACCTGGTGGACCTGGACGCAGCCTTCGGCCGGGGCAGCAACCTGCCGCTGCTCAAGCGCGTAGTGGAAGAACTCACCATCAAGGTGGAGCTTTCCGGCGGCATCCGTGATGACGCTTCATTGGAAAAGGCACTTGAACTCGGTGCCCGCCGCGTGAACCTGGGCACCGCCGCCCTGGAGAACCCGGAATGGACCGCCAGCGCCATTGCCCGCTACGGCGACGCGATCGCCGTTGGCCTTGATGTCCGCGGCACCACGCTCGCTGCCCGCGGCTGGACGAAGGAAGGCGGGGACCTCTGGGAGGTTTTGGCCCGCCTGGAAGACGCCGGCTGCCCGCGCTACGTCGTCACCGACGTCACCAAGGACGGCACCCTCCGCGGCCCCAACGTTGACCTGCTCCGTGACGTGCTGGCACGCACCGACCGCCCCGTCGTCGCGTCCGGCGGCATCTCCAGCCTGGATGACCTGGCAGCCCTGCGCGAACTGGTTCCCCTGGGCCTGGAAGGAACCATCGTCGGCAAGGCACTGTACGCCGGTGCCTTCACGCTTCCCCAGGCGTTCGACGTCGCCGGCCATCCGGAGCGCTAACTCCGGTGGCTAAGCGCGAACTGCCCGGGCACATTGCCGCAGCACTGGCTGCCGCAGGCGGGCCGGCGGACTCCGCCGGCGTCCCCTGGGCCGGGCGCAGCCTGGAAGGTGAAGGCAACCCGCTGCACCAGTTCGACAAGGACGACGGGCAGCCCGATGCCGGGTACACCCGCGCCGTCCAGGCGCTGGTTGCCGGCACCGGCACCGAAGCCGGGGTCATTGAGTCGCTGGCCACCGCCCGCGTCTACGTGGCGATCGTGGCAACACTCGGCGAGGAAACGACGTCGGACCACGGGCTCGCGGCTGACAAGGAAGCAGACCTTGCGCTGGTGACCCTCACTGCCCCCGACGGCCGCAAGGCACTGCCGGTCTTCTCTTCCGTCGATGCGCTCTCGCGCTGGCACCCCGAGGCCCGTCCGGTGGCGGTGTATGCACCGCGGGCGGCGCTGTCCGCCGTCTCGGAGGAAGCGCAGCTGCTGGTCATTGACCCCGGCAGCGATGTGACGTTCGTGGTCCGCCGGCCTGCCATGTGGGCTCTGGCGCAGCAGCGGACGTGGGTGCCCTCCTATGAGGACGCCGCGCTGGCTGGGATCGTTACCGAGGCGGCCGGCCAGGAGGCAGCAATCCGGCAGGTCCGCCTCACCGCAGGCGGCGGCGTGGCCTCCCGCACGGCAGAGGGTACGCTGGTTTCCGGCGGGGGCGCCGGGCCGGAACTGAGGATCATCCTCCAGCTGGCACCGGGACTGGATGCCGCAGGTGTCCAGTCACTCGCAGCAGCGCTGCAGCAGCGCCTTGCCAGCCATCCTGAATTCGTTGAGCGCGTTGATTCCCTGGAACTGAAAATCACGCGCTGACCGGCCTAAATGGCCAGAAGAGAAGTGCAGTGAACTTTAGTGTCTACCGGGACCTGCTGGCCATCGTCCCGGTCCGCCGGCTGCTTCTGGTCGGTATGATCGCGCGTTTCCCGCACGCTGCGGCCGGCGTGCTCCTGACCCTCCACGTAGTGCTCACCCTGGATAAGGGCTATGCCGCCGCCGGAGCGGTGGCCGCCCTGGTGACCATCGGCATCGCCGTCGGCGCCCCGTGGCGCGGCCGCCGCGTGGACAACGTGGGACTGCGCAAGGCGCTGATCCCTTCGGTGATTTCCGAAGCCGTCATCTGGTCCGTTGCCCCGCACGTGAGCTATGAATGGCTGCTGGTGCTGGCACTGATTGGCGGCGTCTTCACGCTGCCCGTCTTCAGCGTTGTCCGGCAGTCCCTGGGCATCCTGGCCACGGGGGACAAGCGCCGCACCGCCTTCACTCTGGACTCCATCGCCACGGAGGTTGTCTTCATGGGCGGCCCGGCCGTCGGTGCGGTGCTGGCCACCTCCGTTTCCACGGCCGTCGGGCTCGCCCTGGTCGGTCTGTGCACGGCCGGTGCCGGGCTGTTCCTGATGTGGTTCAACCCGCCCACACGCTCCGAGACTTTGGAGGCGCCGGAGCACGACGTCGAAGCCGCCACGGCGGCGGTCGTCTCCTCAGCGCCGGCTCATCTGGGCGAACCAGCAGCTGAGCTGGCCCAGGCCGCCGGTGCGGCGGCCGAGGCCGAGGATCCAAGCCTGCGCGGCGGGCTGCTGGCGCGGATCCAGGCAGGATTCTCCTGGATGACGCTCAGTGTGGCCGTGGTGTTCGTAGTCGCCGCGGGTGCCGGACTGCTCCTGGCGAGCAGCGACGTCGGCATTGTGGCCCTGGTGGAAGCCTCCGGCAACCCCGGGCAGCTGGGCATCGTCTTCGCCGTCTGGTGCTTCGCCTCGCTGGTGGGCGGCCTGATTTACGGTGCGATGAAGCGGCGGGTCTCCCCGATGCTGCTCCTGCTGGCCATGGCGGTTCTTACCCTGCCGATGTCCCTGGCAACGGACACCCTCAGCCTGGCCCTGCTCTCCATCCCCGGCGGACTCCTGTGCGCCCCGGTGCTCTCTGCCGCCTCCGAGCGTGTAGCTGACCTGGTTCCCGAGGAACGCCGCGGTGAAGCCATGGGCTGGTACGGCTCCGCCCTGACTACCGGAACTGCCATCGGCGCTCCGCTGGCCGGAGCTGCGATCGACATTGTAGGGCCGTGGGCCGGCTTTGCCTTCGCAGGTTCCGCCGCTGCGCTGATGGTACTCCTCACGCTGGGCACCCGCGCCGTGGTGAACGCGCGGCGCACCCTGGTCTAACCGGGGACCCTGGCCTTCAGGCACCCGCACCGGTGTTAAACGCGGCCGGGGCCTGAAGAGTGAACTCTTCGGGCCCCGGCCTTAGCGCTGGAGAATTAGTTGACGGGACCGGTGAACTTCTCGCCGGGGCCCTGTCCGGGAGCATCCGGAACGGAGGACGCTTCGCGGAAAGCGAGCTGCAGGGAACGCAGCCCGTCGCGCAACGGTCCGGCGTGCTGGCTGCCGATCTCCGGAGCCGCGGCGGTGACGAAGCCTGCCAGTGCGGTGATCAACTTGCGGGCCTCATCCAGGTCCTTGAGGTCTTCGGCGTCTGCGCCTTCGGCCAGACCGCACTTCACGGCGGCGGCACTCATCAGGTGGACGGCAGCGGTGGTGATCACTTCAACCGCCGGCACTTCGGCGATGTCGCGGACCTGCGTCGAAACGGGGGCTTCGGAGTGGGTGTGGGTTTCTTCTTCGGAGGTTCCGGGGAAGGAGTGGCGGGCAGAATCGCCAGCCGGATTGCTCTGTGGGGTACTCATACTGGTAAGCTTGTCACAGACCGACCGGTAGACGTTATTTGCGCCCGGCTCACAGGTATGAAATCAGTGGGCTGCTGTTGCAGGTAAAGACACCGGTATGCAAGCGGAGACTCTCCCACCCGCGTCAGCCTGATCAATCCCGCCACGGCGGGATCAGAGTTGCCGGGTTCTGGTCGGCCTTCCAGGGCAGCATCTTCGGATGACCCGCTGGAAGCGCACTGGACTCCAGTGCCAGCCGATCCTCGAGGCCTCCGATTGCGCGTGCAATTGGGGGCCTTCTTCAGTTGCAGGCGGTAGCCGTTTTGAGTCAAACAGGAGCTGCAACATTAGCGAGCCAAGAATCAATGATCGGATCCGTGTCCCTGAGGTGCGGTTGGTAGGACCGGCTGGGGAACAGGTAGGTGTGGTCCGGATCGAGGACGCCCTTCGCCTGGCAGCGGAGTCCGACCTGGATCTTGTAGAGGTAGCACCTCAGGCAAAGCCTCCGGTGTGCAAACTAATGGACTTCGGCAAGTACAAGTACGAAGCCGCAGTCAAGGCCCGTGAGGCACGCAAGAACCAGACCAACACGGTCCTGAAGGAAATCCGTTTCCGCCTCAAGATCGACACCCACGACTACGAGACCAAGCGCGGACACGCTCTTCGCTTCCTCGGCGCGGGTGACAAGGTCAAAGCCATGATCCAGTTCCGTGGACGTGAGCAGCAGCGCCCTGAGATGGGTATCCGCCTGCTGCAGAAGTTCGCAGAGGACGTCTCCGAGGTGGGTGTGGTTGAGTCCAGCCCGCGCATCGACGGCCGGAACATGGTCATGGTGATCGGCCCCCTGAAGAACAAGGCAGAAGCTAAGGCTGAAGCCCGCCGCGCCTCACAGCGCGCCGAGGCCAAGGCTGCCAACGAAGCCGCCAAGAAGGGCGAAGCCCCGGCACGGGTTGATACCAGTGCCGACAAGGCGCCCATGACGCAGAGCCTGGCGGATCTGCTGCCGGACGGACTGCGCCTTGGTTCCTCCGCAGCAGAGGCCGACAAGGCCCGCGCCGAACAGGAGCAGGCTGAGAAGGCAAAGGCAGCACAGGCCGCCAAGGCCGCTGCGGACAAGGCTGCCGCCGATGCCCGCCGTGCCGAGGAAGCAGCGAAGGCTGCTGCCGCCAAGCCGGCACAGGCTGCCAAGCCCGCTGCGGCACCGGCCCCGGCAAAGCCGGCTGAAGCGCCCAAGCCCATGGCGGTGCCGAAGCCGACTGCTGTGAAGCCGTCCGCGCCGAAGCCCGCTGCCCGGCCGAAGCCGGCAGCTGCGGCCAAGCCTGCTGGCAAGGCACCGGCACCCGGTGCAGGCCAGAAGAAGCCTGGCACAGCGGAGTAGGCCCCCGCGCAACACCGCTAGAAACGCCCAGGCGTCCCTAGGAAACCCTGGCACCTGTTACAGGTGCCCATATCCCCGCGGGTTCGTACCGCGGAAACCAAAAGGAGATCGGTTCCCATGCCGAAGATGAAGACCCACAGTGGCGCCAAGAAGCGCTTCAAGCTGACCGGCACCGGCAAGCTCAAGCGCCAGCAGGCCAACCGCCGCCACTACCTGGAGCACAAGTCCTCCCGCCTGACCCGTCGTCTCGCCGGTGACAAGATCGTCACCCCGGGCGAGGCCAAGGTCATCAAGAAGATGCTCGGCAAGTAACCGATCTGATCTTTTCGGACGGTCTTGCAAAGGACTGCTCCACCAATCAACTAACTTTCCCGCGGCCCAGGACGGGCCGCAGCACCGGTAGTGTGCGCGGGACTATTTCTAAGGAGTACGCACGTGGCACGTGTGAAGCGGGCGATTAACGCCCATAAGAAGCGTCGGGTAATCCTCGAGCGCGCCAAGGGCTACCGCGGACAGCGTTCGCGCCTGGTCCGCAAGGCCAAAGAGCAGCTGCTGCACTCGTACGTGTACAGCTACGGTGACCGCCGCAAGCGCAAGGGCGACTTCCGCCGCCTGTGGATCCAGCGCATCAACGCTGCTTCCCGCGCCAACGGCCTCACCTACAACCGTCTGATCCAGGGCCTGAAGGCTGCTGAGATCGAGGTTGATCGCCGCATGCTGGCCGAGCTGGCCGTGAACGACGCCAACGCGTTCGCCACCCTGGTTCAGGTTGCCAAGGACGCACTGCCGTCCGACACCTCCGCTCCGGCCGCTGCTGCTGCAGCTCCGGCTGCCAAGAAGGCTCCGGCCAAGGCTGCTCCCGCTGCAAAGGCTGCTCCGGCTGCCACTGCTGCTGTTGCTAACGGCGGCTTCAAGGCCTCCGAGGGCGAAGCTCCCGAGGGCTACGTCATCAAGGGTGCCGCAACCGGCAAGTACCACGTTCCGGGTTCCACCTGGTACGAGCAGACTGAAGCTGAGTACTGGTTCAACTCCGTGGAAGCAGCCAAGGCTGCCGGCCTGGAGCCTGCTGGCGGCGAAGCCCGCCAGAAGTTCCAGGGCTAATTTCGGTACCTGCTGAACATGTTTGACGCCGGACGCCCCCCAGCGCCGCTGATGTCCAATCCCCGAGCTGATCGGGTGAAGGAAGCAGCGAAGCTGGCGGGGCGTTCGGCGCGTTTAAAGACCGGCCGATTCCTGGCCGAAGGTCCCCAGGCTGTCCGCGAGGCCCTGATTGCGCACCGCGCCGCTCTAGTGGAAGGCCGGCCCGGCGTCGTCGTCGAGGCCTACGCCACCCAAGCCTGCCTGGACCGCCTCCCCGAACTTGCCGAATTGGCAGAGCAGACCATCCTGCGCCTGGCCACGGACGAAGTCCTGGCCGCCATGGCAGACACCGTCACCCCGCAGGGGATCGTGGCGGTGTGCCGCATCCAGTCCCCGTCGCTCGAGGACGTACTGGCCACCCGGCCCAAACTCCTGGCCGTCATGTGCGAGGTGCGGGACCCCGGCAACGCCGGAACGATCCTGCGCGCGGCGGACTCAGCCGGCGCGGACGCCGTGATTCTTACTGCCTCCAGTGTGGACATCCATAATCCCAAGGCCGTGCGCTCCACCGTTGGCTCCCTGTTCCACCTGCCCGTGGTGTCCGGCGTGGACTTCGCTGAACTTTCTTCCCGGCTGCACGAAGCCGGAATTACCATCCTCGCCGCAGACGGCTATGGCAGCCAGGACCTGGATGCCCTCCAGGACTGCTCCGCGCTGCGCCGGCTGGCGCCCGCTGCGGAAGTGTCCGGCGACGCCGGGCCGCGGCTTGAGGATCCCTCCGCCTGGCTGTTCGGCAACGAAGCCCAGGGCCTGGCCGAGAACGAGCTTGAAGCCGCCGACTACCGCGTAGCCGTCCCCGTCTACGGACAGGCCGAGAGCCTGAATGTGGGCACGGCAGCAACCGTCTGCCTGTACGCCTCCGCCCGCGCGCAGAACCGCTAAAGCAGGCCCGGAGCAGCGTCCGCTGTTAGCGCGACGCCGACGGCGTGTTCTCAGCGGCTGCGGTTCCTTCCGGCGCGCCAACCGGACGACGCCGGTCCAGGGCACCGCTGAGCAGGGCGACTCCCAGCCCAAGCAGTGCCAGCACGGCACCGACGATTGCCGGTGAACGGAAGCCCCAGCCCCAGGCAATGACCAGCCCGCCGGCCATGGCGCCCAGCGCGTTGGCCATGTTCAGTGCCGCGTGGTTCAGCGATGACGCGAGCGAGGCGGCGCCGGGGGAGACATCCAAAAGGCGCGTCTGCAGCGCAGGGGTCAGTGCAGATCCGATCGCGCCGACCAGGAAGACCAGGATGATCGCGCCGGCCTTGTACTGCACACCCCAGGCATACACGGCCAGGATCAGCACGGTGCCGGCCAGGACAGCGTAAATGCTGCCCATGACGGAGCGGTCGGCGATCCGGCCGCCCACAATGTTGCCCACTACCTGCCCCACACCGTAAAGCCCGACGATCAGCGGCAGCACTCCCATGGAGAAGCCGGCGACCTCGGTCATGGTGGGGGAGATGTAGGTGTAGACCGCGAAGAACCCTCCGAAGCCGACCGTGCCCACCAGCAGGGCCAGCCACATCTGCATCCGGCGCAGGGCACTAAGCTCACGCCGGATACTGGCATCCGGGTGCGCGGCCTGGAACGGAACAAACCAGGCCACCAGGGCCACGGTGAGCAGGGCGATGGCCCCGACGAGGACGAACATCCAGCGCCAGCCGGCCAGCTGACCCAGCCAGGTTGCGAACGGCACACCCACCACATTGGCGATGCTCAGGCCCAGCATGACCATCGAGATAGCCCAGCCCCGGCGGGTCGGCGCCACCAGGGACGCCGCGATCACCGCCGCGACGCCAAAGAAGGCGCCGTGCGGCAGTCCGGAGAGGAAACGTGTGAACAGCAGCCAGCCGTAGTCGGGGGCAATGAAGGAAGAAAGATTGGCGACGGCGAAGAACGCCATCAGCCCCAGGGCGAGCCACTTGCGGGGCATCTTGGCGCCCGCCGCGGCCAGCAGCGGTGCACCGACGACGACGCCGAGGGCATAGGCGGAAATGACATGGCCGCCTTCAGGGACGGAGACCCCAAGCTCGGCGACCATTTCCTGCAGCAGCCCCATAATGGCGAACTCGGTGGTGCCGATGGCAAAACCGCCGGCGGCGAGGGCTGTGATGGCCAGGGAAACGTGGCGGGTTTTGGGCGTCGCAACGCGCAGGGAGGGCATATATGCGGGGGTGCTTTCGGATCAGCGGTTGCGCGGAGCCGTGGTTGGGGCACGGGCGCGTCTGGCGGGCCCGGGGCCGGAGTATGGATACTTCCGTGGCCGGGGGCCAAACGGCCACAATGCCGTTCCTTCCAATTCTAGGCCAGCAGGCACCGTAGACTCGATCTGTGTCGAATTCAGAACTGAAGCAGGTAGTCGGAGCCGCGATCGTGGATGACCTGGGCCAGCCGCGGAGCCTGCTGGCCGCCCGCCGGACTGCTCCGGAGGCCTATGCCGGCATGTGGGAGTTCCCGGGCGGCAAGGTTGAGCCTGGGGAGACCTGCGAGGCGGCCCTGCACCGTGAACTCACCGAGGAGCTCGGCGTCGAAGTGGTCTTGGGCGCCGAAGTCACCGGACCGCTCGATCAGGGCTGGCCGCTGAACGCGAAAGCCGCCATGCGGGTGTGGCTCGTGGAGGTAAAGACCGGGGAACCGCAGCCGCTGGAGGACCACGATGAGCTGCGCTGGGTCCGCCTGGATTCCCCGGAGCTGGCTGAACTGCCGTGGATTCCGGCCGATCTTCCAATCGTCACGGCTGTCCGTGCGGCTGCGGAGCACCCCGGGGCCGGATCCGCCTGAGCTGATCCGGCCGGGGCACCCCGGGTTTTAGCCCGCGAGGACCGCGTCCATCTGCGACATGGCTTCAGCCGCGCCTTCCACGGCACCCATGGAGATCAGTTCCTCCATCTGGGACCGGTCCGCAAATGACGTCACCACCTCGACATCGGTTCCACCGTCCCGGGCGGTGAGCGTGACGCTCACAGCGGTGACCGGCATGTCTTCCCTCCGGGCACCGTCCTCGTCCGCAAACCCGTCCTGGAAACTCAGCTGCCTGGGCCGATCGACGGCCAGCACATTCCACCAGCCGTGATAGGTCTTCCCATCCGGGCCGGTCATGAAGTAGGTGACGGTGCCGCCGGGGGACAGCTCATGTTCCCGGACAGTGGCCGGGTAGGTAGGCGGTCCCCACCAGCCCTCCAGCTTGCGCGGGTCCGCCCAGAGCTCCCAGACCGTTTCCGGTGCTGCCTCGAATTCGGCGAGGGCGGTAATGGTCAGTGCGTCGTAATCCTTGTCAATGCTCTTCACGCTCATGGCGTTTCTTCCTGCCTCCGGGTGAATTCCCCGGCGTTTCCTGCCGCAGCAGGTCTGACATCCGGTTCAGCCGGCCTTCCCAGGCCTCAGCCAGCGCGTCCAGCGCGCGGTGTGCCTGGTCGACGGCGTCCGGTGCGGTGCTCACGAGCTGTTCCCTCCCGCGGCGAACCTTGAAGACCAGGCCCGCCGTTTCGAGGACCGCGACGTGCTTCTGCACTGCCGCGAAACTCATGGGATAGGCCTCGGCCAGCCGTGATACTGACAGCTCACCGGCGGCCGCACGGCGCAGGATATCCCTGCGTGTGCTGTCCGCCAGGGCATGGAACAGGAGGTTCACGGCTTCGTCTGACAACGTATCTACAACCATTTGGTTGTAACTTAGGACGCGCCGGGGCACGGGTCAAGACCTCGCCGAAACTAAAAGAGAGTTCCGGCGGCGACCGGCAGGCCGGCCTCCGTCACCGGTGCCGGCCGGGCGGCACCGCGGGTGGCGAGGAACTGGTTCTTGCCGGCGAAGCCATGCCGTTTCTTGAAATGGGTGATCCGGCCAGCCAGCCACTGGCGGTAGTCCTTCGAGGCGTAGGTGCCGCCGTCGTACAGCTTGTCGTAGCGTGCCGAAAGCTGCGGATAATCGCGGGCGAGCCATTCCCGGTACCACTCGCGCGCTCCCGGGCGAAGGTGCAGGGCGCCGGCCGTGACCGAGGTGGCACCGGCGTCGGCCAGCGCGGAGAAGAGCGCGTCCAGCGACTCGTCGCCGTCGGTCAGCCAGGGCAGGATCGGCATGGCCATCACATTGCAGTCCATTCCGGCATCCCGGATACGCCGGATAAGGTCCAGCCGGGCCTTGGGCGACGGCGTGCCGGGCTCCACCCGGTGGGCAAGGTCCGGATCCAGCAGGGCCAGCGAGATTCCCATGCTGATGCTGGTTTGCTGCGCAGCCTCCGCCAGGAGCGGCAGGTCCCGGGCCAGCAGCGTTCCCTTCGTCAGGATGGAGAAGGGGGTGCCGCTGTCCGCTAGGGCGCGGATGATGCCCGGCATGAGTTGATAGCGGCCCTCGGCCCGCTGGTACGGGTCGGTGTTGGTTCCCATGGCCACGTGCTCGTACTGCCAGGAGGGTCGGGCCAGTTCGCGGCGGAGAACCTCGGCAGCGTTCGTCTTGACGACCAGCTGGCTGTCGAAGTCAGCACCGGTGTCCAGGTCCAGGTAGCTGTGCGTCTTGCGGGCAAAGCAGTACACGCAGGCATGGCTGCAGCCGCGGTAGGGATTCACGGTCCAGCCAAACGGCATGGAGGAACTCCGCGGAACCTTGTTCAGCACGGACTTGGCGAGGACCTCATGGAAGGTCACCCCGGCGAATCCCGGCGTCTGCACGGAGCGGACCAGCCCCTGCAGGGGGAGCAGTGCGTCTGCGGACGGAGCTGCCTTCGGTTCCTGTTCCTGCCACCTCATGCCCACCATTAGAACATACGTTCGAATCCACGCCTACCCTTCCCTCCTGCCGAAAGGCCAGTTACGGCTCCTTAGACCCTTCAAAAGGGCCGTAAGTGGCCTTTCGACGGCGGTAGGGTTGGCGGCGGCGCCGGGAGGAGGGCCGGCGGGGGCGGTAACCGCCGTCGGAGAGTCCGGCCAGGATTTCGAAGATGTTCGACGACGCCGGATCCCCGGTTCGCAGCTTGGAGAATCCTGCCGCCGCGAAGTACAGCGGCAGGAACACCAGCCCCAGCACCGCGTACTGAGAGCTGTGCCGCGCCTCGTGGCGAAGCAGCGCGGAGGCGGGTTCGGCGTCGAACGCGCTGGAAACCCGGGAGCGGTAGAGAATGACGTTGCCCAGGGTGAAAGCTGCCGCATGGGGCAGGGGAAGGCTCCAGCCGCCGGCCAGCAGCAGGCCCCCGGGGCCTGGCCGGACCGGCACCCGGCCGAGCCGGGCAGCCACCAGTCCTGCCGCCGTCGTCCCGTTGACCAGGTTTGCCGCGCGGCGCAGGGACTGAAGACGGGTCAGGGACGGGCTCATGCGCCCATGCTAGGGGAGGGGAGTCCCTTCACACTGCCGGGACGGGGAACATGAGTTGGTTAGACTGGTAGCCGCAGGCTTTGTGCCTTTGCCTGCGGCACCCTTCGTTTGGTGCATGCACTTCAGGATTTAGCTCAACCCGCAAACCAACCCACATCAACACGGCCGGAAACAGGTAAGAACGGTACATGTCGAATTCCATACCGGGGACGGACTCCCCAGACAACGCGGCACCCAATCCGCTCGACGAGACAGCCATCGCGGCTGCCGTTGATTCAGCGCTCGCAGCCATCGCCTCTGCAGCGGACCTGGATGCCCTCAAGGACGTCCGCATCGCCGTCACCGGCGAGAAGTCCCCGCTGTCCCTGGCCAACCGCCAGATCGGCGGACTCCCCAAGGACCAGAAGGCAGCAGCCGGCAAGGTAGTCGGCCCCGCCCGCGGCCGAATCAACCAGGCGCTCGCCGCCCGCACCGTCGAGCTGGAAGCCGAGCGCGACGCCCGGATCCTCGTTGAGGAAGCCGTCGACGTCACCGCCGCCCCGCGCCGCCGCAGCATGGGCGGACGCCACCCGCTCTCCACCCTGCAGGACCGCGTCAGCGACATCTTCGTGGGCATGGGCTGGGAAATCGCAGAAGGCCCCGAGGTCGAATCCGAATGGTTCAACTTCGACGCGCTGAACTTCAAGCCGGACCACCCCGCCCGCGAAATGCAGGACACCTTCTTCGTGGAGCCTCCCGAGGCGCACCTGGTGATGCGCACGCACACTTCCCCGGTGCAGGTCCGCTCCATGCTTGAGCGCGACCTGCCCATCTATGTGCTCTGCCCTGGCAAGGTGTTCCGCACCGACGAACTCGACGCCACGCACACCCCGGTGTTCCACCAGTTCGAAGGCCTGGCCATCGACAAGGGCCTGACCATGGCAGACCTGGTCGGCACCCTGGAGCACTTCACCCGGGTGCTTTTCGGCGACGAAGCCAAGGTCCGGCTGCGCCCGAACTACTTCCCGTTCACCGAGCCCAGCGCCGAGCTGGACATTTGGCACCCCGGTGCCAAGGGTGGTCCGCGCTGGATCGAGTGGGGCGGCTGCGGCATGGTCAACCCCAACGTGCTGCGCGCCGCGGGAATCGACCCCGAGGTCTATTCAGGTTTTGCCTTTGGCATGGGCATTGAACGTGCCCTCATGTTCCGCAACGAAGTATCCGACATGCGGGACATGATCGAAGGCGACGTACGTTTCAGCGAACACTTCGGGATGGAGATCTAAGTGAGAATCCCACTTTCCTGGCTGCGCGAGTATGCCCAGGTGCCGGCGGACGCAACCGCCGAAGACGTCATGGCAGAGCTGGTCAAGGTTGGCCTGGAGGAAGAGGACGTCCACCGTCCCACCGACGAACTCTCCGGCCCGATCGTTGTAGGCCAGGTGCTCTCCAAGGAGCCCGAGCCGCAGAAGAACGGCAAGACCATCAACTGGTGCTCCGTCCGCGTGGTGCCCGAGGGTGCCGAGCAGACACTCACCGGTGACGGCATTGACCCGTCCGGCGTGCAGGGCATCGTCTGCGGTGCGCACAACTTCGAGGTAGGGGACAAGGTTGTTGTGACCCTGCCCGGCGCCGTGCTGCCCGGCGACTTCCGGATCAGCCCGCGCAAGACCTACGGCCACGTCTCCGCCGGCATGATCGCCTCCGTGCGTGAACTCGGCATCGGCGAAGACCACGACGGCATCCTGGTGCTCTCCACCCTGGGACTCGATCCCGAGGTCGGCACCGACGCGATGGAGCTTCTCGGTCTCTATGACCAGGCCGCGGAAATCAACGTCACCCCGGACCGCGGCTACGTCTTCTCCATCCGCGGCGCTGCCCGCGAGTACGCCCACGCAACCGGCACCAAGTTCACGGACCCCGCCGCCACGGTGGAGGTTCCGGAAGCCGACGGAGCCGGGTTCCCGGTGCACCTGGCCGACGAAGCCCCGATCTACGGCAAGGCCGGCTGCGACCGTTTCGTCGCCCGCACCGTCCGCGGCGTGGACCCGACCCGCCCGACGCCGCCGTGGATGTCCTCACGCCTGCGCCTGGCCGGAATGCGTTCCATCTCCCTGGTCGTGGACATCTCCAACTACGTAATGCTCGAGCTCGGCCAGCCGCTGCACTTCTATGACCTGGACAAGCTCACCGGGGAAATCACGGTCCGCCGCGCCAACCCGGGTGAGACGCTGAAGACCCTGGATGACAAGGTCCGCACCCTGGACCCCGAGGACCTCCTGATCACTGACGGCTCCGGTGCCATTGGCATCGCCGGCGTGATGGGCGGGGCCGCCACCGAGGTCTCCGACGCCACGCAGAACGTGCTCATCGAGGCCGCACACTTCGAGGAAGTCTCGATTGGCCGCTCGCGCCGCCGCCACAAGCTCCCGTCCGAAGCCTCCAAGCGCTTCGAACGCGGCGTTGACTGGTACGTGGCGGACATCGCTGCCCAGCGCGCGGTCGATCTGCTGGTGGAACTGGCCGGCGGCACCGCCGACGAGTCCATCACGGACGCCGGCACCGCCCCGGAAACCCGCAGCATCTTCCTGCCTGCGGACTTCCCGGCCAGGCTGATCGGCCTGGACTTCACCGAAGAGCAGATCACCGGCACCCTCACCGATCTGGGTGCGGACGTTGAAAAGGCCGACGGCGGCTTCCGGGTTGTTCCTCCGAGCTGGCGGACCGACCTGGAAACCCGTGAGGACCTGACCGAGGAAATCATCCGGCTGGTGGGCTACGACAAGATTCCCTCCACCCTTCCGGTGGCGCCTCCCGGACGCGGCCTGACCCGCATCCAGCAGCAGCGGCGCCGCCTGCTGCAGTCCCTCGCGGCGTCGGGCCTGACCGAAGTGCTGTCCTACCCCTTCGTCACCGAAGCGGACAACAACACCTTCGGCACACCGGTTGCCGGCGAAGAGCGCTCGGCGGTCAAGCTGGCCAACCCGCTCTCCGCCGAGTTCGGCTACCTGCGCACCTCGGTGCTGCCGGGCCTGTTCGACGTCGCCAAGCGGAACCTTTCGCGCGGCTTCCGCGACCTGGCGCTCTTCGAATCCGCGCTCGTGTTCCTCACGGGAGAACAGAACGGCACGGAGGCGATTCCGCCGTTGGGCATCAAGCCGTCCGAAGAGGTCCTGGACGGCCTGTACAACGGCATTCCGGACCAGCCGCTGCACATCGGCGTGCTGTTCACCGGCCATGAGTCACCGGCCGGCGCGGGCCACACCCCGCGCAACTGGGACTGGGCCGACGCCGTCGACACCGCCCGGCTCATGGGCGACGTGCTCGGCGTCGAACTGGTCATCAGCCAGGGCGAACACCAGGCCTTCCACCCGGGCCGCACGGCTAAGATCTCGCTGCGCAGCGGCGAAACCGTCGGCTACGCGGGGGAACTGCACCCGAAGCTGCTCGCAGCCCGGGACATGCCGGCCCGCACCGTGGCACTGGAACTCAACGCCGATGCCCTCTTCGACGCCGCACCGGACGTGATCGTGGCGAAGGAAATCTCCACCTTCCCGGCCACCACGCAGGATGTGGCGCTGATCGTGGCCTCGGAGATCCCGGCTGAGTCCGTGCTGGAAACCCTGCGCGAAGGAGCAGGCGAGCTGCTGGAAGACATCGCACTGTTCGATGTCTACACGGGCAAGGGCATTGAGCCGGGGCACAAGTCCCTGGCCTTCGCCCTGCGCTTCCGGGCGCCGGACCGCACGCTGACGGCCGATGAGGCCTCCGAATCCCGCGCCGCCGCCGTCGCGCTGGCAGCCGAGCGTTTTGGTGCCGTGCAGCGGTAGTTCCGCCTAGCTGAGAAAGGCCCTGCCGGATGATTCCGGCGGGGCCTTTTCGCGTTTCCGGGCTAGGTTCTGCGGGAGGTGCGTCCGACGGCGATCCACCAGGCCAGCGCTTCGTCATCCGCGATGCTTTCCATGGGCACGTTCATCCAGCCCTCGCCCATCGGCCGGCCCACGCCCATGTAGGCAGGCTGCCCGCCGGCGATCAGCAGGTCCTGGTACTGCGCCGGGTCAACACGCACCAGCAGGTCTCCGTCTTTGCCGGCCGCTACCGCCAGCTGACCGTCCACCATAAAGGACAGGCCACCGAACATACGTTTCTCCCGGACGTCCTGGTGCGAGGCGAGGTTCGCCCGGATCCGCTGTGCCAGGGTTTCCTGTGCCGGGTCCGACTGCATATTCCTGCCGCCTTCCGCTACGGACGGTTGTCCACGGGATCTGCCGAACTGGCTTTGCGGTTCGCCACCAGGAGCGGGGCGGTCATTCCCGTGCCAAGGAGCAGATATCCGATCGCTATCCAACCGTGCCCCGGAATCGAACTGACGTAAAGAGCTACAGGGGCGACAACTGCTCCCAGCAACAGCAGGGTTCCCGCCACGCGTTTGCCTTTGGGCTGGAACGTGCGGAAGGTTTCGTGTCTTGCGGCCGGGGCAATTCGCTGCCGGTTCAGGAAGATCCGACTGGTTTGCACTTCTGCTGCCGCTTACAACCGGCAGCAGAAGTGCAAACCGGCAGCAGAACCCCCACCCGGGCGAATGCTACGGAATCAGCAGCACCTTGCCGGTGGTCTTCCGGCCCTCGAGGTCTTCGTGTGCCTGGGCGGCGTCGGCCAGCGGATAGGTCGCGCCGATCCGCACGTCCAGGGTTCCGGCCTCCACCATTTCGAACAGCTCACGGGCACGCCACTGCCGCTCTTCGGCGCTGAGCAGGTAATCCCTTATTGTCGGCCGGGTCAGGTACAGCGAACCCAGGGCGTTCAGCCGCTGGATGTCGAACGGGGGCACCTGGCCTGACGCGCCGCCGAACAGCACCATCATGCCGCGCGGACGCAGGCTGGCCAAGGAACCGTCGAACGTTGCCTTGCCGACGCCGTCGAACACCACGTCCACGCCGCGCCCGTCGGTCAGCTCGCGCACCCGGTCTGCGAAACCGTCATACCGCAGCACATGGTCCGCACCGGCCGCAGAAGCCAGCGCCTCCTTGTCATCGGTCGAAACGGTGGTGATCACGGTGGCGCCCTTGGCTTTCAGCAGCTGGGTCAGCAGCAGGCCGACGCCGCCGGCACCGGCGTGGGTCAGAACGGTTTCCCCGGACTGGACCGGGTAGGTGGAGTTGCACAGGTAATGCGCCGTCATGCCCTGCAGCGGAAGCGCAGCAGCTACCTCGCTGCTGACATCACGCGGCACGGGCAGCGCCTTGGCTGCATCCAGCAGCATGTACTCCGCGTAGGCGCCGCCGCCTTCCGCGGTCGCCACCCGGTCGCCGTCGGCAAAAGCGGCAACGTCCATGCCCGCCTGGACCACGGTTCCGGCGGCCTCAGAACCCGGAATGAAGGGGTAGTTCATCTTGTAGACGCCGCTGCGCTGGTAGGTGTCAATGAAGTTCACGCCCGCAGCAGCGACCTTGACGAGCAGCTCGTTGGGGCCGGGAACCGGAAGATCCACGTCTTCATAGCGCAGGATTTCGGGTCCGCCCGCCTTCGGGACGACAATGGCCTTATGCATGGAATGCCTCTTCCGGTGGATGGGCGGTAAACGGGTTCGCGAACCCATCGTAGGGCGGCAGCCGCCGGGAGGCACGGATCCAGGCCCGCCGGAGTCACATTGCATAATTATGAAGCCTCATGCATAAAACTGCTGTAGGGTGGATGCCATGACGATTTCCGTAGCTGTTTCAGGTGCCAGCGGCTATGCCGGCGGCGAGGTCCTGCGCCTGCTCGCCGGCCACCCCGGCGTCAAAATTGGAGCCATCACCGCCCACAGCAACGCCGGTTCCCGGCTTGGCGAACTCCAGCCCCACCTGCACTCCCTGGCCGACCGCATCCTGGTGGACACCACGGTCGAAAACCTGGCCGGACACGACGTCGTCTTCCTCGCCCTGCCGCACGGCGCCAGCGCGGAGATCGCCGCCCAGCTGCCCGAAGACACCCTGGTCATCGACGCCGGCGCTGACCACCGGCTCACCGATCCCGCCGCGTGGGAAAAGTTCTACGGCTCCCCGCACGCCGGCTCCTGGCCCTACGGCCTGCCCGAGCTGCCCGGGCACCGCGACCTGCTCCGCGGCGCACGCCGGATCGCCGTTCCCGGCTGCTATCCCACCTCGTCGCTGCTGGCGCTCACCCCCGGTTTCGCAGCCGGCCTGCTGGAGCCCGACGACGTCGTCATCGTGGCAGCGTCCGGCACCTCCGGCGCGGGCAAGGCCGCGAAGCCGCACCTGCTCGGCTCCGAAGTGATGGGCGGCATGAGCCCGTACGGCGTTGGCGGCGGACACCGGCACACCCCCGAAATCGAACAGGGCCTCTCCGCCGCGGCAGGGGAGCAGGTCTCCATTTCCTTCACCCCGACGCTGGCCCCCATGGCCCGCGGCATCCTCACCACCGCGACGGCGAAGGTCCGGCCCGGCGTCGACGCCGCGGCGCTGCGCAAGGCCTGGGAAACGGCCTACGCCAATGAACCGTTCGTCCGTGTACTGCCCGAAGGCCAGTGGCCCGCCACCAAGATGGTGGTCGGCTCCAACTACGCCGCCCTGCAGCTCGCCTACGATCCGCACGCCGGCCGCGTGATTGTCTCCGCCGTGATCGACAATCTCACCAAGGGCACCGCCGGCGGCGCCGTCCAGTCCATGAACATCGCCCTGGGCCTCGAAGAGACCACTGGGCTCAGCCTGCAGGGAGTAGCACCGTAATGAGTACCAACGCAGCAGCCGGCATCACCGCACCGGCCGGGTTCCGCGCCGCCGGCATCACCGCCGGCTTGAAGGCCTCCGGGGGACGCGACGTCGCCCTGGTGGTCAACGACGGACCAGCCAAGGCAGCAGCAGCGGTCTTTACCCGCAACCGCGTCGCCGCAGCGCCCGTGCACTGGTCACGCCAGGCCATCTCCGACGGCCGGGCCGATGCCGTGTTCCTGAACTCCGGCGGAGCCAACGCCTGCACCGGCCCGCAGGGCTTCCAGAACACCCACGCCACGGCCGAAAAGGTCGCCGACCTGCTCGGCATTTCCGCGAACGACGTCCTGGTCTGCTCCACCGGCCTGATCGGCGAACAGCTGCCCATGGACAAGATCCTTCCGGGTGCCGAAGCCGCCGCAGCGGCGCTGGATTCCGACGGCGGCGCGCTGGCTGCCGAAGCGATCATGACCACGGACACGGTCTCCAAGCAGGCTGTCTTCACCGGCTCCGGCTACAGCATCGGCGGCATGGCCAAGGGCGCCGGCATGCTGGCGCCGGGCCTGGCCACCATGCTGGTGGTCCTGACCACCGACGCCAATCTCGACGCCGCCGCACTGGATGCCGCGCTGCGCGCCGCCACTGCCGTCACCTTCGACCGCACGGACTCGGACGGCTGCATGTCCACCAATGACACCGTGATCCTCATGGCCTCCGGAGCTTCCGGCACCACCCCGGACACCGAAGAGTTCACCCGGGGACTCACCGAGGTTTGCCACTCCCTGGCGCAGCAGCTGATCACCGATGCCGAAGGCGCCAGCCACGACATCGCGATCACCACGGTCAACGCCGCCACGGTGGCCGACGCCGAGAACGCCTCCCGCGCCGTCGCCCGCTCCAACCTCTTCAAGACCGCGATCTTCGGCAATGACCCGAACTGGGGCCGGGTGCTCTCCGCCGTCGGCACCACCGACGCCGCCTTCGAACCGGAGAACATCAACGTCACCATCAACGGCGTCCAGGTCTGCCGCGGCGGCGGCATCGGAGATCCGCGCGAGGGCGTGGACCTGACTGGCCGTGCCGTAAGTGTTGAGATCGACCTCGCCGCCGGCACCGAGTCCGCGACCATCTGGACGAACGACCTGACCACGGACTACGTCCACGAAAACTCGGCGTACAGCAGCTAGGCGGGAAGAGAAGCACATGAGCACAGCCACCCAGCAGGACCAGGCAGCGGCACAGGACAAAGCCGCCACCCTAATCGAGGCACTGCCCTGGATCCAGCGCTTCGCCGGCAGCACGATCGTGATCAAATACGGCGGCAACGCCATGATCAATGACGACCTGCGGCAGGCGTTCGCCGAAGACATCGTCTTCCTCCACCACGTGGGCGTCCACCCCGTCGTGGTGCACGGCGGCGGACCGCAGATCAGCGCCCTGCTGGACCGGCTCGGCATCGAATCCGAATTCAAGGGCGGGCTGCGCGTCACCACCCCCGAAGCCATGGACGCCGTCCGCATGGTGCTCACCGGACAGGTGGGCCGCGAGCTGGTAGGCCTGGTCAACTCCCACGGACCCTACGCCGTCGGCCTCTCCGGAGAAGACGGCGGACTGCTGCAGGCCGTCCGCACCGGAACCGTCATTGACGGCGAGGAAGTGGACCTGGGTCTGGTCGGCGAAGTCGTGGGTGTGAACCCCGGCGCCATCCTGGACCTCATCGAAGCAGGCCGGATTCCGGTGATCTCCACGGTCGCCCCGGAAATCGGCGCCGACGGCAACCCCACCGGCCAGGTGCTCAACGTCAACGCCGACACCGCTGCCGCCGCCCTTGCCGTGGCCCTGGGTGCCTGCCGCCTGGTGGTGCTGACCGACGTCGAGGGCCTCTACGCCAACTGGCCGGACAAGTCCTCACTGATTTCCGCACTCACCGCGGGTGAACTGCGCGAGATGCTGCCGTCCCTTGAATCCGGCATGATCCCCAAGATGGAAGCCTGCCTGGCTGCCGTGGACGGGGGAGTGGACCGCGCCGCCGTCGTCGACGGGCGCATGGCGCACTCCATGCTGCTGGAAGTCTTCACCACCGCCGGCATCGGCACCCAGATCATTCCGGATGGAGCAGAAGCATGAGCAACCACACCTCCTCAGAGATCCTGCCCGCCGCGGCAGTAGTAGACGCGGCCGGCTCCGGCAGCGAGTGGCTCGCCCGCTACACCGACTCACTGATGGGCGTCTTTGGCACCCCGCAGCGGGTCCTGGTGCGCGGCAACGGCTGCACCGTCTGGGACGCGGACGGCAACGCCTACCTTGACCTGCTCGGCGGCATTGCCGTCAACGCACTCGGCCACGCCCACCCGTTTGTCACCTCCGTGATCGCCAGCCAGCTGAACACCCTGGGACACATCTCCAATTTCTTCACCAGTCCCACGCAGGTGGCCCTCGCAGAGAAACTGCTGCAGCTGGCCCAGGCACCCGCCGGTTCCAAGGTCTTCTTCTCCAACTCCGGCACCGAAGCGATCGAAGCTGCGTTCAAGCTGGCCCGGCGCAACTCCGCCGGCAACCGCACCCGGATCATCGCCATGGACCGTGCTTTCCACGGCCGCACCATGGGAGCCCTCGCGCTGACCGCCAAGCCCGCCTACCGCGAGCCGTTCGAACCGCTGCCCGGCGGCGTCGAGCACATCCCGTATGGTGACGTCGATGCCCTGCGCGCCGCGGTGGATGACACCGTCGCCGCCGTGTTCATCGAACCCATCCAGGGCGAAGCCGGTGTGCAGGTGCCGCCGGCCGGTTACCTGGAAGCGGCACGGTCAATCACGCGCGACGCCGGTGCGCTGCTGGTCTTCGACGAAGTCCAGACCGGAATTGGCCGCACCGGACGCTGGTTCGCGTCCGAGGGCGTGCTGCCGGACGCCATGACCGTGGCCAAGGGGCTGGGCAGCGGCTTCCCGATCGGCGGGCTGATCACCTTCGGCCCCGAGGTCTCCGCCCTGCTGACACCCGGCCAGCACGGAACCACGTTCGGCGGAAATCCCGTGGCCACCGCCGCCGCCCTGGCCACGCTCGCCGCGATCGAAACCGGGGATGTCATGGCAAACGTGCGCGCCACCGGCGACTTCCTCCGCGAGGGCCTGCGCGCCGTCGACGGCGTCAAGGAAGTCCGCGGTGAAGGCCTGTTGATCGGCGTCGACCTGGAAGCTGAAATCGCCCCGGCAGCCGTCCCGGCAGCGCTGGAAGCCGGATTTATCATCAACGCCACCGGACCGGCAACCCTGCGCCTGGCTCCGCCGCTGATCCTCACCACCGACCAGGCAGCAACCTTCCTGGAGAAGCTACCCGCCATCCTGCAGGCCGCCGCGGCCACGACGATTGGACAGCCATGACCCGCCACTTCCTCGTTGACACCGACCTGACCCAGGCCGAACAGGCTGAAGTCCTGGACCTCGCGGACGCCCTGAAGAAGGACCGCTGGAAATACCAGCCCTACGCCGGTGAAGGCTCCGGCCGGCAGACCGTGGCGGTCATCTTCGACAAGACCTCCACCCGCACCCGGGTGTCCTTCGCCGCCGGCATCTCCGATCTGGGCGGCGTGCCGCTGATCATCGGGGCGGGGGAGTCCCAGCTGGGCCACAAGGAATCCATTACGGACACCGCTAAGGTCATGGAGCGCATGGTCTCCACCATCGTCTGGCGCACCTACGCCCAGTCCGGGCTGGAGGAAATGGCCGCGAACTCCTCCGTTCCGGTCATCAACGCGCTCTCCGATGACTACCACCCCTGCCAGCTCCTGGCGGACCTGATGACCATCCGTGAGCACAAAGGCACGCTGGCCGGCCTCACCCTGACCTACCTGGGCGACTGCGCCAACAACATGGCCAACTCTTACCTGCTGGCCGGTGTCACCGCCGGGATGCACGTACGCGTCGCCGGACCGGTGGGTTACCTGCCGAACCCGGAAATCGTCGACGCCGCCGCAGCCCGCGCCGAGGAAACCGGCGGATCGGTGCTGATCACCACCGACGCCGCCGAGGCACTGGCCGGCGCGGACGTCGTCGCCACGGACACCTGGGTCTCCATGGGCCAGGAAGAAGAGAAGGCCGAACGGCAGGAGCTGTTCCGCAGCTACGCCGTGGACGCCGATGCCATGGCGCAGGCCGCGGATGACGCCGTCGTACTTCACTGCCTGCCCGCCTACCGCGGCTACGAGATTTCCGCCGATGTGATCGACGGCCCGCAGTCCGTGGTCTGGGACGAGGCCGAAAACCGGCTGCACGCCCAGAAGGCACTGATGGTCTGGCTGATGGCGAGGTCCGGCCTGACCGGGATCCCGGAGGAAGCGGCATGACCATGCCCACCACCAAGACAGCCCGGCAGGCACGCATCCGTGCGCTGCTGACCGGGCTGTCGGTGCGGTCGCAGGCGGAACTGGCCGCCCTGCTGGCCGATGACGGCGTGCAGGTCAACCAGGCCACGCTCTCCCGCGACCTGGTGGAGCTCGGCGCCGTGCGCATGCGCGGCAAGGACGGGGTGCTGGTCTACGCCGTGCCCGCCGAGGGCGGGGAACGCACCCCGCAGTCCGGGATCAGCCAGGAAGTGCTCGACGCGCGGCTCGCCCGGCTGTGCGGCGAGCTGCTGGTCACAGCGGAGGCCTCCGGGAACATCGTGGTACTGCGCACCCCGCCCGGCGCCGCGAACTTCCTGGCCCTGGCCATCGACCACTCCGTGATGCCGTCCATCCTGGGCACCCTGGCCGGGGATGACACCGTGCTGCTGGTGACCCGGGAGCCCGACGGCGGTGCGGAGCTGGCGGCGCGTTTCCTCTCCATCGCGGACGAGGCAACCGCCAGCGGGCAGGCCCCTGACAATCGCATACTGTAGAACCTGGACCGGCGGACGTTCCCAACCAGGTTTTCCCCCACTTTTACAACCAACCCGCAGCGTGCGCGCTGCACCAATCGCAAGAGGAGCACATTCGTGAGCGAACGTATTGTTCTGGCCTACTCCGGTGGCCTGGATACGTCTGTAGCCATCGGCTGGATTGCCGAGGCAACCGGCGCCGAGGTCATCGCCGTGGCGGTCGACGTCGGACAGGGCGGAGAATCCCTGGAGACCATCCGCCAGCGTGCCCTCGACTGCGGCGCCGTGGAAGCCTACGTGGCTGACGCCCGCGACGAATTCGCCGCCGAGTACGCCATGCCGGCCCTGAAGGCCAACGCCCTGTACATGGATTCCTACCCGCTGGTTTCCGCACTGTCCCGCCCGGTGATCGTCAAGCACCTGGTCGCCGCTGCCCGCGAATTCGGTGCCACCACCGTGTCCCACGGCTGCACCGGCAAGGGCAACGACCAGGTCCGCTTCGAGGTCGGCATCCAGACCCTGGGCCCGGACCTGAAGTGCATCGCCCCGGTCCGCGACCTGGCCCTGACCCGCGACAAGGCCATTGCCTTCGCCGAGGAAAAGAACCTGCCGATCGTCACCACCAAGAAGAACCCGTTCTCCATCGACGCCAACGTCTGGGGACGCGCCGTGGAAACCGGCTTCCTGGAAGACATCTGGAACGGCCCCACCCCGGACGTGTACGAATACACCTCCGACCCCGCCTCCGGCATTGCCGCTGACGAAGTGGTCATCACCTTCAAGGAAGGCGTTCCGGTAGCGATCGACGGCAAGCCCGTCACCCCGCTGCAGGCCATCGAGGAGATGAACCGCCGCGCCGGCGCCCAGGGCATCGGCCGCATCGACATCGTCGAAGACCGTCTCGTGGGCATCAAGAGCCGCGAAATCTACGAAGCTCCCGGTGCCATGGCGCTGATCGCCGCGCACAAGGAACTCGAGAACGTCACCATCGAGCGCGAGCAGTCCCGCTTCAAGAAGACCGTGGGCCAGCGCTGGACCGAGCTGGTCTACGACGGCCAGTGGTTCTCCCCGCTGAAGAACTCCCTGGACGCCTTCATCGAAGACACCCAGAAGTACGTCTCCGGCGAGATCCGCATGGACCTGCACGCCGGCCGCGCCACCGTCACCGGCCGCCGCTCCGAGTCCTCGCTGTACGACTTCAACCTGGCCACCTACGACACCGGCGACACGTTCGACCAGTCGATGGCCCGCGGGTTCATCGAACTGTTCGGCATGTCCTCCAAGGTCGCCTCCGCCCGCGACCTGCGCCTGGCAGAAGGAAAGTAAGAAACATGGTCAACGGCAAGCCGTCAATCGAAACGCCTGGAGCCGGCGGCTCCACGGTCCAGGGTGCACTGTGGGGCGGCCGCTTCGCCGGCGGTCCGGCCGACGCACTGGCAGCCCTGAGCAAGTCCACCCACTTCGACTGGCGGCTTGCCGGCTATGACGTCGCCGGCTCCCGGGCGCACGCCCGGGTGCTGCACAAGGCAGGCCTGCTCGACGACGCCGAGCTGGCCGGCATGCTGGAGGCACTGGACGCGCTCGATAACGATGTGCGCTCCGGCGCCTACCTCCCCGCAGACTCCGACGAGGACGTCCACGGCTCTCTGGAACGCGGCCTGATCGAACGCGCCGGCCCGCAGCTGGGCGGCAAGCTCCGCGCCGGCCGGTCCCGCAACGACCAGATCGCCACCCTGGGCCGGATGTACCTGCGCGACCACGCCCGGATCATCGCCGCCGGCGTGCTGGCCACGGTCGATTCGCTGGTGGAGCAGGCCGAAAAGCACCTCGGGGTGGCCATGCCCGGCCGCACCCACCTGCAGCACGCCCAGCCGGTGCTGCTCAGCCACCACCTGCTGGCCCACGCCTGGGCGCTGCTGCGCGACGTGCAGCGCCTGGCCGACTGGGACAAGCGCGCCGCGGTGTCCCCGTACGGTTCCGGTGCACTGGCCGGTTCCTCCCTGGGACTGGACCCCAACGCCGTCGCAGCAGACCTGGGCTTCGACTCCGCAGCCTGGAACTCGATCGACGGCACCGCCTCGCGTGATGTCTACGCCGAGTTCGCCTGGGTTGCCGCCATGATCGGCGTCGACCTGTCCCGGATCAGCGAGGAAATCATCCTCTGGGCCACCAAGGAATTCTCCTTCGTCACGCTGGACGACGCCTTCTCCACCGGCTCCTCGATCATGCCGCAGAAGAAGAACCCGGACGTGGCCGAACTGGCCCGCGGCAAGGCCGGACGCCTGATCGGCGACCTGACCGGGCTGCTGGCCACGCTCAAGGGCCTGCCGCTGGCGTACAACCGTGACCTCCAGGAAGACAAGGAACCGGTCTTCGACGCCACGGACACGCTGGAGCTGCTGCTCCCGGCCGTCTCCGGCATGATTGCGACCCTGGTCTTCAACACCGAGCGGATGCAGTCCCTGGCGCCGCAGGGCTTCGCGCTGGCCACGGACATCGCCGAATGGCTGGTGCGCCAGGGAGTTCCGTTCCGCGAGGCGCACGAGCTTTCCGGTGCCGCCGTGAAGCTGGCCGAATCCCGCGGCGTCGAACTCTGGGACCTGAGCGATGAAGACTACGCCGGGATCTCGGAGCACCTCACCCCGGAAGTCCGCACCGTCCTTTCCACCGAGGGGTCGCTGGACAGCCGCAGCTCGCAGGGCGGCACCGCCCGTTCGGCCGTGGAGTCGCAGCTGGCCGAGCTGAAGAAGCAGCTCGACGCCGCCCGCGCCTTCTCCGCCTAACCCGCCCATCGAGAGGCCAGTTACGGCCGGTTTGAGCCCTCAAACCAGCCGTAACTGGCCTTTCGTTTGCCCGAAGGGCGCTAGCGTGGAGCCATGCCCAACCCGAACCTGCGCCGCACGCTGCGGGCCCTTCCCGACTTCGCCTCCGGCCTGCCCGGCTTCGACCCGGAGCAGGCACCGGAGGACCCGGCCGAGCTGTTCCTGAGCTGGCTCGACGACGCCCTGGCCGCCGGCGTACCCCAGCCGCATGCTTTCTCCCTCGCCACAGCCGACTCCGCGGGGAACCTCTCCTCCCGCATGCTCATCCTGAAGGACCTCGACGCCGACGGCTGGCACTTCGCCACCTCGCGTTCCTCTCGGAAGGGCCGTGAACTTGAGCAGAATCCCCGCGCCGCCATGAACTTCTACTGGTACGCCCAGGGGCGCCAGGTGCGGGTGGCAGGAAACGTGGTGCAGCTCAGTGCCGAAGCCTCCGCCCGGGACTGGAACGAACGTCCCGGCGCTGACGGCTCGGAGAACCCGCACTGGCAGCTTTACGCGCTGGCACCGCAGGAAGTGGAGTTCTGGCAGGCGGATCCGGTAAACCGGCACATCAGGCACCGGTATCCGGCCCGCAGGCCACAGTGAGGGCCGGCGTTCAAAACGAAAAGCCCCGGGCGGATGCTGCTGAACCGGCAGGAGCCAGGTCAGCGCAACCGCCCGGGGGGCTTGCTCTGTCCGCTAGGGAAGCGGCGTCTGCTCAGGAACGCGGGACGCGGCCAGCCGGCGGCGCTTGGCCCGCTGGCGCAGCGGCGGGACAATCAGCGCAGCTGCGGAGATCGTGAGGAGCACCAGCGCGATCGGACTGGTGAAGACTGAGTTCCAGCCGTCCGTGATCAGGGCCCGGCGCAGGTTCGCTTCGGCCAGCGGTCCGAGGATGAGGCCAAGAACTGCCGGTCCGGCAGGGAACCCGAAGCGCAGCATAAAGAGGCCGATCACTCCGAAGATCATCATCATGAACACGTCGAAGACGCTGTTGCTGATGGAATACGTTCCAACCATGCAGAAGATCAGGATGATCACCCAAAGGTAGTGGCTCGGCAGTTCCAGCAGCCGTACCATGCCGCGCATCCGCACCAGGCTCAGGCCCAGCGTCAGGATGGTCGCGATCAGCATAATGGTCACCAGCGAGGAGACCAGATCCGGGTGGGTGCTGAACAGCGCCGGCCCCGGCTGGATGCCCCAGATCATCATGGAACCGATCATCACCGCCATGACGGAGTCCCCAGGAACGCCCAGGGCCATTGTGGTGGTGACGCTGCCGCCCAGCGTTGCGGTGCTGGACGTGTCCCCGGCGGTCAGGCCCTCCAGGGAGCCCTTGCCGAATTCCTCGGGATGCTTGGAAGCCTTTCGGGCGTTTTCCCAGGCGATGACGCCGGCAATGTCGCCGCCGACCGCGGGAACCAGACCCACAACGGAACCGGTAGCCGCACCGATGCCCATGGGCTTCAGGAGCCGGCGCATAAGCTTGCCGCCCGGCATCCAGCGGCCCATCTGGGTCACCGGCTTCACATGGTTCTCCTGACGGCGCCTGGTCAGGATCTGGTTCAGTACTTCAGCAACACCAAAGAACCCGATGATGACGGCGATGAATGGGATGCCGCCGTTGAGCTCCAGGATGTTCAGGGTGAAGCGCGCATCGCCGGTGATCGGGTCACGGCCAATGGTTGAGAGCAGCAGGCCAAACGCGCCCGCGGCCAGGCCCTTGATGATGCGTCCGGAGGAGACTCCCACCATCATGGTCAAGCCGAACACCACGAGGGCGAACATCTCCGGCGGACCAAACTGGCGGGCGAATTCGGAGAGCGGCACCGCTGCGACGGCCAGGATGATAATGCCCGTGATCATGCCGAACGCTGAGCCGAACGCCGACGTCGTCATCGCCAGGCCCGCCTGGCCTTTCAGCGCGAGCGGGTAGCCGTCAAAGGTCGTTGAGATGGAGGCCGGTGTGCCGGGAGTGTTGATCAGGATGGCCGGCACCCTGTCTCCGAACTGGGCAGCAACATAGATGGTCAGCAGGACCGCCAGGCCCTGGATGGGTTCAAGCGTCAGCGTAAAGCCGCTGGCGAGGGCAACCGCCATGGTTGCGGTGACACCCGGAAACGCGCCGACCAGCATGCCAACGGCGATGCCGAGCCCAATGTAGAGGAGGGTGTCTACCTGGAGGACGGTCATGATGCCGTCTGTAACGGGGGAAGCGGCAATCGAAATCATAGGTTCACTCGCAATGCGACGACAAAGAGGAAATGGAGAATGGCCGCGACGATGGCCGGGAACATCAGCAGCGGCTTCCAGCCCCGTCCGCCGTAGAGGAACGTCAGCGCCGCCGTGGCGGCGAACGTGATCAGCCAGAACTGCAGGACATTCCACAGCAGGAGGTAGGCCACCAGGATGCCGGCGGTTCCAGCCAGCCGGCCGAGTCCCCAGGACGTAATCGGGTCCGGAACGTTGGTGCTGCTGACCCCGCGGAGCACGTTGACTGCCGCCATGAGCACTCCGCATGCGATGAGGCACCAGGCCAGCATGGTGGGCCAGAACGGCGGGCCAAGTTCCACCCGGACACCGGAGTTGATGTCCTGGGCCAGGATCAGGACCGTTATGCCAAGTCCCACGGTGACACCTGCGGGGACCAGTTCCCGAAGCCGGTGAGCCCTGTCGGTGACCAGGACGGCCGGGTTCTGGAGGAGGTCGCCCTGGCCCGGCTCCGTTTCGGCAGGATCGCCTTCAACGGCAGATTCGTGATTGCTCATATTGGGTTCCTTTGCTGCATCCGGGTCACCGGGCCATGTGCGGCCCGGTGACCCGGATGCTGGGGACTACTTGCCTTGGGCCAGCGCGATCCAGGGGCCGTAACGGTCTGCTTCAGATTCCAGGAACGACTTCATCTCATCGGAATCCTTGAAGGTCGGCACCAGGTTGGAGTTCTCGATCACGGTGCGGTATTCGGGATCCTCGACGGCTTTACCCATGGCCTCCGAGAGCTTCTGGACTACTTCCTCGGGGGTTCCGGCGGGGGCCATGATGCCCACCCAGGAGGCGTTGGTCAGGTCGATTCCTGACTCCTTGGCGGTGGGCACGTCAGGATTCTTGGGGTCCCGCTCATCCGTGAGCATGGCCAGGTAGCGCAGCTTGCCGGCGTCGACCTGCGTTTTCTGTGTGCCGATCGCGTCGATGGAGAAGTCCGCGTCACCGGCTGCAACGGCGGCCACAGCGGGGGCAGAGCCGTCGAACGGCACGGAGGTCAGCGTGATGCCGGCCAGTTCCTGAAGGCCCTGCGCGGGGGAGTCCCAGACCGAGCCCACACCTGGGCTGGAGTAAGTGATGTCCCCGGGGCTGGCTTTGGCGGCTTCGATCAGGTCTTCGAGGGTTTCGAACGGGCTGTCCACGGGGACCGCGATGGCGCCGGGCCCGGAAAGTCCCTGGCCGATGGGTTCGTAGTTGGCCGGATCGATGTCGTAGTCCTGGAACTGGAGGGTGGCAACCTCGACACCCATCATCGAGAGGTTGTAACCGTCGGGCTTCTGGTCCTTGAGCCAGTTGTAAGCAACTGAACCGTTGGCACCGGGACGGTTCTCAACAATGACATCCACGCCGAGCTCGCGTTCAAGCAGCGGGGCGATCGTGCGTGCAGTCAGGTCACCGGAGCCGCCGGCTGCCCAGGGGACAGTGAGCCTGATGTCCTGGGCCGGGAACTCCTCGCCGGAGTCGCTGCCGCTCCCGGAGGCGCATCCGGACAGTGCCAGGATCCCGATGGTTCCTATGGCCAGTGACTTGGTGAGTCTTTTCACGTAGAAGCTCCTTTTGCATCCGTAAGGCTGGCGGACGCGCTCCGGCTGTCGTCAATGACACCCGGTCGAGCCCCCAGATTTGCTACTGCGCGCTATGCGAACAAATGTTCATTAAACGCACACTGGCTGTAATCTAATTCACACATTCCGCATCCGCAAGGATGCGGTCAAACTGTGACCTGCCGGTCAAGGCGGGCCGTTCTTCCGCTCAATACCGCTGTGGGAGCAGAAGCGAGAGCCTCTCGGCAGCCTCCTGCAGAGACGGCAAATGGCGCTCAAGTTCGCTGATGCCGGCACGGAACACCGGAGCGGCCAAAGTCAGTGCCCCGATCAGCAGCCCTGACTGAACCGGGACCGCGATTGCCGCCATTCCCGGATCATTTTCTTCCGACTGCCCGGCCCAGCCCTGCTGGCGGATCTCTTCCAGCTGCCTGGACAGCGCCTGCCTGTCGGTCATGGACGCTGCCGTCCGCGGAGCCAGGTCCAGGGCGCTCACAAGGGCGGCGCTTGTCTCCCGGCTGCTGAAGGCAAGCAGGACCTTGCCGGAGGCGCTGGTGTGCAGCGGGACCTTGTCGCCGGGGTCGGTTGTGGTGCGGAACTGTGGCCCGTCCACCTTGTGCACCGTCAGGGACTGTCCGTCATGGAGCACATGGAAAATAGAGCTTTCCCGCGTCAGTGCGGTGAGTCGGCGAAGGATGGGTATTGCCGTGCCGGCGAACCCCCGGGCATGCGCCACCTTCTGGCCCAGCTGGTAGATCCGCAGCCCCAGCCGGTACCGCTTTTGGTCTGCTTCGTATTCTGCGTATCCGGTGTCCACCAGGGTATTAAGGAGTCTGTAGGCAGTGCTGAGCGGTATCTCCGCAGCGTGGCTGACGTCGCTCGCCGTCGCGCCGTCAGGGCAGCTGCCGAGGATTTCGAGCAGGCCCAGTGCCTTGGCTGCTGTGCCGGAACGCTCTGCTGCCACCGTTTCACCCCCTTTTTTTGCTGATGTGATCTCCGCCATGATGCCACCAACATGCGGTAACTGTTTCCAATATTCGGGAATGTGACCAAACGTGGCCGGATCGAGACGGAGTGCCGGTTCGCCTTGTGGATACAGGGGGGGCAGGGAAATAGAGCGGATGCTGCGGCCCTTCCGGAGCAGCGGCGGCCAATCTAGGCTGGAATGGCAAGGATCCGCAGCTACGGGAGGTCCGCCATGTCAGAAGCGCAGCCAACGGGAAGCGGGCATGAGCCCGGGCCCCGGCCGGTTCCCGAGGGCCGGATCGAAAAGGTAACCGACGGGTGGGTGCTGGCCTTCGACAAACAGCTTGATTACCCCACAGCCCACATCTGGGACGTCCTGACCAATCCCCGGAAGGTGGAGCAGTGGCTGGGGTCCATCCATCCGGATTGGGAACTGGGCAAGGAGTACACCCTTGAAAAGGGCGGCAGCGGTGTCTCGGGCACCGTCCTGCAGCTCAATCCGCGCTCCAGCCTCCAAATCAGCTGGGATGACGAACTCGGTGAGGAATCGGTGCTGGACTGGCAGGTTCTGGAGTCCGACGGCGGTTCCCTGCTGACTTTCCGCGCGCATTCGGACACCGCCGATTTCCTGGCCGAAGGCAGCGCGGGCTGGCAGGGAATCATGGATGCCTTCGCGGCAGTCGCCGCCGGGGACCCGCCGCCCGAAGTGGAACCGGGGTCCTGGGAGTTCCTGCGCGATGCGTACTCGAGGGAATTCGACGTCAGCCCCACCATGGGCAAGGTGGTGGAAAACCCGGACGGCAGGAGCATTGAGTTCGAACGCTGGTACAACGCGCCGGCGGAGGATGTGGGCGCCGCCGTTAAAGCGTCCAGCGGCAACCTCCGCGTCGGTGAGGAAGCCGCCATGGAGGTGCGCGACGACGGCGGACTGGCGAAACTGCACGTCCGGCAGCGCGTGGAGGGCGGCTCAGCGGAAGACACCGCGGCCCTCATGGCAGCGTGGCACCTGGCCCTGGATTCAGCGGCCGTCCGGCTGGAAGGCGACACACCTCATCCCAATTCCCACCGGCTGCGCGCCCTGGAAGCCCTCTACCGCACTGCGCTCTGAGTTTTTCGAGCGGACCGCCCGCCCTTTACGGTAAGGGAATGGACGTTTCCGACCCCCGCAGCCTCCTGGCCGTCCCCGCGACCGAAGCCGCTCCCTGGCTTCTGGGTGCCGTGCTCCACCGGGAGTCAGCCGAAGGCCCGGTAGCTGTCCGGATCACGGAGGTGGAAGCGTACCTGGGCGAAGCGGATCCCGGGTCCCACGCGTTCCGCGGCCAGTCCGCACGCAATGCCACCATGTTCGGACCGGCCGGGCACCTGTATGTCTACTTCACCTACGGCATGCACTACTGCGCCAACGTGGTGTGCGGGGAAGCCGGCCAGGCAACCGGGCTGCTGCTGCGGGCAGGCGAGATTGTCGAGGGACACGGGCTGGCACGTCTTCGGCGCAGGGAACCCAGGACGCAGCTGGATCTGGCCCGCGGACCGGCCCGGCTGGCACAGGCGCTTGGCATCGACCGCGAACTGAACGGAGCTGACGTCTTTACCGGACCGCTGCGGCTTGAGCTGCCGCCCGAACCTGCGGACCCATCCCGGATCTCCCGCGGTCCGCGGGTCGGGGTCAGCGGTGAAGGCGGGGGAGAGGCTTACCCGTGGCGCTACTGGCTCACCGGGGATCCAACGGTCTCCAAGTACCGTCCGGCCGTGAAGCGCCGCCGCCCGGCGGGGGCACCGCGAAAACGGGCTGATCCGGCACCCCTGTGACCAGCAGCGCAGCCCCGGACAGGCGCTGGGCGGGGCTTACCGGGCCGGGGCCCGGTAAGGTAGATGGGTGAAAGACGAAGCTTCAGCACCCCTGGCCGGCTCAGCAGTACCGGCCGAATCCATCCTCGAGACCATTGACCGCCTCTGCGCAGTGGTCCCGAACTACCCGGCGCCGGGAGTGACATTCCGCGATCTGACTCCGGTCTTCGCTGACGGACCGGCGCTGCGCGGCATGGTTGACGCCCTGCTGGCCGAATTTGAGGGAACCTTCGACTTCGTGGCCGGCGTCGAAGCGCGCGGCTTCCTGCTGGCGGCTGCCGCAGCCTACGCCTCCGGGAACGGCGTGATTACCGTCCGCAAGCCCGGCAAGCTGCCGCGCCCCACCTACAGCGAGACGTACTCCATGGAGTACGGCACCAACAGCCTCGAAGTGCACATCGGCGACATTCCGCACGGCTCCCGGGTCCTGGTTCTTGACGACGTCCTAGCGACCGGCGGCACCCTGGGCGCCACTGCCCGGCTGATCGAACGTGCCGGTTCCAGCGTTGCCGGCATCGGCGTCGTCCTTGAACTGGACGGTCTTGGCGGACGCGAAAACCTGGCCGGCTACAACGTCCATTCCCTGCGCACGTACTAGCCTTTTGGGCTCCGGCACTCCGCCGCAGGGCCGCACTCTGGACAGGGCATACAAAATGTGCCGAAGCACGGTAAACTTGACGGTCTGCCTTTGCGAGAGGGAACGCGAACATGCCTGAAGAGTCTTCGGCCCATACGGAGCTGGAAAACGAGCGCCAATACGTGGCCGGCTTGTACCACCGGCTCGATGAGCTGCGCGAGGAAAAACGTGAGCAGCTGGCCCAGGTGCGCCGCAGCCACTCCGCGGGGTCACACCAGAACCGGTCCGAACGTGATGCGTTCGCGACCATGTATGAAGACCGCCTGGCGCAGCTCATGGCCGTCGATGACCGGCTGGTCTTCGGACGGCTGGACCTCGACGACGGTGAGACCCGCTACATCGGCCGCATCGGCCTGTCCACCGCGGACCTGCAGCGGCTGATGGTGGACTGGCGTGCCCCGGAAGCGGGCACCTTCTACCAGGCAACCGCGTTTGAGCGGCAGGGTGTGCGGCGCCGCCGCCACCTGATGCTCAAGGGCCGCGAGGTCCAGGGCCTGGAAGATGACGTGCTGGACTATTCAATGCTCGAAGAAGGCCAGGACCTGCAGGGCGAAGGTGCGCTGCTCGCTGCCCTGAACTCCAAGCGGACCGGGCAGATGTCGGACATCGTCGGCACCATCCAGGCCGAGCAGGACCGCATTATCCGCGCTCCGCTGCCCGGCACCCTGGTGGTACAGGGCGGCCCGGGCACCGGTAAAACCGCTGTGGCCCTGCACCGCGCGGCCTACCTGCTCTACACCCACCGTGAACGGCTGAAGTCCGCCGGCGTGCTGCTGGTGGGTCCGTCCAACGCCTTCATCCGCTACATCGAACGTGTGCTGCCCTCCCTCGGTGAGACCGGTGTCGTTATGTCCAGCCTGGGCCAGCTGATGCCCGGCATCATCGCCTCGGGCGAGGACACGGCCGCCGCCGCGGAGATTAAGGGCCGGCTGGAAATGGCCGACGTCGTTGTCCGGGCGGTCGCGAACCGCCAGCGCAACTTCACCGAGCCGCGCCGGCTGAACATCGAGGGCACCTGGGTCACACTGACCCCCAAGCAGGTCTCCCGTGCCCGGGACCGCGCCCGCGCTACCGGCAAGCCGCACAACGAGGCCCGCGTGACCTTCGTGAAGATCCTGCTGCGCGAGCTCACCGACCAGATGACGGAAATCCTCGAAGAGTCGGCCGGAGCCGGCAACAGCACCGACCGCGCCTACCTGGCTGAAGACGTGCGCAGCTCCCGCGACGTGCGGGTGGCCCTGAACCTGTGCTGGATGCCGATGACTCCGGAGAAGCTCATCAGTGAACTCTTCAGCAAGCCCGGCCAGCTGGAAGCTGCCGCCCCGGAACTGACGGGGGCCGAGCGGGACGCGCTGCGGCGCAGCCCGGACGCGCCGTGGACCGAAGCCGATATTCCGCTGCTGGATGAGGCGGCGGAACTGCTCGGTGAACTCGACGCCTCCGCAGGCCGGGACAGCGCCGCGCTGGAAGAAGCCCGCAAGCGGGACCTGGCCAACGCCGAGCGCGCCATCGAAAACACCGAAGGGTTCCTGGAGGACTCCGGTGCCCACGGCATCCTCTCCGCCGAGGACCTGGCCAACCACAACATGGCCACCGAGCAGCGCCTCACCGCCGCGGACCGCGCAGCAGTGGACCGCACGTGGGCATTCGGCCACGTGGTGGTGGACGAGGCACAGGAACTCTCCGCCATGCAGTGGCGCCTGCTGATGCGCCGCTGCCCGCTGAAGTCCTTCACCGTGGTGGGCGACATCGCGCAGACCTCCTCCGCAGCCGGCGCTACCTCCTGGCAGCAGGCGCTGGACCCGTTCGTGGGGGAGCGCTGGACGCTGGAAGAGCTGACGGTCAACTACCGGACCCCGGCGCAGATCGCCGAAGCGGCCGTGCGCATGGCCAACGCCGCAGGTCTGGTGGTCTCGGCGCCCAAGGCCGTGCGCGAAGGGCAGTGGCCGCCGTTCCTGGATACCGTCCCCGAAGGCGGGCTGCTGCCGCGGCTGCTTGAGACGCTTCCGGAAGACCTCGCTGCAATCGAGGGCGGCCTGCTGGCGGTCATCACCGAGGACCACCGGCTGGAAACCGTCCGCCGGGAAGTCACTGCACTGTACGGAAACCGGGTTGGCACCGGTGCCGGCGGCTTGAGCCAGGACATCGTGGTGATTTCCCCGCGGGAAGCCAAGGGCCTGGAGTTCGACGCCGTCGTCATCCTGGAGCCGTCTGAGCTGCTCACCGCGGCCGCCGGCAAGGTGGGCGACCTGTACGTCGCCATGACCCGTCCCACCCAGCGCCTGCGTCTTATTGCGGAGCACGGCATCCCGGCGGGCATCGACGGCAGCGAATCCTGATAATTTAGAAGGCGTGCCACAGAATATCCAGACCCCCGAGGGCCTTGCTGCCCAGCAGAACGATCCGAGCTTTGCCAACATCTGGCAGGAACTGAAATGGCGTGGGCTGATCAAGCTCTCCACCGATGAGGCGGAACTTGAGAAGCTGCTCGCCGGGGATCCGGTCACGTATTACTGCGGCTTCGATCCCACAGCGCCCAGCCTCCACCTGGGCAACCTGGTCCAGCTGCTGACCATGCGCCGCCTGCAGCTTGCCGGCCACCGGCCGCTGGCCCTGGTGGGCGGTTCCACCGGCCTGGTCGGGGACCCGCGCCCGACGGCGGAACGCACCATGAACACCAAAGAGACGGTCAACGAGTGGGTTGGCTACCTGCAGGGACAAGTGCAGCGCTTCCTCAGCTTCGAGGGCGAGAACTCCGCCCGGATGGTGAACAACCTGGACTGGACGGCGCCGATGAGCGCCATCGACTTCCTGCGCGACATCGGCAAGCACTTCCGGGTGGGCACCATGGTCAAGAAGGAAATCGTTGCCTCACGCCTGAACTCCGATGAGGGCATCAGTTACGCCGAGTTCAGCTACCAGGTGCTGCAGGGTATGGATTACCTCCAGCTCTACCGCGACTACAACTGCGTGCTTGAAACCGGCGGTTCGGACCAGTGGGGCAATCTGACCTCCGGCACTGAACTGGTGCGCAAGGTGGAAGGCGCCACAGTGCATGCACTGGGTACCCCGCTGATCACCAACTCGGACGGCACCAAGTTCGGCAAGAGCGAAGGGAACGCCGTCTGGCTGGATGGGTCCATGACGAGCCCGTACGCGATGTTCCAGTTCTGGCTGAACACCGCCGACGCGGACGTGATCGACCGGCTGAAGGTCTTCACCTTCCGCACCAAGGCTGAAATCGAAGAACTCGAGCGTTCGGTGAAGGAAGCCCCGCATAAGCGGGAAGCCCAGCGCGCCCTGGCCTACGACGTGACCTCACTGGTCCACGGCACCGAAGCGACCGAGAAGGTTATTGCAGCTTCGGCCGCACTGTTCGGACAGGGTTCGCTTGAGGAACTGGACGAAGCGACCCTCACGGCGGCGACTGCTGAACTGCCGCGCGCTGAAGTGAATGCCGCCGGCCTGGGGCTTATTGACCTCCTGGTAGCTACCGGACTGTCGAAGACGAACTCCGAAGCACGGCGGACCATCACCGAAGGCGGCGCTTACGTGAACAACCGCAAGGTCACGGAGATCGACGCCGTGATCAACGAGTCCGAGCTGCTGCACGGCAAGTACCTGCTGCTGCGCCGCGGCAAGCGCAACCTGGCGACGGTAGTAGTCACAGGTTAGGAGTACGTGAAAGCAGGAGGCCGGTTCCCGTCTGGGAGCCGGCCTCCTGCTGTTTGCCCAGTCTCTGCGGGGCGGCGTTTGGGCCGTTGCCGGCGGGTGCAGGACGTCACACCCCGGCCGGCTTGCACGGGTGCCCGGGGGTGTGTAAAGTAATTGGAGTCGCCGCGGTTGGGGCGCCGGAAGCTAGACCTTCCGGAGATCCCCGGGACGGTGGCCAAACCACACAAAACAAAAGCTGGTTCACGGCTCTGCTGTGAAAGAGCTTCGTTTTCGTGTGGCATTATCTAATTGTTTCGAGCAAATTTCGGGAAATACGCCGAATTGCGGAAAACGAAAAGATGGAATAACCTAGTAAAACACCACAGCGGTGCGAAAAGAAAAGAAAGTTCCCGGTTGGGAATGGTTTTTCCGAGTAGGCCGGATGTGCCTGTTGTTTGAGAACT
>NZ_JBSHIT010000012.1:0-92606 GCF_053619115.1 Arthrobacter sp. NPDC055585
GGCCGGGAGATCCCGGCCGCCGGCCCATGGCTCTGTTACCAGTCTAATCCTGATTTCAATCCGTCCAGGCGGAAACGACTAGCTGCAAACGCTTAGGCGTCTGCGGTCTCCGAGGCTACCGAGCCGCGGGAATCGAGGTCGCGCAGCTGGCCCTCGATGTAAGCCTTGAGGCGGGTACGGTAATCCCGCTCGAAGCCGCGAAGCTGCTCCACCTTGCGCTCCAGGAGAGCCTTCTGCTGCTCGAGGGAGCTGAGGATCTTGCGGCTCTTTTCCTGGGCTTCGGTGACCAGTCCGCTGGCTTCGATCTGTGCCTCGGCAATGATCTTGTCGCGCTGCTCGACGCCGGCGCTCACGTAGTCGTCATGCATCTTCTGAGCCATGGCCAGGATGCCTGCCGCAGATTCAGCCGTGTTGGATGCGGCGGGTGCGGGCTCAGCAGCCCGCGGGGCCTCGGCCTTGGGCTCTTCAGCCTTCGGAGCCGGTGCCGGAGCGGGTTCAGGCTTCTTCTCTTCCTTGACCGGCTGGGAAACCTGCTCGGTCTTGGCGGCGGCCGAAACCGGTGCGGGAACCTGGGTGCCAGCAGCAGGTGCATCGGCGACTGCCTCGGCGAGCTGCCGGCGCAGGTCCTCATTCTCGGCATTCAGCCGGCGGAGTTCAACGACGATCTCGTCGAGGAAGTCATCCACCTCGTCCTGGTCGTAGCCTTCACGGAACTTAGTCGGCTGGAACCGCTTATTGACTACATCTTCTGGCGTCAGGGCCATCTGGTCACCTCATACTGGTTATCAGGCCGGCCTGCCGTGCGGCAGTGAGCCTAGTTACAGAATCTCGAACATAAAATCAGGGATCATTCAATGATATTTTTTCACATTATATCTTTTGCGAACCGATATCGAACCGGCTCCTCCGCGGGCTAGCGAAGTGCCGCTGCCCAGACGATCTGCATAAGAATGCTGACCACGATGAACAGGACCAGGAACGCAAGGTCCAGCGAGACCCCACCCAGCCGCAGCGGGGGGATAATCCTCCGCAGGGCCCGGATTGGCGGGTCTGTGGCTCCGTAGACACCTGTTGCCAGCACCAGCGCCGGGCCCTTGGGCCGCCACTGTCGTGCAAACATCTGCACGGCGTCATAGACGATGCGAAGAATCAGGGCGAGCTGAAAGAGCATCAGCACCAGGTACAGCAGGGCAAAAATAATACTCACGCGTGTTTTCGTTTCCGCCGTAGGAGAACGGCTGCCTGCTCCGCCCCCGTGGGGCGGCGGCTAGCTCTGGTTGAAGAATGTGGACTGGGACTCGCTGACCTTCTTGTCATCCCCCAGCACCTCGACGTAGGACGGCGAGAGCAGGAAGACCTTGTTGGTCACTCGTTCGATGGTACCGCGCAACCCGAACACAAGTCCCGCGGAGAAGTCCACCAGACGCTTGGCGTCGGCTTCTCCCATATCCGTGACATTCATGATGACCGGGATTCCGTCGCGGAAACTCTCGCCGATGATCTTGGCGTCGTTGTAGGAACGGGGATGGACGGTGGTGATCTGCCGCAAGCCTGCCACGTCTTCCTTTGCCGATGAGGGGGCGCGTTTGATGGGGGTCACGGGAGCACGGTATTCCTCTACCGCCGTGGTTTTGCGCTCGGTCTGGGCGGGTGCGGCCGGTTCACGGTCGTTCCGCTCATTCTCCGGTGCGCGCTCTTCGTCCCGGGCAGGTGCCTCGCGGACAGGCTTCTGCTCGTCCTCGTACAGCTCGTCGCCATCGGCGAGCCCAAGGTAGATCATCGTCCTGCGCATTGCGCCAGCCATGGTTGCTCCTTCAGTCCTTCAGCGTCCCGCGTTATCCAGTGTTACCCAAGGAATACCCTGTGGTATCCGGTGTTTTTGCAGTGTTGCCCCTGCCATGTTTGACGCTACCCCACAGCAGGGCGGGGACCGAGAACATCCGATCCAATCCGCAGGTGTGTCGCGCCGTGGGCGACCGCTGCTTCCAGGTCCTGGCTCATGCCGGCTGAGATGCCGGAGGCGTCGGGGTAACGGGCAGTGAGTTCGCCGGAGAACTCCTGCAGCCGGGCAAACGCTGCGGCGGGGTCTTCGCCGAGGGGAGCCACCGCCATCAGGCCGGCCAGCTGCAGGGAGGGTTCCACTGCCACGGCGGCTGCCAGTTCCAGCATGTCCTCCGGACGGGCTCCCCCGCGTCCCGGTTCCAGGTTGTCTCCGCTGCGCAGATCCAGCTGGAGGTAGCACCGGAGCGGATCCCGCTCCGGTTCCCCCGCCTCCGTCCGGCGCCGGTTTTCCGCGGCCATGGCTTTGGCAAGCGCTGCCACCAGCCCGGCCCGGTCCACTGAGTGCACGGCGGAGGCATACTTGACCACGGACTTGGCCTTGTTCGTCTGCAGCTGTCCGATGAAGTGCCAGCGCAGCCCGGAACCGGCAAGTTCCGCAGCCTTGGCCTCAGCCTCCTGTGCCTTGTTCTCACCCACGTCGCGCACACCCAGCTTCGCCAGGGCAGCGGCGTCGGACGCCGGGAAATACTTCGTGACCACGATGAGGTTCGGTTCTCTCCGCCCGCTGGCTGCTGCCGCGTCGGAGATCCGCCGCCGAACCTGGTCCAGACGGTGCCGCAGGTCTTCTGTGCGGTCAGTGGCTGTGGTGCTCATGGTCCCTCGTGTTACTGCTGTAGATCGAATGTGCCGGACGCTACCGCGGCTGCCAGATCAGCCCGGCGAACCGTCCGGTGGGTGCGTCCCGGCGGTGGGAGAACAGATCCGGTTCTTCCATGGTGCATCCCGGAATCGTTTCAACGCTTACGTTGAGTCCCTGAAGCTGTGAAAATGCAGCGGCGGGCAGGTCGAGCGCCGGGGTTCCCCAGCTGGTCTGTGAGGCCGTTCCGGGGAAATGGGATGCTTCGGCGAGCATTTCGGCGGGGACCTCGTAGCACTGCCCGCAGACACCGGGACCGATCCAGGCCTGGATCGAGGCAGCACCTGCGGTGCGCATTGCGGCAACCGTGTTGGCCAGGATTCCGTCCAGCAGGCCGCGCCGTCCGGCGTGTGCGGCAGCGGTGATGACCCCGGTTGGCCCCGGCGCCGCGAACAGCACGGGCAGGCAGTCGGCCACCATCACGGCCAGCGGAACCGTTCCGTCGGTGCTCAGCAGGACATCAGCTACCGGCACCTCGCCGGAGGCAGGCCCGGGAGCCACCACGGCGACGTCCGCGGAGTGCACCTGTTCCATAAAGCGCAGTGTCCCGGGCTCTGCGCCCATCCGCTGCTCCAGAGCGGCCCGGCGGCCGCGGACGGCAGCTGGATCGTCCCCAACGTGCAGCGCGAGGTTGCCCGCCGATGTATCAGTGAAAGCTACACGGAGCCCTTCAGGGCCCTGCCCTTCCCACCAAAACATACGATCGAACAACCCCGCGCCGGTACTGGTCTTACTTGAGGAAATCAGGAACGTCCAGGTCGTCCTGGCGTCCCGCGCTGAGGTCAGGCTCAACAACGGCCGGGAGGTCGACGTCGAACCCGGCGTCGGCCGGTACGGTCTGGGGACGCTGGGCCCACGCCGACGTCGCGGCACCGGCAGCACCGGCACCGGCGGCAGCAGCCGGCGGGGACAGCGGTTCAGCAGGCTTGGCCGAGGCAGGCTGGGACGTGACGTCAACCTGGTCGAAGCCGGCAGCGATCACGGTGACGCGTGCTTCATCACCCAGGGCGTCGTCAATGACGGCACCGAAGATGATGTTGGCTTCGGGGTGGGCAACTTCCTGCACCAGGCGGGCTGCTTCGTTGATCTCGAACAGGCCGAGGTCCGAGCCGCCCTGGATGGACAGCAGCACGCCGTGCGCGCCGTCAATCGAGGCTTCGAGAAGCGGGGAGGCGATGGCCAGCTCTGCGGCCTTGACGGCACGGTCCTCGCCGCGGGCGGAACCGATGCCCATCAGCGCCGAGCCGGCACCCTGCATCACGGACTTCACGTCGGCGAAGTCAAGGTTGATCAGGCCCGGGGTGGTGATCAGGTCGGTGATGCCCTGGACACCGGAGAGCAGAACCTGGTCAGCGGAGCGGAAAGCATCCAGCATGGATACGTTCCGGTCGCTGATGGAGAGCAGGCGGTCGTTCGGGATCACGATCAGCGTGTCGACTTCGTCGCGCAGCGTATCGATGCCGGACTCCGCCTGGTTGGAACGGCGGCGGCCTTCGAAGGTGAACGGACGGGTGACGACGCCGATGGTCAGGGCGCCGAGCGAACGGGCAATCCGGGCCACCACGGGGGCACCGCCGGTACCGGTTCCGCCGCCCTCGCCTGCGGTCACGAAGACCATGTCCGCTCCGCGCAGCACCTCTTCGATTTCCTCGGCGTGGTCTTCTGCCGCCTTGCGGCCAACCTCCGGATCGGCTCCGGCGCCCAGGCCACGGGTCAGTTCACGTCCAACGTCAAGCTTCACGTCGGCGTCGCTCATCAGCAGCGCCTGCGCGTCTGTATTGATGGCGATGAATTCGACTCCGCGGAGTCCGACGTCGATCATTCGGTTTACGGCATTCACGCCGCCGCCGCCGATGCCGACGACCTTGATGACGGCCAAGTAATTCTGCGGTGCTGCCACGTCCTGTGTCCCTTGTTCGAATCTGTGCAACTGATCAATGTGGCCGGGTCTGACCCGGCCGAAACCTTCAACCGAACAACCTTAACCCTCCACTTGAGGGTTATAGTTATGTCAAGTAATGCTCTACTCCCGACGCTATGGGGCGCCGGATGCTTGCGCAATTACCGTTCCGCGCGTGTCGGTGAGAAACTTCGCCGGTCTTTGCCGCCGTGGCACTCACCGCGTCACCGGCCGGTTCGGTGTGCTCACGTCGAACACCGAAACCGGAGGATCTGCGGCGGGCATCAGCAGCAGGGCTTCCAGGGCCCGCGCCTTCGCCGCGTTCGCTTCCGCGCTTCCCCAGAATACCGTCTGGCCGCTGGTGAGCTTGAGTTCAACCGAGTCGACGGTCTCAGCCGAGGCGTGGTCAAGCTGTGCCAGGACGTTCGGCGGCAGGGCCGCGAGCACCTGTGTCACGGTAGAGAATACGGTGCTGTTGACCGCTTCGGTCCCGCCGTCGATCAGCGGCAGTGCGGCCTCGCCGCGTTCGGCCACCGCCTTGAGCTGGCGCCCCTCTTCGTCGATGAGGACAAATTCCCTGCCGTTCTGCAGTACGGCCACCGGAACCCGCTCGGTGACGGTGACAATCAGGTCCGACGGCGGCACCGCCGTCACCTCCACGCCCTCAATCTCCGGACGGTCCGCCAGCAGTTCGGCGGCATCTGAGTCGGAGATCAGGGCAAGGGGCGTGCCAAGCAGCGGGGCGAGTGCCGTTTCAGCTTCCTGGGGCGGCAGCAGCGAATTGCCTTCTAGCTGGATATTCTTCAGCGCCAGGGCGGGCGAGAAGAAAACCACAAAAAACAGGGCAGCAAGGAGCAGGGCTGCCGCGCCGGTCCCGGCCAGCAGGTAGCGCCGGCGGCGTTTGGCCGGCGGCTCCGGGAAGGCCAGAATGCTGGCGTCGGGGCTCTGCCCGTCCGCTGCGGCGGGCCGGGCGTCGTCCGGCTCCGGCAGACTGGACGGGTCGAAAGCGTCCCTGGTGGCGGAGATGACCGTGTCCGGATGGGCAGCGGATCCGGGCCGCAGTTCATGAATCTGCGCGCCGGGTGACTGCAGCAGCTCCACCTTGGCCGAATTGGCTGTGGCCCGGACAGGCTGTCCCGCCTCCCCGCGCCGGGCGGCGCCGGGAGTCTTGGAACCCGCGCCTGCTGCGGCCGGAGGCTGGCGGGGTTTCCTACCCGGCATCCGGATTGCTCCCGCCCGGCTCAGGGCCGCTGAGCGCTTCCACGAGGGCCGGACCGTACTGGGTGACGTCGCCTGCACCGACGGTGAGGATGATGTCCCCCGCTGCAGCGTGCGCGGCGATGTTCAGCACCGCATCCTGGGCGTGGGCTGCAACGGTTACCGGGGTTTTCAGCTTCGAGGTGATCAGCTCGCTGGTGACACCGGGGATCGGATCCTCACGAGCCGGATAGATGGGCAGCACTGTCACGGAATCGGCCAGGTCCAGCGCCTGGGCAAATTCGGCCGCGAAGTTGCGGGTCCGGCTAAAGAGGTGCGGCTGGAACAGTACGTGCACTGCGTTGGAACCGGCAACTGCACGGGCGGCCTGCAGGGCAGCGGCTACTTCAGTGGGATGGTGGGCGTAGTCATCGAAGACGCGCACTCCGCGGGCTTCGCCCTTGGGCTCGAACCGGCGGGCGGCGCCGGAGAAGGTTCCCAGCCCGCGGGCGGCGGTCTCCGGTTCCACTCCCAGCGCCAGGGCTGCGGCGAAGGCAGCGGCGGCGTTCAGTACGTTGTGCCGCCCGGGCACCTGGAGTTCGAGCAGCTGCTGCCGTTCCTGGTTCCCTTCCCGGAAGTGCAGCGTGCTGGTGCTGCTGCGGCCTGCTGCCTCCGTGCCGGAAATTCGTACGTCGGCCTCCTGCGCGTAGCCGTAGGTGCGCACCGGTGTGCCGCTGTTGCGTGCCAGGAGGTCCCGGACCCCGGGGTCATCCGCACAGGCCACCAGCAAACCGTCCTCAGGGAGCAGTTCCACAAACCGGTCGAACGAAGCGAACACGGCCTCAGCGGTGCCGTAGTGGTCCAGGTGGTCGGCCTCAACGTTGGTGATGACCGAGATTTTCGGTGCGTAGTTCAGGAAGGAACCGTCGGACTCGTCAGCTTCAGCGACGAAGATTTTCCCTGATCCGGCTTCGGCGTTGACGCCCAGGGCGGCCACGTCTCCGCCAATGGCGAAGGAGGGGTCCAGGCCCGCTTCGCGGAGCAGCACAGTGATCATCGCCGTTGTGGTGGTCTTCCCGTGGGTGCCGGCAACGGCCACCACCTCTGAACCTTCCATCGCTGCGGCAAGCGCCTGGGAACGGTGGATGATGCGCAGCCCGGCGGCCTCTGCGGCGGCCAGCTCAGGATTCGATGCACGGATGGCCGTGGAGATGACCACCGTGGAGGCACTGCCAAGGTTGGCTGCGTCGTGGCCAATGTGCACCGTGGCTCCGAGAGCCTCCAGCGCACGCAGGCCGGCCGAGTCGCGGGCATCGGAGCCGGACACCCCGATCCCGCGCCCCAGCATCACGCGGGCAACGGCGGACATGCCGGCACCGCCCAGGCCGATGAAGTGGACCCGGCCCAGGTCTTTGAGGTTCAACCGGCTCATGCGTCTTTCCGTTCCGCTGCCTCAAGGATGAGTTCAGCCATTTGGGCATCGGCGTCGCGGATGCCGCGGGCGGCGGAAGCTTCCGCCATGTTCTTCAGTGCCAGGGAATCCTGCAGGAGCGGAATCAGGTTGGCGCTGATCCACTCCGGGGTGAACTGTGAGTCCCGGACCAGCAGGGCCCCGCCTGCCTGCACCAGTCCCGCGGCATTCAGTGCCTGCTCGCCGTTCCCGTGCGGCAGCGGGACAAGCACGGCGGGAAGCCCGACGGCGGAAATCTCGCTGACTGTCCCGGCACCGGAGCGGGCCAGCAGCAGGTCTGCCGCGGCGTAGGCGAGTTCCATGCCGTCGACGTACTCCACCTGCCGGTACAGCGGCGCGGTGAGGGTCCTGCCCTCAGCGTCCGCGGCAGCCTTGCCGCGTCCGGTGACGTGCAGGGTCTGGATACCTGCCGCGGCAAGCGCGGGAAGGGCAGCCGTGACCGCGGCGTTAATGCTCGCGGCGCCCGAAGAACCTCCGGTCACTACCAGAGTGGGCAGGTCCTGCTCCAGGCCCAGGGCAGCACGGGCATCGTGCCGGGCTGCATCGCGGTCCAGGCCGGAGATTTCCCGGCGCATCGGCATACCCACCCAGCGGGCGCCGGGCAGCTTGGTCTCTTCAAAAGCGACGCCCACTACGGCTGCGTTTTTGGCACCAACCCGGTTGGCCAGCCCGGGGCGGGCGTTGGCTTCATGCACCACCACGGGGATGCGCCGCTTGCGGGCTGCCAGGTACACGGGAGTGGAGACGTAGCCGCCCACGCCCACAACGACGTCGGCGGCAGCTTCGTCCAGGATTTCGCCTGCCTGCCGTACGGCGCGCGCCAGGCGGGCCGGAAGGCGGGCGAGGTCGCCGCTCGGCCGGCGCGGCATGGGGACGCGGTCGATCACGGCCAGCTCATACCCGGCGGCCGGCACCAGCCTGGTTTCCATACCGGCAGAGGTGCCCACCACTTTGATGCGGGCATCGGGCCGCAGCCGCCTAACGGCACCGGCTATGGCCAGCAGCGGGCTGATGTGCCCGGCTGTGCCGCCGCCGGCGAGTACTACGGAAAGTGGGGACTGCGTCATGGAGCTGCGGGTTCCCTTTCAGGGATAGTGCGTGCAAAGGACAAGAGGACTCCCACGGCAGCCAGCGTGAACGTCAGCGACGAACCGCCGTAGGAGATAAACGGCAGCGGAACGCCGATCACGGGCAGCAGCCCGGTGACCATGGCGATGTTCACTGCAGCCTGGCCGGTAATCCAGACCAGGATGCAGCCGCAGACAATCCGGATGAACGGCTGGGTGTGGCGCATGGTCACCCGGACCGTGGCCACTGCAAGGATACCGAACAGCACCAGCACCACCAGCGTGCCAAGCAGGCCGAACTCTTCACCGATGATGGCGAAGATGAAGTCGTTGTGGGCTTCCGGGATCCAGTTCCACTTCTGCCGGCTCTGGCCGATGCCCACCCCGAACCAGCCGCCGGACGCAAGTGCGTACATGCCTGCATTGGCCTGGTCACACAGTCCGGCAGAGCAGTCCAGCTGCAGCCAGGCACTGATGCGGCTGGTCCGGTTTCCGCTGGCCACGGAGAAGAGCACCGCGGCTGCCGCCGCCGCGAGGCTGAGCAGCCCCAGCAGCTTAAGCCGGGCGCCGGCGAAAAACAGGGCCGCGAGCATGATCAGGCCCATGATGATCACAGTGCCAAGGTCGTGGCCCAGCAGCACCAGGCCGATCAGCAGGCCACCTCCGGGAAGCACGGGAATGAGCGCATGCTTCCAGTCGGCAATCAGCGCTCCCTTCCGGGAGAGCACGGCGGCGAACCAGATGGCCATGGCGAGCTTCGCGGCCTCGGAGGGCTGGCCGGTCACCGGGCCAAACGCGAGCCAGTTCTTGTTGCCGTTGACCTCCACGCCGATGAAAAGCACCAGGACCAGCAGGACGACGGCGGCGGCCAGGGCCAGCCAGGCGATGGCGCGGTAGAAGCGCGGACCGAAACGGGAGAGCAGAAGCATCAGCCCGACGCCGATCGCTGCGAACATAACCTGCTTGATGAACAGGTCAAAGGTGGTGGCGGCCCCGGCTGCAGAGCCGGCCGCAGCGGCGATGGCCTCCACGGAGGAGGCTGAGAGCACCATCATGAGCCCGATCGCCGTCAGCGCCAGCGTGGCACCAAGGATCATGTAGTAGCTGGAACCGGTGGCTTTGGCGCCGCTGCCTTCGAGCAGCACCATAAAGGCGGTGAACCTCTCCCCCAGCCGCAGGCCCCGCTTCTTCGACGGCACGCCCTCACCGGCAGCGGGACCGCCGGTGGAGGTGCGTGTGCCGGCCGCAGCGCGGCCGGCGGTGGTGACGGGTTTGGCTGCTGCCTGTACCGGCTGCGTGCCTGCCGGGCGCCTGCGCGCCGTCGGCTTGCGTCCCTTGCCCGTGGGCGTGGTCACCATCTACGGCTCCTTGGTGGTCTGCGCCTGCCCTTCCACGTATCCGCGGACAGCTTCGATGAACGCCTCGCCCCGGTGGGCGTAGGACCGGAACTGATCCATGGATGCCGATGCCGGCGCCATGAGGACCGTGTCCCCGCTCTTCGCCACGGCGGCTGCGGCAGCCACGGCCTGGACCATGACGGCTTCGCCGGTGGGCGTTCCTTCCTCTCCAGTGTCCGCCTGGGAAGCCTCAATTACCGGCACATCGGGTGCGTGTCGGGCCAACGCGGAGCGCAGCTGCGAGGAATCCGCACCGATGAGCACAACGGCGCTCAGGCGCTGGGCGTGGGAGGCCACGAGGTCGTCATAGGTGACGCCCTTGGACAGTCCGCCGGCAATCCAGACGACGTGCCCGAAGGCTGCCAGGGAGGCTGCGGCGGCATGCGGATTGGTGGCCTTTGAGTCGTTGACCCAGAGGATGTCATTGAGCTTGGCCACCGGTTCAATCCGGTGCCCGCCGGGGGCGTAGTTGCGCAGCCCGTCCCGGACGGCAACCGGCTCGACGCCGAAGGCACGCACCAGGGCGGCAGCAGCGAGGGCATCGGCAGCAAGGTGGCGGGGTGCGCTGTCACCCAGATCATCCAGGGACGCAAGTTCGGCAGCCGAATTGCGGCGCTCTTCGATGAAGGCCCGGTCCACCAGGAGTCCCTCGACGATCCCCACCATGCTGATGGTCGGCGTGCCCGTGGTGAAGCCGACGGCGCGGCAGCCTTCAATGACGTCGGCTTCCTCGACCATATGCTCGGTCTCGGCCTGTTCGGCGTTGTAGACGCAGGCAACCTGGGTGTTTTCGTAGACCTTGGCCTTATCAGCCTTGTAGGCCTCGAAGCTGCCGTGCCAGTCCACGTGGTCTTCGGCAATGTTCAGGCAGACGCTGGCCAGGGGCGACATGGAGTACGTCCAGTGCAGCTGGAAACTGGAGAGCTCGACGGCGATCGCGTCCCAGCCCTGCGGGTCCCGGATGGCGTCCAGGATCGGTGTGCCGACGTTCCCGGCAGCGACGGCGCGCAGCCCTGCGGCCCGCAGCATGGACTCGGTCATGCCCACCGTGGTGGTCTTGCCGTTGGTTCCGGTGATCGCCAGCCACGGGGCCGTGGGACGGCCCTCGCGGATCCGTACCCGCCAGGCCAGTTCGACGTCGCCCCAGATGGGGATGCCGGCGTCCGCTGCAGCTGCGAGCAGCGGATGGGAGGGACGGAAGCCCGGGGACGTGACAACCAGCTCAGCCGGTTCCCCGTCCACGTCTGACAGCCCGGCCACCGCGTCGGCGCCGAGGCGGACGTCTGCTGCTCCGACAATCCTGAGGGTGTCGGCTTTGCCCCGGTTCTCCTCGGAGTCCAGGCCGTCCACCACCACCACACGGGCACCAAGCTCAATCAGCGTGTCCGCTGCGGAGAAACCGGACAGGCCGATTCCGGCCACGAGGACGCGCAGTCCGCGCCAGTCGGAATCCCAGGTGGTCAGCGTTTCGAGGCGGGGATTTGATGCGTTTGAAGGAATGCTCACTGTCCGGCCACCCAATCGGCGTAGAAGAGTCCCAGGGCAAGGGCGACGCAGAGTCCGCCGATGATCCAGAAGCGGACCACCACCGTGACTTCGGCCCAGCCCTTGAGTTCGAAGTGGTGCTGCAGCGGTGCCATCTTGAACACGCGTTTGCCGCCGCTGAGCTTGAAGTAGCCCACCTGGATGATCACTGAGGCAGAGATGATAACGAACAGGCCGGCCAGGATCACCAGCAGGATCTCGGTCCGGGAGAGGATCGCGAACGCGGCAATCGCGCCGCCGATCGCCAGCGAACCGGTGTCTCCCATGAAGATCTTCGCCGGGGACGTGTTCCACCAGAGGAAACCGACCAGTGCACCGGCCATCGCGCCGGCGAGCAGGGCCAGATCCATGGGGTCGCGCACTTCGTAGCAGACTCCGGTTTCGCCCGGGTTGGCCAGGCAGGACTGGTTGAACTGCCAGATGCCGATGAGGAAATACGCACCGAACACCAGAATGGAGGCACCGGCTGCCAGGCCGTCGAGGCCGTCTGCCAGGTTCACACCGTTGGTTGCGGCGGTGATGATCACGCTGGACCAGAGGATGAACAGGATCGCGCCGATGATCGTTCCGGCAAACGCCAGGTCGATCGCCGTGTCACGGACGAACGAGATGTTGGTGGACGCCGGTGTCAGGCCGGCGTTGTTCGGGAACTGCAGGGCCAGGACGGCAAAGACAATGCCCACGATCGCCTGCAGGATGATTTTCGCCTTGGCGTTCAGTCCCAGAGACCGCTGCCGGGAGATCTTCGTGTAGTCGTCAATGAAGCCAACCAGGCCCATGCCGACCATCAGGAAGAGCACCAGCAGGCCCGAGGCTGAGGGCCCGAAGGTGGTGGGGTTGATCGCGTAGGAGATCAGGTGCGTGATGAAGTAGGAGGCCACCACGGAGGCAACAATGACGGCGCCGCCCATGGTGGGCGTTCCGCGCTTGGTGTGGTGCGACGTCGGGCCGTCATCGCGGACGAACTGTCCGTAGCCCTTTTTGACCAGGAAACGGATGAACAGCGGGGTGCCGGCGAAGGCCAGCACCAGTGCCAGTGAGCAGCCAATCAGGAGCGAAATCACAGTGCTTCACCCCGGATGGTCTCGTCCTGGGCGCTGCCCGCTGCGGAAAGGGTTTTCAAGGCAATCCGATCACCGAGGAACCGCAGTCCGGCTCCGTTTGAAGATTTGAACAGGACAATGTCGCCGGGCTGAAGGGAGGCTTCAAGGATGGCCTCGGCTTCTTCTGGGGTTTGAACGAAGGTGGATTCGTCCCCCCAGGAACCTTCCATCACGGCTCCGGTGTGCATGGCACGGGTACCGGTTCCCACCACGATGAGCTTGGAAATATTGAGGCGGACCACGTAGCGGCCAATGGCGTCGTGCTCGGTGACGGATTCATCGCCCAGCTCGAGCATCTCCCCCAGCACGGCCCAGGTACGCCGGCCCTTGCCGAGTTCGGCAAGGGTGCGCAGCGCAGCACGCATGGATTCGGGATTGGCGTTGTAGGCGTCATTGATCACGGTGACGCCGTCGGGCCGGTCGGTCCGCTCCATGCGCCAGCGGCTGGCGGCCTTCTGGCCGGAGAGGCCGGCAGCGATGTCTGCCGGAGCGATTCCGGCAGCCAGTGCGGCGCTGGCGGCGGCCAGCAGGTTGGCTGTGTGGTGGGCACCGATCAGTCCCGATTCGACCCGGTGCTGTTCACCGTTCGGGAATTCAAGCGTAAAGACCGGACGGCCCTGCTCATCTGTCCGGGCGTCCACGGCACGCAGCGTGGAATGGTTTCCGGGCAGTTCGTCGGAGGAAGAGGTGAAGGAGAGCACGTTCGCGGTGGTGCGCTTGTCCATGGCAGCTACGCGGATGTCGTCGCCGTTGAGCACAGCTGTGCCGGCCGGGGAAAGGGCTTCCACCATTTCGCCCTTGGCGCGGGCAATGTTCTCCACCCCGCCAAACTCACCTGCGTGGGCAGTGCCGACGCAGAGGACAACACCGATGTCCGGACGGACCATGTCCGCCAGGTAGGTGATGTGTCCGACGCCGGTGGCACCCATTTCCACGACGAGGTAGCGGGTGCCGTGCCCGGCGTTGAAAATGGTCAGCGGCACACCCACTTCACCGTTGTAGGAGCCGACCGGCGCCACGGTGGTGCCGTGGGCGCCGAGCAGACCTGCCAGGAGGTCCTTGGTGGTGGTCTTGCCCGCCGAGCCGGTGATGCCGATAACGGTCAGCGGCCCTTCGGCCCGGAGCCGGCGGACGATTTCCGCGGCGAGCTGGCCCATGGCGGCCACGGCGTCCGGAACCACGATGCCCGGGAACGGTGTTCCGTCTTCCCCGGTCACGGGACGTTCGGTCAGGGCCAGCGCGGCCCCGGCTTCGAACGCCCGGGCCACAAAGAGATGGCCGTCGGAGAACTCTCCGGGCTTGGCAATGAACAGGGACGCCGGACCGGCTTCGCGGGAATCGGTCGTGGCTGACGTCACTGGAATGGCCGGGTCTGCTGCTGCTGCCCCCACCAGCTCGCCACCCGTAATTGCCGCAATTTCGGCTGCATTAAGTTCAATCATGACGAATTAGGACTCTACCCCGTCGTAAGTAGGCACTGTGAATCCGGCCTTGGCCAGCGCAGCGCGAAGTTCAACCCGGTCATCGAGGGCCACGTTGACTCCCTTGACCTCCTGCCAGACCTCATGGCCCCGCCCTGCCACCAGGATGGTGTCTTCCGGGCGGGCGAGCTCGACGGCGCGGGCAATCGCTGCTGCCCGCGGCGCCACTTCAAGGACCAGCGGGCCCTCCGTGCCGGCGTCCGGGCCTTCAGCGGCACGGCGGGCGCCGCGGAGCACATCGGCTCGGATCGCGGCGTCGTCCTCGTCGTGCGGGTCATCGTCAGTGACGATCACAACATCGGCCAAACGGGCAGCGATCTCTCCCATCAGCGGCCGCTTCGTCGCATCCCGTTCCCCTGTGGCGCCGAAGACGACTATGACCCGTCCCTGCGGCCGGCGGACTGATTCAAGCGTGCGCTGGAGCGCATCCGGGTTGTGGGCAAAGTCAACAATGGCCGCCGGGGACTCACAGAGCAGCTGCATCCGGCCGGGGACTTCAACAGTGAAGGGATCGTGTTCGTCCAGGGCCTGCTGCACCCTGGCGGGATCGGCTCCTGATTCGAGCACCATGGCCAAAGCCAGGGCGGCATTGGAGATGTTGAAGGTTCCGGGCAGCCCGGTCCGCACCCGCAGCGCAGTACCCTGCGGCGGGTGGAGTTCAAAACTGTGCCCAAGGCCTTCGCGGCGTACCGCGCGGACCTGCCAGTCGGCGTCGTCCGCACCGCCGGCCGTGGCCAGCGTGGTGCCGCGGTCTCCGGCGACTTCCGCCATGCGGCGGCCCCAGTCGTCATCCACGGTGACGACGGCGCGGCGGCTGCGTCCGGCACGGAACAGATCTGCCTTCGCGGCGAAGTAGTCCTCCATGGACCCGTGGAGGTCAAGGTGGTCCTGGGTAAGGTTGGTGAACCCGGCGACGTCAAAGACGACGCCGTCCACGCGCCGGTAGGAGATGGCGTGCGAGGACACCTCCATGGCGGCCGCGTCCAGTCCACGCTCACGCATCAGGGCCAGCAGACCGTGCACCTGCGGCGATTCCGGCGTGGTCAGGACGCTGGGAATCGCCTCTCCGCCGGCCAGGATTTCGATCGTGCCGATCAAACCCGTGGTGCGGCCCAGCGCCTGCAGCAGGGAGGTAATGAAGTAGGTGGTGGTGGTCTTGCCGTTCGTGCCGGTGACGCCGAAAAGCACAGGGGCCGTGCCGTCCTGCGGCTGGCTGTTGAAGACGGCGGCCGCCAGCGGTCCCACCAGCCGGCGGATGTCCTCGGCAAGGAACACCGGCAGCCCGGTCCCGGGCAGCTGGGCCAGTCCCTCGGCGTCGGTCAGAATGGCAGCCGCTCCGGCGGCAGCCGCGTCAGAGGCGAACCCTGCCCCGTGGTGGCGCGCTCCGGGCAGGGCAAGGTAAAGGTCCCCGGGGAGTATCTGCCTGGAGTTAATGCTGACTCCGGTCAGCTCCGTATCCCACGCACCGCTGCCGGTTCCGGGCGCCGCCGTGATGGCCGGGGAACCCGGGGGAAGCGCCGCGGCTGCCGCCGCCAGGGTGACGGGACGCACCCGTTCCGGGCGCATGCTGCTTTGGGCGCGCTGATGGTTGCTATGTGGCACTGCACTGCTCCAGCTTTAGTACTCGATGGGGTACGTAACCGGCTCCCCTTCGGAGGGGGCTACGTTGTTGGTGGTCAGGACCTGTTCCATGACCTTCTGGAAGGTCTTTCCGGGCTCGATGTAGTAGAGGTCTCCCTTGGGCCGCTGAAGGGTCACCACAGCGACGTACTTGGGATCGTCCATGGGTGCAATACCAGCATAGGAGACGGTGTACCCGTCATATCCGCCGCTCGGGCTGGGGGCCTCCGCGGTACCGGTCTTTGAACCGACCCGGTATTTCTCCAGCGCCCCGGAGGCACCGGAGCCTTCCACCGTGGTGGTCTCCAGCATGTGCTGGACTTCAATGGCTGTCTTTTCCGAGACCACGCGTGTGCCCGGTTCCTGCTCCGCCGGATGTTCAGTGCCGTCGGCGTCAATGCGTGCGTCCACCAGGCGCGGCGGAAGCCGGACGCCGTCGTTGGCGATCGTCTGGTAGACCATGGCGGTGTGGAGTGCAGTCTGCGTCAGGCCCTGGCCGAACAGCACGGTGTACTGCTGGCGGGTGTCCCAGCTTTCCGGCGGGGCCAGCAGCCCCGAGGTTTCCCCGTTCAGGCCCGTGCCCAGCTCGGTGCCGATGCCGAATTTGCGCAGCCAGTCGTAGCGCTGCTGGGGCGACAACTGCTGCCCCACCATGACCGTGCCGGTGTTCATGGACTTCGCCAGCACGCCCGCTGCTGTCATCTGAACCGTGCCGTGTTCGAAGGCGTCCTTGAAGGTCTGCCCGTCAATCGAATAGGTGTTGTCGATCTGGAACTGCGACGTGGGGGTAATGATCCCCTCTTCGATCGCAGCGGCCATGGTGATGACCTTGGTGGTGGAGCCCGGCTCAAAAGAGTCCGTGACGGAGCGTGCCTTGCGGGACTCCGCTTCGGTGGCTCCTGGGTTGTTCGGGTCCACGGTGGTGGACTCGGCCATGGCCAGCACGTTGCCCGTCTCAACCTCAACGACGACGACGTTGCCCCAGTCTGCGTTGTAGTCCCGGACCTGGGAGGCAATGGTCTGCTGGGCGAACCACTGCAGGTCCTGGTCAATGGTCAGGCGGATGGAGTCCCCGTCCTGGACCGGGACGTCCTCGTTGGTGGCATAGGGGATGCGGATGCCGTCCCCGCCGATCTCGTAGGTCTTGCTGCCGGGCTCGCCGGCAAGGATGGAATCCTGGGTCAGTTCCAGCCCTTCCTGGGCGCCCTCGGTGCCCAGGAATCCGACGATCGAGCCGGCTACCGGGCCGGAGGGGTAGGTGCGCAGCGTGGTGCGGTCTGCGTAGACGCCCGGGAATTTCACGGCCAGGACCTTGTCACGGATCTCCGGGGTCACGGTCTTGGCTACGAAGTTGAAGCCCTTCTCCCCCAGGATGGACTGCCGCAGGGTCTGTGTGTCCTGGTCAAGGATCACCGAGAGTTCCTCGAGGGCAGCATCGAAGGTGACCGTTTCGAGGTCACCCCCGGCGCTGCGGCGCTGGTACTCCTCGTCGTCGTAGGCAGCTGAGAGCCGCTGGTCCACCACAATGTCGAAGCGCTCGACACTGCGCGCAAGGTAGTTTCCTTCGTTATCCAGGATGCCGCCGCGAAGGGCGGGAACACCAACGGTAACCAGCCGGTTGGCAACGGCGGCGTCCGCCATGCCTTCCGGGTCCACCGCCTGCACCTGGAACAGGCGAACACCGAGCACAGTCAGGAGAATCAGGACAAAGATCAGCCCTGCCCGGAGCCGGCCGGTGACGAGGGATACCCTGTGGTTCTCCTGTGCCGGAGCCTGTCCTGCTTTTGCCACAACGTGTCCTCGCCGGTGCTGGTTGGTTTACTGGCCGCTTCTCTGGCTGGGCGCCGGAATCGTGCCGCCGTTCAAGTCTGGTTCCGCTTCCGCCGGAGCCGGCGCCGGGGCCGGGTCCGCAGCGGCGGGTGCGTTGTCCTGCTGTTCAGCGGCCCGGGCGTTTTCAGCCGGTTCTTCAGCCGCAGGCTGTACCGGAGTTATCGGCCGGGTCAGCACCTGGGGCAGCTCCACCAGGGTTCCGGGACCGGTTCCTTCCTTCGCCGGTTCCGGATCGCCGGTCACGGCGAGGGTCTGCAGGTCGATCGTACCGAATGTCGGCGAGACCACCATGCCCAGTTCAGCGGCAGCACCGGCCAGCACCTGGGGTGCCTGGTTGTGCTCCACCTGCTGGGTGAGTGCCTCGTTCTTCTGGATCAGCTCGGTCCGCTGGTTCTGCAGCTGTACCAGCTGGTACTGGCCGCTGGAAACTGAAATATTCAGCATCAGGACGGCGGCCAGGCCTGCGGCAAGCACGGCAAAGCACAGCGCCGCCACGGGGACGCGGCGGCGGCGGGCAGCAGCGGGCACCAGGGCAAGAGGTGTCCGGCGGCGCGGAGCAGGCTGCTCCGGAGCTTCGTGCGGAAGTGCGCGTGCCAGGTTGCCCTGGACGGACTGCGCCCCGCGGGCAGCCTGGGCTGGAACCGCCGGGCGGCGCCGTCCCGATCGTTCAGTCATCAGCGTGCCCCGTCCATGGTTGCGCGAATCCGTTCGACTGCCCGCAGCTTGGCCGAAGCCGCACGCGGGTTTTCTGCTATCTCCGCCTCGGTAGGAACTTCCGTCCCCTTGGTCAGGCGCTTGAGCTGGGCTTTGTGTTCTTCAAGTTCCACCGGGAAGCCTTTGGGAGCCGAAGAACGCGAGCCGGCGGCAAAGATGTCCTTCACTATCCGGTCCTCAAGGCTGTGATAGGACATCACCACAATCCGGCCGCCGACGCCGAGGACGGACAGCGCGGCGGGAATGGCCCGTTCCAGGACATCCAGCTCCTCATTGACCTCGATGCGCAGGGCCTGGAAGGTCCGCTTGGCAGGGTGTCCGCCGGTTCGGGCCGCAGCAGCGGGCACCACTGCCCGAATCGCCTCAACCAGCTCGCCCGTGGTTTCGAAGGGTTTGCGCGCCCGGGTGGATACGATCGAGGACGCAATGCGTCCCGCGAATTTCTCTTCGCCCCAGCGGCGGATGATTGATACGAGTTCCGCTTCGTCGTAGGTATTGACGATTTCGGCGGCGGTGCGGCCGCGACTGGTGTCCATCCGCATGTCCAGCGGCGCATCGTAGGAGTAGGCGAAGCCGCGCTCACGCTCGTCAAGCTGCATGGAGGACACACCCAGGTCAAAGAGCGCGCCGTCAATGGAGTCGAAACCGAGGTCGTCGACCACGTCGGCTATTTCGTCGTAGACGGCATGCACCAGGTCGGTGCGGTCCTGGAAGGCTGCGAGCCTCTCCCCTGCCAGCGCCAGCGCCTGGGTGTCACGGTCAATGCCAATGACGTGCAGCTTCGGGAAGCGCTCCAGCATGGCCTCCGTGTGGCCGCCCATTCCGAGGGTGGCGTCCACTACGACTGCTGTCCGCCCGGCTGCCTCCGCCGCTTCGATTGCCGGAGCGAGCAGATTGATGCAGCGGTCCCGCAGTACGGGCACATGGCGGTCCTGCGTGGGACGTTCTTCGCTCATTGGTCTCTCCTTCCGCTGCTTGTCCGGTGCAGCGGGTTCTTGGACCAGATCCCCATCCGCGCCTCACGGTACGCCTGGCTCCGGGGAAGGTGAGCCAGGTGAAGTCCATGGGGCGGCTGGAGATCTCGTTCAAGATCCCGCCGGCGTTCCGGGTTCGAATTTTCCTGCCTGGTGCTTTACTGCGTGCTGTGCAACGGCTAGAAGATGCCGGGCATCGTGTCTTCGTCGGTTTCCGAAAACGCGTTTTCCTGTTCTTCCAGGTATTCCTGCCATGCCGTGGCGTCCCAGATCTCCGCCCGGGTGCCCGCGCCAATAACGGCGAGTTCACGTCCGAGCCCGGCATACGAGCGCAGTGCCGGCGGAATGGTGACGCGGCCCTGCTTGTCTGGAACTTCGTCAGAGGCTCCGGACAGAAAAACCCGAATGTAGTCACGGGCCTGGCGTGAAGACAGTGGGGCCTGCCTCATCTGCTCGTGGACTTTCTCGAATTCCTTCTGGCTGAAGACGTAGATGCAGCGTTCCTGGCCCCGGGTCAGAACCAGCCCGTCGGCCAGCTCGTCACGGAACTTGGCGGGAAGAATGAGCCTGCCCTTTTCATCAAGGCGCGGTGAGTGAGTTCCGAGGAACATCGCCCACCACCTGTCAGATTCGGGAGTTACACCCCTCCTGCACCGCCCTACCCTCTTACGCCCCCCACTTTACTCCACTTCCCTCCACAGTCAACGCAATTCGATAACGTTTTCCGGCGCGTCGCACCCTTCCTTCCCAACAACTGCGCGGGAGGGGGCAGGTGGGACCGCGGTGGAGGGAAAACCGGCCCCGGTGCACGGTTAAACGAAGAAAGACCCGCCGAAGCGGGTCTTTCTGCACTTTCCTCCCCGCCCTGGCGGGGAGGAAAGTGGAGCCTGGGGGCGCTAAGGCTGGTCCCTCTTGCGCTCATCCCATTTGTTTTCGAGGTTGGACATAAAACCGCGCGGCGCAGCTGCACGTTCTTTCCGGCCGGCGGGAACCCGCGCTTCCGCCTGTTTTCCCTTGGTGGTGGCGTAGTACATTCCGGCGCCCATCACCATAAAGCCCAGGATGCCCACCAGAATATTCAGCGGGCTGTCCAGCGTTATGCCCAGGATCAGAACGGCTATTCCGGCAACTGCCACGAGCGCGCCCAGCACGATACGCCTGGTAGACATGCCACGGCCCGAGGAGGACGCCATGGAATTGGCGAATTTCGGGTCCTCAGCGTGTAATTGCTGCTCCAGCTGATCAAGCAAGCGCTGCTCGTGTTCTGAGAGTGCCATTACTGTCTCCTTGCGGTCCAAATGTGCCCTGTAAACCAAGCAACGAACCCGGCGTAGTGGTTGTTCCCGGTTGATCCGGGCTGTTCACACGGTGGTGTCGACGCTGATCTGCACTTAACCTCAAGGATAGATTGCAAACGGGTCCGGGGAAAGCCACAGCCCGGAGCCATTGAACGCTCTCAGGGAAAGCTCAGCCTGGCTCGTCCTGCTGCCTGTTCTTCTCCCGTCCAAGCAGCCGGGCCGGCATGATGCCCGACTCCCCGAACCTCCGGTTGATCCGGTCCAGCGCATCCTCGGCGGAGCGCCAGTTGTCATCCCTGCCGTCCAGGGTCAGCTGCTGCGCGGCGCCGTCTGCCGTTTCGAGGTTTTCGGCACGCAGGCCGATCAGGCGGACGCTCATGGGACGCCTGCCCAGCCCCGCCAGCAGGCCGCGGACGGCTTCGTAGAGCAGCTGTGCGCTGTCCACCGGCTCCCTGAGGGTGCGCGAGCGGGTGAGCGTGGAGAAATCCGCATATCGCAGCTTCAGCGAGACCGACCTGCTCTGCAGTCCTGCCGCGCGCATTCTGGCCGCCGTGCGGTGCGCCAGCCGGAGCAGCTCGGTCTCCAGGACCTCGTCCTCATCCACGTCCCGGGCAAAGGTTTCTTCCGCACCTATGCTCTTTTCCTCACGGACCGGGGTAACGGCACGGGGGTCGCGCCCCCAGGAAAGGTCGTAAACGTGCCGGCCGGTGGCGCCGAGGAGCCTCTGCAGCACCGCCGGGGGTGTGTGCGCGACGTCGGAGACTGTGTTAATGCCGACTCTCGCCAGGGCTTCACGCGTTTTGGCTCCGACGCCCCAGAGCGCTGAGACGTCAAGGGCATGCAGGAAGGAAATGGTCTCGTCCCGGGGAACCAGGAGCAGTCCGTTCGGCTTGGACCTGGTGGAGGCAATCTTGGCGACGAACTTGGTGGAGGCAATTCCGACGCTGGCGGTAATCCCCAGCTCCTGTGAGACACGGCTGCGAATCAGTTCAGCGATCCTGCGGGGAGGCCCCAGGCGCCGCATGGAACCGGCAATGTCCAGGAATGCCTCATCAACGCTGAGCGGCTCTACGAGCGGCGTGATGGATTCGAAGATGGCCATAATCCGGGCGGAAACCTGCCGGTAGATATTCTGGTGCGGTTCCAGGATCTGTGCCTGCGGACACAGCCGGCGGGCAGTCACCATGGGCATCGCAGACCGGACGCCGAACTTCCGCGCCTCGTAGGAGGCGGAGAGAACCACGGACCTGCCGCCGAGTCCTCCCACGATTACCGGTTTGCCGGCAAGGTCCGGCCGGCGGAGCAGTTCCACGGCGACGTAAAAAGCATCCATGTCCACGTGCATGATGGTGCAGTCCCGGTTTTCACCCGCTGCCTCCGTTGCTGTACCCACGTCCTCATACTAAGCAGGCCCGCGGACACCCGGGCGCTCCCCTAGACTGGAAACAGGCCCTGACCCTTCGTCGATGCGGATTCCCATGAAGAAAATCCTTGCCCTTGCCTGCAGCGCAGCTGTTCTGGCAGCCGTCGCCGGATGCAGTTCCACGGACTCTTCCCCGTCTGCTTCGCCCTCCTCCAGCACCGCAGGTTCTGCCTCTCCCTCAGCTGCCCGGACGAGCGCGTCGGCCAGCCCGTCGCCGTCGTCGGCCATCGCCGAGGGATTCCCCGAAGCCCTCGTGCCGGTCTTCGCCGGATCCGAGCCCACCGCCTCGAGCTTCGAAGACGACGGCCAGCTGCTGACGGCGTCGTTGACTGCCTCATCCTCCGCCTCGCCGGAGGAGATCCTCGCTTTCTACACGACCCACTTTGAAAGCCTTGGCTTCACTGCCCTGGAAGGCGATGCCGTGGATGCCACGCCGGCCAAGGACTTCGCCCGCACCACCGGTTCCGAGACGGAGACCGCAAACGTCTCCGTTACTACCCGGAACGGCAGCTCAATCTATACAGTCGGGGCAAACGTTCTCCCCGGCACCGCAGAGACCGCCGGATAGGAACGCTGATGAGCCAGGCACCCGCTACCCCCGGGGCAAACAAGGAGACCGGCAAGTCCACCGCGTCTGCGGCCGATGAACAGGCCGCCTACCGGTCGGCACTGTCCGCTGACCTTGAGCAGTTCCTTGGCAGCCAGCGCGAGGTCCTGGAAGAAGTCTCGGCTGAATCCGTTCCCCTGCTGGGCGCGGTCCATTCCCTGGCCAAGGGAGGAAAACGGCTCCGGGCGCTGCTGAACTACTGGGGCTGGCGGGGTGCCGGAGGCGAGGTTCTCGGGGAGGCAGCCGTCCGCTCGGGACTGGCACTGGAACTGTTCCAGAGCGCAGCACTGATCCACGATGACATCATTGACCGCTCCGACACCCGGCGCGGTGCCCCCAGCGTGCACCGGCATTTCAGCAACCGGCATGCGGAGGCCCAATGGTTCCTGGACGGCAGCCACTTCGGGTCTTCCGCGGCGATTCTGGCCGGCGACCTCTGCCTGGCGCTCAGCGAGGAAGCGTTTACCTCCGTGGGCGAACGCGCCGCGTACAACACCCGGGCGAGGGCGGTATTCAACCGCATGCGGACAGAGGTCATGGCCGGCCAGTACCTGGACATCCTGGAAGAAGTGGTTGGTCCGGGCCACGAACCTGACCGGGCAGTGCTGCGGGCGCGGAACATCCTGCGCTTCAAGTCGGCCAAATACAGCATCGAGCACCCGCTGGCCATCGGCGGCGCACTGGCCGGGGCCGATGAGGAGCTCCTTGCGGCCTACTCGGCCTTTTCGCTGCCGCTGGGCGAGGCATTCCAGCTGCGCGACGACGTGCTGGGCGTGTTCGGGGACCCGGAGATTACCGGCAAACCGGCCGGCGATGACCTGCGCGAAGGAAAGCGAACGGTGCTCATTGCCTACGCGCTGAGCGCCGGATCTGCTGCTCTCCGGAAGGAGATCACAGACAATCTCGGCAGGCCTGACCTGGACGATGACGCGGTGGCGTCGCTGCGGAACGCAATTGAAGAAAGCGGGGCCCTGGCCACAACCGAGGCCCTCATTGCCGAGCACACCGAGCAGGCCTTTGACACCCTGGCCGCACTGGCGGTGGATGAGCAGACCCGCTCGGCGCTCGAGTCACTGGCCCATGCGGCCGTGACACGTACTGCTTAGGGCACTGTTACCAGGCCAGCGCCTGGGCGCGCCGGCGGATTTCCGTCTTGCGGCCTTCCTTCAGCGCGTCCACCGGGCGGCCGGGCAGGGTCTCATCAGCGGTGAACAGCCAGCGCAGCATTTCCTCATCAGAGAAACCTGCGTCCGTGAGGACCGAGATGGTCCCTTTCAGGCTGTCCAGGATGGCGCCGTCGTTAATAAAGACCGCGGGGATGCTGCGGATTTTGCGCTCTCCGAGCCGTACTGCCAGCAGCGCGCGTTCTTCCAGCAGGCTGTGCACCTTGCTGATTGTTACATCTAGTTGTTCAGCCACGTCGGGCAGGGTCAGCCAGTCGGAAACCAGTTCCTCGAGTTCATTCACGTTCCCAAGATTGCCACGGCTGCGGCAATCCGGGCCAGTCGGTGCCCTTTTCGCCCCTCCAATAAGCGTCAGATGTTCCCGATCGGGTATCGCCATCGGCCATTTCTCGTGTAAATTCGCATTAGTCACATTAATCACTTGTGTAACACCCGTTTCACTACTTGTTTTTTGTCCCACTGACTGCGGCAGGAGCCGCACCGCCAACAGATGAGGAAACAACCCGTATGACCGTGCAGCCCACTGTCAGGCCGCGTTCCGCAGCCACCGGCATGCCCCGCAAACTGAGCGTCGCTGTCACGACGGCGGCGATTCCGGCTGTCATGATGTCCTCTCTGGCCCTCGCCGAGCCCGCTCAGGCAACAGTGCCGCAGACTCCGGCCAAGGCACTGTTCCCCCAGCTTCCGCTGCAGGCCATGAAGAACCTCAACGGCGCCGTCATCCCCGCATCGCAGCTTGCAGCCCAGATCCCGGCGACCGTCGCAGCAGAGTCCGCGGTTCCCGCGACGCACCGCATTGTTCCCGGCGACACCGTCAGCTCAATCGCTGCCCGTTACGGCCTGGACCTGAACGAGGTGCTGCGGATCAACAACCTCACGCCCGCCTCGGTGATCTACGCCGGCAAGGAGCTCAAGCTCACCGGCGGCGCCAAGGCCCCGGCGGCGCAGGCACCTGCAGCCGGCACCTACACCGTGAAGCCGGGAGACACCCTCAGCGCAATCGCGGCCAAGCACGGGGTCAGCCTGTCCTCCGTGCTCGAGGCAAACGAGCTGAGCATGTCATCCGTGATCTACCCGGGCGAGAAGCTCACCCTGGGCAGCAGCTCCGGCGTGACGACGGCGTCTTCCGCTCCGGCTCCCGCAGCTCCGGCCGCTCCGCAGACCGGAACTTACACCGTTGTACCCGGCGACACCCTGGGCTCCATCGCTGCCCGCCACGGAGTGAGCCTGCAATCCGTGCTGGAGGCCAACAACCTCAGCATGAGCTCCGTCATTCGCCCGGGACAGAACCTCTCCCTTGGGGGTTCCTCGACGATCACCACTGCGTCCTCGACTCCCGCTGCGCCGGCTGCTGCTGCACCGACGGACCTGGTTCCCAGCACGTTCCTGCACTACACCTACCCGCAGCACGTTGTTGCAGACGCCAACCTGAACAAGCAGACCCTGAACTCAATGGCAGTTCCGACGCGGGCGCAGATGCAGCAGCTGGTTGCCGAAACTGCCGCCGCCATGGGCGTTGATCCGGCACTGGCCCAGGCCTTCGCGCTGCAGGAGTCCGGCTTTGACCAGCGCGCTGTCTCCCCCGCCAACGCGATCGGCACCATGCAGGTTATTCCGTCCTCCGGCGAGTGGGCGTCTGATCTGGTGGGCCGGGAGCTCAACCTGCTGGACCCGCATGACAACGTGACCGCCGGCGTGGCCATCATCCGTGCACTGGTGCGCACCAGCCCGAGCCTCGAGGTGGCAATTGCCTCCTACTACCAGGGCCAGTACTCCGTGACCACACAGGGCATGTACCCGGACACCGAGGCCTATGTGGCCTCGGTCCTGGCCCACCGCGCAGGCTTCTAGCCCGCATCCAGGCAACTGAGAACGGGAGGCGGATCGGGTGTCGATCCGCCTCCCTCCTGTTTCCGCTTATAGGATCAAAGGGTGCATGAGCCCGTGACTGACCCACTTCTGGAGACCCTGGTAGACAACCGCTACCTGGTGCGTTCCCGCATTGCCCGCGGCGGAATGTCCACGGTCTACCTGGCCACAGACACCCGTTTGGACCGCGACGTTGCCCTGAAGGTGCTCTATCCGCACCTGGCAGCAGACCGCGGATTCCTGGACCGGTTCGAGCGTGAAGCGAAATCCGCTGCCCGGCTCTCCCACCCGCACGTCGTTGGGGTCCTGGACCAGGGTGTCACCGAATCCCTGTCCTACCTGGTGATGGAATACGTTCCCGGGCGGACGCTGCGCGACGTCCTGAACGAACGCCACCGGCTCACCCCGCGCCTGGCGCTGGCCATGATGGACGCGGTGGTGGACGGCCTGGCTGCCGCCCACGAGGCCGGGCTGGTGCACCGCGACGTCAAACCCGAGAACGTGCTGCTGGCCAGCAGCGGCGCCATCAAGATCGCGGACTTCGGCCTGGCGCGGGCGGTGACCACCAGCACCAACACCGGAACCCTGGTGGGAACGGTGGCCTATCTGGCCCCTGAGCTCGTCACCGGAGCCGGAGCCGATGCCCGCAGCGACATCTATTCGGCCGGCATCATGCTCTACGAAATGCTCACCGGATCCCAGCCGTTTACCGGCGAGGTTCCCATCCAGGTGGCCTTCGCCCATGTGCATTCCTCGGTGCCGGCCCCCTCCGCGGCCTGCCCCGGCCTTTCCGAGGACCTTGATGAGCTGGTTCTCTGGTGTACCTCCCAGGATCCCGAAGGCCGTCCCGTGGACGGCCGGGCGCTCCTGGGGGAACTGCGGCACATCCGCACGTCCCTCACTGATGAACAGCTGGACTTCCACGCCCCCGGCGCGCTGCCACCTGCCCAGCCGGGGCACGGAGAACGGACCACTGTGATTCCGCCTCCGCCTTCCGGAGCCACCGAGGTGATCAGGCGCGCGGAGCCCAACGCGACTGAAGTCCTGGCCCGGACCCAGAATCCAACAACCGTGATGGGACGGGCGCAGAACCCGCCGGCCTACGCGCCCGGCGCCCATTCAGACGACGAAGCCTACGACGACGCCGATCCCGGTGAGCCGGGCGGGGACGACGGAGACTATCCGGAGCTTTCCGGACGGGCAGGCCGCCGCCAGGCGCGGCGGGACTTCAAGGCGAACCAGAAAGAGGCAAGCCGGGCTGCGCAGCGCCCGGAGGTCTCCCTGCGCTCCGGCCGCCCCCGCCGCCGCGGGGTCCTGCTGGCGCTCCTGCTCACCGTACTCATCGCCGCCGCAGCCTTCGCCGGCTGGTTCTTCGGCGCCGGCCCCGGGGCTCTGGTGTCCATCCCCGAGGTCAGCAACACCTCAGTGGATGCAGCGGGGGGACGGCTGAGCGAAGAGGGGCTGCGCTACACCACTAACGAGGTATATGACGAGGTGGTTGCCGCAGGGCTGGTGGTGGGAACCGATCCTGCGGCCGCACAGCAGGTCCGGCGGTTTCAGCCGGTGACCCTGCTGGTCTCCCGCGGACCGGAACTGTTCAGCGTTCCGAACGTGATCCAGCGGCCCCTGAAGGACGCTGAGGAGAAAATCTCCGACGCCGGACTCGCCACAGGTGCCGTAACCGAGGAATTCAGCGAAGACGTTCCCGCCGGCCAGGTGATTGCGCAGGTTCCGGCGGCCGACACCGACCTGCGCCGGGGCGCTCCCGTGGACCTGCAAGTCTCCAAGGGTCCTGCCCCTGTGGAGGTACCCGCGGTGGCGGGAAAGACGGAGCAGGAAGCCGTGCGGCTGATTGAAGAGGCCGGGCTCGTTGCCACAGTGTCCCCTGAACGCGTGAACAGCACAGAGGTAGCCAAGGGGTCCGTTGCCGCACAGAATCCCGCGTCCGGCCTGCTGGAACGCGGCGGAACGGTTACCCTGACCATCTCCGACGGCCCGCGCATGGTCCAGGTGCCCAGCTACGTGGGCAAGCAGGCCGATACCGCTCGGCAGGAGCTGGAGAAGCTCGGATTCAGGGTTGAGGTCAATGAAATCCTCGGCGGGTTCTTCGGTACCGTCCGGGCGCAGGATCCTACTGACGGGACGGCACCCGAAGGATCCGTCATTACGCTGACCGTGGTCTAGGGGCGCTCACCGCACAGAACAAAAACAGCGCTGCGGGCCGGGAGTCCGGCACGCAGCGCTGTTCGTGGATCAGTTCTTTTCGGCGAGGGCACCCGCCACCAGGAACGCCATCTCCAGGGACTGCATGTGGTTCAGCCGCGGATCGCAGACGGACTCGTAGCCTTCCACAAATGCTTCCTGGTCCACCGGATCGGCTCCGCCCAGGCACTCGGAGACGTCGTCGCCGGTCATTTCAACGTGCAGGCCGCCGGGGAACGTTCCCAGCTCATTGTGGACTTCGAAGAAGCCGCGCACCTCGTCCATGACGTCGTCGAAATTGCGGGTCTTGTAGCCGTTGGGCGATGTGACGGTGTTCCCGTGCATCGGGTCCGTCACCCACAGGACCTGCGCACCGGAGGCTGTTACCTTCTCCACCAGCGTGGGCAGCTTCTCGCGGATGTTCGCTGCGCCCATTCGGGTGATGAACGTCAGGCGGCCCGGCTCGCGGTTCGGGTCCAGCTTCTCGATCAGGGCCAGGGCGTCCTCTGCAGTGCTGTTGGGCCCCAGCTTCACGCCGATCGGGTTCCGGACACGGGACAGGAAGTCCACATGCGCTGAATCGAGGTCCCGGGTCCGCTCACCGATCCAGAGGAAGTGGGCAGAGGTGTCGTACGGCTTGCCGGTACGCGAATCGATGCGGGTCAGGGCGCGCTCGTAATCCAGCAGCAGGGCCTCGTGGCTGGCAAAGAACTCAACACGCTTGAGCGCTTCGAAGTCTGCTCCGCAGACGTCCATAAAGCGCACGGCACGGTCGATGTCCCGGGCGAGGGACTCGTAGCGTGAATGCGCCGGGTTGGCTGTGAAACCGCGGTTCCAGTGGTGGACCAGGCGCAGGTCGGCAAAGCCTCCCTGGGTGAAGGCACGAATGAGGTTCAGCGTCGAAGCCGAGGTGTGGTACGCCCGGACCATGCGTGCCGGATCATGCCGGCGGGACTCCGCGGTGAAGTCGAAGCCGTTGACCATGTCCCCGCGGTAGGCCGGAAGCGTAACGCCGTTCCGCGTCTCGTCATTGGAGGAACGGGGCTTCGCAAACTGGCCGGCCATACGGCCCATTTTGATCACCGGAAGCGAAGCGCCATAGGTCAGCACTACGGACATCTGCAGGATGGTGCGGACGCGGGCACTGATCTTGTCTGCAGTCGCGGCCTCGAAGGTTTCCGCGCAGTCTCCGCCCTGCAGCAGGAAGGCCTTTCCCTGGGCAGCCTGGGCCAGGCGCTCACGCAGGATGTCGACTTCCCCGGCGAACACCAGCGGCGGAACCATGGACAGCTCCGCCACGGCGGCGGCATAGCCCGGATCCTCGTGCCAGGTGGGCTGCTGGGAAATCGGCAGGGACCGCCAATCATCCAGTCCGGGATAGACGGCGGCTCCGGAGGACGGCGGGAAACTGGGATCTAGGTCAGCAGGTTTTTGGGTCACGCCTTAACCCTACTTCCCGGGGCCCGCAAGCTGCGATCCAATGTGTCCCGTTACGCAGTGTGCATCCGGCCATACCTCAGGCGCCGCGCTGCGTCTCCTGCGCTCCGCCGGCAGTGGCGTCATCCCCGGAGCGGGGTTCCGGCCCGGCCGGGTCCTTCGTTGCTGCGGTGTTGTTCTGCACTGCCGGGTCCGGAGCGCCGATAACGGTTACCTCTCCGGGTTCCTTGGTGCTGCTGCGCTTTCCGGATCCGGGACCAACTCCGGGTTCCGGAGTGCCGGCATGCGGCGCCCGGACGGCGGCGCTGCGCGCTTCTGCCGTCTTGGAGGCCTTACGGGCTGCGGCCATCTTGTCCTTGACGGTACTGGCGTAGACGTCCACGTACTCCTGGCCGGAGAGCCGCATAAGTTCATACATGATCTCGTCGGTCACCGAGCGCTGCACAAAGCGGTCGTTTTCCATACCGGCGTAGCGGGAAAAATCCAGGGGTTCACCAACAATGATCCCGATGCGGCGGATGTTGGGAATCCTGCGTCCAATCGGCTGGACCTTGTCCGTGCCGATCATCGCTACCGGAATAACGGGGACGCCGGTCTGCAGCGCCATCTTGGCAACGCCGGTTTTGCCGCGGTACAGCCGTCCGTCCGGGCTGCGGGTTCCTTCCGGATAAATGCCCAGCAGGTTGCCGCTTTCAAGCACCTTCACTCCGGCACGCAGTGCGGCCTCGGAGGCAGCGCCGCCGGAGCGGTCAATAGGCAGCTGGTTGGTCATGCGGAAAAAGGCAGCGGTGAGCTTGCCTTTGATTCCACGGCCGGTAAAGTACTCCGACTTCGCCAGGAAGCTCACCGGCCGCGGCACGGCGAGCGGCAGGAAGATCGAGTCTGAGAAGGAGAGATGGTTGCTGACGAGAATCGCCGGCCCCGTGGCGGGAACGTTGTCCATGCCCTTGACCCACGGCCTGAACAGGAGGTTCACCACCGGTCCGATGAAAATCGTCTTCATCACCCAATAGAACACGCGGCCAGCTCTCCCGTCCGGACAAGACATTTCAAGACAAACAGGGAACCCGTTTGGCTCCCCTTACTACTACTGTAAGCGCCGCAGCGGCAGCGTAGAATTTCCGCCCCGGCTGACACAGCAGACTTTGTTTCCTGCGGGGTGGAAAATTGCCCGCCTAATGCAACCATAGAGTCATGACTTCCCCTGGGGGCCCGGCACCGTTTTCAAGCGCCGGCGACGGCCCAAACGCATCGACCGGCGTACTGCTCAGCCATGGGTTTACCGGTTCCACCGTGAGCATGCTGGGCTGGGCACGGTATCTGGCCGGTGCCGGGTATGCCGTGAGCCTGCCGCTGCTTCCCGGACACGGCACCACCTGGCAGGAACTGGCCCGGACACCATGGCAGCGCTGGTACCAGGGGTACGAGGACGCGTACACCGAGCTCGCTGCCAGAACCGAGAACGTGGTGGCGGCCGGTCTCTCAATGGGCGGGGCGCTGGCCCTGCGCCTGGCCGCACGGCAGCCGGTGGCGGGAGTCGCCGTCGTTAATCCGGGCCTGACGGTTGCGGATCCGCGGGCACGCTACGCTCACCTGCTCAAGTACGTTATGCCCTCGGTTCCGGCGATCGGGAACAGCATCAGGCTGCCCGGGCAGGACGAAGGGGCCTACGCGCGCACCCCCGTGGGGGCCGTGGCGCAGCTGCTCAAGCTTTTCAAGGACACTGCGGAGCATCTGCCCCGGGTAAACTCGCCCGTCATCGCCTTCCGCTCCACCGTGGACCCGGTGGTTCCCGAATCCAGCATGGATCTGCTCCGCAAGCTGGTAGGCAGCACCGATTTGGAGGTGGTCCCGCTGACAAACAGCTACCACGTGGCCACCATGGACCATGACGCACAACTGATCTTTGACCGTTCCCACGAGTTCATCCAACGGGTGAGTGCAGGTGCCACAGCATGAGTGACCGCGAACCGGACCGCAACGAATCCACTGACGAGGCCACCTGGCTTGACCTGGTGGCGCGGCTACAGGAAACCCCGGAGACCGATCCCCGGCAGCAGCCTCCGGCTCCGAAGGATGAAGGCAGCCAGGCGCCGCACACCGCACCGGGCCCGGGCATCCCCCCGGCAGCAGGGCCGCTCTCCGCTGCGGACCGCACACGCGCCATTTTCGAGAACCAGCCGCTGCACCGCGGCCAGCGACCTCCCGCGGAACCGGGGCCCCGGGACTACAGTCCCGAAGAGGACGAGTCAGACGGGTCCTTCATACCCGAAGAACCGCCGCCGCTGGGCAGCGGTGAGCCGCTGGTTATCCTCGCCTGGCTGGGCGCAGCAGGAGGCCCGCTGCTGCTGCTCCTGTTTGCCATGCTCTGGCGCGGTGCTCCGATGCCGGTGGTACTGGGGATCGTGGCCATTTTCGTCACCTGTGCCGGTTACCTGCTTTTCCGCCTCCCCCAGTCCAGGGATGAGGGCGACGACGGCGCTGCGGTCTAACCGCAGCGCAGCATCACCGCCGGGCAGCCACCCGGGAAAGATCCGCGGCTCCGATCAGCCCCGCAGCCGGTCCCAGCGCTGCCTTTTCGATCCGGGCTTCCGGCCGGAATCCGCGGCCGGTGAGATTGCGGGCATAGGCACGGCGGGCCGGTTCCAGCAGCAGCTCCCCGGCGTCGCTGAGTCCGCCGCCAATGACGAACATCCCCGGATCCAGCGCTGCAGCCAGATTGGAAAGCCCCAGTCCCAGCCATTCGCCAACCTCGCCGACCAGTTCAATGGCGGTGCGGTCCCCTTCCAGGGCCAGCCGGGTAACTACGGCCCCGGTGATATCCGGAATGTTTCCCTGGACGCTCCGCAGGATCTCCTGTGCCACCGGCGAGTTGGCCGCCGCAAGTTCCCGGGCCTCGCGGCCCAGCGCATTGCCGGAGGCGTACTGTTCCCAGCAGCCGCGGTTGCCGCACTCGCAGCGCTGGCCCAGCGGCATGATGATCTGGTGCCCGAACTCGCCGGCCACGCCAAAGCGCCCGCGTTCCAGCCGTCCATCCATGATCATGGCGCCGCCGATTCCGGTGCCCAGGGTGATGCAGACAAGCCTGCTCTCTCCCCTGCCCGCGCCGAAGCGCCATTCCGCCCAGGCCGCGCCGTCGGCGTCGTTCGCCAGGTACACCCGGCGGCGCAGCAGCCGTTCAAGGTTCTCCTGCAGCGGTTCGTTGCGCCAGGCCAGATGCGGACTGAACAGCACCGTGCTGCCGGCAAGGTCCATCCACCCCGCAGCGCCAATGCCCACGGACCAGACGTGCTTGTGGGCGGAAAGCTCGCGCACCAGTTCAACAATGACGTTCTCAACTTCGCGCGGATCCTGGCCGGGAGTGGACCGTCGCAGGACTTCCAGCACCCGACCGCTGGCATCTACCAGCCCGGCCGCCACCTTTGTCCCGCCGATGTCGATTCCGATGGCCAGGCCACGCCTGCGCATTGGAGACGAAAGCCTGACGGGCCGCCGCGGACGCAGCGGATCGGGTCGGCGCGGCCACCGCGCAGCAGGCGGAAGGGGGACGGGAGCTGGGTTTGGGGAACGCATCAAAGACCCATTCTAGGCAAAGGGCAACCCCCCGGACACGCAAGAGTTATGCGTTCGAAAGTTACCCGCCAGTATAAAATGTGATCTAGGTTATAGGCTAAGGGGCAACCCGCCGTCCAAACAGATATCAAAGGAGCTATCGTGCGCGAATACAGCGTTCCAGTCCTGGTGGAATCCGCACCGGAGACGAACACTACGGACCTGCTTCTGGAACAGGCAGCCAAGCCTTCCAATCCGGCCCTCTTCGCCGTGCGCTCAACCGGTGATACCTGGCAGAACATCTCCGCGACCGAGTTCCTGGCCGACGTCACACGCATTGCCAAGGGACTGATTGCCAGCGGAATCGGACAGGGGGACCGCGTGGGCATCATGGCCCGCACCCGCTACGAGTGGACGCTGGTGGACTTCGCCATCTGGTTCGCCGGAGCTGTGTCAGTGCCGGTATACGAGACCTCCTCCCCGGCCCAGGTCGCGTGGATCCTGGGTGATTCTGAGGCTGTGGGCATCGTGGTCGAGGCGGCCCGCCATGAAAACGTGGTGCGCCAGGCCGGGGCGGACGAGGACCTCTCCGCAGTGAAGAACGTCTGGCAGATGGACGGCGGCGGACTGGACCAGCTCCGGAAGGCCGGAGCATCCGTGTCCGATGAAGAGCTCGAAGCCCGCCGCTCCTCAGCGAACCTGGCCGACACGGCAACGATCATCTACACCTCCGGCACCACCGGAAAGCCCAAGGGCTGCGAGCTGACCCACGGCAACTTCGTCAACCTTTCCCGCAACTCCACGGCAGCGCTGCCCGAGGTTGCCAAGGAGGGTGCCCAGACCATCATGTTCCTGCCGCTGGCACACGTCTTCGCCCGGTTCATCTCGGTTCTGGCCGTTGCCGCCGGCTCCACCGTTGCTCACACCCCGGATGTGAAGAATCTCCTCCCGGACCTGCAAAGCTACAAGCCCACCTTCCTGCTGGTGGTCCCCCGCGTCTTTGAGAAGGTCTACAACTCCTCGATGCTGAAGGCTGAGGACGGCGGTAAGGGCAAGATCTTCCACGCCGGCGCCAAGACCGCCATCGAATACTCCAAGGCCAAGGAAACGGGCAAGATCCCCGTGGGACTGAAGCTGCGCCACGCCCTGTTCGACAAGCTGCTCTACTCCAAGATCCGCACCGCCATGGGCGGACGGGTCCAGTACGCGATTTCCGGCGGCGCCCCGCTGGGCGACCGGCTGGGACACTTCTTCGACGGGATCGGCGTCATGGTCCTGGAAGGCTACGGCCTGACCGAGACCACTGCACCGATCAGCGTGAACACGCCCCAGCTGATCAAGATCGGCACCGTCGGCGCACCGCTGCCGGGCAACGCGGTCAAGATCGCGGACGACGGCGAAATCCTCACCAAGGGCATCAGCGTGATGAAGGGCTACTTCAAGCGCCCGGACCTGACCGAGGAGAACTTCGCCGACGGCTGGTTCCGCACCGGCGACATCGGGCAGCTGGACTCCGACGGCTTCCTGAAGATCACCGGCCGCAAGAAGGAGATCATCGTCACCGCCAGCGGCAAGAACGTCATCCCGGCCATGCTGGAGGACTCCATCCGTGCGGATGCGATCGTCTCCCAGTGCGTCGTCGTAGGCGACCAGCGTCCGTTCATCTCGGCGCTGATCACCATTGATGAAGAGGCGCTTCCCGGCTGGCTGGAACGCCACGGCATGCCCGCGACCACCACAGTGGCCGAGGCCGCCGCGTCCCAGCAGCTTCAGGACGAGCTGCAGGCGCTGGTGGACCGCGCCAACAAGGCCGTGTCCCAGGCTGAGGCCATCAAGGTCTTCCGAGTGGTCACCACAGACTTCACCGAATCCAGCGGCCACCTCACCCCGTCCCTGAAGATCAAGCGGGCCCAGGTGCTCAAGGACTTCTCCGACGTGGTCGAGGAAATCTATACCGGACAGCGGGTCTAGCCGGTACTGCAGGCACCACACCCAAAGGCGGGAGCCCCGGAGAATCCTCCGGGGCTCCCGCCTTTTACTCTGCCGCCGGACCTAGGGGCGCAGGGCGGTGCCCTGCGGCGCGGTGCCCAGGGACAGCAGCGCGTTCTCCACAACCTCGGTGAGTGCCGGATGGATCCAGTACTGGCCCCGTGCCATGGTGTTGGCATCGAGTCCGAAGGCCATCGCCTGAATCAGCGGCTGAATCAGCATGGATGCTTCATGGCCCATGATGTGCGCACCGAGCAGCCGGCCGGTGGCGTTGTCAGCGAGGAGCTTCACAAAACCGGTGCTGTCCTCCATGGCCCAGCCGTACGCCGTCGAGCCGTATTCCTGCACCGCCATGGCAATTTCGATGCCGTTGGCCAGGGCGTAGTCGCGAGCCTGGGCTTCGGTGAGTCCCACGGAGGCGATCTGCGGGTGGCTGAACACCGCGGAGGGCACAAACCGGTGGGAGGAAGTCTGAAGGTCATCGGGGTGCACCAGGTTGTGCGCCACGGTGCGTGCTTCAAGGTTGGCCACGTGCTTGAGCTGGTCGGCGCCGCTCACGTCGCCCAGTGCCCACAGTCCCGGAACGGGCTTTCCGCCGCTGAGCACCCGCTGGTATTCATCCACTACCAGGCGGCCGTCAGGTTCAACGTCCAGGCCCGCGGCTGCGGGGTCCAACCGGTCCGTGTTCGGAACGCGTCCGGTGGCTACCAGGACAAGGTCGACGTCGAGCTCCGCGGTTCCGTCCGGCCCCGCCAGGACGGCGCGCACAGACCCGTCAGTGTTCTCCGCCAGGGACTGCACCTGCGTGTTCAGGCGGACGTCCCACTGCTCCGATGCCGCAGCGGTGAAGCGTTCGGAGACGGTTTCGTCCTGTGCCCGCAGCAGGGCCCCGGAGCGCACGGCCATGGTCACCTTGGAACCGAAGGCGGAGAACACAAAGCCGAACTCTGCGGCGATATACCCGCCGCCCAGGATCAGGACCCGGCCGGGAAGGTCATCCACCCGCATGACGGTGTCCGAGGTGTGCACCTGCGGCAGGTCGATGCCGGGGATGACCGGCAGCACCGGGCGGGAACCTGCAGCGACCACAATCTGGTCAGCGGTGATCTCCTGGCCGGAGGCGGTCTCAAGGCGGTGCGGGGAGGTGAAACGGACGTATTCACTGTAGAGCGTTACGTTCTCCAGTTCCTCGGCCCGGTAGCGCCGCCCGCCTTCGGAGATGGCGTCAATCCGGCCGAAGATCCTGTCCCGGATTTCGCGCCAGCGGACTTTCTCCACCCGCTGGTCCACTCCAAGCCGTCCGGCCTCGGCCGCCGAGGCTGCCAGCTGGGCCGGATAGACGAACATCTTTGTGGGGATACAGCCGACGTTCAGGCAGGTCCCTCCGAAGGTGCCGCCGTCAATAACGGCCACCTTGCGGTTGTCCCAATCGGGGGTAATCAGGGAATTGCCGGAGCCGGAGCCGATGATGGCGAGATCGTAGTGAGTCACTCTGCCAGTCTATCGGCGCCGGCTCCGGCGTATTCAGTTCCTGTGCGGTGGCTTACGCCTGCTCGATGACCACCAGCAGGTCCCCGCCGTCCACCTGCTGCACACCGCTGACGGCCAGGCGCTTGACCGTGCCGGCCACCGGCGCGGTGATGGACGCTTCCATCTTCATGGCCTCGATCGTGGCCACCGTTTCTCCGGCACCGACCTGCGCGCCTTCCTCTACGGTGACTGTGACGGCGCCGGCAAAGGGAGCAGCAACGTGTCCGGGCTGGGCCGGATCGGCGCGTTCAGCAACCTTGGCATCGGTGGTGACGCTGCGGTCGCGCACCATGACCGGACGCATCTGTCCGTTCAGGGTGGTCATGACGGTGCGCATGCCCTTTTCATCCGGCTCCGAGACGGCTTCCAGGGTGGCGATCAGCCGGACGCCCTTTTCGAGTTCCACCACGTGCTCCACGCCCGGGCGCAAACCGAAGAGGTAGTCGCGGGTGTCCAGGACGGAGAGGTCGCCGTAGGTTTCCCGGGTGGTGGCGAACTCGCGGGCGGGGCCGGCGAAGAGCAGCCGGTTCAGCGTCTCGCGTCGGGTGGCTGAGTCCCCGCGCAGGCCCTGCTGGTCCACCTCGGTCAGATCCACGTGGCGGGGTTTGGGCTTGCGGCCCTGCAGTGCCTTGGTGCGGAAGGGCTCCGGCCAGCCGCCGGGGGGATCTCCCAGTTCACCGCTGAGGAACCCGATCACGGAATCCGGGATGTCGTAATTCTGCGGGTTCTCTTCGAAGTCATCCGGTGCAACGTTGCTGCCGACGAGCTGCAGGGCAAGGTCCCCAACCACCTTGGAGGACGGCGTGACCTTAACCAGGCGGCCCAGCATGCGGTCCGCCGCGGTGTACATGTCCTCGATCGCTTCGAAGCGCTCCCCCAGGCCCAGCGCGATCGCCTGCTGGCGCAGGTTGGAAAGCTGCCCGCCGGGAATTTCGTGCCGGTAGACTCGCCCGGTGGGACCGGCAAGCCCGGACTCGAACGGAGCGTAGACCCGGCGGACGGCTTCCCAGTACGGTTCGAGCGAGCTGACGGCGGCCAGGTCCAGGCCGGTGTCCCGCTCCGTGTGGGCAAGTGCTGCCACCAGTGACGACGCCGAGGGCTGGCTGGTGGTGCCGGCCAGGGTTGCGCTGGCAACGTCCACTGCGTCCACGCCTGCTTCTGCGGCGGCGAGCAGCGTTGCCAGCTGGCCGCCTGCGGTGTCATGGGTGTGCAGGTGGACCGGCAGGTCAAAGCGCTCGCGCAGCGCGGCAACCAGCTTGGCGGCTGCGGCGGGACGGAGCAGGCCTGCCATGTCCTTGATGGCCAGGATGTGCGCCCCGGCGTCGACCATCTTCTGGGCGAGGTCCAGGTAGTAGTCCAGGGTGTAGAGCTTCTCCTGCGGATCGAGCATGTCAGCCGTGTAGCAGAGTGCCACTTCGGCGACGGCTGTTCCGGTGCGGCGGACCGCTTCGATGGCCGGGGCCATCTGGCTGACGTCGTTCAGGGCGTCGAAGATACGGAAGATATCGACACCGGCGGCCGCTGCCTCCTCAACGAACGCGTCAGTAACCTCGGTGGGGTACGGCGTGTAGCCAACCGTGTTACGTCCGCGGAGCAGCATCTGGATGCAGATGTTGGGCAGCGCCTGGCGCAGCGCGTCCAGGCGCTCCCAGGGGTCCTCGCCGAGGAAGCGGAGTGCGACGTCGTACGTGGCACCGCCCCAGGCCTCAACGGAAAGCAGTTCTGGTGTCAGGGCAGCCACGGCGGGAGCAGCGCCGACCAGGTCCCGGGTTCGGACGCGGGTCGCGAGCAGGGACTGGTGGGCGTCGCGGAAGGTGGTGTCCGTGACGGCCAGCGCCTGCTGGGCCCGAAGCTCGGCGGCGAACTTTTCGGGGCCGAGTTCCTGGAGCCGCTGGCGGGATCCGGGCCTGGGCTCGGGAAGGTCAGTGGGCAGCTTCTCCCGCGGATCGATGTGCGCCGGCAGGTCACCGTTTGGCTTGTGGACAGTCACGTCCGCCAGCCAGTTCAGCAGCTTGGTGCCGCGGTCAGCCGGTCCGCGGGCGCTCAGCAGTTCCGGACGCTCCTCGATGAAGGACGTCGCGACGTCGCCGGCCACGAAGTCGGGATCCTCCAGGACGGCCTGCAGGAAGGAGATGTTGCTGGAAACACCGCGGATGCGGAACTCGGCCAGTGCGCGCCGGGCACGGTTGACGGCGGCAGGGTAGTTCCGGCCGCGGCAAGTGAGCTTGACCAGCATCGAGTCGAAGTGGGGGCTGATGTCCGCGCCGGCGTAGACGGTGCCGCCGTCCAGGCGCACGCCTGCGCCGCCGGCGGAGCGGTAGGCACTGATCTTTCCGACGTCGGGACGGAAGCCGTTGGCTGGATCCTCGGTGGTGATGCGGCACTGAAGGGCGGCTCCGCGGATCTGCAGTTCGTCCTGCACCAGTCCCAGGTCCGCCAGGTTCTCGCCTGCGGCGATGCGCATCTGCGACTGGACCAGGTCAACGTCGGTGATCTCTTCGGTGACGGTGTGCTCCACCTGGATACGCGGGTTCATTTCGATGAAGACGTGCTGTCCGGCGCGCTCACCGATGGTGTCCACCAGGAACTCCACCGTTCCCGCGTTGACGTAGTTCAGGGACTTCGCGAAGGTCACGGCGTCGCGGTAAAGCGCCTGGCGGATGTTCTCATCCAGGTTCGGCGCCGGAGCGATTTCGATGACCTTCTGGTGCCGGCGCTGCAGGGAGCAGTCACGCTCGAAGAGGTGGATGACGTTGCCCTCGTTGTCAGCGAGGATCTGCACCTCAATGTGGCGCGGCCGCAGGACGGCCTGCTCCAGGAAGACCGTCGGATCACCAAAGGCTGAATCCGCTTCGCGCATGGCGGCCTGCAGCGCTTCAGGCAGGTCACGGGCGGTGTCCACCCGCCGCATACCGCGCCCGCCGCCGCCTGCGACGGCCTTGACGAAAATGGGGAAGCCGATTTCCTCGGCTTCTGCCAGCAGTTCATCGGCGTCGGCGCTGGGTGCCGTTGAGCGCAGTACGGGGATGCCGGCCTCCCGGGCGGCGTTCAGCGCGTGGACCTTGTGTCCGGCCAGTTCCAGGATGTCCGCGTCCGGGCCGATGAAGGTGATCCCGGCTTCCTTGGCCGCGCGTGCCAGCTGGGGGTTCTCGGAAAGGAACCCGTAGCCGGGGTAGATCGCGTCGCAGCCGGCTTCCCTGGCTACGCGGATGATCTCATCCACATCCAGGTAGGCGCGGACCGGGTGCCCTTCGCTTCCGATCAGGTAAGCCTCATCAGCCTTCTGCCGGTGGATGGAGTTGCGGTCCTCATGCGGGAACACGGCGACTGTCTTGGCGCCGAGTTCGTAGGCCGCGCGGAAGGCACGGATGGCAATTTCGCCACGGTTGGCTACCAGGATCTTCGAGAACATTGCACTCCTGCGTCGTTGCGGTGGTGGAACGGACCGTTGGGCTAGCTTTTAGTCTCGGCACGGCCTGCACAAACGGCAAGCATGCGTAAGACACATCACATCGAACATAGTTCAGTGCACGGCGCCAATGTGCAAACTCCCACTTGCCGGGACTGTCGGGTTGCGTCACATAGAATGATTACGGTTCCCTGGCACGGACCCGGCGCCCGTGATCCCTCGACACGTTAGGTATTGGTTCAACAAGTGCAAGTAGTGAGCATCAGCAGCCTGAAGGGCGGCGTCGGCAAGACCTCCGTGACGCTGGGCCTGGCATCAGCCGCTCTGGCTGCCGGCATCCCTACCCTCGTAGTGGATCTGGATCCGCATGCCGATGCCACCACGGGCCTGGCCGTCTCTCCCGGGGACAACCTCGGTATCGGAGACATGCTGCGCAGCGCCCGGCGTGCCGATCTGGCAGCGAACGTGGTTCCCAGCGGCTGGGTTGAAACCGCCGCCAAGCAGCCCGGCAGTGATCCGAACCGCCGCCCTGTACTGGACGTCGCCATGGGTTCGGCCTATTCCGGCATCTATGACCGCCCGGACCTCGGCAAGCGCGACCTGCGCAGGCTTTCAACCCTGCTGGGCAAGGTCAGCGGGTACGGCCTGGTGCTGATCGACTGCCCGCCGTCGCTGAACGGGCTGACCCGGATGGCATGGAGCGCCAGCAACCGTGTACTGCTGGTCGCCGAACCGGGCCTCTTTTCCGTTGCCGGAACCGAACGGACCATGCGGGCCCTGGATCTGTTCCGGCAGGAATTCGCCCCCAACCTTGCACCGGCCGGAATCGTGGCCAACCGTGTCCGTCCCACCTCCAACGAACACACGTTCCGGCTGGCCGAAATGAAGCAGATGTTCGGTGACCTTTTGATGGAACCGAACATTGCCGAACATGCCAACTGGCAGCAGATCCAGGGTGCTGCCCATTCCGTGCACCACTGGCCGGGAGATTCCGCCAAGCAGGCGGCCAGCTCCTTTGACGCACTTCTGAAGAACCTGGTGCAGACCGGCAGCGTACGCAACCGGGTGATGCGCCGACACGCCGGCTAGGACTTCGAAACCGCAAAAGGCCGCTTCCCCTGAAGGGAAGCGGCCTTTTGTCCAGGTGTGAAAACTAGCTGATCTTGCGGGCCGCACGGCGGCGGCTGAGTTCATCCTCCGGGTAGGAGTGGTCATCTGCGTGCTCGCTGGGAAGCTGGGCGAGGCTGCCTTCAACTTCGCGCCAGACGCGGCCGACAGCGATGCCAAAGACGCCCTGTCCGCCCTGTACCAGGTCGATGACCTCGTCAGCGGAGGTGCACTCGTAGACGCTGGCGCCGTCGCTCATCAGAGTGATCTGGGCAAGATCCTCAACTCCGCGTTCGCGCAGGTGCTCAACCGCGGTGCGGATCTGCTGCAGCGAAACCCCGGTGTCCAGGAGCCGCTTGACGACCTTCAGGACGAGGATGTCCCGGAAGCTGTACAGGCGCTGGGTTCCGGAGCCGGAGGCACCGCGCACGGCGGGCTCGACCAGTCCGGTGCGTGCCCAGTAGTCGAGCTGCCGGTAGGTGATGCCTGCAGCCTTGCAGGCCGTGGGACCGCGGTACCCTGCGTCTTCATCGAGGACGGGAAGGTCTTCCGTGAACAGCAGTCCCTGGGCACTTGCCGGCAGAACCTTTCCGGGTGCTGCGGCGCGGTGTTCGCCGGCATCGCCTTTCGGACTCACTGTTCCTCCTAGTAACGGTCCCCGCGAAGTCTGTAGCCGCACGGCTGCCGGAGGGAGAGGGACCGCCAGCGTGCAGCTGGACATGGTTCCTGCCGGCATGTATGCCCGCGGTCTCACTAGTGTGTCTCCGGTAACCCATTGGCGCAATGGGAACTCTATGCTTCGACGTTAGATCCGTGCGCAGGCTAGGTCAAAGATGTAGCCGGTTTTTTTGGAGCGTGTCGAATTCTTCAGCGCTCAAAATCCTCGGGTTCGACGTCGGCCAGGAACTCACGGAACTGCCGCAGTTCCTGCTCTGCGTTCTCTGCCTCGTCTTCATCGTCATCGGCGTCGGACTCCGTGATCCGGACCCCGGCTTCCTCCAGGACGGTCTCCGCGCACATGATCGGGCACGGTACCCGCAGTGCGACGGCGATCGCGTCGGAGGCGCGCGAGCCCACCCTCGTGCCGTCGTCGAACACCAGTTCGGCGTGGAAGACGGTATCTTCCACTGAAACGAGGCGGACTTCGGTAACCCGGCGGCCCAGGGCTTTGATGACGCTGACCATCAGGTCATGGGTCATGGGGCGCGGCGGAACAATCCCCTGCTGCACAAACGCGATGGCGCTGGCTTCGGGAGCGCCGATCCAGATCGGCAGGTGCCGCTCTCCCTCAGCTTCCTTCAGCAGGACCAGGGGCTGGTTGGAGGGCAGCTCGATCCGAACGCCCACCACTTCGACTTCCTGCATCTGCGTCAGCTCTCCATCCGGGCTATTTGTCCGTGGACCAGGGCACTGTGCAGGCTCAGGCAGAGGTCGCTGATCTCCCGGGCTGTCTCGGCAGCCCGTGCCTGCGAGGCAACGTCCCGTCGTGAGGCAACGGGGGCAATGGCCCGTTCCACCAGTCCGATTTCCCGGTCCGCTGCCGCCCGGAAGGGCCGCAGGTGCCGTGGTTCGATGCCGTGGGCTTCGAGCTGGCGGCACGCTTTGGCGACCTTCAGGGCGTGTTCATCATACTGCTGGGCTTCAGCGCTGATAAGACCAAAACTGATCAGGCTGCGGACAAGCTCCGCCGAGGCACCGGACTCAGCCACCAGCTCATCGAAGGACAGCAGGCGTGCACGGGAACGGGCCGCGAGTTCCTCGGCCAGCTGGTCGGACACTGCCCGGGGCGCCAGGCTGATGCCGCCGGGCAGCGATTCCGGACGCTCCCCCCGGTCCACGGCATCGAGGTAATCCTTGATGACTTTCAGCGGCAGGTACTGGTCGCGCTGCAGGGCCAGGACAAAGCGCAGCCGCTCAACGTCCTGCGAGGTGTATTTCCGGTAGCCCGCAGCGGTGCGCTGCGGGGATACCAGGCCCTTCTCCTCCAGAAACCTGATTTTGGAGGCGCTGATCCCCGGAAACTCGGCACTCAGGTCCGCCAGGACCTGCCCGATGTTCAGTACCAGCGGGCGCGAACGCTCCGCGGCAGAGCCGATGGCCCGCCGCGCAGCATCTGGTCCTGGCATCCGCGTCCCGCCTTTAAGCCGTGCCGGCAGCCGGGCGAGCAGCGTAGAAGGTGAGCCGGAACTTGCCGATCTGGACTTCGTTTCCGGTGCGCAGCAGCAGATTGTCCACGCGGTCGTTGTTGACGTAGGTGCCGTTCAGGCTCATTGAATCCACCACACGGAATCCTTCCGGGGTGCGGCGGAACTCCACATGCTTGCGGGAAACCGTGACATCGTCCAGGAAGACATCCGCGTTGGGGTGGCGTCCGGCCGTCGTCACATCCTGGTCCAGCAGGAAACGGGCTCCGGCGTTCGGTCCGGTGTGCGCAATCAGCAGTGCAGAGCCTGACGGAAGCGCAGCGACGGCGGCGCGCTCGTCAGCGCTGAGCTTCGGTTCGATGGACGTGGCATCGGAGAGAGGCGGAAGGCTGATCGACGTCGTGTCCTCCGCGCTGAAGCCACGCTGATCGTCCGCTCGTGCGGCGTTGTATTCCTCGCCCGCCATGGTGTTTCCTCCCCAAAAAGAACCGGCCATGCTGCCATTGCGGCGGCTGGCCATGTGTACACTCGCTTACCGTTCGTGCCTTACCGGCTGTCTTAGCCTACCTGTTATGGGGCGTCTGCGGCACAGGGGATTTCCTCCCCGTCGCGCAGCGCTTCCAGCGGACACCCGTTTGTCCTCCACCGGCAGCTGACATGGGCTGATTAGGGGATCCGCCCAACATCATGCGCAGCGGCATCCGCTCCCGGCCGTACCGTGCTTCCCGCCTCACCGGTGCCGGCTCGGGCATTGCCCTTTGACCGCAGGCTGCCCGTCCCTCGCTCGCCGATTCACAGGTGGTCGACGGTATCCGCGTGTTCCGGCTCGACGCCCGGGAGGGATCCAGTGCCGCCGTCAGACCCACTGCACCAGCTGAATGATCAGGCCGTTCGGGTCCCGGTACTGGGCGTAGCGTTCGCCCCATGGCTCGGTTTCCGGCGGGGTAACGACGTCGGCGCCCGCGGCTGCCAGACGACCGTGGCGCTCGTCCAGGTCAGCGACCACCAGCACCAGGAGCAGGCCGTCGCGCGCACGCCCGGCAATCTCTGCGGGTTTGAAGGTGGGAAGGCCGGTGCGCAGGAAGACGACGTTCGGCCCGCCGTCGGGATGTTTCAGCGAAACGAAACCCTCATCCTGCATTTCGGTAAGGAACCCGAAGTTCCGGGCAAGGAAGGCAGCTGAGGCGGCCGGGTCGGGAACGTTGAGGGAGATCCCGAATGCGAGTATTCCGTCGGTCATGGCGGATCCTTCATCTTGGGCGGGCTCTGCCGCGCTGAGTCTTTTTCAGGTCAGGTTGGCCAGCTGCACCATGCTTGGCAGGCTCGGCGGCCCGAACCAGGTCTCCAGCGCATCCACCAGGTCCGCCTGGCTGCCGGACGAGGGCCCGCCGTCGTCGTCAGGCTCGCTTTCCAGCCAGGCCACATGTCCGTCCGGTCGCAGCAGCAGTGACGGCGTCTGCGGTTCCCATTCCGGTTCCACGATCTGGTCCACCCGGTCTTCCCAGCCTTCCAGCAGCAGCTCTCCCGTCCGGGCCAGCAGGACTCCGCGTCCGGTGTGCATCCGATCATAGAGTGTGCCCTGGCCCAGCCGGATATCCCGCTGCCGGCGGCCGAGCTGGGCCGGACCCGGTCCGAAGTCATAGCGGATGTCCAGCGCCGTGATTTTGCCGATCAGGTGCCGGTTGACGGCGTCGAACTCCATCAGTTCCGTGAGCAGCTTGCGCACCGCACGCGGCCCGGGCTCGGTGGAAACCAGTTCGGACTGGGCGCGGGTGATGTTCAGGACGTCGGCCGCCACCGGGTGCCGTTCGGTGAAGTAGGTGTCCAGCAGGTCTTCGGGTGCCCAGCCGTTCACGGCGGCAGCGAGCTTCCAGCCAAGGTTCAGCGCGTCCTGCAGGCCAAGATTCAGCCCCTGGCCGCCGAAGGGCGGATGAACGTGCGCTGCGTCGCCGGCCAGGAACACCCTCCCGGCACGGTAGGAATCGGCCAGCCGGACGGCGTCCCCAAAACGGGAGATCCACCGCGCTGAATGGGCACCAAAGTCCGTGCCGGCGTAAGTGCGCAGCTGCTGCTTCAGTTCCTCCAGGGCAGGCGGCACGCTGCGGTCTTCGGCAACGCCTTCAGCCGGAACTACTACCCGGAAGGCGCCGCCTTCCACGGGCCCGGCGCCGAAGTCGCGGTGGGTTTCGCGGACCCGGGCTGAAACCTGAGCCACTTCTTCCGGCGGCGCCGCGAGCTCGACCTCGCCCAGCAGGAACTCCCGTCTGCTCGGCTCCCCCGGAAAACCGATCCCGGCCAGGGACCGGACAGTGCTGCGGCCGCCGTCGCAGCCCACGAGGTACCGGGCCCGGATCCCGGTCCCGTCCGTCAGCGTGGCCAGAACACCGGAATCGTCCTGTGCCAGGCCGGCAACTTCACTGCCGCGCCGGATCTGGACCCCAAGTTCGAGCGCGCGCCGGGTGAGCAGGGTCTCGGTCTCCGTCTGCGGTATCCCCAGGACGTAGGGGTGGGTGGTGTCCAGTTCCGGCGCGCTTCGGAGGATGCCCGCGAAGAACCCGTCCAGCGGATACCGTGTCCCGGCGGCAGCAAAGTGCTCCCCCAGCCCGCGCTGGTCCATGATTTCGATGCTGCGGGAGTGCAGGCCCAGGGCACGGATGATGGTGTTCGGTTCCGGTTCCCGGTCCAGGACCACCACGTCCACGCCGTGCAGGCGCAGCTCACTGGCCAGGAAAATCCCCGTCGGTCCGGCGCCGGCAACGATTACTTCTGGCACGGATGTCCCCTTACAGGTCAGGCGGATGTCATGGCGGTGCCGGATATCGTACGTCCTTGCCGAGGAAATGTTGAGGGCAGCGGTCAGGGCTGAAGCTCCAGGCGCAGGATGCGGTCATCCTGCGCTCCCGGAGTGCCTCTCCCGTCCGTGTTGCCGGTCAGTACCCAGAGGCTGCCGTCCGGAGCGGCCACTGCGTCGCGGAGCCGGCCTTCGCCGGCCAGATGTTCGACGGCGCTGCCTGTCTCTTCCAGCGGCACTTCCCGCAGGCGTTCCCCGCGCAGGTTCGCGATGAACAGCGAGTTCCCCAGCACGGCGATGCCGCTGGGGCTGGCGGCGGCGGGTTCCCACTGCTGCACGGGGTCGACGAACCCCTCCCGGTCCGCGATCCCCTCGGCGTCGGGCCAGCCGTAGTTGCCGCCGGGTTCAATCACGTTCAGTTCGTCCCAGGTGTCCTGGCCGAACTCGCTGGCGTAGAGCGTTCTTTCGCTGTCCCAGGCGATGCCCTGCGGGTTCCTGTGCCCGTAGCTGTACACCGGCGATCCGGGGAATGGATTGTCCCCGGGCACACCGCCGTCGGGCGCCAGCCGCAGGATCTTTCCCGCCAGTGATCCTGTGTCCTGGGCGCTGGCCCGGTTCCCGGCGTCGCCGGCGGTTGCGTACAGCATCCCGTCCGGGCCGAAGGCCAGGCGTCCGCCGTTGTGCACCGGACCCGCGGGGATGCCGGAGAGCACATGCTCGGGCTTCCCCAGGGTGAGCGCCCCGGGCGCTCCGCTCAGTTCACGGCGCTCGATCCGGTTCTCGTCACCTGCCGTCAGGTAGCTGTAAAGGTAGCCGTCCCGGACCGCGATGCCCAGCAGACCGCCCTCGCCGCGTCCCTGCGCGTCGATCAGGCCCACTTCACGCTGGTTCCCGTCGCCGTCGAGCTCCAGGATCCGGCCCGAATCCCGTTCACTGACCAGCGGCGTGCTGTCCAGGAACGCGATGGACCACGGCGACGCGAGCCCGGTGCTGATGGTCTCCGGTTCGGAGAGCGCCGCTGTGGACACCAACGTCCCCGGTGCGCGCTGTTCCTGTCCGGGCCCGGCACTGCAGGCGGACAGGGCCAGCACGGCCGCCGTTGCCACCGCCGCAGCGGTGCCGCTGCGGCGTCCGTGCTGCCCTCTGCCCATGACTGTGCACTCCTCAGTTCGTGGAAGCCGAAGCTACCAGTTCACATTCGGTGCCTCCATGCCTGCCGGGGTCAGGAATCCCAGATGGGTCCGAAGGCGGGGATGCCGCGGCGTTCGAATTCGCTGACCACGCGCCCGGTCACGGCCTTGTTGGACACGATGATCACGGCGTCGGCACCAGATGCTTTGAAGGTTTCGTAGGACAGTTCGAAAACATCCGGCTTGCCCTGCTCGCTGGTGTTCCAGATGACCGCCTCCGGCTGTGCCTTCTCCACCTCGGTGACCAGGCCGTCACCGTAGGTGGCGCGCGGGGTCTTTGTCACCCAGACGAGCCTGGCGCCCTGGGTGTCCGTGAGCAGGTGCCCCAGGGCGGGGCCGATGCCGCTGCCCGTGGCAATGTAGAGCACACGGTTGAAAAGACGCTTGGCATTGGCGACGCCGACGGTCGGGATGCCGCGGACCCAGACATGGCGCGGTGGGTTTTCAATGAATTCGCTGGTCCAGCCGCCTGCACGGGAAATGACCATCCGGTAGCCGCTCTCCCCCGGTGCAGCCGGAATGCAGGCAAAGGGATGCCAGCCCAGCAGCGGGTGCCGGCTGATCGCCCGGGTAGTGCCAACGGGCGGAACAAAGCCGTGGTCCAGCCGGACAATGATGGTGTGGTTCGAGGGCCGCTCGGTGGTGATGGGCACCTTCCGCAGCAGCAGCCAGGGCCAGAGCGCAAGTCCGGTGGAAACCACAAGCATCCAGAAAATCGGCGACGCCAGCAGCGCCTCGCCAAACGTGCGGTCCGGCGTCTGCAGATGGGCGAGGATCAGCGTGTTCGCCCAGCCCAGGACCAGAACGGTCCAGGTGCCGAACCGGTGCGAAGCCTCAAAGACGTCATGGTGGCGGGTGCGGAACCCTGGCGCGGCAAGGGCGCAGATAGTGAGGAGCACCAGTGCGACCGTAATTGCAATGGCCAGGGAAGCGTCGTCGTACCCTGCCTCCCCGTCCGCCCAAGCGGGCGCCAGCTCGGCGACGTAGACCACGTACCAGAGCGTTCCCGCAATCGCGCCGCCCACGTGCAGTCCGCCCACGTGGTAGTACTGAGCCAGCCGCCAGCGCAGCCGGAGCGGCCAGGACGTGGGTGCCCTGGTGGCCAGGAAGGACAGCAGGTTCACCATCCAGTGCTGGCGCGGCAGGATCGAGAACAGGATGTTGATCTGCGAGATGGCGGCGATGACCTGCAGGCTGGAGGCGTGCGGATGCCACCACCCCTCCGCGAGGCCCCAGCCGAAGAGCGCTGCATTGGCAATGAGCACGCCGGCGAAGAGCGCCACGTAGGTTCGAATGCGCGCGCGGCGCTGGGGAACGGGTTCCGCGGCCGCGGCACCGTCTGCCGGGATAAGGTCTGTGTTCGTCACCAGTTCATAATGCTGGACACCGTCCAAATTGATGAATTGTGACGCAGTCCTCACCTGAGCAGCCGGCCGACCAGTTCAGCCGCGTCGTAGGAGGCTCCCCAGGAAACGGTGACGCCCACGCTGCCGTGGCCGTAGTGGTGGAGTACCGGCACTGGACCGGAGGTGTCCCACTCCAGGCGGGGCACGGGCCGCACCGGCCGCGCACCGGCACGGACCTCCCGCTGCTGCAGGGAAGCCAGCCGTGGTTCCACGGCCGCACACCGGGCGATAATCTCCGCCGCGGCGGCAGCCTGGTCCGCAATGGCCTCCGTTCGGGCAACACCGCCCAGGCTGAGCAGGTCACCGTGGCAGAACCAGGACACCCAGTCCCCGGGCCCGGCTTCGTAGAAGAAGCTGTCCAGTCCGGGGTTGGGGACCATCACACTTAGTCCCTGCACAGCACTAACGTCCGGATCCTCTGCGAGCGCCCGGGCACCGGCACCGGCACAGTTGACGACTACACTCCCGGACAAAGAGTGGCTGGTCAGATCCGTTACCTCACCGGTGCGCAGCGTTCCGCCGGCAGCCTGAACCCGGTGCCGGAGGTACTGCAGGTACGGCGGCATATCCACGACTGGCAGCTCAGCCCAGAAGGCCGTGGGGTAGCCGGCTGCTTCGTCCCTGCCGCAGGGGCGGAAACCGGGCACCCGGGCCGCCCAGTCCGGCGGCTCCTCGGTCATGGAGCTGACCAGCCGGCCGGTCTGCATCCGCACACCGGGTGCCTGGCCACGGGCCAGCGCACTGAACGCTGCCATCCCGGTCTCCGTCCACGCTGTGACCTGCTCTCCGAACACCGGCACTGCGGGCCCGATCAGCGCTGCCGCGGCATAGGAAGCCGTACCCTCCCCGTATGCGGCTGCCGTGACCTCGACCCGGTGTCCCCGTTCGGCGAGGATCACCGCCGTCGTCAGTCCAATGACACCGCCGCCAACAATGCTCACCGGCGGAAAGTGATCCGCGATCCCCTGCATGTGCAGGCAGTGTAGCCAACGGCACGGCTCTACGGGCAGGGTGGGCGCCCTTAGTCCGGGCTCATGCCGCCGGTTAGGTTCAGCACCGTGCCGTTCATGCTGGCTGCCCCTCCCGTGGCCGCGAAGACGGCGGCCCGGGCAACGTCCCCGAGCGTGGGGAGGGTGCCGCTGGTGGTCAGGGATTCCAGGAACCGGGTGAACTCCTCCAGCTCCATGGGCAGGTCCGGTGTGCTGCCGATCGTCTCCCGGATCCGGTGCGGACGCAGGCAGACCGTCCGGACTCCGGCTGCTCCGGTTTCAGCGGCAAAGGTACGGGTCAGTGCTTCGACGGCGGCGCAGGCCGCGGCGAAGCCCCCGACACCGGCAAGTGCCAGTCTGGCGGGAGACGCTGAGAGCATCAGAATGGTCCCGCTGCCCTGAGGCACCATGTAGCCGGCGGCGGACCGGGCGGTGAGGAACTGGGTACGCAGCCATGCGGCGGCGGGAGCAACGACGTCGTCTGCGTCCATCTCCACCAGCGGAATACCCTGGACCCGGGGAATCTCCACAGCGTTGAACATCACGTCGATTCGTCCCGCGGTATCGGCCACCGCGTTGGTGTGTGCGTCCACTTCAACCCGGCTGTAGGCATCAACCCGGCTGGTGTGCGCGTCCCCGCCCAGCGCCCGGACTTTATCCGCCGTGGCGTGTACGGAGGACTCACCATGCCCGGCGAGGAACAGCCGCGCTCCGCGGCGGGCGAATTCCTCTGCCACGGCCCCGCCGATCGCTCCCCCGGCCCCGTGAATGATCACGTTCAGCTGTTCTGCGGGCATGTCGGGCTCCTGTCCCTGCAGGCCGGAACCGGCAGGAGAACTCCCGCCGGAGGATGAACGCTAGCAGCGCCGGTTCCTCCCCGTCAGCAGCAGACGCATCCGTTCGGGCAGGCACAGCCCGAACGCGGACACTTGGGTTCTCCCCTGTTGGCAGCCCTGCCGCTGCGGGAGAGTGGAGGGAGATCAACAGGAAGGCGGTGGCAGGCAGTGGAAGTTCTGTTTCTGCATGGAGCAGGCGGATGGACGGATGATCAGCCGATCGCGGAGGAACTGCGTTCCCGGCTGCGGGTCCCGGTGGCGATGCCCCGTTTCCCTGACGAAGACATGACTGCCGGTTCCTGGCTGAGCGGTATCGATGAGGCAATGGAGCCGGAGACTGTGATCGTCGGGCATTCGTTCGGAGCGTCTATGGCCCTGCTTCGTCTCGCAGCTGCACGCCCGGACCCCCTGCCCCGGGGGATGGTGCTGCTGGCAACCCCGTTCTGGGGATCGGAGGGCTGGCAGGCTGAATATGCGCTGCCTGAGGATTTCACGTTGCCTCCGGGTCTGCCGGTGTTCCTGCACCACTGCCGCGACGACCGCACAGTGCCCTTCGAACACCTTGAACGGTTCGAAGGGCTGCTGCCTGGTGCGGTGATCCGCCGCCATGACTCCGGGGGACACCAGTTCGAGGACCGGATGAACGCGGTGGCCGGCGATGTGGCCGCCATGGGGTCCTAGACCCCTACGACGAACGTGAGCGCACTCCAGATGAGAACCGTGGAAATGGTGGTCCAAATAATGATCGCCACGCCCTGCCAGAGCAGGACCCAGCGGCGGGAGGTTCCGCCTGCGACGAGGATCGACGCCGTGAACTGCGTGGGAATGGCCAGCGGGCCCAGGATGCTTGCTCCCGGGACACCGAAGCGGACAAGCCAGCGCTTGAAGCGGATGCGCCCCTTGGACTCCGGCTTGGCGGTACGGGCCGCAACAAGCGTCGTGCCGCCCGCTGCCGCAGCTGCTGCCTCGGCCCGGGCGTCAACCCGGGTGGTGACGGCGGTCCGCGCCCGCGAGGTAACAAACACCACCAGCGCCACGCTGGCAAAGTTGCCGATGGCGGCCGCGACGGCCGCGAGGACGGGATTCAGCCCGCCGACGACGCCGATTATTGCGCCTGCTTCACCCTCAAGGAACGGAATAGCGGCTGCGAGCATGAGGATGAAGGGCTGAAGGAGCTCAGGCACCTGGCCTAGAAGCTCCTGAAAGTTGTGGACGAGTTCCTGGGTGGGGTTCATCGAACTGGTTCCTTGTCTCCTGCACGAGGGCCTGTCCCTCGGGTAGTGGAAGCAGTAGAAACTGTGTTCCCGGAACCAAGTCAACCCCCCAAAAAAAGACGCGGGCGAGGCAACCGTCCGCAGGCTCCCGAACCGATCTGTGCACGCAGCTTCCCGTTTGGCCGGGGCACCTGCCGCAGACCCGCGTCACAGGCCTAACCTGAAGACCGCGGGAGGAACAGCGACTTCCCAGGAACAGGGAGCATCAACATGTGCACAGGTATCAGGTACACAGACGGCAGCGGCAACCTTTATCTCGCCCGCAACCTGGACTGGACCAACGGTTACGGCGAACGGGTGGTGGTGACACCCACCGGATACACGCCGAAATCACCGTTTGGCGCCGTACAGGAAATCAAACACGCTGTCATCGGCATGGGGATTGTGGAGGAAGACACGCCGCTGTACTTCGACTGCGGCAACGACGTTGGGCTGGCCGTAGCCGGACTGAACTTCCCGGGATACGCCCACTACGCACCGGACCAGGTCACGGGTGCGGTCAATGTTCCCGCGTTCGAGTTCCCGCTCTGGGTGGCTTCGCAGTTCGCCAGTGTGGACGAAGTCGAGGCAGCGCTGGGCAGCGTCGCCATCGTGGACCGGCCCATCAATGACAAGTACCCGAGCTCAATGCTGCACTGGATCATCGGTGACGCGAAGCGTGCCATCGTGGTGGAGTACACCAGCGCGGGCATGGAGGTCTTCCACGACGACGTCGATGTGCTCACCAACCAGCCCGGTTTTAACTGGCACCACGAGAACCTGCGCAATTACCTCAACCTGTCCCCCGAGTTCCCCCAGGAAGTCGTTCTCAACCAGGCGCACCTGACCCCGTTCGGTTCGGGCTCGCTGATGCGCGGCATTCCCGGGGACTACTACTCGCCGTCGCGCTTCGTGCGGGCAGCCTATGTCCACGCGCACTATCCGCAGAAGACAACCGAGGCGGACAACGTCAGCCGTGCCTTCCACACGCTGCAGCAGGTTGCCATGGTGGAGGGCAGCGCAGCCATGGGGGACGGTGCCTTCGAGAAAACGATCTACACCGGACTCTTTTCCGCCAAGACGATGACCTACTACTGGAACACCTACGAAGACCCGGCGGTCCAAAGCACGGCGCTCGCCAACCATAAGCCCGATGGGCAGGACCTGGTAGTCGCGTAGCTCGCTGCAGCGGCAGGTGAAGCAGGGGTTGACCCTGTTCCGGGAACATAGTGTCTGCTGTCTGAATCAGGTACCGCCCATCCAGGGCGGACTCGGTTTGGGAGGCAGACATGTTGGAACAAGTGAAACCGGGCGACGCTGACGCACTGCAGCCGTTTCGCTGGTGGCAGGCGTTTTCCCGCTCCCTTTTCCATCTTCGGGTCCAGGGCCTGAACGGAATCCCCGAGACATGGTCCGTCGATGTCCGGCACGGAGGCGATGAAGAGGGCGAGGTGTATGTACAGCTCTACCGCGATGGCATGCGCAGGGCCCGCCTTCGGCCGCCTGTCTCATTCCCCCTCCCGGGAGGGACCATCCGCGTGGCTGTGAGCACCTATGGACTGAGGCAGGCTGACTACCTCGCCCATGACGGCACCGTACAGCAGCTGACGCCGGATGCCTCGTCCGCCGAGGGGCGCCGCGCCCACCTAGACCGGACGCGGCCAGGACTGAGCCGGCTTATCGGGGCGGCGTCCGCACTGGTGCTCCTCGTGAGCCTCGCGCTCGGCGTGCCGCAGCTTCTGCAGACGGTCACCGAATTTCCGCCGCTGGCGGAGAGCCTCGGCACGTTCGCCAGTCCGATTCTGCTTCCCGCATGGGCGAACACGACACTTCTGCTGGGCGGCCTGGCCGCCAGCACGGAACGGGCACTGCGGCTGCGCTATAACTGGCTGCTTGACGGTGGCCTGTTCGGCGGAGGCGACTAATTCTGCCCATGCCGGGGAAGAGCCGAAGTTCAGCCAGGTGTTCCGGGAATCCGCTCCTCGCTTTGGTCTGCCATGGCCCCCATCATTTCTTCCGCGATCCTGTTTGCGCGGAACAGCACGTCCAGCTGGGCGTCGTTGTACAGCTCAGTCAGCGCATCCCCGAAAGTCTGCATGCTGACCTGGCTTCCCCTGGGCAGGTGGCCGGCGGGATCCCTTAGCCAGGGATAGTTGGCGAGGTGCTTCACTATGACTTCCGCGACCCTCTGGGCCAGCGCCTCCCGTGTCTGCTCATCGGCGTCGGCGGGCAGGTTCTCAATATCCGGACCCGTGTCATCCGTTTCATCCGCGGACATTTCCCGGATGTCTTCCAGCGCGTCATCGTCATAGAACCGGGTCATAAGGTGAACGATCGAACGGTCGCTCTCCGACAGGCGGGCAGCAACCGCTTCGAATCCCGCCGGGACGTCCGCCGGAACCTGATGCTGGATGATGGCCGCGATGTGTGTGCGTGCCTGCTCGAGAGATTCGATGCGTGCCTTCAGTTCGGCGTCCACCTCACGCAGCACCTCCGGCGATCCCTGGGCCGCCTCCGTGACACTGTGCAGCTGGGAGAGCGGAATGCCCAGCACCGCGAGCCGCCGTATCCGCAGCAGGCTCACCAGATGCCGCACCTCGTACTGCTTGTAGCCGTTGTAACGGCGGTCCGGCTGCTCAAGCAGCCCCAACCGGTGATAATGGCGGACAGTGTTCACCGTGGTACCCGCCAGGTCTGCCAGTTCACGTGTGCTCCACGGCATCTCGAACCCCTTTCCGCGTCCCGGCAGAGTCTACGGGTCCACAGCAAACATCCCGTTTCCGTTACGCACCGGCCCCTCGACGAGGAGTTCAGCATCCGTTATGACGGGAACAAGGACGCCGTCGCCGCGGTCAGGATCCGGGATGATCATTTCCGGGTCCACGAAATAGACCCCGCGGCCTTCGAGCATAAGCCGGCGTGCGAGTTCGAGCAGCATACGCCGTGCCACGTCATCGATTGAGGAAACCAGCGCAAAATCAAGTACCACTGTGCTCTCTCCGATATCTGTACCCACAAACTCCCGGACAATTCGCTCAGCTCCGGCGAAGCGGATCCCGCCCTGGGCCTGGAGAACGCGGACTGCGGAGGTTCCCTGCCCAAGAACGTGGCTTGACCGTACGACGGCGAGCGCGGCCGGCGGGACCTCCATGACATGCAGCCCCATGTCAGAGGAGAACCGTTCAAACAGTGACACTCCGCGCACACTGTTGCCGTGCCCATCCAGCCGGGGGAAAACGTGGCAATGCCAAGCTGGCCGGGAAGGGAGCCGATCATGCCGCCGGCCACCCCGCTCTTGGCAGGGATGCCGACCTGGGTTGCCCAGTCCCCGGCGGCGTCGTACATCCCGCAGGTAGACATGACGCTGAGCACCTGCCGGACCACCGGACCATCAACGACCCGCTCGCCGGTGAGAGGATTGACGCCCTGGTTGGCCAGCGTCGCGGCCATCACGGCCAGGTCCCGCGCCGTGACCAGCACGGAACACTGGCGGATGTACCCCTCAACAACGGAGCGCGGATCCCCGGTGAGGATGTTGTGGCTTCGCAGCATGTGTGCGCTGGCCAGGTTCCTGTGGGCGTTGTCCATCTCCGAGATGCAGACCGTCTCATCGACTTCCAGCCGGCGGCCGGCAAACACCGAAAGTCCCCGGACCACGGTCAACCCGCTCGTCGGGCGACATATGCTCAGGACCGACCAGTGAGTGAGTGGTGATCGCTCCGGCGTTGATCATGGGATTGCGCGGCCGCCCGGTTTCGTGTTCCAGGGAGATCTCGTTGAACGCTTCTCCTGACGGTTCAACTCCGACCTTGGCCAGCACTGAATCGAAGCCGCGGTCTGAGAGCGCAAGGGCGTAGGCGAATGGCTTGGAGATTGACTGGATGGTGAATTCGACGTCGGCATCTCCGGCGCCGTAGACCTCGCCGTCGACCGTGGCGAAGACTGCCCCCAGACGGTTGGGATCCGCTCCGGCAAGTTCGGGAATGTATCCCGCAAGTTCTCCCGAGGCGTCCGCTGCGAGGCCGGCCAGCACCTCCGTCAGGTAGTCGTGTACGACTGAACGCATTACCGCTCCCCCTCCTGTGTTCGTGAGCCGGCGCTCACTCGCCGCCCCGGGCTGCCTGGGCCACCAGGGCGAAGTCTGCCGGAGTCGGCAGCCGGAACACACCGCCGCCGGCCCGGAATTCGTCGCCGTGTTTCTTCAAATGCCGGCCGAACAGCGGGCAGACGGGAACGAGGGTGAGATTCCTGCGGGTGACGTCCGCCAGCACCTCGCGGAGCAGCAGACCGGCAAGGCCGCGTCCGGCGAACTGTTCATCCACCTCGGTGTGGAAAACGATGCGTTCGTCTTTCGCACCGGAGGGATCGAGGAAGTCAGCTCTTCCCGCACGTACTCCGTCCACGGACACAATGTAGGCCCCCAGAGGCCCTTCTGGTGCGGCTGTGACGGTTACTGATGCTCCGGTGCTGTCGGTGAGTTCCTGAGTCATGGGACTGTCCTTTGCTGCGGTCTGCTGCTGTTCGCCGGCCGGAAGGACCGGTTCCAAGACACAGTACGCGGTAGGGATTCGAAATGTAGTTGACATGTGAATCATCTCCTATATGATTCACATGTCAACTACTTAGGAGATTCGATGGATGCAGGGAAGCGCAGAAAGCTCCCCACCAGCGGGGAACTTGCCGTCTGGCGCGCCCATCACGAGGCCGTCGAAATCGCCCGCTCCCGCATCGAGTCACGGATGCGCAGGGACTCCGGGCTTTCGGGCGGCGATTACCGGGTTCTGATCGCCCTCAGCGAGGCTGAGGGGAAGTCGATGCGTTCCTCGCAGCTGGCCGCACATCTGGAGTGGGAGCGCAGCCGGGTCTCCGGCCAGCTGGGACGAATGGAGAAACGGGGCCTGCTGCGCCGAGAACCGAGCCCGGAGGATGCGCGGGGTTCACTCGTCATCCTTACCGAGGAGGGTGCCCGCGCCTATCGGGGCAGCACCATCCCCCACCTCGCTGCAATCAAGGAAATCTTCATCGACGCGTTTACGCCTGAGCAGCTCGCCAACCTGGAGGATGCTGCTGCGGCACTGCGCACCCATTTAGGAATGCCGGCACGCTGACGGCCGCCGAAGCCCGGCAGCCCCTACGGAGGGAATGAACCCATGCATCCAGGCATTTACGCAGTGATACTGATAGCCCAGGAGGCCCGCGAATGCATTCCGCTCCGCCGCAGCACGGCACCAATACGGGGCACCACCCGGTCCGCCGGGCCGGCGTCGTCGTCATCGGTGCCGGACAGGCAGGACTTTCAGCCGGCTACCACCTGAACCGCCGCGGTTTCACCAGCACCCTGACCGGCGGCGATGCCGGGCGGACCTTCGTGATGCTCGACGCCGGAGCGGCGCCCGGCGGTGCCTGGCCGCACCGCTGGGAATCGCTGACCATGGCGACGGTCAACGGAATTTTTGACCTTCCGGGATTCCGGCAGAGTCCGCCGGAGCCCGGGACTCCTGCCAGCATTGCAGTGCCGGAGTACTTCGCAGCGTTCGAGGACCGGATGCAGCTTCCGATCCTTCGTCCCATCAAAGTCCTCTCGGTGTCCCCCGCAGACGATGACCCCGACGGCGATCTCCTCATCGAGTCCGACGCCGGAACCTGGGCCGCGCATGCTCTCATCAACGCCACGGGAACCTGGGACAACCCGACTCTGCCGGCCTACCCGGGACGGGACAGCTTCACCGGGCGTCAGCTCCATACCCGGGACTACACCTCGCTGGATGAGTTCGCCGGCCAGAGGGTCGCAGTGGTGGGCGGCGGGATCTCCGCCATCCAGCAGCTTGAAGAGATCTCCCGCGTGGCGGAGGTGTTCTGGTACACCCGGCGGGAACCTGTTTTCCGCGACGAACCGTTCAGCGCCGAGGTTGGCAAGGACGTGGTTTCCCGGGTGGCAGCTGACGTCGAGGCGGGCATTCCCACCGGAAGCGTGGTCTCCTACACCGGCCTGCTGTGGACGCCCTATGCGCTGGCGGCGAAGGAGCGCGGGGCGCTGCAGCGGCGGCCGATGTTCACCGGCATCGAGCCGGACGGTGTGCGGGAAGCAGACGGCTCGCTGACCCGCGTCGATGCCATCCTGTGGGCCACCGGGTTCAAGCCTTCGCTGAGCCATCTGGACCCGCTCCGGCTGCGCAACGAACGCGGCGGGATCGAGGTTCACGGCACGGTGGCAGCTGCGGATCCGCGCGTACACCTGATCGGCTTCGGCCCCTCCCAGTCAACAGTCGGCGCAAACCGGGCCGGGCGGGAAGCTGTCCGCGTGCTGGTGGACGAGTTCGATTCGGAGACCCTGGGAGCCGAAGGCCTAGTCAGGAGCATGCGCCGCGCGCGCGGAACAGTGGGCAGGCCTGTCCCTGCCCGTTAGAGAGCCCATCTTTGGAGGGATCACAAGGGGGTTGAACGCATCCGGGAGCGCGCGCATGCTTGAAAGGTCGTCGACAGCAAGGTTTGATCCCAACTACATCAGGAGATCACCATGTCTGCACCCAGCGAGTCCCGTTCCGAACAGCGGCCGGTGGATGTGCCGCCCTCACTGGCAAAAGCACTCCCGAAGAAACCAATCTGGACGGTAATGGCTTTGGCCGGAGTTTTCTTCGTCGGTGGCTGCACCTCCACCGACAGTGGAAGTGACAGCGAGAGCAGCAGTTCTTCCCCTTCCACAGCTACAGCCCAAGAGACAACAGCGCCCCCTACCGAACAAATGTCGGAAACCCCCTCCCCGACCGAATCGCCGGCGGCTGAAGAGCCAGTTCCCCCTGAATATCAGTCGGCGCTCCGTCAGGCTGAGACCTACGCCAATACCCTGCAGCTGTCGAAACTGGGAGTGTACGACCAACTCGTCTCAGAATATGGTGGCCAGTTCTCACCCGAGGCGGCCCAATACGCTGTAGATAACGTCAAGGCGGACTGGAACCAGAATGCCCTGGAGTCTGCAAAGAGTTATCAGGACACAATGGCGATGTCTCCGAGCGCGATCTATGACCAGCTCGTTTCGGAGTTCGGTGGAAAATTCACCCCCGAAGAGGCTGACTACGCAATACAAAACCTGAACAACTGATCCCGGGCCTTCGCCCCGTGTCCCGTTCTGCCCGCACGGATGGGGCAGGGGGCTTGGTCAGGCAAGTCCGCCGTTGGGATAGATGACCTGCCCGTTGATCCATCGGGAAGGCCCGGCAAGGAAGGAGGCCACTTCCGCGATGTCTTCGGGGGTTCCCAGGCGTTCAAGCGGAGCGAGCTGAGCCAGACGGTCAATGGCCGCCTGGTCCTTGCCGTCCAGGAACAGCGATGTGGCCGTTGGACCCGGAGCAATCGCGTTAACGGTGATGTCCCTGCCGCGAAGTTCCCGTGCCAGGACGGGCGTGAGTGCCTCCACGGCCGCTTTGCTGGCGGCGTAGGGCGCGTAGGTTGGGTGCTGCAGCCGGGTCTGGCTCGTCGAGACGTTCACCAGTGCGCCTCCTCTGCGCAGCCGCTGCGCGGCCAGCTGGGAGACCACAAAACTGCCGCGGATATTGGTGCGGTGCATCCGGTCCAGCTCATCGAGGTCCAGGTCCACCACCGTCGAAAGGACCATGATTCCAGCGGTGTTAATGACGACGTCGATCCCGCCGAAGGCAGCCTCAACGTCGTCGAAGAGCCGGGTCATGGCTACCTCGTCGGCAACATCCCCGCTCACCGCGATCGCCCGCCCTCCGGCGGCGTTAACTTCCTTGACGACTTCCGTGGCCTTATTTATGTTCCCGGCATAGTGCACCGCGAGGGCGAAGCCGTCCGACGACAGGCGCTTTGCGATGGCCCTGCCCATCCCTCCCGATCCGCCGGTGACTAGTGCAACCCGAGGTTCCGCGGCAGTGCTCCCGGACATGCTGTGCTCCCATCGAAAAAACAACCGATAGGTACATTGAGGCACGAATCGCACGCCCTGTCCCTCGATCCCGCCCAACTCGTGGCAGGAACGTCCCAGACACACAAAAAAGCCCCGGCCGGACATACTGTCCGCCGAGGCATTTTCCGTTATCTGTCGGGTTGACAGGATTTGAACCTGCGACCCCTTGACCCCCAGTCAAGTGCGCTACCAAGCTGCGCCACAACCCGTTCCGCTGATTCGTTTTGGCCGGTTTGTTTCCGGCCGAACCAACTCAAATACTCTACATCATGGTTGGCGTTTTCCCCGCATCGGCGGCGCCCCGGAGTTCATATTGGCTCCGGGGCGGCCGGCCGTGCTATCGCCTGCTGGTCTTGCCGCGCTTCTCACGTACGCGCATTGAAACCTCAATCGGGGTGCCTTCGAAGCCGAAGGTCTCCCGCAGGCGGCGGGTGATGAAGCGGCGGTAGCCCGGATCCAGGAACCCGGTGGTGAACAGCACGAACTTTGGCGGCCGCGAGGACGCCTGCGTGCCGAAGAGAATGCGGGGCTGCTTGCCGCCGCGCACCGGGTGCGGGTGGGCAGCCACGAGCTCACCCAGGAAAGCGTTCAGCTTGCCGGTGGGGATGCGCTTGTCCCAGTTCTCCAGGGCAAGGTCCAGTGCCGGGACAAGCTTGTCCTTGTGCCAGCCGGTCTTGGCGGAGATGTTCACGCTCGGGGCCCACTCAACGTGTGCCAGGTCCCGCTCAATCTCAATCTGCAGGTAGCGGCGGCGTTCGTCGTCGAGCAGGTCCCACTTGTTGAACGCCAGCACCAGCGCGCGGCCGGAGTCGATGGCGAGCTGCAGGATGCGCACATCCTGCTCGGAGAGGACTTCGTCTACGGCGAGGAGCACGACGGCGACCTCCGCCTTTTCCAGCGCGGCCTGCGTACGCAGGGAAGCGTAGAAGTCGGCGCCCTGGGCCATGTGCTGGCGGCGGCGGATGCCTGCGGTGTCCACGAAGCGCCAGGTGCGCCCGCCGAGTTCGATCAGTTCATCGACCGGGTCGCGGGTGGTGCCGGCGAGGTCGTCGACAACTACGCGGTCGCTGCCGGCCAGCTTGTTCAGCAGCGAGGACTTGCCCACGTTCGGCCGGCCGATCAGAGCGATGCGGCGCGGACCGCCTGTGGCTTCGAGGCCGCCGTAGGCGGAGTACTCGGGCAGCACGTCCAGGACGGCGTCGAGCATGTCCGCGGTGCCGCGGCCGTGCAGGGCAGAAACCGGGTACGGCTCGCCGAAGCCCAGGCCCCAGAGCACTGAAGCGTCGGCTTCGTTCTGGATGTCGTCCACCTTGTTGGCCACGACGATGACCGGCTTGCCCTTGCTGCGCAGCATGCGCACCACGGCTTCGTCGGTGGCGGTGATGCCGACGGTCGCGTCGACTACCAGCATGACGGCGTCAGCGACGTCGACGGCGATCTCCGCCTGGTCAGCCACGCGGGCGTGGATGCCGCGGGCATCGTGCTCCCAGCCGCCGGTGTCCACGAGGGTGAAGTTCACGCCGTTCCAGGTGGCCGGGTAGGACACGCGGTCACGGGTGACGCCCGGGGTATCTTCAACTACGGCTTCGCGGCGGCCGAGGATGCGGTTGACCAGAGTGGACTTGCCCACGTTCGGCCGGCCGACGATTGCGACGACGGGGTCCAGGCGCAGCGGCGCGTCCTCGTCATACTCGTCGTAGCCGCCGGAGAGCAGCGCGGCGTCTTCTTCGTCGAGTTCGTAGTCCGAAAGGCCGGCGCGGAGGGTTTCGGCGCGCAGGTTGGCTTCGTCGTCGTCGAGGGCGGCAAGCCGCTCGTCGATCTGGTCCTCGCCTGCCGGGATGTACTCCTCGGAGTCGCCGTCAAAGGTCGGGTTGGCGTTCATAAACTATTGCTTTCTTTCCGTTGAGGCCGTCGGCGCAGCTGCGCACGGCCGTCTCCGGACGTTCAGCCCGGGTAAGTGTTTGGGGGTCCGGCAGGGAAAATCCCATGCGGGCCACCAGTCCATTGAAACACGGCAAGGCGCCGGGACCCCATTGGAGCCCCGGCTCAGCGCCTGCCGCAAGTGCTTAGTGTGTGCTGGAAAAAACCACATCCAGCACGGCCTGGACCGTTTCTTCGAAGTCCAGGTCGGAGGAATCCACCGTGATCACGCCGTCGGCGGCCTGCTGGAAGTTGACCACCGTGGAGTCCTTCACGTCCCGGGTGAGGACCTGTTCGCGCAGCGCGGCGGCGGTCTGCGAACCGCCCAGCTGCACGCCGCGGCGGCGCAGGCGAGCTTCCTCGGAGGCTGTGAGCAGGATCCGCACTTCGGCGGTGGGAGCCACGACGGTGGTGATGTCCCGTCCCTCGGCCACGATGCGCAGTCCCGAGTCCTTGATCAGCTGCTGCTGGCGGCGCACCAGTTCGGCGCGGGCGCCAAGCGTGGTGGCAACGGCGGAAACCTTGGAGGAAACTTCCGGCTCCCGGATCGCCTGGGTGACGTCCTCTCCCCCAACCCGGACCCATTCGGCGTCCGGTGAGGTGCTCAGCTCAATGTCGGCGTTCCGGGTGGCGGCCTCAACGGCGACGGCGTCCGTCAGGTCGATGCCGGCACGCATGCAGGCAATCGTGACGGCACGGTACATGGCACCGGTGTCCAGATAGTTGGCACGCAGCCGGCGCGCCACTTCACGGCTGATGCTGGACTTGCCGGACCCCGAGGGCCCGTCAATCGCAACTACCAGCGGCTTGCCCAGCCGAAACTGTGCCGGGTTCTGCTCTGTCATTACTGAACTACCTTCCAGCCGCGCGCGGTCAGTTCGCTGACCAGGCCGTGCACTTTGCTCGGCAGGACCGAGATTTCCACCCGTCCGACTTCACGGCCGGAGGCATGCTCCAGCCGCAGGTCTTCCAGGTTGACGCCGATTTCTCCGATTTCGGTAAGCAGCCGGGCGATCGTTCCGGGGATGTCGTCCACCAGCACGGTGAAGCTGACGAAGGACTGCGGCGGTGTGCCGTGCTTGCCCGGAATCCTTGCCTGGCCCGTGTTGCCTTCGGAGATCAGCTGCGCCATGTCCAGCCGTGCGCCGTCCGCGGTGGGGTTTTCCAGCGTGTTGATCAGCCGGTTCAGGTCTTCGCGCACACCGTGCAGGATGCCGGCCAGCCGCGGAGCGTTTCCGCTGAGGATCTGCACCCACAGCTTGGGGTCGCTGGCAGCAATTCGGGTGACGTCCCGCAGCCCGTTGCCGGCAAGGGCAAGGGCGGAAGGCGGGGTGTCCTGCAGCCGGCTGGCCACCAGCGAGGACATCACCTGCGGCAGGTGGCTGATCAGTGCCACGGAAGCATCATGGTCTTCGGCGTTCATCCGCGAAACCACGGCTCCAAGATCAATCGCCAGTGCTTCGGCGGTCTTCACGGCAGCGGGAGAACTCTCCTCCGCGGCGCAGATCACCCACGGCATGGACATAAACAGGTCGCCAAGGGCTGCCACCGGACCGGACTTCTCCCGCCCGGCCATCGGATGGGTACCCACGTACCGGGAAAGATCCAGGCCGGTGGCACGCAGGTCCGCCAGGACGGCGGCCTTGACGCTGGCAATATCCACAACGACGGCGCCGGGCCAGTCGGCCAGTGCCTGCGCGGCCAGGGATGCCGTCACGTCCGGCGGCGCCGCAACCACTACCAGCTGCGGGGCAAAGTCCGGCTCGGCGTCCTGAAGCAGGCGGCCGGCGCCAATATCCCGGGCGACCGCGGCGGTGGAGGGCGAAATATCCGAAAGTACGACGTCGATGCCCCGGGCCCGCAGGCCCAGGCCGATGCTTGCGCCCAGCAGCCCGGTGCCAATGACCAGCACGGGTCCGGACAGATGTGTGCCCCCGTCAGCCAGCACGGTCACGGCGTTAGAGTCCCACGACGGCCATCAGGTGGCCGACTTCGTGGCGTCCCAGGACACGGATGCTGCCCTGGCGCTGGTCGTTCAGGCGGATCGGACCCATCTGGGTGCGGACCAGGCGCTCCACGGGGTGGCCAACGGCGTCGAACATGCGGCGCACAATCCGGTTCCGGCCGGAGTGCAGCACAACCTCAACGAGGATGTGGCCGGGGGTGGAATCCACCAGGCGGAAGGAGTCCACCTTGGCGAAGCCGTCCTCCAGTTCAATGCCTTCGCGCATCTGGGCACCGATGCCGTGGGCCATGGGACCGCGGACCTGCACCAGGTAGGTCTTGGGGACCTCGTAGGACGGGTGGGTCAGGCGGTTGGCCAGCTCGCCGTCATTGGTCAGCAGCAGCAGGCCTTCGGTGTTGGTGTCCAGCCGGCCGACGTGGAAGAGACGCTCATGCTTGTTGGTGCTCTTAAGGTAGTCGCTGATGCAGGGACGGCCCTCGGGGTCCTCCATGGTGGAGACCACGCCGCGCGGCTTGTTGAAGACGTAGTACTTCTGCGTCTCGTCCAGCTGCAGGCGCATGCCGTCCACGTGGATGGCAACAGTCTTGGGGTCCACCCGCACGCCGAGTTCGGTGACAACCTCGCCGTCCACCTCCACACGGCCTTCGGTGATCATTTCCTCGCAGACGCGGCGGGAGGCGACGCCGGCACTGGCCATGACCTTCTGCAGGCGGATGCCTTCGGGATCATGGTGCTCGGAGATCACCGGCTTGCCCGGACGGCGGGTGTGCGGCCGCTTGGTCACGGGGCCGAGGTTCTTGCCGAAGCGTTCGTTGCGGAAAGCCCGCTCGCCGCCGCCCTTGCCCTTGGGGGCACCGGTGCGGGGACCGCCGGGCTTGAACCCGCCTTCCTTGGGGGCGCCGGACTTGAAACCGCCGGTTTTCGGGGCGCCGGCTTTGAAGCCGCCGGACTTGGGAGCGCCGGCTGCGCCGCCGGAAGACTTCGGTCCGCCGGTGCGTCCGGAGGCGGGCTTGGAGCCCTTGCCGAAGCCGCGGCTGCCGCCTGCTCCCCCGCCGCTGCGCGGATTACTGCGGCCTGAGCCGGAACGGGGTGCCTGTGTCATTGAGAAGTCCTTCGGGTGTAGCGGGTTAGTAAGTAGTTTCTTCAAATTCCGGGAGGTTTTCCAGCCCGGGCAAGTGCGGTGCTATCTCCGGCAGTTCCTCCACACTGCCCAGACCCAGCTTTTCCAGGAAAAGCGGGGTGGTGACGTATAGCAGCGAACCCGTTTCGGGTTCAGTGCCGGCCTCGGTCACCAGCCCGCGCTGGATCAGCGTGCGGACCACGGAGTCCACGTTGACTCCCCGAATGGCCGAAATACGGCCGCGGGTCACCGGCTGACGGTAGGCAATCACCGCCAGGGTCTCCAGCGCGGCCTGGGAAAGCCGTGCGCTTTGCCCCTCAAGTACGAACTGCCCGACGACGTCGGCAAAGGCGGGGCGGGAGTAGATTCGCCAGCCGCCGGCAAGTTCCCGGAGCTCGAAACCGCGCGGTTCAACGGCGCGCAGCCCGTCAGGTCCATCCCCAGTATAACCGTCATACTCTTTGCGCAGGTCGACCAGGAGCTGTGCGGCAGCTGAGGCGCTGATGTTCAGGGCCTGGCCAAGGCTCGCGGCACTGACCGGTTCGCTGGCCACCATGAGGATTGCTTCGGCGGCCGCGCGGATTCCGCCGGGACGGTTCTGCATTCCGGCGCCATCCTGCTCAGCTTCTTCATGGTTGGAGGTCTGCGGCTGCATCGGGCTCCTCGTTCGCTTCGTCGTACTCTTCGGTGAGGGTTTGCGCGGACCAGCCGGCAGCGCCGGCACCGGTCCAGGTGACCCGCAGCTCCCCCAGCGGTTCGGGCTGGTCGAAGGCAAGGACACCGTCCCGGAACATCTCCAGCAGCGCAAGGAACCTGCCGACGATTTCCAGCGGCGTTGCCCCCTGCGCCAGTTCGGCGAAGGTGAGCGGGCTGCTCTGCCGGAGCCTGTCCCCGATGATCTGCGCCTGTTCCCGGACGCTGACCCGCGGCGCGTGCAGGTGGGCCAGCCCCACCTCGGTAGGCGGTCCCGGCTTGGGTTCAAGTGCCTTTTGGGCCAGCCGGCCGAACTCCTCCGCACTGGTGCGCCAGATCAGTTCAGGCAGCATGGCGGCCAGATGCGGTTCAAGGGCCGTGTCCCGCGGGAAGCGCAGGCCTTCCTCCTGGAGCCGGCTGTCCATCAGGGAAGCAACCTGCTTGAACGCCCGGTACTGCAGCAGCCGGGCGAAGAGGAGGTCACGTGCCTCAAGGAGGGCGATGTCGTCGTCGTCCTCCACGTCCCCGGCCGGAAGCAGCCGGGCAGCCTTGAGGTCCAGGAGCGTAGCGGCGATGACCAGGAACTCGCTGGCCTCATCGAGTGCCCAGCCCTGCCCGGAGGCGGTCAGGGCACGAATGTAGGCGATGAATTCGTCCGTGACCGTGGCCAGGGCGATTTCGGTGATGTCCAGCTCGTGTTTGGTGATCAGCCCCAGCAGCACGTCAAACGGGCCGCGGAAGTTCTCCAGCCGGACCTCGAATCCGGTGCCGGCCGTATCCCCAGCGAGGCTAGGGTGCGCCGCCGCGGGCAATCAGTTCCTTGGCGAGGCGGCGGTAGGAGTCTGCACCGGCATGGTTGCCGGCGTAGGAGGTGATCGGCTCAGCGGCCACCGTGGCGTCGGCGAACTTGATGGTGCGCTTGATGACGGTCTCGAAGACCTTGTCGCCGAACGCCTCCACCAGCCGGCCGATAACTTCGCGGCTGTGCAGGGTCCGGGCGTCGTACATGGTTGCCAGTACGCCGTCGACCTGCAGGCCCGGGTTCAGGCGGTCCTGGACCTTTTCGATGGTCTCCACCAGCAGCGCGACAGCGCGCAGGGCGAAGAATTCGCAGATCAGCGGGATGATGACGCCGTGGGCAGCGGTGAGCGCGTTGACGGTCAGCAGGCCCAGGGACGGCTGGCAGTCGATGAGGATGACGTCGTAGTCGTCGGAGACACGGCGCAGCGCCCGCTCCAGGACCTGTTCGCGCGCCACTTCGTTGACCAGCTGGACTTCGGCGGCGGAGAGGTCGATGTTGGCCGGCAGCAGGTCGATGTTCTCGACATGCGTTTCCTGGATTGCGTCGCGGATGTCCACCTTGCGGTCCATCAGCACGTTGTAGACGGTGACATCCAGCTCATGGGGGTTGGTGCCCAGGCCGGCGGAGAGCGCACCCTGCGGGTCGAAGTCCACCAGGAGCACCTTGCGCCCGGCTTCAGCCAGCGCGGCACCGAGGTTGATGGTGGAGGTGGTCTTGCCGACGCCGCCCTTCTGGTTCACCATCGCGATGATGCGGGCCGGACCGTGGGAAGTCAGGACCGGAGGCTCAGGGAACTCGGTCAGCGGCCGGCCGGTAGGACCCATGGCTTCATCCGCTGCGCCCTGTGTTGCGTCCTGCAGAGTTGTGGAACTCTGTTCGCTGCTCACGTATAAATCCACGCTTCCGTCTCTAGCTGTCCTGCTGGCTGTCCTTTCCAAGGTTACAACCGTGCAACACGGATACCGCGAATCACGGGCTGCAACACCAGCGAGCCTTGACGCTCAACCTTAACTCGAACGTTGCCGACCCTCCCCAACTCCGCCGGCACGTTTTTGGCCAAAACCGTTGACGCCTTTTCGGAGCTGACGCTACCGTCTAGGTAAACATATGTTGACTGTTAGGCAATATTTGGACGAAAGTCCACGTGAAAGCCCAGTCCCGCCGAACCGACAGGACCGAATTTGGAATACCTCAATGCCGCCATCGTGGTGGCTTATCTCGTGGGAATGCTCGCTTTCGGCTGGTGGGGCAAGTCCCGCACCAAGAATGAAAGTGACTACCTGGTTGCCGGCAGGCGCCTCGGCCCCCTCTTCTACACGGGCACCATGGCTGCCGTTGTCCTGGGCGGGGCATCCACCGTAGGCGGCGTTGGCCTTGGCTACCAGTACGGGATCTCCGGCATGTGGCTGGTGGTGGCAATCGGCTCCGGTGTGCTGCTGCTGAGCCTGCTGTTCGCCTCGAAGCTGCAGAAACTGAAGATCTACACCGTCTCCCAGATGCTTTCGCTGCGCTACGGCCCGGGTTCCACCCGGATGTCCTCGGTTGTCATGCTGGCGTACACCCTGATGCTTTGCGCCACCTCCACGGGCGCCTACGCCACCATTTTCGTGGTGCTCTTTGGCTGGGAGCGATGGCTGGCAATCGCGGTGGGCGGCGCCGTCGTACTCATTTACTCGACGATCGGCGGCATGTGGTCCATCACCCTGGCGGACATGGCGCAGTTCATCATCAAGACCATCGGCGTTTTTGCCCTGATGCTCCCGTTCACGTTCGCCAACGCCGGCGGAATCGACGGAATCCGCGAACGGGTGGACGCCGAGTTCTTCAGCATCACGGGCATCGGTGCGCAGAGCATCATCACGTACTTTGTGGTCTACACACTTGGCCTGCTCATTGGCCAGGACATCTGGCAGCGCGTCTTCACCGCCCGCACCCCGCTGATTGCCCGCTGGGGCGGCACCGCGGCCGGAATCTACTGCATCCTGTACGGCGTGGCCGGAGCGCTGATCGGCATGGCCGCCTCGGTGGTCCTGCCCAGCATCGAGTCCAAGGACGATGTCTACGCCGACGTCGCCATGAACATCCTGCCCGTCGGCCTCGGCGGGCTGGTCCTGGCAGCTGCCGTCGCCGCCATGATGTCCACTGCATCCGGCTCCCTCATTGCAGCTGCCACTGTGGCGCGCACCGACGTCGTCCCCTATGTCCGCAGCTGGTTTGGCGGCTCCGCGGAGACCGGCTCCGCAGCCTCGGCCGGCAACCCGGAACACGATGTTTCCCGCAGCCAGGCCTGGGTCCTGGGTCTGGGTGTGGTGACCATCCTGCTGGCAATTGTGGTGCAGGACGTGGTCGCGGCACTGACGATCGCCTATGACATCCTGGTTGGCGGCCTGCTGGTAGCAATCCTCGGCGGACTGTTCTGGAAGCGCGGAACGGGCTTCGGTGCCGCCTTCTCCATGGTCGCCGGCACCGTCGCGACTCTGGCCACCATGATCTATCTGGAGATCACCGGCGACGCACCCTACGACGGCGTGTACGCTAACGAGCCGATCTACTTCGGCCTTGCCGCCTCAGCCGCGGTCTACGTTGTGGTGTCCCTGCTGACTCCACGCACCGATGCCGCCGTGATGGCCACCTGGGAGGACCGCCTGGCAGGACGTGCGCAGCAGGATGCCGCGGAGCCCGGCCGGGTGGCGCCTGACGTGTCACGGACCTAATACGGAACATAAAAGGAGCGCTTCCGCCAGGTTGGCGGGAGCGCTCCTTTTATGTTTGCGGCTGTGGGTTACGTCCGGCTGCCCGAGACCGGAACAGCGCGCTCCACCTCTTCGGACTCCGCCGTGGGCTCCGGCTCCCCGGAACCGGCGTCCACGTTCATGCTGGCCTCATCGAACGGCAGTTCCTTATCCAGCACCCGGCGGACCTGCTCCCGGTCGATTTCCTTCGTCCACGTGCCGATCAGCACGGTGGCGACGGCGTTGCCGGTGAAGTTGGTCAGCGCACGGGCTTCGGACATAAAGCGGTCGATGCCGACGATCAGGCCTACCCCTTCGATCAGGTCCGGGCGGTGGGACTGCAGGCCGCCGGCCAGCGTCGCGAGGCCCGCACCGGTCACACCGGCGGCGCCCTTGGACGCGATGATCATAAACACCAGCAGGGATATCTGCTCACCGAGTTCCAGCGGCTTGCCCATGGCCGAAGCGACGAACAGGGCGGCCATCGTCAGGTAGATGGCGGTACCGTCCAGGTTGAAGGAGTAGCCGGTGGGCACGGTCACGCCGACGACCGGCTTGGACACCCCGAGGTGCTCCATCTTGGCGATCAGCCGCGGCAGGGCAACCTCGGAGGATGAGGTGGAGAAGATCAGCAGGTATTCGCGGCCGAGGTAGCGCATCAGCTTGAAGATGTTGAACCCGGTCACGATCTTCATGAGGCCGCCCAGGATGACGGCAATGAACAGCACGCAGGTCAGGTAGAACGCGATCATCAGTGTGGCCATGCTGACGATGGCCTGCACACCGGTTTCACCCACGACGGCGGCAATGGCACCGAAGGCGCCGATCGGAGCCAGCCACATGATCATCATCAGGATGCGGAAGACCAGCACCTGGATGTAGCCGATGCCCTTGAGGATCGGAGCGCCGCCCTTGCCCATCTTCTGCAGCGCGAAGCCGACCAGCAGTGCCACGAAGAGGGTCTGCAGGATCGACTCGCCGGTCAGCGAGGCCAGCAGCGTCGTGGGAATGATGCCCAGCAGGAATCCGACGGTGCCGCCGTCCTCTTCGGGGGCGGCCGGTGCCGCGGCGCCGGAGGACTGCAGGTCAAGTCCCTCGCCGGGGTGGATGAAGTTGCCCACCACCAGGCCGATGGCCAGGGCGAAGGTGGACATGACAATGAAGTAGCCCAGCGCCAGACCGCCGACCTTGCCCACCGTGGCGGCCTTGGCGATCGAGCCGATGCCGAGCACGATGGTGCAGAAAATTACCGGCGCGATCATCATCTTGATCAGCCCGATGAAGGCGGTGCCGAGCGGCTTCATCGACTTGCCCACCTCGGGTGCCACAAGCCCGATGACGGCGCCAAGCACTACAGCGGCAATCACGGCTATGTAGAGGACGTGGGTCCGGTCCTTCTTTTTGGCTTTGACCGGTGGCTGTTCGCCGCCGGGTATGGTGGCAGAGGCCATCGCATGCTCCTAGCTTCGTTGATAGCTGGGCCCCGGCGGCGAAAGCGCGGACGGAACCGGAAGTAATCCGCACACATCCTCTCCGTCCTGTGTGACGGTGGTCACGGTTGTGTTCATACTGTTCACGTACATCCGGCCGGCCCCCGGCCGGATGCCGCACCGAAACCAGCCTGCGTCCCGCCGCACCTAAGGAGTTACTTGCGCAAGTGGAGCCTGGCCAGCCGGCTGCTCGTTGGCCAGCTGGCCTTTATCCTGTGCCTGTCCGCCGGCCTGTCGTGGGCGCTTTATGCCCAGGCGGAGCAGCACAGCTACGACGAGACTGCTGACCGGATGCTCTCCGTGGCGGAGACGATCGCAGCGGACCCGTTCGTGCTGGAATCGGTTACCGGAGCTGATCCCAGCGCCGCCCTGCAGCCCTACGCCGCCGAGGTCATGCAGTCCGCGCACGTGGATTTCCTCACCATCATGGCGCCGGACCGGACCCGCTTTACACACCGCACCGAGTCCCAGATCGGCAAACCCTACTTGGGATCCGTGGACCAGGCGCTTGCCGGAGTTTCCTTTACCGAGGTCTACACCGGAACCCTCGGCCCGTCGGTCCGTGCGATCGTTCCCGTTCTGGACGGCACCGGCGAGGTCCAGGCGCTGGTGGCAGCGGGCCTCACCGTGGACCGGGTGGCGATTGCCCGCGATGCAGAGCTTCCGGGCCTGTTCATCATCACCATTGCTGCGCTGGCCTGGGGCTCGCTGGCCTCATTCCTGCTCAGCCGCTACCTCCGGCGGACCACCCAGGACCGGCGCCCGGATGAACTCGCGGACCTTTTTGCCTTCCACGATGCCGCTCTGCATTCACTGCGCGAGGGACTGCTCCTGATCAACAACGACGGCGCCCTGGTCCTCTACAACGATCAGGCAGCGGAGCTGCTGGGACTGCCGCCCGGCACCGGAAACCCCGCCGATGTGCGCGGACTGGGACTGCCGGCCGCGCTTTCAGACCTGCTGCGCAGCGGTCGCACCGCCGTCGACGAATTCCACTTCACCGAACAGCGCATCCTGGTCATCAACCAGTCACCCGCCGTCGCTGCGGGACCGGCAGGCGGAAACCGCGGACGCAAACCCGCCGGACCCAAGCGGCTGGGAACAGTGACCACACTGCGCGACCACACCGAAGTGGAGGCCCTGACCGGGCAGCTGCAGTCCATGCGCACCCTCACCGACGCGCTCCAGGCACAGGCCCATGAACATGCCAACCGGCTGCACACCGTCGTCTCATTGATCGAGTTGGACCGCCCGGCCGAGGCCCTCGAGTTCGCCACCCGGGACCTGGTGCAGTCCCAGCAGCTGGCGGACGACGTCGTCGGGGCGGTCGGCGAACCGGCGCTGGCGGCGCTGCTCGCCGGGAAAAAGGCGCAGGCGCGGGAACGGGGAATTGCCCTGGACCTGGTGCTGGAGGCGGTGCCCGAGGACGGTGCCGGGCCGGCGCTGCTGGATTCAGGTGAGCTCGTGACCATCGTCGGGAACCTGGTGGACAACGCCCTCGACGCCGTCCAGGGACTGGAGGAGCCCCGGGTCACCGTGCAGCTGGCGGTGGTGGACGACGGCGCCCGGCGTGGTTTCCAGCTCTGTGTCTCGGACAGCGGGCCGGGAATTCCGGCCGATTCCCAGGACCGGATCTTCGAACAGGGCTTCAGCACAAAGGACCCGGCCTTTCCCGGAGCCGGGCGCGGCATTGGACTCGCGCTGGTGAACCGGGCCGTGCTCCGGCTGGGCGGCACGCTGGCACTCGACCACGCTGCGGAGTCCGGCGGGGCCCGGTTCACCGTACTGCTTCCGTTGCCCGAAGGAGCCCGTCAGTGACCGCCAGCAGGATCAGCGTCCTGGTGGTGGAGGACGAGCCCGTAGTGGCGGAAGCGCACTCGGAGTATGTGCGGCGCACCGCGGGTTTTGAGCTGGCCGGTGTCGCCCACACTGCCGCGGGAGCCCTGCGGTTCCTGCAGGCTCCGGATGCGGACGTGGACCTGGTGCTGCTGGACATGAACCTGCCGGACCTGCACGGGCTGGACTTGCTGCGCCGCATTCGCGGAGCAGGCATCCCCGCCGACGTCATTGCCATCACCGCCGTCCGCGAACTTCCCGTGGTGCGACAGGCCATGTCCGCGGGAATCGCCCAGTACCTGATCAAGCCGTTCACCTTCGCGGCGTTCAGTGCCAAGCTCGGTGCGTACCGGGAGTTCCACACCAACCTGGCAGCCCAGGGCGCCTCTGCAACGCAGACCGAGGTTGACCGGGCGCTGGCCGCGCTGCGTCCGGCGGTGCCTGCCGCACTGCCCAAAGGGCTCTCCCCGGAAACCCTGGAAGCGGTGTCAGAGACATTGAAGCAGGCCGGGGCAGCTATGTCGGCCACGGAGGTCTCCGCCGCCCTGTCCATGTCCCGCATTACGGTCCGGCGTTACCTGGAGCACCTCACCGCCCAGCGGGCAGTGCTCCGGTCGCCGCGCTACGGCTCCCCCGGCCGGCCCGAGCTCGAGTACGCCTGGCGGCGCTGAGACGCTATCCCCCGTCCATCCCGCCGCCGAGAGGCCAGTTACGGCTCTTTTGAGCGCTCTAAACAGCCGTAACTGGCCTCTCGGCGGGTTGTGCGGGGTTGGATGGGGGGCAGGGTCAGGGTGCGGCGGTATCGGGACGGAGCAGCGGCATCAGGTCATCGAGCACGGAACGGTCCTCGATCGTTGACGGAACGGTAAAGTCATCGCCGTCGGCAATCTGCCGCATGGTCTTGCGCAGGATCTTTCCCGAACGGGTCTTGGGCAGTGCCTCCACCACCCGGACTTCCCGGAAGTCGGCCACCGGGCCGATCCGGGTGCGCACCAGGTCCGCGAGCGCAGCCTGGATCTCTTCCTCAGCAGTCTCGGAGCCTGCCTTGAGCACCACGTACCCGCACGGGCGCTGGCCCTTGAGACTGTCCTTCACGCCTATGACGGCGCATTCGGCGACGGCGGGGTGCGAGGCCACCACCTGTTCGATCGCTCCGGTGGAAAGCCGGTGCCCGGCCACGTTGATGACGTCATCAGTCCTCCCCATGACGAATACGTAGCCGTCCTGGTCCACATACCCCGAGTCGCCCGTGGCGTAGCTGCCCTCGAACGCTTCAAGGTAGGAGGCGCGGTAGCGGTCGTCGCTGCCCCACAGTGTCGCCAGGGTTCCCGGCGGGAGAGGCAGGTCCAGGACGATGTTCCCTTCAGCACCGGGAGGTACCTCCGCCCCCCTGCCATCGACAATCCGGACCCGGAAACCCGGGACGGGAAACGTCGGCGAGCCTGCCTTCAGCGGCTGCGCCTCCAGCCCCATCGGGTTGGCGCAGATCGCCCAGCCGGTCTCGGTCTGCCACCAGTGATCCACCACCGGGATACCCAGCGCCTCCGAGGCCCACCGGTAGGTCTCCGGATCCAGCCGCTCCCCCGCGGCGAACAGGGTGCGGAGCCTGGAGAGGTCATAGCCTCCGGTGAGCGCTGCCTCCGGATCGGCACGGCGGATGGCCCGCAGAGCCGTCGGAGCGGTGAAGAGCACGTCAACACTGTGCTCGGCAGCTACCCGCCAGAAGGCACCGGCGTCGGGAGTACCCACGGGTTTGCCCTCATACAGGACGGTGGCGGCTCCGGCGATGAGCGGTCCGTACACAATGTAGGAGTGCCCCACCACCCAGCCGACGTCTGAGGCCGTCCACATCGTCTGGCCCGGAGCGATGTCGTAGATATTGGCCATGGACCAGGCCAGGGCTACTGCATGGCCGCCGTTGTCCCGCACTACGCCCTTGGGCGACCCCGTAGTCCCGGAGGTGTACAGAATGTAGAGCGGATCGGTCGCGGCGACACTGACCGGACCCTGCGGCTGGGCTGAGGCTGCTAGCTTCGCCCAGTCCAGCCAGACGGTGCCCCCGGCGCCGTCGAACTCCGCTGCCGTGTGCTCAAAGCCCTCCCTGGATGCGACGACGACGGCGCGGACCGGATGTGCGGCTGCCTCCAGCGCCTGGGCAACAGCCGGCAGGTACTCAACCCGGCGTTTGGGTTCCAGTCCTCCACTGGCGGTCACCACAACGTCCGGACGCGCGTCGTCGATCCGGGCGGCCAGTTCCGTGGCGGCGAACCCGCCGAAGACCACCGAATGCACCGCACCGAGGCGGGCGCAGGCCAGCATGGCGATAACCGCCTCAGGGATCATGGGCAGGTAAATGACCACCCGGTCCCCTGCACCGATGCCCTGCCCATGCAGGACACCGGCAAAGTTCTCCACCTCCGTCAGCAGTTCGGCAAAGGTGTAAATCCGCTTGCGGCCCAGCATCGCCGAGTCATAGACAAGTGCCGTGTCGCTGCCCCTTCCGGCCAGCACATGGCGGTCCAGAGCGTTGTAGCTGGTGTTCAGTGCTCCGTCCGGGAACCAGCGGTACAGCGGTGCGCCGGTCTCATCCAGGGCCTTCCGCGGGCGGACATCCCAGTCCACAAGCTCCGCTGCCTTCAGCCAGAAGGCCTCCGGGTCGGTGACGCTTGCAGCATAGGTTTCGGCGTAGCCGGAAGTTCCCATGAATCCTCCTTGATTCGCGGTGCGGTGACGTGTGCCCGGGTGCTTTTGGGCCACGGTGCGTACCGGCAATCGTAGGGGAAGGACGAGGTTGTGAGAACCCCCCGCGTGTATACAGAGGATTTGAAAACACGCAGAATATATGAGACTTGCTTCACGATTTCCCCTTCTGTGTATACACTGGGGCCAGTATCGGATCGGAAAGAGGGCAACTATGCGGGCCAGCGACAGGGCCTATGCCATGCTCCGGGAGGACATCGTCGAGTGGCGGCTCCCCCCGGGAACAGTGCTGGGCGAAGTTGAGCAGGCCAAGCGGCTTGGCGTTTCCCGCACCCCTCTGCGGGAGGCCCTCGCCCGGCTGACTGCCGACGGGCTGGCCGCGCAGCACACCGGGCGCGGCGTCGTCGTCACTCCCATCTCCCCTGAAACCGTCGAAGCTCTCTTCGAACTGCGGCAGGCGCTCGAGTGCCAGGCCGCAGCGCTGGCCGCGGTGCGCGGACGCCCCGAGGCGTTCCGTGCGCTGCGGGCTGACTTTGAGGCTGCCGCCGCGCGTCTGGATGCAGACCCCGGCGAGGATCCGGCCCGGCGCGGCTACTACGCGCTCGTGGCTCGGCTCGACGCCGGGATCGACGAGGCGGCAGCCAACCCCTACCTTGCCCAGGCCCTGGTGAACGTGCGCCTGCACCTGGCCCGGGTCCGGCGGCTGGCAAAGGACAACCCGGCACGCCTGCGGGAAACTGCAGCGGAACACGCCACCATCGCCTCCGCCATCGCCGCGGGCGACCCGGCACTGGCAGCAGCAGCCACCAGGGTCCACCTGCATAAAAGCCTTGAACACTTCAACACCATCAACCACCCCTGAGCTGAACAACCCCGAGAGGACCGCGCCTTGAAAACGCATAACGTACGTGTCTACCGCAGCGAGGAAAACCTGCCCCGCGAAGAGCAGCTGGCCTGGAAGATCGCTGCGGTAGCTGCTGACCCCGTAGACGTCACCGACGACGTCACGGACATGGTCATCAACCGCATCATCGACAATGCCTCCGTGGCTGTGGCATCCCTGAACCGCGGGCCGATCGTCGCGGCCCGGGCACAGGCGCTTTCCTTCACGCCCTCCTCCGGCGGCTCCGGCGCCTCCGTGTTCGGGGTGCAGGAGAAGACCTCCCCCGAATGGGCTGCCTGGGCCAACGGCGTGGCCGTGCGTGAACTCGACTACCACGACACCTTCCTGGCAGCGGAGTACTCCCACCCGGGTGACAACATTCCGCCGATTCTCGCTGCAGCCCAGCACACCGGCGCTTCGGGTGCCGACCTGCTGCGCGGCATCGCCACGGGCTATGAAATCCAGGTGGACCTGGCCAAGGCCATCTGCCTGCACAAGCACAAGATCGACCACGTCGCGCACCTCGGCCCGTCCGCTGCTGCCGGCATCGGCACCCTGCTGGGGCTGGACACCGAAACCATCTTCCAGGCCGTCGGCCAGGCGCTGCACACCACCACCGCCACCCGGCAGTCCCGCAAGGGCGAGATCTCCACCTGGAAGGCACACGCCCCCGCGTTCGCCGGGAAGATGGCCGTGGAAGCCGTGGACCGCGCCATGCGCGGGCAGACCTCCCCCACCCCCATCTATGAAGGCGAAGACGGCGTGATCGCCTGGCTGCTGGACGGGCCCGACGCCGCCTACTCGGTTCCGCTGCCCGCCCCGGGCGAGGCGAAGCGCGCCATCCTGGACACCTACACCAAGGAACACTCCGCCGAGTACCAGGCCCAGGCGTGGATCGACCTGGCCCGGAAGATCCACCGCGAGCACCCCGAAGCCGCAGACCCGGCCAACGTCGTCTCCGTGCTGATCTCCACCTCGCACCACACCCACTACGTGATCGGCTCCGGCGCCAACGACCCGCAGAAGTACGATCCCACGGCCTCGCGCGAGACCCTGGACCACTCCATTCCGTACATCTTCACCGTCGCCCTGCAGGACGGCGCCTGGCATCACGTGGACTCCTACGCTCCGGAGCGCGCAGGCCGTCCGGACACCGTGGAACTGTGGCACAAGGTCACTACCGTGGAGGATCCGGAATGGACCCGCCGCTACCACTCAATCGACATCGCAGAGAAAGCCTTCGGCGGACGTGTGGACATCACGCTCGCCGACGGCACCGTGATCACCGATGAGATCGCCGTCGCCGACGCCCACCCGCTGGGTGCCCGGCCGTTCGTCCGCGCCGACTACATCAACAAATTCCGCACCCTGGCCGCCGGACTGGTCTCGGAAGAGGAAATGGACCGCTTCATCGCGGCCGCCGAACGCCTGCCCGAACTCGCCGCCGGGGAACTTGGCCAGCTCAACATCACCGCTGCAGCCGGCGTCATCGACCCCGCCGCCGCACCGAAGGGACTGTTCTAAATGCTGTACTCCTCCATAACCCCCGAGCAGAAGCGCATCGCGATGCGCGAAGGCCTGGCCTCCGGCACCCTGCAGCAGTACCCGGGTGCGTTCAATCCGCTCTCAGCACGGCTGATCGAGGAGAAGGGCTTCAACGGCGTCTACATCTCCGGAGCCGTGCTGGCCAATGACCTGGGCCTGCCGGACATCGGCCTCACCACGCTCACCGAGGTGGCCACCCGCGCCGGCCAGATTGCACGGATGACCGACCTGCCTGCCATCGTCGACGCCGACACCGGCTTCGGCGAGCCGATGAACGTGGCGCGCACCATCCAGGAGCTGGAAAACGCCGGTCTGGCCGGCTGCCACATCGAGGACCAGTTCAACCCCAAGCGCTGCGGGCACCTGGACGGCAAGAACGTGGTGGACCTGGACACCGCCACCAAGCGGATCCGCGCCGCCGCCGACGCCCGCCGGGACCCGAACTTCCTGATCATGGCACGGACCGACATCCGCGCCGTCGAGGGCCTGGAAGCAGCCCAGGACCGGGCACGCGCCCTGGTCGAGGCCGGTGCCGACGCGATCTTCCCCGAGGCCATGAAGACGGTCGAGGAATTCGCCGCCATCCGTGCCGCCGTCGACGTCCCGATCCTGGCCAACATGACCGAATTCGGCAAGAGCGAGCTGTTCACCTATGACCAGCTCGCCTCCGTGGGCGTGAACATGGTCATCTACCCGGTGACGCTGCTGCGCAGTGCCATGGGGGCCGCCGAGCGCACCCTGGACACGATCAAGGCCGACGGCACGCAGGCCGCCAGCGTTCCCAGCATGCTCACACGTGCACGCCTGTACGATCTGGTGGATTATGAGGCGTACAACCGCTTCGATACCTCGGTATTCAACTTCCAGGTCCCCGGCACCCCGGCGTCGGCCTGACCTGGCAACTTCCATTCCGGCCCACGCACCAAAGAAGGCACCGCACCACTACTGATCTGCGCACCACGACGAAGGAGTCCCAGACATGACCGACACCACGATTCACAAGGGCCTGGCCGGAGTGCTGGTGGACACCACCAGCATCTCCAAGGTCAACCCGGAAACCAACTCACTGCTCTACCGCGGCTACCCCGTCCAGGAGCTTGCCGCCAAGTGCTCGTTTGAGGAAGTTGCCTACCTGCTCTGGAACGGTGAGCTGCCCACTGCTGAGGAACTCGCGGCGTTTACCGACGCCGAACGTTCCCAGCGGGCGCTCACCCCGGAACTGAAGGCCGTAATCGACGCGCTGCCAGTCACCTGCCATCCAATGGACGTCTGCCGCACGGCGGCCTCGGTGCTGGGTGCCCAGCACGAGGCCGCCGACGATTCCAGCGCGGAGGCCAACCTGGCCAAGTCCGTAAGCCTCTTTGCGGGCATGCCCGCCGTCGTCGCATATGACCAGCGGCGCCGGCGCGGCCAGGAACTCGTGGAGCCCCGGGAGGACCTGGGCTACTCGGCCAACTTCCTCTGGATGACCTTCGGTGAGGAAGCGGCACCGGAGGTCGTGGACGCGTTCAACGTCTCGATGATCCTTTACGCGGAGCACTCCTTCAACGCTTCCACCTTCACGGCACGCGTGATCACCTCCACGCTCGCGGACCTGCACTCGGCTGTCACCGGAGCCATCGGTGCGCTGAAGGGACCGCTGCACGGCGGTGCCAACGAGGCTGTGATGCATACATTCGAAGAGATCACTGCGGCCACCGCGGAAGAGGCAGAAGCCGCTGCCTACGCCGCGGCCTGGCTGGATGAGGCGCTGGCCGAGAAGAAGAAGATCATGGGCTTCGGCCACCGGGTCTACAAGAACGGCGACTCCCGCGTCCCTACCATGAAGGCGTCGCTCGATGCCATGATCAAGCATTACGACCGTCCGGACCTGGGTGAGCTCTACGCGGCCCTCGAGGGAGCGATGGCGGAGAGGAAGAACATCCTGCCGAACCTGGATTACCCCGCCGGACCGGCCTATCACCTGATGGGCTTTGACACGCCCACGTTCACGCCGCTGTTCGTCGCCGCACGGATCACCGGCTGGACAGCGCACATCATGGAACAGCTGGAAGCCAACTCGCTGATCCGCCCGCTGAGTGAATACAACGGCCCGGACGAGCGGCACCTGGCCTAACGGCGCCCGCTCCCGGACAAACTAATGCCCGCCGCAGTTCTTCCTGCGGCGGGCATTTGTGTGCCTAGGCGGCGGGAGCGCCTGGATCCGGCGCGGGGCCGGGCGAACCCGCCCGGGCAAAGAGCCTGCCGGAGACATCCTGCTGCGCCAGCCGCCGCAGCGCCAGCAGCACTGGTTCGATCAGCACGGTGCCCAGCACCACGTACCGCAGTGCCTCCGCCGGAGAATCCAGCGGCACACCCTGGACTTCTCGTGCGGCGACGCCGTGCATTGCTGCCGCGTACGTCTGGAGCAGTTCGGGGGCCAGCGGGAACCCCGCGTCTTCCAGCCCGGCCAGTGCCTGCTCGAGCCGGGAACGGGCTTCATGGTCTGCTGGATCCACTTCCCAGCCCAGTTCAGCCAGCACGGCGTCGGCGCGAGGATGTGAGCCCTGTTCCGGCTGCGCCGCACCGAGGGCGTGGTGTGCGGCGCCCAGGAAGTCATGGACGGATTCGGGCGGATCATCAAGCTGGGACAGCACGGCAGCGGCCCGCGCCACGGATAGGCCTCCGGGGCCCAGCAGCGCCCGGATCAGCCGCAGCCGTGCGACATGCGTCTCCGAGTAGTCTGCCTGACGGGGCGCGGTGGGACGCCCTTCGGGCAGCAGCCCGGCCCGGATGTAGTACTTGATGGTCGCCACGGGAACGTCCGTGGCTGCGGACAGTTCTGAAATTCGCATCCGTTACCCCCTTGTGCTGGATAGTGTAACTCTCTAGCTTGGATAGCAGCACTATCCAATGTTGAGGAGGGCCATCATGGCTCGTATTTATTCGCAGCGCATGACCCATCACCATGAAGGCCCGCTGGTGGTTTTCCTCATCGGCATGCGGGTGAACCGCCTGCGCCGTCCGGATCTGTGGATGCCTGTCTTTGTGGCCATGCCGCGCATGCTCGCAGAGCTGTCGGCCGACGCCGGGTCAGGGCTCCTGGGATACCGCACCACCCTGGGCGCCGGCGGCCCCCTGGTCATCCAGTACTGGAAAACTCCGGAGCAGCTCTATGCCTACGCCAGCGACACCGGCGCCGAACACCGGCCAGCCTGGGCGGAGTTCAACCGCAGGGCGCGCAAGGCGCCGGGAGCCGTGGGGATCTGGCATGAAACTTACGTGGTGGACCGGGCGGAGTCGATGTACGTCGGCATGCCGGTCACTGGACTCGCTGCGGCAACCGGGATCCGCGAAGTTTCAGCGGGCAGCCGTGCCGCAGAGCGGCTGGGCGCGGGCACCCGGCCGGAAAGGTACGCCCGCCCTACTCCGCGGCTCGCCGAAACGTTACCGGATACCCCGCCCGGTACCACTCGGTGATCCCGCCCATCGCACCGCACACCCTTTCCATTCCCGTCTCAGCGGTGAGACTTGTCGGTCCTTTGCAAGGATACCCCCGGGGGTATGTCCTTACACTATGGCTCCCATCGATATCACCGAGAAAAATTTCACTGAAACCATCGAAGGCAACGGCATTGTGCTCGTCGACTTCTGGGCTGCCTGGTGCGGCCCGTGCCGGATGTTCGCGCCGGTCTTCGACAAGGCTGCCGCCCAGCATCCGGAGGTTGTCTTCGCCAAGGTCGACACCGAAGCAGAGCAGGGACTCTCCAGAGCTGCCGGCATCACTTCCATCCCCGCCCTGATGGCATTCCGGGACGGAATCCTGGTGTTCTCCCAGGCCGGGGCGATGAACGCAGCCGGTCTGGAACAGCTAATTACCGTTGTCAAGGAACTGGACATGGAAGATGTGCGCGCCAAGGTGGCAGCGCAGGAGTCCTAGCGGCTGCAGGAGAGGGAAACGCCGTGACGTGTGAAAGCAGGGAAGAAAAAGCCGCCAGCCGGGAGAACTCCGGTCCGGGCCGCATCCCCGGCGCTGCCGTACTTCGGCAGCTCCGCGAATGGTCCCCGCGCCGCCTGGTTTACGCCGGGGCTGCAACGGCCGGTGCAGCTGCCGCGCTCCTGAGCACGGAGGGAATTCTGAACCCGGCACTGTGGTGGAATGCGGTGTTTGCCGTCGTTGGATCAGTCCTGGCCGGACTGCTCATCGGCAGCTACTTCCGGGCGCCCGCCGGCGCTGCGGCTACTGTCTGCGACACCCGGTGGCCGCTGCTTGGACTTCTCGTGCTGGCGGCCGCTACCGCCGGGCCCGAGGGCCCGCTGGGCTACCTTTTCGGCAGCATCTCCCCTGCCCTGCTTACGGGCATAGTTTCTCCCGCGTTTGCTCTGCTGTCCCTTGCCCTTCTGGGCTGGGCACTGTGGTCGCGGCTCAAACTCGAGCGGCAGGCTCTGACCCCGGAAGCCGAACCCAATTTGGTGTGCACCACGTGCCGTCCGCTTTTCCCGTCGCAAACGGGCACCGGAAGATCATAGCTCTGCGGGCGGCTCAGGTGGAGGAAAAGACCACACTGGCCACACACTCGTTGTCCGGTGCCAGGGTGATGACGGCGGCGAAGTAATCTCCACCGAGCACCCGCGGCAGCCAGTGCGCGGAATCCTCCCACATCTGCGGATACGGAACCGCATCCGCCGCGTACCAGGACGGATCGATTTCCGACGACGGCGCAGGCTCACCCAGCCAGTTCCAGCTGCGGTAGACCACAGTGGACATGTCCCACTCCGGTTTGGCCGGAAAAACGAACTCAATGGTTCCCGCCGGCTCCAGGTCTGCTTCGGTGAGGGTGACGCCGGATTCCTCAAAGACTTCACGCACCGCGGCCTGTTCCGGTGTCTCCCCCGGCTCCACATGGCCCCCGAGGGTCACGATCCGCCCAATGCCGAACCCGGTCTTCTTCAGGCCAAGCAGGACTTCCTGCGTCCCGGCGCGGGTTTCACGCATCAAAAAACACAGCACCACGGGAGTGGCGCGGGGGGCCCGCGGCGCCGGATTCACAGCGCCCGCGGATGGGCTGCGGCGTAAACCTCCCGCAGCGTGTCGGCGGTGACCAGCGTGTAGACCTGGGTGGTGGTCACGGAGGCGTGCCCAAGCAGCTCCTGGACCACACGCACGTCGGCACCGCCTTCAAGCAGGTGGGTGGCGAAAGAGTGCCGCAGGGTGTGCGGGGAAACGTCCCGGTCAATCTTCGCCCGTTCAGCGGCGGTCTTGAGGATGGTCCAGGCGCTCTGCCGGCTCAGCCGCCCGCCGCGCGCATTCAGGAACAGCGCCGGCGTGCCCTTGCCCTTGCCCTTGGCAGCCGCACCAGGCCTGCCGCGCACAAGATAATCATCCAGCGCCCGAGCTGCGTAGGATCCGAGCGGCACGAGCCGCTCCTTGGACCCTTTGCCGAACAGGCGTACGACGTCGGGCCCGTTGGCCGGGATGCGCTCCAGCGAGAGGTCGTCAAGATCCAGGCCCACGGCTTCACTGATGCGCGCCCCGGTCGAGTAGAGGAACTCCAGCAGCGCCCGGTCACGCAGTCCCGTGGGAGTGTCCAGCGGAATGGCTTCCAGGATTCGGGTGACCTCATCGACGCTGATCGCCTTGGGCAGGCGCTTGCCGGGCAGCGGCGGATGCACGTCTGCTGCCGGATCCTGCGCCGTGAGCCCTTCGAGCGCCCAGAATTTGTGCAGCCCGCGCACTGCAACGATGGTCCGTGCGGCGGAACGCACACTGAGCGCGGAGGCGCCGTCGGAGCCTTCGGCGATGGACCGCGAAAACGCCGTGACGTCGTGGCGGGTGATGTCCTCGATGGCGGTGCGCCCGTTGGCGGTGAGGAAGCGTGCGTAGCGCAGCAGGTCACGCCGGTAGGCGTCCACGGTATTGCGGGCCAGCCCGCGCTCCACGGCCATGTGCTGCAGGTACGCGCCGATGGCGCGCCCAACCTCGGTGGAGCGCAGTTCATCTTCTGCGGAGCGCGAGCTGCGGGCTGCCGCGGCCGGTGTTTTTTCCGGCGCCGGGGGCTGGTGTTCCTGGGCTGCCTGGGCGAGATCTGCGCGGCTGAGGACCAGGGTGGGGTTCAGCTGGGCGGAGAGGTCCAGCTCGATGGTGTCATTGTGCCGGGGAACGGACGGGGCGCCGTCCGTTCCGGTGCCGGCTGGGGGAACGTTTGACGGCATTGGGTCCCCTAGCGGACGGAACCGTTGGGCCAGGCGTGATGCTCTGAGTGGTGTTCCGGCCACGGGGCGTCACCCGGACGCAGGCCGGCGTAGCCGGTGCTGCGTGCCGCAGCGGCTGCCAGGACTGCCGCCGCAGCCGAGGGGCTGTGCATCCGCCCCTCCAGGACTGCCGCAACGGCGTCGTCCAGATCAACCCACAGCATCTTGATTTCGGCTTCCTCGTGGAAGCGCTCATGGCGCTCCGCCTCAGGAACATCATGCAGTCCCCGTGCCAGGTAGATGCGCAGCTCTTCCCGCGAGGAACCGGGAGAAAGGAAGAGGTCGGTCAGGACGTTCCAGTCCTCAGCAACCAGGTCCGCTTCCTCAGCCAGCTCACGAACGGCAGCGGTGAGGTAGTCCTCGCCTTCGACGTCCAGGAGGCCGGCCGGGATTTCCCACAGCGTCATGCGTACCGGATGCCGGTACTGATTGATGAGCAGGATCTGGCCCTGTTCGTTCATGGCCAGGATGGCCACGGCACCGGGGTGCCGGATGAAGTCGCGGACCAGGGGCTCGCCGTCGTCGGTCAGGGTGAACTTTTCACTCACCACGTCCCAAATGGGACCGCTGTAGGCCACGGATGATTCCAGCAGCCGTCGCGGACTCTGTTCGTCGGCGAACCCCCGGTCTTCGCTCATTGCCTTACGCCTCCGCGCCCTGATGTGCCAGGGCAGCCTTGATCAGGCCGGCGAACAGCGGGTGAGGGCGGGTGGGCCGCGAGCTCAGTTCCGGGTGCGCCTGGGTGGAGACGTAGTACGGGTGGACCTCTTCGGGGAGTTCAACGAACTCCACCAGCTGGCCGTCCGGGGACGTGCCGGAGAAGACCAGGCCGGCTTCGGCGATCTGCTCACGGTAGGCGTTGTTGACCTCGTAGCGGTGGCGGTGGCGTTCGGCGACGGCGGTCTTGCCGTACGTCTTGGCCACAACCGAGCCTTCATCGAGCTTCGCGTCCCACAGGCCAAGGCGCATGGTGCCGCCCATATCGCCCTGGCCGGCCACAATGTCCTTCTGCTCGGCCATGGTCGCGATGACCGGGTACTTGGTGTCCGGCTCGAATTCGCTCGAGGATGCGCCTTCAAGGCCAACCACGTTGCGGGCGTATTCGATGACCATGCTCTGCAGGCCAAGGCACAGGCCCAGGGTCGGCATCTTGTTTTCGCGGGCGAACTTCAGTGCGCCGAGCTTGCCTTCGAGGCCGCGGATGCCGAAGCCGCCGGGAACGCAGATGGCGTCCACGCCGTCGAGGGCCTTGCGGGCACCTTCTTCGGTGGCGCAGTCATCGGAGGGGACCCAGCGGATCTTGACCTTGGTGTTGTTGGCGAAGCCGCCGGCACGCAGGGCCTCGGTCACGGACAGGTAGGCGTCCGGAAGGTCGATGTACTTGCCGACCAGCGCCACCTCAAGGTGGTGCTTCGGGTTGTGGACGGCCTCGAGCAGGCGGTCCCACTTGGTCCAGTCCACGTCCTTGAACTTCAGTCCCAGGTGCTGGACGATGTACGCGTCCAGGTTCTGGGAGTGCAGGGTCTTGGGGATGTCGTAGATGCTCGGAGCATCCGGGCAGCCGATAACGGCATCGACGTCGACGTCGCACATGCGGCCGATCTTGTCCCGCATGGAGTCCGGCACGGGCCGGTCCGAGCGGATGACGATCGCGTCCGGCTGGATGCCGATGGAACGCAGGGCTGCCACCGAGTGCTGGGTGGGCTTGGTCTTCAGCTCCTGGGACGGGCCGATGTACGGCACCAGGGAGACGTGCAGGAAGAAGACATTGTTGCGGCCCACGTCCTGGCGGACCTGGCGGGCTGCTTCGAGGAACGGCTGGGACTCGATGTCGCCGACCGTGCCGCCGATTTCGGTGATGATGACGTCCGGAGCCTTCTTCGCCTCGGAGGGCAGGCGCATCCGGCGCTTGATCTCGTCGGTGATGTGGGGAATGACCTGGACGGTGTCACCGAGGTATTCGCCGCGGCGCTCCTTGGCAATGACGGTGGAGTACACCTGGCCGGTGGTCACGTTGGCGGACCCGTCGAGGCTCTCATCGAGGAAGCGCTCGTAGTGGCCGATGTCGAGGTCGGTCTCTGCGCCGTCGTCGGTCACAAAGACTTCGCCGTGCTGGAAGGGGTTCATTGTGCCCGGATCCACATTCAAGTAGGGATCGAGCTTCTGCATGGTCACCGAGAGGCCGCGTGCCCGAAGCAGGTGGCCGAGGCTGGAAGCCGTCAGTCCCTTACCGAGGGAAGAAGCCACACCGCCGGTGACGAAGATGTGTTTGGTCGTAGAAGACGACTTGGGAAACCTGGAATTTGATCGCTGCACCACGGAATTCGAGCCTATCACCTTTTGGTCGTTGGGGTTATCACTCACCGGGGACGGCAGCCGTCGCCAGCAGTTCCTCGGCGTGGGCACGGGCCGACTCCGAGTCCTCGTGGCCCGCAAGCATCCGGGCCAGTTCCCTGATCCGGGCCTCGCGGTCCAGCACGACGACGTCGCTGGCGGTTACGCCGGTGCCGTCGCCAGCGGAGGAAGAGGTTTTAATCACGCGGATATGGTGGCCCGCGAAGGCCGCCACCTGCGGAAGGTGGGTGACGACAATCACCTGGACGTGCCGGGCAAGCATCGCGAGCCGGCGGCCGATTTCGATCGCCGCCTTGCCGCCGACGCCGGCGTCCACTTCGTCAAAGACGAACGTCGGTACGGGGTCCACTTCGGCCAGCACCACCTCGATGGCGAGCATGACCCGGGAGAGCTCGCCGCCGGAGGCGCCCTTGCCCAGCGGGCGGGGCGGCGCTCCGGGATGCGGGGCAAGCAGGAACTCGATGGCGTCAGCGCCGTGCGGGCCCAGCTCGCCGGTCGGCTCGACGTTGATCACCAGCCGCGCATCCGGCATGGCCAATGCGGTCAGTTCCGCACTGACGCGCTCCCCCAGTTCGGCCGCGGCTTCGGTGCGCAGCTTGGACAGGCCGGCTGCCTCGTCCCGTAGCCGGGCCTCCAGCTCGGTCAGCTCGGCTTCCAGGGATTCGATGCGGTTGCCGTCGTCACCCAGGTCTGCCAGCCGCGCGCGGCTGGTTTCGGCCCACTCCAGCACTTCATCGATGCTCGGCGCGTACTTGCGCACCAGGGTGGCCAGCTCGGCCCGCCGGGATTCAACTTCGGCCAGCCGGCCGGGCCCGTCGGAGTCCAGAGAGGCGCTGTAGCTGGAGAGTTCAGCCGCGATGTCCGCCAGGATGTAGCCAACCTCGGCCAGCCGGCCTGCAGCGGCGGCCAGCGCCGGATCATGCTCACCGGCCAGCTCCAGCTGCCGCTTGGCGGCGTCCACCAGGGACGTTGCGTCCGAACCGTCGGAGAAGTCCCCGGCGACCAGCGCCGTGTGCGCTCCGACTGAGGCCGTGCGCAGCTCTTCGATATTGCCCAGGCGCATGGCCTCGGTCTTCAGGTTCTCGTCTTCGGCCGGTTCCGGCGCGACGGCGTCGATCTCCTCCAGCGAGGCCGCCAGGTACTCGGCCTCCCGCAGGCGTTCGCGGGCGGTCTCACGCAGTTCCGTCAGTTCCGCCGCGGCAGCGCGCCAGCGGTCGTAGCCTTCGCGGTAGGTGCCCAGAGCAGCGGAGAGGGTTTCGCCGGCGTACTTGTCCAGGGCTTCGCGCTGGGCGGTGGTGCTCTTGAGCCGCAGCTGGTCCGTCTGGCCGTGCACCGCCACGAGGTGGCTTCCGACCTCTGCCAGCACGCCCACGGGGGCTGAGCGGCCGCCCAGGTGGGCGCGGCTGCGGCCGTCGGCGTTGACGGTGCGGGCCACCAGGAGTTCAGTGCCGCCGTCGTACTCCTCTAGCTCGGCGCCCGCGTCCGCAGCGCGCGCCACGGCGGGACTGTCCGGCGAGAGCCGCACTACGGCTTCGGCGAGGGCGGACTTGGCACCTGTCCGGACCGCACCGGCGTCCGACCGGGCGCCCAGCAGCAGGCCCAGGGCCGTGATGACCATGGTCTTGCCGGCACCGGTCTCACCGGTGACGACGGTGAAGCCGGATCCGAGCGTCAGGGTCGCATCCGTAATGACACCCAGGTCCCGGATGCGGATTTCTTCGATCACGGGAGCACTCCTCCGCTTTCGGCTGTATCTGCGGGATGGTTCACGGGGCCGCGCCAGCCCTGGGTGGGCAGCTGGAACTTGCGGACCAGGCGTTCGGAGAACGGTGTCTGGTGGGTGCGCGCAAGCCGTACGGGCACGGTGGACCGGGTGACTTCAACACGGGCACCCGGGGGCAGGTCCAGGCTGCGCCGGCCGTCGCACCACAGCAGCCCGTTGGCGGCGTTGCGGGTGAGGATTTCCACGGCCAGGATCGAGTCCGGGGCTACCACCAGCGGGCGGGAGAACACGGCGTGGGCGCTGATCGGGGTGATCAGCAGTGCTTCGACCTCGGGCCAGACCACCGGTCCCCCGGCGGAGAAGGCGTAGGCGGTGGAGCCGGTAGGTGTGGCCATCACGACGCCGTCGCAGCCGAAAGAGGAGATCGGGCGGCCGTCCACTTCCATGACCACTTCGAGCATGCGCTGCCGGTCGGCTTTTTCTACGGCGGCTTCGTTCAGGGCCCACGTGTGGGCGAGCAGGGTGCTGTCCAGCCAGACCTTCACGTCGATCGTCAGGCGCTCTTCGACCGTGTAGGCGCGGTCCACGACCCAGCCCACGGTCTTTTCAAGGTCTTCTCGTTCGCTTTCGGCCAGGAAGCCCACGTGTCCCAGGTTCACACCCAGCAGCGGAACCTCGGTGTCCCGCACCAGTTCGGCAGCGCGCAGGATGGTTCCGTCTCCGCCAAGCACCATGCCCAGATCCACGTCGGAGAGCTGGACGTCTTCATTGAGGATCTCGGTGGGGACGGTGAGCTGTCCGTACTCGCCCTGGATGTCTTCGAGGTCCTTGCGCCGCATCACGGGCACCAGGCCGGCGGCGTGCAGCTGGGTGCAGACTTCCTGGGCCGCAGCCATGGCGGCCTTCCGGCCGGTGTGCGCGAGCACCAGTATCCGTCTGCTCATCGTGTTCCAGTCCTGTTCTGCTCCGTTACGGAGCAAGTGTGTTGCCGTCCCGCCAGTCTTCTACGCCCTGCGGCGCATCCGCAAACGCGGACGGCCCGCCGAAAACCTGGTTGACCAGTTCGGAGGCAGCTGCTGCGCGTTCTGCGGCGTCGCGGGCTTCTTCCACGGGCACCGTCATCCACATAAAGAATTCCACATTCCCGTTCTGGCCGGGCAAAGGGCTGCGGGCGATTCCGCTGATTTCCAGTCCGGCGTCCAGCGCTGCCCCGGCCACCCGCTCGACGGCGAGGCGGTGGCGCGCGGGGTCGGTGACGACGCCGGTGCGGTTCAGCAGCTCCCTGCCCACCTCGAACTGGGGTTTGGCCATAAGCAGCAGGCTGCCGCCCGGCCGGGTTGCCGCAGCCAGGGGCGCAACAACCATGGTCAGGGAGATAAAGCTGAGGTCGGCCACGGTGAGATCCACGGTGCCGCCGATGTCCGCAGGCGTGAAATAGCGGACGTTCATGCCCTCGAAAACCCGGACACGGGGGTCAGCACGCAGGGAGTCGACCAGCTGCCCGTGCCCCACGTCCACGGCGGCAACTTCCCGGGCTCCGGCGCGCAGCAGCACGTCGGTGAATCCACCGGTGGACGCGCCGGCGTCGAGGCATCGGAGACCGGCGGGGTCCACGGCCGGGAAGGCTGCCAGCGCTCCGGCAAGTTTGTGTCCGGCACGGCTGACGTAGTCGGGTCCGCCGTCGTCTGCCACCGTGAGCGGCTCATCCGGCTGGATGGGCGCCGAGGCCTTGGTGAGGACGGTCTGGCCGCGCTGGACGCGGCCGGCAGCGATGAGCTTGGCGGCGTGGGTGCGCGACCGCGCCAGTCCGCGCGAAACCAGCTCCTGGTCGAGCCGGGCCATGCTAGGCACTCCCCCGTCCGGGCTGTGGCCGGGGCGCAGGGACCGGGCTGGACGCGGAGGAGCCCGACGCCGCTGGTACGGCCGGGACCTGCCCGGGTTCCTCGTTCAGGGCAGCCAGGAGGCCGTCGTGCAGGCTGCCGTAGAGGGCAGCATGCTCGCCCACCGGTGCCTCGGCCACGTCTCGGAGCCGGGACAGGACCGAGTCCACGGCGGGATCGCCGGTCAGTTCCGGTTCCAGGGCGGCCCGGCTGGGTTCTGCACTTTCATCCACGGGCTCAGCCTAGCTTCCGGCACCGACAGTCCAGTGGACCTGTGGATTGGTTTGCTGGGCAGCATTGGGATGCTCCTGCCACCAGGCGGCGCACGCGGCACGCCAGCCGTCCAAGTCCCCCTCCGGTGCGTCAACGAGGATCTCTCCCCCACTGACCCGTGCCGATGCCGAACCGCAGCGGAACCCGCCGTCAACGGGTTCCGGTGACGGGTACGGCTCATAGAGGGCACCCAGATAGGGAATCAGGAAGTCCGGGCGCTCGGTCGTCCGCGCTGCCAGCGCTGTTGCCGGGCTGTCGACGCCGGTGAGCACCAGCGCGGTGGCGTAGCCGGCGTTGGTGCCTCCCAGAATGTCCGTGTCCAGCCGGTCGCCGACGACGAGGGGGCGTTCCACACCAAGGTGGCGTGCCGCCGTCGTAAACAGCGGTGCCTCCGGTTTGCCGGCAACCACTGGACGCTTTCCGGTGGCGGCGGCGACGGCGGCAACCAACGTGCCGTTGCCGGGCGCAATGCCCCGCGCCTGCGGAATAGACAGGTCCGTGTTAGTGGCAACCCACACTGCTCCGGCCGCGACCGCGAAGGCGGCCTCGGCCAGGTCCTTCCAGCCGAGTCCGGGATCAAAACCCTGAATGACGGCTGCCGGCTTGTCGTCCGCGGAGGAGACGGGTTCCAGGCCCTGCGCGCGGACCTGGTCGGTGAGTGTTGCACTGCCGGTGACCAGTACCGTGCTGCCTGCCGGAACCAGTCCCGCCAGCAGTTCCGCTCCGGCCTGCGCGGAGCCGAACACGTTCTCAGCAGTGGCAGGCGCGCCCAGCTCACGCAGGTGTTCCGCGACGGTAGCCGAGGAACGTGAAGCGTTGTTGGTGATGTATGCCAGCTTCACGCCGGCCGCTTCCAGCCCCTGAAGCGCAACGGGTGCCCCGGGGATGGCATGCGGTCCGGCGTAAACGACTCCGTCGAGGTCAGCGAAGACCGCGTCGAAGCTGCCCAGCAGCGGCTCAGTCATTGCGGTCCGCGCTCTGGCGGGCGTCGTCGTCCTCGCTGTCCGGCTCGGCTTCTTCGGTGCCGAGGAGGGCTTCGCGCTCATCGCTGGGAAGAGCATCTTCGTCTTCGGCGTCGATGTCAGCCGGGTTGGCTTCGCTTCCGGCGCGCTCGGCGTAGTTTCCGGAGCGGTCGTCTGCGGTGTCTGCCGCGGTGGCTCCTGCGGCCGGGGCTGCGCCGTCGTGCTGAGTGTTTTCGGCGTCGCGGCGGAAGCGCGGCTTGGCCGCGGGCTCGTCGTCCTCGCCGAGGTCCATGATCTCCGGCTCGGCGAACTCGCCGATGCCCAGAACACTTTCGGCCAGCAGAGCCTGGCGGCGCCACGGCTCAGCTTCGTTGCCGCGGCCGGCCAGTTCAAGGGCATCGGCGTAGGCGCGGAAGAGCCGCGGGCTGTAGGAGAACGCACGGTTCTTGTCCAGCTGCGGAATCTCGAGTGCGCTCACCGCGGCATCGTACTGCTCCATGTCCATGCGGGCACCGGAGGCAACAATCGCCACGTCAACCTTGCCGGCGTTATCCAGCTCGGCTGCTTCCTCGGAACGCACCAGATCCAGCGCGCGGTCCGGGCGGCCCAGGCCACGCTCACAGTCGGCCATCATGGCCAGGTATTCGTTGGATCCGCTGATCCGGCGGTGGGTGCGGAACTCGCGCAGGGCGTCGCCGAACTCACCGGCGGCATACGCGGTCAGTGCTACTGCTTCGCGAACGGCAGCGAGCCGTCCGCCGCGGCGGCTGGCTGCGAGGGCGTGCTGGAAAGCCAGCTCAGGATCGGTGTCGATCAGGCGGCCGGCCATGACCAGGTGCTTGGAGACCCATTCGCCGTTGACCTCTTCGAGGTTGCGCAGCTGTGCACGGGTGACCTTGTCCAGTTCCTGGCCTGTGACGTCGTCGTCGATCTCCGGTGAGCGTTCACGGTCTGCACGGTTTGCGCTGCGCAGGTCGCGGGCATTGTGCTTGCGCTCAGTGACCGGTGCTTCCTCGGTGCCGTGCCGCTGCGGGCGGTCGTTGCTGCGCTGCGGGCGGTCCGAGTCCTTGCGGAACGGCTTGCGCTCACCGTCGCGGGCCGGACGATCACTCCACGGCTTACGCTCACCACGATCAGAATTGAAGGAACGGCGTTCCCCGTCACGGGCCGGACGATCACCAAACGGCTTACGATCGCGGGAGTCCTTATTGAAAGGCTTACGCTCACCACGATCGGAGTTGAACGGCTTACGCTCACCATCACGAGCCGGACGATCACCAAACGGCCTACGCTCATCCCGGCCGGCAAACGGCTTACGATCGCCCCGATCATTACTAAAAGGCTTGCGCTCACCATCACGAGCCGGACGATCACCAAAGGGCTTACGGTCGCGGGAGTCCTTGTTGAACGGCTTGCGGTCCCCGCGATCGTTACTGAACGGCTTACGCTCACCACGATCATTACTAAAAGGCTTACGCTCACCATCACGAGCCGGACGATCACCAAACGGCTTACGCTCACCACGATCAGCGTTAAACGGCTTACGGTCACCGCGATCGTTATTGAAGGGCTTGCGGTCATCCCGACCGGCAAACGGCTTACGCTCACCACGATCAGCGTTGAAAGAACGACGCTCGCCATCGCGGGCCGGACGATCACCAAACGGCTTACGGTCACCGCGATCGTTACTGAACGGCTTCCGGGGACCGCCCTCCTTGCTGAAGGGCTTGCGCTCACCATCACGGGACGGACGACCGGCGGAAGACTGCCTGTCGTTGTAGGACTTGCGCTGCGGGGGCTTACGATCGTTCGCGCGGGGGCGTCCCTGGCTGTCTCGATCTTCCCGGTTGTTCTGCTCTGACATGCTGAGTTCCTCTCGTCGTGAGCCGACCAACGGAATTTACTGCAGTCGCTCGCCACTATGTATGTGTAGGTAATGGGCAGGATCTTGCCTGCGAAAGTCATGGGGACCGCAAGGGGTCCTTCTCAATTCTACGGCAGAGAGCGGACTCCCCGGTCCGCCGGGCTCAGTCAGGCCAGGCAAGAGCCGTGAAGCTCACCACTTCCTGGCCTCCGTCTCCCCCTAAAGGGAGACGCACCTGGATTTCCGTGCCGTGGTTCCCACGGTTTGTGGCGGGTTTTGTCTGGTGTGGTCCCACTGGTTGACAGGTGTCACCGAACATGGGAAGCACGGTTAGGCCGGCCGGGGAGGCATAGGCCGGCTTGGCGGTGGCTCCGCTGCCTGGCGTGGATGAAAAAGCGGTGTTAAACGGGTCAGGCCCCGCAGCGTTGCGGGGCCTGAGCCTTTTTAATGATTGTCCGGCGGTGACCTACTCTCCCACACCCTCCCGGGTGCAG
>NZ_JBSHIT010000013.1:0-55709 GCF_053619115.1 Arthrobacter sp. NPDC055585
ATCATGGGTGACTGGGGGCAAAAACCATGCCGGAACCGACCGGCCAACACACCCATATCCTGCATCAGGAACGGGCTACGAAAAAGGTAACGGGGGGGGAAGTCCGGGAAGCGCATCAGCGCTCTGCATGGCAGCTGGAACCAGAGTGGCAACACCCAGCCCGGTCAACGAGCCGGTCGCCCGCAAGTCTGCCGGCGAACTGGGCACCGACAAGCGCTACGAAACCGATCCCTGCGACTGAAACGCGCCGAGGCTGTTCGCCAGATACAGGGCGGCCCAGGAGCTCCCGGCGTCTTCCACCAGTGTCCCGGCCATGGCGACCAGCACCAGGGCAGCCAGGATCCCGTATCGGTGCAGCGGAGCCGGAGTGGTGGCAATTTTCCCCGCCGCTGACTCCGCTTCAGCGGCTTCGGCGCCCCGCGGTTCGCTGCCGGGAAGCAGGAACGGGTAGCAGGCCGCCGCCAGCAGTGTGAAAAGAGCCCCGGAAACTGCCAGATGGAGTGTCAGGGGGATCCTGAGGGCGGCTGCCGCAGTTCCCATCAGCCCACCCAGTACGGCACCGATGCTCCAGACAGCGTGGAACGAGTTAATAATTGACCGCCGGTAGAGTCGCTGCACCCGCAGTCCGTGTGAGTTCTGTGCGACCCGCGGTCAGTCCGGCAAGCAGGGCGCCCAGTGGAAATGCCGCGACAGCCAACCCGAACTGGGCGTTGGCCAGCCCCAGGTGGTCAACAATGGCAGGGTAGCGGGGAACCAGATTTGCGAAGACGGCCCCGTTGCTCAGGAAGAGGACGGCGACGGCGCCGCGGGCTCTCCGTGCCCGGGCCGAAGGAGGTGCCGGAGCGGGTGCAAGGGATTCATCGGGACGTCACCACTCTCTGAAGGGCCTCACGGACCAGGTTTTCGGGCAGGGGTTGGAGCGAGAGTGTGCTGTGCATGGACAGCCCTTCGATCATGGTGTCCAGCATTACGGTTGTTCTGTCGTCAAAGTGCCGTGCCAGGGCTGCACGGCTCCGGGCCATCCAGCGGTCGGTGATCTTCCGCAGCTCGGGTCGGCGGGCGGCCATCAGATAAAGCTCGTAGGATGGCAGCATTGTGCCGGGGGTTCCGAGCATTCCCAGGATGTAGCCGGTGATGACGTCAAGGGCCTCAGTCGGAGATGCCGCGGCACCAAGATCCTCCGCATACCTGGCGGCCGTGCGTTCTGCCAGGCGCGTGAATGCGGCAGTCAGCAGGTCATCCAGGGACTTGAAGTGGTAAGTGGCCGAACCCACCGGCACATCCGCGGCCGCTGCGATCTTCCGGTGCGTTGTTGCGCCGGCGCCGTGCTGGGCAATGACCTCCAGGGTCGTATCGATAAGACGGTCCCGGCGGTCCGGATCGAAGCGGCGGGTGGATGGACCGCCCGCGGCCGGGCTGCCTGAGCTTGTCATGGGGATTCCTTGCGGAGAGGGGTGAGGACCGTCCCACTATTACCGCCGTTATGTACAAATGTACATAACGGCTCTTTGGCTCCGCCGGCCGTCCTGCAGCGGCATTGGAACAGGAGCAGGGCAGGCACAGTCTGTGCCTGCCCCGTTCCTGTTCCGGGCGTATTCCCATCGTGTTCCGTTTCCGCGGAACACGATGCCGGTTATTCCATCTTGAGCTTGTCCTGCACTGCCCCGGAGACCTTCTCCACCGTGTTCGGCAGTTCGGTGGTGCCGTAGAACCGTGAATCCGGATGGGTGGGCGGCGGCATGGGGGCCGAGGTGGTGGGGCCGTCATGGTAGGTGAACTCTCCCAGACCGTCCGGAGTTGGGCCCGAGGCCCAGGTGCCCTCCGCCGCGGCCGCGCCGTCGGAGAAGTTCAGGTACTGGTAGGAGACCGAGCGTTCCTCCTTCTTGATCGGGAAGTTGCTCGGCACCGGGAGGGTCTCAGCACCTTCCTCCTGCAGTTCACGGGCCGCTGCCAGCCATTGGTTCTGGTGCATGGTGTCCCGCGCCAGAAGGAAGGACAGCATGTCCCGGACTCCGGCGTCGTCGGTCATGTGATAGAGCCTGGCGACCTGCACCCTGCCCTGCATTTCCGCGTTGGCGTTGGCAGTGAAGTCCGCCAGCAGGTTGCCGCTGGCAGTGATGTAGCTGCCCTGCCAGGGATTGCCGTTGCTGTCCACGGGGCGGGCCCCGGCACCTGCGACGATGGCCTGCTGCATGTCCGTGCCGCCGATCACGGCCGCGATTGCCGGATCTGACTGCACGGCGTCATTCGTGATTCCCAGCGGAGCCTTTTCCAGCAGCTGGGCGATCATAGTGGCAAGCATTTCCACGTGGCCGAACTCTTCGGCACCGATGCCGAACAGGAGGTCACGGTATTTGCCGGGGATGTGGGTGTTCCAAGCCTGGAAGCTGTACTGCATAGCCACCGTGATTTCACCGTACTGGCCGCCCAGGACTTCCTGGAGCTTGCGGGCATAGACGGCGTCAGGCTGGTCCGGGGTTGCCTTGAACTGCAGTTCCTGTTTGTGGAAAAACAGTCTGCCTTCTCCAAACCGTTCGGACGATCCACCGTCTGCACGCGCCGGCCTCTCGGTGTGGGCCGGAGGCGGAGGACCCTTGCGTGTAAAAACGTAGCTACTTTCGGCAGCCCTGTGAAGTACTAAGCAAACTTATCTTTTCTGTTTATACTCCTTCGCATGAACGTGCAGAGCGGACAATGCGCGGGCCCGGCGGAACCTGGCGCTACGTACATCCTGCCGCTGAGGCGCAGCAGCGGCAGGGCTGGGGGATCTCCCGCAGTATCTGGCACGCGTGGCCGAATGGGCCGAGGTTTTGGTGGTGGACGGATCCGAACCGAAGGTATTCCAGGCACACACGGCCGAGCTGCCTCCCGGCGTCGTTCATCTGGCGCCCGTGCACAGCTGTCTCAACGGCAAGGTGGCCGGTGTGCTGACCGGGCTGGAAGCAGCCCGGACGGAGCTCTGCGTCATTGCGGACGACGACGTGCGCTACAGCGAAGCGGTGTTCGGCCGGGTTCTGCTCCTGCTGGAGGACGGGGACGTGGTCCGTCCCCAGAACTATTTCTGCGCGCTGCCGTGGCATGCCCGCTGGGACACGGCGCGGAGCCTGCTGAACCGCGCGCTGGGGTCGGATTATCCCGGCACGCTGGGGGGTGCGCAGATCCGTGCTGCTGCGCGCCGGGGGTTACAGCGGCGGCGTCCTGTTCGAGAATCTGGAACTGATCCGCACGGTGCGGGCCGCAGGGGGCGGGAAGTGCGGGCGCCGGCACTGAATGTGGCCCGGCGGCCGTGCAGCGCACGGCATTTCTGGTCCCAGCGTGTGCGCCAGGCCTACGACGACTTCGCGCAGCCGGCGCGGCTCGCAGCCGAACTTGCGCTGCTGCCCGTTCTGATTGGCGGAACCCGCCGCTTCCGGCTGTTGCCTGCAGCGGCTGCCGTTTGTGCCGCCGGCCTGGCCGAAGCGGGCAGGAGGAGAGACGGCGGCGCTGAAGTGTTTCCAGCGACGTCGGCGCTGTGGGCTCCGCTGTGGGTCCTGGAACGTTCGCTGGCAGTCTGGGTGGCGCTTTAGCTCCGTCTCGCCGGGGGCGTTCCGTATGCCGGAGTACGGATCAGGCAGGCCGGGCACTCGGAGCGGGCGCTGAGGAAGAAGCTGCAGTCGGAGTCTGACCGGACTCAGCTATGCCCTCGCCCGTTAGCTCACAGCGCTCGGACCCGGTCCCGCCGCGGATCAGCCCGCGTTCCCTGAATGCCGCGAGCCACCCTCCCATAGGCCAGGAACCCCAGCGGACGTGGAAGAGGTTGGCATTGCGCACGATGTCCGCCAGATGCTGAACGGGCGGATCCTGGGTGGGGTGCCACTGATGGTAGGCGCGGGCCCCGCCCACCCACGCCAGTCCGACGCCGCTGCGTCCGGCGAGGCGGGCAAAGTCCGTATCTTCCCCGCCGTAGCCGGTGTAGTCCTCGCAGAACCCGCCAATCCGCTGCCAGGTCTCCGCGCTCACCGCGAAGGAGAGGGACCAGAACAGGTCCGGATTCCCGTCCGGTATTACGGTGCCGGGCTGGGGTGCCGGCCGGGCCGGATGCGGAGAGTCCAGCAGATGCAGGTTCTGGAGGTCGTACCCGCCCGGGCCGGGAGGATCCAGATAGGTGACCGGGCCGCAGAGCAACCGGCCGGCGCCCTCCGGCCGGGAAGCAGCTTGGACATAACCCCCGGTCAGCCCGGGAGCCGGCAGACAATCCACATCCAGGAAAATGAGCAGCTCGGCTCCCCTGGCCAGTGCGGCGCGGGCACCGGCGTTTCGGGCGCTGGCCAGGGGCAGGTTTCCGCCTCCGGAGTCCGCTTGGATAACGGCTCCTCCCAGCCGGGGGTGGGGAGGGGGGATTGCCGGGTCGTCCATCGCCACCACTATGTAGTCCCCCACAGGTGCCGAGGAGGCAAGGAGGGCCTGCTGCTGGGCGGCAAGATGGGCATGGCGCCCGTGAACCAGCGTGATCAGCGCAGTTCTCACGCGTCTGCTCCCAGGCGCATCCCTGCATCCGAGGCACCGGGCGGCACGGGTGTGGTCCTGATTCCCGCGATCCCGGCAACAACCTCTGCGGCACGGGCGGCTCCGGCGCCGTCGTTCCACGCCGTCCATTTCCGGCCGTCCAGCGTCGCAGCGGACTCGAGTACCTCTGCCCAGTCCCGGCGGTCAAACCCCCGGGACACGATCACGGGAAGGTCCATGGCAGCCAGCGCCCGGCCGGTGGCGGCCTGTTCCTGATGCGGCCGGTCCTGGGGAACAACCACTGCCGGGATGCCTGCGGCGGCGACGTCCGCGAGTGATCCCTGGCCCGCGTGGGTGATCACCAGATCGGCGGCAAGCAGGTGTGGAAGCGGGTCCGGGCTCCGGTTGCCGGGATTCGTCCCGAGAGGAATCCACTGCACGCCGGGTGTCTGGCTCCGCGCACCGGCCAGAGCGGCGTCGTCCATTCCGCCGCCGCCGGCGCCGCCAAGCACCAGCACTCGCGCGATGCGCCCGGGAGCACGGCCGGGCTGCACCGGCAGCCTGGAAATCGCACCGACGGGCTGCAGCCGCTCCAGGACTTCCGCACCGGCGTGCAGCATCTGGCCTGCCGTGGCAGGCCATGCAGCGATCACGGCGTCGGAGACCCCAAAACCCAGCGTGTGTGCACGGTCAGTCCGCACCCCGGGCAAGGCCACGGTCACCACCGGGACGCCGTGGAGGCGGGCCAGCAGTGCGGCCTCAACGGACACATCGGCAACCAGGACTGCAGGGTTGGTTTCCTGGATCCAGGCGGAGAGCTGCGCCATCCGCGCCCGCAGTCCCGGATCACGGGCGGGCACCCAGTGCAGGTGGCCGTTGGCATCTACGTTCCGCGGACCCGGGGAAGCGTTGTCCGGTTCAAGCTGTACCCAGCGGCCGGTCCAGTCCGCCGGACGGGGGAGGGAAGACAGGCCGGTGACGCTGCCGGGCGGAAGGTGGGCGGCGATGGCCTGTGCACGGCGCAGGTGGCCCATGCCGTGATGGTGGATGTAATACCCGATCATGCAGCGGCCATCCGGGAAGTGGTGTCCAGGAGCAGGGCTTCATACTCATCCACCATCCGCTCATGTGAACAGAAGGTCTCTGCCCGGTTCCGGGCTGCGGCGCGGTCCAGGCTGCAGGCGCCGTTCAGGGCGTCGGCCAGGGCGGCGGCATCGTCAGGTTCTGCGAGCCGGCCGCATTCGTCGGTGAGGATCTCAGGGAGGGCACCGCGGCGGAACGCGGCCACCGGTGTACCTGAGGCGAGGGCCTCCGCAGCCACCAGCCCATAGGGCTCGTCCCAGCGGGGCGTGACCAGCGCTGCGCGGGCATTCCCGACGGCGCGGCGCAGCTGCGCGTGGTCCAGATGCCCCAGATACCGGACACTGTCACTGAGGCAGGGCTGCACCTCGGACTGGAAGTAGGCCCGGTCGTATACGGGGCCGGCAAGGTCCAGCGGGATTCCCGCGGCGCGGGCCGCCCGGATCGCCAGATGTGTACCCTTTTCCGGCACGATCCGCCCGAACCAGATCGCTGGTCCGCCGCCCGGGCCGGGCTGCCACGTTCCGGTGTCCACCCCGTTGCGGATGGCTGTGCTGTCCACCAGCGGAGCCCAGGCATCACGGGTGTGCGCGCTGACGGCAATGAAGCGGGTCAGCGGACCACGGACATGGAGGGCGGATTCGAGCCAGCCCACCGGGGGAGTGTGGAGGGTGGTGACCAGCGGCAGCCGGAGCATCCGGGACATGGCGACGGGCAGGTGGTGGATGCTGGTGTTCAGCACGGCGTCATACTTCTCCGCGCCGGATTCGGCCAGATCCAGCATCAGCGAGAGGTACGCGTGGTGCTCGCCCATCCACTGCTCCGGAAGGGCACCGACGTCGCTGCGTGCGGCTTCACTCATCTGGAACGCGGGCACGTCCAGGAACCTGACGCCAAGGTTGGGGTCCGAGCCCGCGGCGGCGAAAAGCGTGACCTCGTGGCCCCGCGCAGTCAGCGCGGAGACCAGGGCATGGGTGTGAGCCTCAAGACCGCCGGCGAAGGGCTCGCTGATGGGGAAGCGTGACGGACCGATGACGCAGAGCCTCATTGCAGGACTCCGCTTCGCTCCAGCAGCCGGGCGTAGATCCCGGCGTGCGCGGCGGCGACGGCGTCGCGCTGCCGGGCGCGGTCTTCCGGGGCCAGCGGTTTTGGAGGTCCCGCACTTCGCGCCGCGCGCACGGCGGCTTTCAGCGAGGCCGCGTCGAGTCCCGCCTCATCATGGGAGTAGCTGAAAACCGGGCCCTGGTCTGCGTAGAACCCGCAGTCCGGGGCTGCCACTGCTGTGCCCAGATCGCGGCAGGCCTCAAGCCAGCCCGAATGTGTGCCGAAGCGGTAGGGCAGCACGGACAGGTCCAAGGCAGCCAGGTATTCCCAGAGCTGCTCGTCGGGCAGGAAATCGTGGATGTGAAGTTCCAGTTCACCGGTACGGGACTCGCGTTCCAGAAACTGTGCCAGCGCGGCGTCGTACCGGGCTCCGTCCGGTTCCAGCACGTCGCAGTGTCCGTTGACCTGGACCACCATTCCGCCGTCCTGGCGGGCCGTTTCCAGCAGGGTTTTGATCACCGGCAGCGGTTCCATGCTCGCGCGCAGGCTTTTGACGTGGACCCCTACCCGGTAGGGGCTTCCGTTCCGCCGCGGGCGGCCTGCGTAGTCCGCCATGGTGTCCAGTTCAACGACGTGCGGGTGCTTGATGACCACTGCTGTGCGGCCCCAGCGGCGCTCGATTTCCGCTGCCGCCCCCTCTGTGAGGGTGATCAGGGCATCAGCGGCCGGGATAAGAACGTTCAGGTGCGCGTTGTGGGCGTCCGGGGATTCATGGTGCGGGTTGCGGAGGTCATGCACGGTGTAGATGAGCGGTTTGGCATGCCGGCGCAGGGCGGTAACGGCCTCCTGCAGGGCAGCCGGCTCCTGGGCGTCGAAGCCGAAATGGATGTGGAACACATCGAATGACCCGGCGTTGGCGTCGATCCAGCCGGCATTCAGCATGACGGGCGGCCACCACTTGCCGGTTGCCGGGTTGTCCGGGGAGTCCGGATCCGGATCGGCCAGGCGCAGAACGGATGGCAGGCCAGGGAGGTCCTGTGCCGGGTCAAGATGGCGGATGTAGACGTGCCCGGACGGAACGCTGGCGACCCGAATGCGGTTTTGTGGCAGCAATCTGGGACCCCTTTTTCGGTTGTGGCATGAGCCCTGGGTGGGGCTGCTGCCGTGCGAGTGGTGTAAATAGTAAGTACCGTTAGTAATCAATAGCATACGAACGCTGAAAGGTGGCAAAGAGCTAAATGGATGCAGTGCAGGACGCCCTGGAAGAACTGCCGGACCGCATCGCCGGGGAAGTTGAACGAGCCGGCCTGATGGTGGCGCTCGCGGAGTCTCTGACCTGCGGAAACCTCACCGGAGCCCTCGGGAAGGGCGGAGATACCGGGGAATGGCTGAGCGGCGGGATCGTCGCCTACCTGACGGAAATCAAACAGACTGTGCTCGGTGTCAGTGAAGGGCCCGTCGTGAGTGCACGCTGCGCAGAGGAAATGGCTGCCGGGGCCGCGAAGCTCTTCAACGCCGACCTGACAATCTCCACTACCGGTGCAGGCGGTCCCGGTCCGCTTGAAGGCAAGCCGGCTGGAACTGTTTTCATCGGCTGGAGCCTGTTTGGCGAGACCGGCTCAGCCGAGTACTCCTTCGACGGGAGCCCGGAAGAAGTACTGGAGAAGACCGAGGCCGCCGCGCTTCGAAAGCTGTACGAACTGGCCCAGAAAGCCTAGGCCCCCTGGGCTGCGCTCCCAACCCGCCGGGGCAGCCGGTTCAGGCGGGCTGCAGCAGCCCTTTTTCCAGCACCAGCTCAACGGAGAGCGTCTTGTAACCCTCGGAATCAAAGAGCACGGTGACGGTCTCGTCCTCATAGCTCATGACCGTTCCCGGACCCCACTCCGAATGGATGACTTCAGACTGCAGGGGAAACGGCTGGGGCGTCTCGGATTCCCTGGGCCCGAGCTCCTCACCTTCAGCTTCCGCGTGCTCGCAGTTGTCACAGTAGCCGCACATGTCCGGGGCGTCTTCACCGAAGTAATTCAGCAGGAAGCGGCGCCGGCATTCACCGGTTTCCGCGTACTGGCGCATCATATCCAGCCGGGATTCTTCGATGTTCCGGCGCTGTTCGGAGAATTCACGTGCAGCCCTAACGGCAGTTTTTGCACCGGCGCCGTGCCGCGCGGAGTAGCCGTCGTCGGAAGCCAGAACGGAACCGGACTGTTCCAGCAGGCCAAGCAGGGCGGAGAATCGGCGCGGGTTCAGGTCCAGTTCCCCGCGCAGCTCGGACGGCTCTGCCGGTTCGCTGCGCTTCTTGATCGCCTTGAAGAGTTTCCCCAGGGCCTCTTCATCGGGAGACTTGGCCGCGAAAAACCGGCGGATACCGAGGTCCTCGGGGCGGTAATGCAGGAAGATTTCGGCCGGTTCGCCGTCGCGCCCTCCGCGGCCGATCTCCTGGTAGTAGCTGTCCACCGAGTCGGGAATATCCGCATGGATGACAAAACGGACATTCGGCTTGTCGATGCCCATGCCAAAGGCCGTCGTTGCAACCACAATGTCCAGTCCATCCTCCAGGAACTGTTCGTGGATCCGCTGCCGGTCCTCATGGCTGCGGCCCGCATGGTACGCATCCGCCCGCAGTCCCGACTCCTGCAGCGCCGTAGCGTACTCCTCGGTTTCCTTCCGGGTGGCCACGTAGACCAGGCCTGGATAAGCGAGCTGCGCCGCCTGCTCAAGCACGGCGCGGCGCTTGTCCTCGGCGTCCTCGTACCGGGCGGCTGACAGATGGAGATTGGGCCGGTCAAACCCCAGCGAAATCTGCAGCGGACTGCGCATGCCCAGCTGTTCGGCGATTTCCGCACGAACCGGAGGTGCCGCAGTCGCCGTCAGTGCCACCACCGGTTTTTCAAGTGCGCGGACCAGCAGGTCCAGCTGCAGGTAGTCGGGCCGGAAGTCGTGGCCCCAGGCGGAGACGCAGTGCGCTTCATCAATGACCAGGAGGGATACGTCCAGCTCCCGCAGCTGCTCCAGCACTTCCTCGCGTGCCACTTGCTCCGGGCCCAGGAAAAGGAACTTGGCCCCGCCGGCCCCGCCGGCCCCGCCGGCCCCGCCGGCGCCGCCGGCGCCGCCGGTCCGGCGGGCGGCGGCCCATGCCTCGTCCCAGTAAGCCTGCGGCTGGGACGAGTTCAGTACGTAGGCGCAGGTGGTCCCGGCGGCCTCATTAATCGCATCCGCCTGGTCACGCTGGAGCGCTATCAGCGGCGAAATGACGACGGCGGTGCCCGGCAGGGTCATGGCCGGTACCTGGTAGACGGCGGACTTCCCTGCCCCGGTGGGCATGACGCAGATGACGTCCCGCCCATTAACGGCCGCTTCCATCGCCTCGAGCTGCCCCGGCCGGAAGTCCTCCCAGCCAAAGACCTCCGAAGCGGTGCGCTGAAGGTCGGCGCGGGACGGTGACATGGGCATTCCTCCTGAAGGATTTTCGCGGATTATCAGCTTACTGATTACCCAGTGCCCGTGTCGCATCGGGAGAAGCGAACCCGCGCAACGTGCCCTACCCGGCAGTGAGCTCCAGTGCTTCGACGGTGCGGGCAACCTGCCGGCGCGCTTCTGCTTTCAGGCCGCGCACCGGCAACGGCAGGCAGTCCTGTCCGGCGAGGCCCAGATGCTCGGCGGCGGCCGCGATGACCCGGAGGCTGCCGTGTTCCGCGAACAGGTTCCAGAGCGGGGACAGCCGTGCCGATTCAGCCGCCGCATCTTCCTGACGGCCTTCCTTCACGGCGCGCATGATCCGCAGGGCGGGCTCCGGCAAGGCGCCGGCCACCACCGAATACCAGGCGTCGCAGCCGGCGCTCAGTGCGTCGGCAGCAGCGCCGTCGCCGGAGATTCCAATGCTCACGTGGTCCGGAATTGCGGCCCGCACGGCGCTGATACGTTCCGGAGCCGCTGCCGCGGACACCGGGGGAATCTTGACTGAGGCAATGCCGGGCAGTTCAGCGATCCTTCCGTAAAGCTCGTTGCTGAAGGCGAAATGCGTTGTGCCGGGGTTGTCGTACAAGATGACCGGTAAATCCGTGGCGTCGGTGACGTCGCGGAAAAGCCCGTACACGTCGTCGTCAGTCAAAGCCTGGTAACTCACCGGAGCCAGGAGGAGGCCTGCTGCTCCGGCGTCTTCCGCGGATCGGAGATTCGCCAGGACCTCGGAGGTCCTCAGGGCGCCGACGCCGACGATCAGCGGTTTCGCTCCGGCATTCGCGGCCGCCAGCTCCACCACGCGCCGGCGCTCTTCCGGGTTGAGATAGGCGTAGGAGCCGGTGGAGCCAAGCACAGCAACCGAATCCACGCCGGATGCAGCCAGCCGCTGTATGAGGCGGACAAAAGCCGGCTCGTCCAGGGAGTCATTCTGCAACGGGGTTAGGGGAAAAGCGCTGAGGCCGGTAAACAATTCAATATCCTTCCGGAGCCCGCAGCGAGTACGTTTCCGCTGCCCGTTAGTATTCGGCTATGTTCCCAGACACTAACCTCTCCGCTGTGGACCGTGTTCTTCATGACGCTGCGGCGCACAGCGGCTTTTCCGGCGCGCTGTGCCTCGTGCGCGGCGGTGAAGTCCTGGCTCAGGGCGCCTGGGGTATGGCATCCCGGCGCTGGGAGGTGCCGGTGGCCCTGGATACCCGGTTCGACGTCGCGTCCGTTACCAAGCTCTTCACTGCGGTGGCCGTGCTGCAGCAGGTCGACGCCGGGACCCTGGCCCTGGATTCCCTGATCAGCAGGTACGTTGATCTGGAAGGCACCCGGATTGCCCCGGAGATCACCATAGGGCAGCTGCTGACCCACACGTCCGGCATCGGGGACGACGCCGATGAAGAAGCCGGCGAATCCTACGAAGACCTGTGGGTGGACAGGCCCACCTACTCGGTCACCAAAACGGCCGATTTCCTGCCGCAGTTTGTGCATAAGGAACCCAACTTTGCCCCCGGCACCGGCTGCCGGTACTGCAACTGCGGCTACGTCCTTGCTGGGCTGGCGCTGGAAGCGGTGGCCGGGAAAAGCTACCGGGATTACGTCCGGGAGCATGTCTTCGCCGCTGCGGGAATGCAGGACTCCGGGTTCTTTTCGATGCAGGAGGCAGCGCCCAATGTAGCCGAAGGCTGGGATCCGGTACGGGATGAGGCCGGGCGCATCACCTCCTGGCGGCAGAATATCTTCAGCTACCCGCCGATCGGCTCTCCCGACGGCGGCGCCCATGCCACGGCGGCGGACCTGGTCCGGTTCCTCGATGCCGTGCGCGCCGGCCGGCTGCTTTCCGCCGAGTCCACGGCGGCGTTCCTGAGCCCGCAGGTCAAGCACTCTGATCTGGACGCTGGCGAGCTGCACTACGGCTACGGGCTGGAGTTCCGGCTTGGTGCATCAGGCGAGGTCCGCTCGTTTTACAAGGACGGAATCAACGCCGGTGCCAGCGCCTTCCTGGGGTACTACCCCGATGCGGACGTCACCCTGGCGCTGGTGTCCAACTCCGAGGACGGCGTGTGGGAGCCACTCAAGGAGATCGCTGCCCTGCTGCAGGCGGGCTGAGCGAGGCGTAGGTCCTGACCTGGTGTGCCTAGTGTGCGCCTTGTTCCTGCGGCCGGCGGGCCGCGTAAACCCGGACGTCCCGGCGCTCTCCGCCGGCCAGTGGATAGTCCCGCCGCATACCTGCGGCTGCATATCCGGCATGTTCAGCGGTGCGGATCGAAGCGGCATTCCATGGCTCGATAAAGAGCTCGATCCGCTGCAGTCCGGGCACTGTCCAGCCAAAGGACGTCAGCGCTGCAAGCGCGTCGGCGGCGAATCTCCTCCCGCGGAACTGCGGAACGACGGCGTAGCCTGCACTCGCGTGCCCCTGCGCGAGATGCTGCAGCCACAGGCCGCAGTGCCCAACCGCCAGGCCGGATAGTTGTTCTTCAATAGTGAAGGAGAACCCCCTGCCTTCGCTGTGCCGCCCCTGCTGGCGCTTCACCCAGGCCAGCGCCTCCTGTTCGCCGGCGTTCAGCGGAAGCGTTCCGGTGTCACAAACATAGGGATCCGTGGCCAGTGCCATAGCCATGCTGGTATCGCTGCTGCTCACCGGGCGCAGCAGCACCCGGCCGAAGCTGGGCGCGTCCGCCGGCCACGGCGGCAGGGGTAAGGCATCTTCTGGCATGGCACCCATTATTGGCCTCCCGCTAGCGCCGCGGCGTGATCCGGGACCGGGCGGCCCGGCGGTAATCTTGAACCGGATCCGACGAACGGCCCCGGCAATCCGCCCCGGCCGCCGGACTTCCCCGCACTCGAAATGGAACTGCCTTGTCCCTTCCTGCCCCTTCGCCGAAGTCAGTCCCCTCACGGGACACCGCACCCCGGCAGACTGTGCTGCGCACCCTGCGCTCGCCGCGGCTGCTGAAGACCGAGGTGCTCGCCGGGCTCGTCGTCGCGCTGGCCCTCATCCCGGAGGCGATCGCGTTCTCGGTGATTGCCGGCGTTGATCCGCGCATGGGCCTGTTTGCCTCCTTCACCATGGCCGTCACCATCGCGTTCGTCGGGGGCCGGCCGGCCATGATTTCAGCGGCCACCGGCGCCGTCGCCCTGGTGATCGCTCCCGTGGTGGCCAACTACGGCATTGAGTACCTGGTGCCCACGGTGATCCTGGCCGGGATCCTGCAGATCCTGCTGGCCCTGGCGGGCGTGGCGAAACTGATGCGGTTCATTCCCCGTTCCGTGATGGTCGGTTTCGTGAATGCGCTGGCCATCCTGGTGTTTTCCTCCCAGCTGCCGGAGCTGATCGGGGTGCCGTGGCTGGTTTACCCGGTCACCGCCGTCGGGCTCCTGATTGTGTTCCTGCTGCCGCGGCTGACGACGGCGGTGCCCGCCCCGCTGGTGGCGATCGTCCTGCTGACCGCTGCCGCCGTGGCCGCGGGCTGGAATATCCCCACGGTGGGGGACAAGGGTGCCCTGCCGGACAGCCTGCCGTCCCTGCTCTTCCCGGATGTGCCGCTCACGCTTGAAACACTGGAGAGGATCCTGCCCTACGCCATAGCCATGGCGTTCGTTGGGCTGCTCGAATCCCTGCTCACGGCCAAACTGGTGGATGACATCACGGACACCCGCTCCTCCAAGCCGCGCGAAGCCGCCGGGCAGGGCATCGCCAACATCGTCACCGGGTTCTTCGGCGGCATGGGCGGCTGTGCCGTCGTGGGACAGACGATGATGAACGTCAAAGCCTCCGGCGCGCGCACCCGCATCTCCACCTTCCTGGCCGGCGTGTTCCTGCTCATCCTGGTGGTGGTGCTCGGCGACGTCGTGGCCCTGATCCCCATGGCCGCGCTGGTGGCCGTGATGATTTTCGTGGCGTACGCCGCGTTCGACTGGCACAGCATCCGCCCCTCCACACTGCGCCGCATGCCCAAGTCGGAGACCGCCGTCATGCTGATCACCGTGCTGGCCACGGTGCTGACCCACAACCTGGCCATCGGCGTCGGGGCCGGCGTGCTCACGGCCATGGTCCTGTTCGCGCGCCGCGTGGCGCACTTCGTCACCGTGCAGCGCACCCTAACGGACGACGCCGGCACTGCCACCTATCTGGTGCTCGGCGAGCTCTTCTTCGCCTCCTCCAACGACCTCTACACGCAGTTCGAGTACGCCTCGGATCCGGGGCGGGTGGTGATCGACATGAGCGGTTCGCATGTCTGGGACGCCTCGACGGTGGCCGCTCTGGATTCAATCGCGGAGAAGTACCGGTCCCGCGGCAAGTCCGTGGAAATCACCGGGCTGAACCAAGCGTCCGCGTCCATCCGGGAGAAGCTCTCGGGGAACCTGCCCTAGCGAGGCACAGGCGTACCGCCGAGAGGCCAGTTACGGCTCTTTTGAGCGCCCATAAGAGCCGCAAGTGGCCTCTCGCGGGAGGGAAAACCGTTGACTTTCTCAACTAATGTCGACAGGATGGGGTGAATCCGCAGGTCAGCTCCGACAGGAAGTACCCTCTTCATGGTTTACACACTCGGCCTCGACGTCGCGGCCCTGGACGCCATTGACACCCACGTCCACATTGAGGTGGATGACCATGGGCACAACGCCCTTCCCCAGCCGCTGGTCGACGCCGCTTCCAAGCACTTCAAGACCGACGGTCCCCGCCCCGGACTGGATGAGATCGCCGCGTACTACCGGGAGCGGAAGACAGCTGCCGTCGTCTTCACCGTGGATGCGTCCAAGGCCCTCGGGCACCCGCCGAACTCCAGCGAGGAGATCGCCGAAGGCGCTGCCCGGAACAATGACGTCCTGATCCCGTTCGGTTCGGTGGACCCAACTTCCGGCACGGACGCGCTCGCCCGCGCCAAGGTGCTGGCCGGGGACTACGGAGTGCGGGGCTTCAAGTTCCACCCCACCGTGCAGAACTTCGACCCCAGCGACCGCAGCTTCTACCCGCTCTGGTCCCTGATCCAGGACCTCGGAGTCCCGGCGCTCTTCCACACCGGCCAGACCGGCATTGGATCCGGCCTCCCGGGCGGGTTCGGCCTGAAACTGGGCCTCTCCAACCCCATGCTGCTCGACGCCGTTGCAGCGGACTTCCCTGACCTGCAGATCATCATGGCCCACCCCTCGGTTCCCTGGCAGGACGAGGCCATTGCCGTTGCCACACACAAGGCCAACGTCTGGATCGACCTCTCCGGCTGGTCGCCCAAGTACTTCCCGGCGAACCTGGTGCGGCATGCCAATTCACTGCTGCAGGACAAGGTCCTCTTCGGCTCGGACTACCCGCTGATCACCCCCGACCGCTGGCGGCGGGACTTCGACGCCCTCGAGATGAAGGACGAGGTGCGGCCGAAGATCCTCAAGGAGAACGCCGTCCGGCTGCTCGGTCTGGGATCATGACCGAGCTCTACGGCTCCGACCGCTACGGCTACTCCGGCCTCCTCACCGGACCGGAACTCGAGGTCCTCGCCAAGCTGCGCGCGGTCCTGGACGAACAGGTTTCCCCGCTGCTGGCCGAGTACTGGGAAGCCGGCGACTTCCCGGAACAGATCCGCCAGCCGCTGGTGGACCTGAACCTGATGGCCCCCGACGGCGCCACGGACAGCCAGGGCCGCACGTCCGGGCTCTACGGCGGTTTCCGGAACTTTGAACTGGCCCGCACCGATGCCTCCGTGGCCACGTACTACAACGCGCAGTCCGGTCTGTTCCGCTCCACCGTCCTGCACGGCGGAAGCCCCGAACAGGCAGCGGAACTGGACCCGAAAATCCGTTCCTTCGAGTACACCGGCGTCTTCGCGCTGACCGAGCCGGAGCACGGCTCGGACATTGCCGGCGGGCTGGCCACGTCCGCGCGCCGCGAGGGGGAGAGCTGGATCATCGACGGCGCCAAGCGCTGGATCGGCGGGGCCGGAACCGCTGATGTGCTGGCCGTCTTCGCCAGGGATGAGGCGGACGGGCACGTCAAGGCATTTCTGGTTCCGCGCGACGCGGACGGCGTTTCACTCACCAAGATCCTGCGCAAAACCTCCCTGCGGATGATGCAGAACTTCGACATTGAGCTGCGCGGGGTCCGGGTGCCGGACTCCGCCCGGCTGGCCGGGATCAACTCCTTCAAGGACGTGGCAGCCCTGATGCGCCGGCTGCGTTCCGACGTCGCCTGGATCGCCACCGGCATGCAGGCCGGCGCCTACGAAGCCGCCGTGCGCTACACGCTGGAGCGCCAGCAGTTCGGCCGGCCGCTGGCCTCCTTCCAGCTCACGCAACAGAAACTGGCCACCATGATGGCGAACCTCACCGCGTCGCTGGGCATGGTGGTCCGCCTGACCCAGCGCCAGGAAGAAGGCATCTTCCGGGACGAGGATTCGGCCATGGCCAAGATGTTCACCTGCACGTCCCTGCGGGAAACCGTTGCCCTCGCCCGCGAAGTGGTGGGCGGCAACGGCATCACCCTGGACACCGGCGTCGCGCGTTTCCATGCCGACGCGGAGGCGGTCTATTCCTACGAAGGCACCCACGACATCAATGCCCTCATCCTGGGCCGCTCAATCGCCGGGGTGGGCGCCTTCCGCTGATAGGGTCTGCCGCCATGGAGAAAAATCTCGCGGACTTCCTGGCCAGCTTCAACACCGCCGTCGAACTGGCCCAGTCCCAGCGCGCCCAGGCTTCCGAGCGGGAACGTCTGAAGGATGCCATCAGCCGCCACCTTGGCGTGCCGGCACAGGACGTGCCGATCGTGACCGAGGAAATCCCGTTTCATCGCTTCGCCGACGCAGATATTGCGCTGGAACGCCTCGCGGCGGCGGACGATGAAAACACCCTGATCGGAATGGGCGGCGGCCAGCAGCGCCAGCACCTGGGCCTGGCTGACGTGGTGCAGGAGGAAGGCTACGGGTACATCAACGTGGGCCAGCCGGACTTCGTGAACGTGGCAGTCGGCCCGCAGGAAAGCCGTGAAGCGGTAGCCCTGGGGATCCGGCTGTTCCGCCACGACGGCGTTCCGGTGGCCGTGATGCAGCGCAACGGAAACCCGCAGACCGGCAGCCCGGATCTTTCGCTTGCGGTCATGGCAGCGGAGCGGTCCGCTGCAGCAGCGCTGCTGGCAGCCATCCACGAGGATCTGCGGGTCAACAGCGTGCTGCGAGGTCAGGTGGTGTCGCTGGGCTTCGACCCGTACGGGCGCAGCGGAGCCGGCGTGACATTCCTGGAACGCCCGGAGCTTTCGCGCGCCGAAGTGATCCTGCCCGACGGCGTCCTGGACCGGGTGCGCAGCCACGTCCTGGGCATTGCCGGGCACCGCAGCCGCCTGCAGGCCGCCGGGCAGCACCTCAAACGCGGCGTGCTGCTCTACGGGCCGCCCGGAACCGGCAAGACCCACACAGTCCGGCACCTGCTCAGCGAAAGCCCGGGCACAACGGCGGTGCTGCTCACCGGTGCGGCGCTGGGCGCCGTCGAGCAGGCCGCCAGCCTGGCCAGGGCGATGGCCCCGTCCCTGGTGGTGCTCGAGGACATTGACCTGGTGGCCGAAGACCGCAGCATGGGCCACGGACCCCAGCCGCTGCTCTTCCAGGTTCTTGACGCCCTGGACGGACTCGACGCCGACGCGGACATCGCCTTCATCATGACCACCAACCGGGTGGACGTGTTGGAGCCTGCCCTGGCCCAGCGGCCCGGGCGGGTGGACCTTGCGGTGGAGATCCCGCTGCCGGACGAAGCGGACCGGGTGCGCCTGCTCCAGCTCTACGCCCCCGCCGATACGTTCTCCGACGCCGCACTGGCACAGGTGGCGAACCAATCGGAGGGAGCAACGGCGTCGTTCGCCCGGGAACTGGTGCGCCGGGCCATCCTGGCGTCGGCCGAAGCCGGCGAGGATCCGGCTGATGCGCACCTACTGGCGGCCGCGGCAGACCTCTCCGGACAGTGCGAGGCCATGACCCGCAGCCTGCTCGGCGGTGCGGATCCTGCTGCCGGATTCGTTGCGAACGGTGCGTTTCCGGGGACGCCTGGGCCCGGGCCCGGGATCGCCTGGGGCTGACTCGGTGCCGTGAGTCCCGGGGTTGATCGGGAACATCCCGGGGTGGTGGTGGGGGCCGTGCAGGAGTGGGAGGCCCATCCCCGGCCGGTATCTTGTGCCGCAATAACGACGCTTGGTCAGGGTCCTCCGCTTCCTGTGTGGCAGTAACGCTGCTTTCGGAGGTTCAAAACTGCGTTATTGCGGCACAGAATTCTTAGGGGCCGGCCAGAAGGACACTAATGCGCCACAGGATGACGACGGCGCTGCGCCTGCCCGCACGGAGTCCGCACCCGCCCGCACTCACAAAACGCACCCGCCACGCGTTTACAGTATGTGGAAGTGAAACCGTTCGAAGCGATCGTCAGGGAACACGGCGCCACCGTGCTGCGGGTCTGCCGTGCCGTGCTGGGCCCGGACGACGCCGAAGACGCCTGGTCGGAGACATTCCTGGCCGCGCTGCGCGCCTACCCGCAGCTGCCGCCGGGCGCCAATGTGCAGGCCTGGCTCGTGACCATTGCCAAGCACAAGGCCATCGACGGTCACCGGGCCGCAGCACGCCGGCCCGTCCTGGTCCCCGAGCTGCCTGAGCGCGGAGCAACTGCCCCGGGACCAGGCGAGCATGACGGACTCTGGGCTGCACTGCGGACCCTGCCGCAGCGCCAGCGCGAAGCCCTGGCCTACCACCACCTGGCCGGACTGCCATTCGCTCAAATCGCCGTGCTCCTGGGTGGCACGGAGGCGGCGTGCCGGCGGGCCGCTGCGGACGGCATCAAGAAACTGCGAACCCTGGAAGCCGAGGAGCTGCGATGACACTGGATACCCTCACCGGCCTGCGCGCCGGTGAAGACACGGCCCTGGCCCGCCTGCACACCCGCCTCGCCGCCGCCGCCCAGGAACAGGACCTGCTCGACGTCGCCTACACCGTGATGCCCTCACCCGTGGGGGAACTGCTGCTGGCAGCCACCCCGGCTGGCCTTGTCCGGGTCGGCTTCGGGGTTGAAGGGCACGACGCCGTGCTGGCGCAGCTGGGCGCCCGGATCAGCCCGCGAATCCTTCAGGCTCCCGAACGCCTGGCCGAGCCGGTCCGGCAGCTCCAGGAGTATTTCGCCGGCACCCGCAGGGAGTTCAGCCTGGCGCTCGATTTCCGTCTGGCCACCGGGTTCCGGCGCACCGTCGTCGAACACCTGCCGGACATTGGCTACGGCTCGACCACCAGCTACGCCGCCCTGGCCGCCCTCGCCGGAAGCCCCGGCGCCGTGCGCGCCGCGGGAACCGCCTGCGCCCGGAACCCGTTGCCCGTTGTGGTGCCCTGCCACCGTGTGGTCCGGTCGGACGGCAAGATCGGCAACTACCTGGGCGGCACCGAGGCCAAGGCCACCCTGCTGGCCATGGAGGCCGCGGCATGACCGGACAGCTGTTTCCGCGCGAGCGTTCCGCTCCCTCCGCCGGCGCCGTGCACGTGCCGGGCTGGCTGGAACCGTCCCGGCAGCATGAAATCGTCCAGGCCTGCCGGGCCTGGGCCGTGGGACCCGTTCCCATGCGGTCCGCAGTGCTGCCCGGCGGGCACAAAATGTCCGTGCAGACCGTCTGCCTGGGCTGGCACTGGCAGCCCTACAAATACACCCGGACGGCAGACGACGCCGGCGGCGGCCGGGTTGCCGAGGTTCCGGACTGGCTGGTGGACCTGGGGCGCGACGCAATCCGGGCCGCGTACTTAGCCGAAGGGCAGGCCGGGTATGCGCCGGACATCATCGACCCGGAGGACTACACCCCCGATACCGCGCTGATTAACTTCTACGCCCACGGTGCCCATATGGGCATGCACCAGGACAAGGACGAACGCTCCAGTGCACCGGTGGTGTCCATCAGCATCGGCGACACCTGTATATTCCGTTTCGGGAATACACAGACCCGCACCAAGCCGTACACCGATTTGGAGCTCGTCTCCGGTGACTTGTTCGTCTTCGGCGGTCCCTCCCGGTTCGCCTACCACGGCGTGCCCAAGACGCTTCCTGGAACCGCCGACCCGGAGACTGGGCTCGACTCGGGACGCATCAACATCACCCTGCGGATGACCGGATTCGAGTGAGGACCCACCGCATCCTCGTGCCCGGTCCGTTCCCCTGGGGCCCGCTGGTGCGCAGCCTCGCCGCTCACGCAGTCCCGGGTCTTGAATCCGTGCAGGTCACCGAGCGGGCCGCGGTGCTCCGCCGCCTGTTACCTTCCTCCGCAGGCCCGGTTCTGGCCGAGGTTGGTTTCGGTGCGCCGGAGAGCGTGACGGTCCGGCTCGAGGGCGGGGAACCGGCGAACGACGGCGCCGTGCTGGGCCGGGTGCGCAGCTGGCTGGACCTCAACGCGCCGGCCGCCGCCGTCGACAGTTTTCTTTCCGGCTTTCCGGTTCTGGCTCCGCTGGTTCAGGCGCGCCCGGGACTGCGGATCCCCGGCACCGTGGACCCGTGGGAGACAGCGGTACTGACGGTGCTGGGACAGCAGGTTTCACTGGCTGCCGCCCGGACCTTCGGTTCCAGGCTGGTTGAGGAGTTCGGCGCTCCCGGCCACGGCGGTTTCCGTCTCTTTCCGTCGCCGCAGCAGCTGGCCGCGGCCGGCGGGGAGAACCTCCAGTCTGCTGTAAGGATCACCGGAGCCAGGGCCCGGACCATCCACGCTCTCGCTGCTGCAGTGGCCGGCGGGCTCGACCTGGCCGGGGCGGACAGCTCCAGCAAGCCGGGACTTGATGCCGGCGCCCGTGCAGCACTGCTGGCACTGCCCGGAATCGGCCCCTGGACGGTGGACTACCTCGCAGTCCGGGCTGCAGGCGACAGGGACGCCTTCGTGCCCGGGGACCTGGTTCTGCGGCGTGCCCTGGGTGTAGAGACCCCGCGTGAGGCCTCGGCGCTGGCCGAACCCTGGCGGCCCTGGCGGGCCTACGCCCTGTTCCATCTCTGGACGGCTGTGGCCTACGACAGCTAGGTAGCCATCAGGGTCAACACCAGGGCGAGGAGCGCGGGAATGCCCCGGATCATCGCGATGCGTGCCAGTGGCCACCTGCTGGCCAGCAGCACCACCGCGGCCAGGACCATGCATGCGGTGGAAAAGCTGATCAGGGTCACCCCGGCCACGGCATTGCTCACGCCCAGTAACAACACACCCAGCACCGCACCGACGCTGAGGAACAGGTTGTAGAAACCCTGCGTGTAGGCCAGCGGCTGGGTGGTTTCGGCGTCCGCCCTGGACGTGATTCCGTACACCCCCATGGTCTCCGGCACGTTCCAGCGCATGGACTCCAGCACAAAGAAGTAAAAGTGGACCGCGGCGGAAACCAGGGTGAAGATTGCGGCAGTAACCAGCACAAAACCCCCTCGGGGCGGGGACCGCGCTGCCGGGTGCGTTCTCGCCAAACCGGTCCGCTGCGGTCCGCGGTCCGGCCCATCCTCCCACCCGCGCCCGCACCGGGCCAAGGGTGGGCAGGGCTCCCAGTTGGCGGTGGAGACTAATCGGCGGCTAGCCTTGAAGAGGTGGCGGGCAGCGCCGTGCCTACCGGGCGCAGCCGCCCGGGCACCCAACGCCGTCAACGCCGGTTAGCCCAAGAACAGCCCCTAAAGGAGCACCCCACGTGCGCACTTCCCGTTCCCTCCGCGCCCTGGCAGTCGCCGCCGCCGCAGCGCTGGCGCTGACCGCCTGCGGATCCGACTACCCCTTGGGTGAGGAACAGCGCGAAGCCGCCGAGAACAGCACATCCACGCTGTCCGGCATCATCTCCGGATCCGGCTCCACCGCGCAGGGTCCGGCCATGGATGCCTGGATCGGCGGGTTCCGGGTGCTGCACCCCAAGGTGCAGGTCCAGTACTCCCCGGACGGTTCCGGTGCCGGACGGAATGCCCTGCTGGCCGGTGCCGTGGACTTCGCCGGCTCCGACGCCTACCTGCAGGACGAGGAACTCGATGAAGCGCGTGAGGTCTGCGGACCCGGCGGCGCACTGGACATCCCGGCCTACATCTCACCGATCGCGGTGGCTTTCAACCTGCCCGGCATCGAATCCCTGAACATGGACGCGGCGACGATCGCCAGGATCTTCAGCGGCGAAATCGAGTTCTGGAACGACCCGGCTATCGCCGGCCACAACCCCGGTGTGGACCTGCCGCAGACCCGGGTCACGCCCGTCAGCCGTGCCGATGATTCCGGTACCACGGAGAACTTCACCGAATACCTGCATGAAGCTGCTCCTGAAGCCTGGCCGAATGACCCCTCCGGATCCTGGCCCGGCGGGCTCGGCGGTGAAAATGCCCAGGGCAGCGCCGGCGTCATCAGCACCGTTACCCGCACCGAGGGTTCCGTCGCCTACTCGGATGATTCCGTGGTAGACGATTCACTGGGCACCGTGAACCTGAAGGTGGGCAGTGAATACGTTCCCATCAGCGCCGAAGCCGCCTCCATCGCCGTCGAGCAGTCCACCCGGGTCCCCGGGCGCAGCGCCCACGACATCGCCCTTCACCTGGACCGCACCACCACTGCTCCCGGCGCCTATCCGCTGGTGCTGATCTCCTACCAGATCTTCTGCAGCGGCTACGAAGATGACAATACCGTGGAGCTGGTGAAGACCTTCGGGCAGTATGTCATCAGCCCCGAAGGCCAGCAGGCCTCGGCGGATGCAGCCAAGTCCGCCCCGATTCCGCAGAGCCTCGCGGAGGACGCGAAGGCTGCGATTGAAAGCATCACCAAGCTTCCCTAGCTCCCTGCCCTCGGCCGGCATTACGCCCCAGACCCCGCCCTCACCAGGACATTTTCTGTGCCCGGAGATTTTCCCTGCCTGCCTTCTGCAGCGGTCTTCACAGCACCCCTTGCGCCCTTTGGAGGCCGGTGGCACCGTGGACCTACCGCGACGGAAAGGGGGCAGAGCATGCAACCCATCAGGATAGAAAGATGGTGGCCGTACCTGGACACGACGGCCAAACAATGGCTCCGGGAGAACCTTCGGCAGGACGGGATTCCGCCCAAGGTCCAGGATCGGATTGCCGAGGCCGGCGGCCCCGTGATTGACCCCATCCTTAATGTCAGGGACTGGGATTTCATCGAGACACAGTCGGAACTGGTTGATTAGGCCCGCCGGCTGCGCGAGTTTGCTCATCTGAGTGGAACTATGTTGCTCACATGATAAATTGAGCGGCACCTATCCGCTCGTCCCACAGGTGTGACTTATGAGCAAACTGAAAACCGAGTCCCTGGCCGGCCTCGCTGGATCTCTTTCCGTTCCGACCTACGACCGTTCTGCGGTGCGCACCGGCATAGTCCACTTCGGAGTGGGTGGTTTCCACCGTGCCCACCAGGCGATGTATCTGGACCGCCTGATGAATGACGGCAAGGCGCTGGACTGGGGTATCTGCGGGGTGGGCGTGCTTCCGCAGGACGCAGCGATGAAATCCGTCATGGACGCCCAGGACTGCCTGTACACGCTGGTGCTGAAGAACCCGGATGGCACGCGCGAAGGCCGGGTCATTGGTTCCATCACCGAATATCTGCTGGCGCCGGAGGACCCGGAAGCCGTCATCGCGAAGATGGCCTCACCGCAAACGCGCATCGTTTCGCTGACCATCACCGAAGGCGGCTACAACTTCCACCACGTTACCGGGGAGTTCGACGCCGCCAACCCGGCAGTGCAGGCTGACCTGGCTCCCGGGGCGGTTCCGGCAACCGTGTTTGGGCTGGTCACCGAGGCGCTGATGCGCCGCCGGGACGCCGGCGTTCCGCCGTTCACCGTGATGTCCTGCGACAACATCCAGGGCAACGGCGACGTGGCCCGCAGGATGTTCACTGCCTTCGCGGACCTGCGGGATCCGGAGCTGGGGGAGTGGATGCGTACGAACGTGTCCTTCCCCAATTCGATGGTGGATCGGATCACCCCGGTCACCACCGATGCGGACCGGGAGATGGTGGCGGAGGATTTCGGCCTCGAGGACGGCTGGCCGGTGGTCAGTGAAGACTTTGAGCAGTGGGTCCTGGAGGACCATTTCCCGCAGGGCCGCCCGCCCTTCGAGGACGCCGGTGTGCAGGTGGTGGACGACGTCGAGCCCTACGAGCTGATGAAGCTGCGCCTGCTCAACGCGAGCCACCAGGGCCTGTGCTACTTCGGCTACTTGGCCGGCTACCGCTACGCCCATGAAGTCTGCCAGGATCCGGTGTTCGCCCGGTTCCTGCTGGATTACATGGAGCACGAAGCCACGCCTACCCTGAAACCGCTGCCCGGGGTGGACCTGGATGAATACCGGCACAAACTGATCGAACGCTTCTCCAACGAGCACGTCCGCGACACCCTGGCCCGGCTCTGCGCCGAAAGCTCGGACCGGATTCCAAAATGGCTGCTGCCCGTGATCCGCGAGAACCTCGACGCCGGCGGGGAGATCCGCCGCTCGGCGGCCATAGTGGCCAGCTGGGCGCGCTATGCCGAAGGCACGGATGAGCAGGGCGCGGAGATCGACGTCGTCGACCGGCTGCGTGAGACCCTCATGCCTGCGGCGGCGCGCAACCGGGAAGAGCCGCTGGCCTTCATCTCCCAGCCAGAGCTCTTTGGCGATCTGGCCTCCAATGAGCGCTTTGTCCGGGCCTACACGCAGGCGCTGGAGTCACTGCACGACGCCGGCTCCCGCGCCACGGTCGAAAACCTCGTCCGCGGGCACGGGAACCGGGAAGAGAGCTAGCGGCCGGAGGTGTCAGCCGGCTCCGGTGCCTGAGCCGCCGCCGGCCGGGTGCTGGCCGGCAGTGCAGCGGCCACCACAAACACGAGGACCAGCGCCGCACCCCAGATGATCGCGGCGAGGTTGCCGCCCACAAGGAACGGGAAGTTCCAGAGGGAGAGCGCCAGCACTCCGAGCAGGCCGATCCCGCCGGCCACACCCGCAGCCCGCACCACGCCGGGAGCGGATACGCCGCGCGTACCGAAGCTGACGATCGCGAAGCTGGTCAGGGTCATCATGACGATCACGCCGATGGCCCCGGCGCCGGAGTACCAGGTGTAGATCTCCAGGACCGGATCCAGCTGGGCCACGGCGGAGACCAGCACGACGGCGGCGGTCACGCCGGTCACCCAGAAGGACGCACGCGAAGGTGCCCCATGGGCGGGGTGGACAGCGGCCAGGCCGGCCGGCAGCACGCCGCGCTGGCCCAGGGTAAAGAGGTACCGCGAGACGATGTTGTGGAAGGCCAGCATGCACGCGAACATGCTGGTCACTACCAGCACCTGGACGATGTCCGTCATGATCGGGGCGAGGATCTCCCCGGCGAAGCCGACCACCACGCTGTCAGGGCTGTCCGTTGCCAGGACTACGGCGTTGCCGGCCCCGAGGCCGCTGATGATCAGCCAGGAGGAGAGGATGTACAGCGCACCGATGGAGAGCACTGCGATGTAGGTGGCCCGGGGGACGGTGCGCTCCGGATCCTTGGCCTCGTTGCGGAACACCGCCGTCGCCTCGAAGCCGAAGAAGCCGAGGAAGGCGAACAGCAGGCCCAGGCCCGGCGCACCGGACATGGCTTCGGCCGGGCTGAACGGAACGGAGGTCAGATCACGGCCGGAGAAGAGGACACCGAGGTCGATGGCCAGGACAGCGGCAACTTCCAGGACCAGGACGGTGCCCAGCACCTTGGCGGAAAGGTTGATGTCCCGGTAGCCCAGGAAGCCGACGACGGCGATCATGGCAGCCGAGATCGCCCACCAGGGAACCTGGACGCCGGACCAGAGCTCAATCAGGTTTCCTGCCTGCACGCCCAGATAGCAGGTCATCGAGACCGTGAGGAGGACGTAGGCGAAGAGCGCCAGTCCAGCGGTGCCAAGCCCGGCCCGGCGGCCGAGCCCGCGGTCAACGTAGGAGTAGAAGGCGCCGGCATCCGGCACATGAGGGGTCATCCAGGCGTAGCCGACCGAGAACAGCAGCAGTATGGCCGTGGCTGCCAGCACCATCAGGGGCATCCCGACGGATTCGGAGACGGTGAGGATGAGGGGGAAGTTGGCCGCGACAACGGTGATGGGGGCCGCAGCGGCAACGACCATCAGGACGATTCCGGGCACGCCAAGCCTGCGGGTGAGTGTGGTTTTCAACGGTTTCCTTAGCTCTGTGGCCGATCTATCTCCAGCCAGCACAGAGCCGATATTAGTAAAACCGCCGGTTCCAGCCCTTCATAAGCGTGTCACACACGGCGTCAGGCGGCAGCGAAACAGAAAGGTCCTGATCCGGGAAACCGGATCAGGACCTTTTACATTGGTTGCGGGGGCAAGATTTGAACTTGCGACCTCTGGGTTATGAGCCCAGCGAGCTACCGAACTGCTCCACCCCGCGTCGTGCTTAGAACTCTACCGTACGCTTGCCGAGGGGACTAATCGCGTGGTCCGCGTCACTTGTTTCGGCTGGGAAGTGCCTCACTGGCCGGAGAGGGCCACGGCCAGGTCCTCGTCGATGAGCAGGGTGGTGACAAACCCCGCGGCGAGCACTGCGCGCACGGCATCGGCGCGTGCTGCCCCCTGTGCCACAGCGACCACCTTCGGGGTGTTCTGCAGCTGGGAGAGGCTGACTGCCAGTACCCGCTCATCCAGCTCGGAGCGCACGGGCCGTCCGCCGGCGTCGATCAGTCGGCCGGAGCATTCGGCTACGGCTCCGGCCTTGGCCGCTTCAAGCTTCAGGCGGTTGTCCACGCGGTTCCAGACCGTGGACAGACCCGGCATCCAGGCCCCGACAGCCACCACTGCGGCGTCGAGTGAGCTGGCCTTGCCCAGTGAGTCGGCGATCTCCGGCTGGCGCCGAAGCCCTTCGGCCGTCTGGCTGTTTTCCACCACTAGCGGGGCCCAGAGCGGCCAGGTGGCAACGCCGTCGTGCCGGCCCAGGTTCTGGATTAGCTCCAGCGAGTTGCCGCTGCCGGGCACAGGAAGGGCTCCCGCCAGCTGGACAATGTCACACGGAGGCAGGTGGGTGACGTAGCGGGCGGCCAGGTCCAGTGTGCGGGACCATGAGACGCCGATGTTTGCCCCCGGGGCTGCGGCCGCCATAATCTCGGCCGCTGCCTGCCTTGCCATCGCTTCACGCGTTGCCCGGTCGTCAGCACCGGTTGGGCTGATATGTACCTGTTCGACGCCGAGGGAAGCGGCCAGGCGGGCCGGCGCCAGGTCCGCAGCGGCTTCCGGGAACCGGATATCAATGCGGACAATTCCCAGGGCGCGCGCCTCATCCAGATGCCGGGCCACCTGGAATCGGGATATTCCGTAGTCCTTGGCGATTTCCACCTTGGAGCGGTTGTTGAGGTAATAGTCCCGGCCAATCCGGGCTAAAAGCTCTTGGCGGGAGGTGTCTGCTCCGGTAATGATTTAGCCTCCCTAACCTCTTATGAGCTTCCTGTTATTGCTCATTTGAGTCTAGCTGACTAGAGTCTCTCCCCAAATGAGCGCACGGATAAATCTCAAATGAGCAAGGGTGACGTATGAGATCAGAACGCAGAGAGCCGCGGCGCCGCGGCCGCGCCGGGCGGCAGGCGGCAGCGGCTGCGGCGGCAGCCGCCCTGGTGCTTACCGGGTGCGGCGGCAGCAGCGCTGACGGTCGGCAGGAGATCGTGGTGGCGATCGTCTCGAATCCGCAGATGACCGACGCGATTTCCCTGCAGGACCGGTTCGCTGAAGAGCATCCGAACGTGGACGTCCGGTTCGTGTCCCTGCCGGAGAATGAGGCACGGGCCAAGATCACGGCGTCCGTCGCTACCGGCGGCGGCGAGTTCGACGTCGTTATGGTCTCCAACTATGAGACGCCCATGTGGGCGGAAAACGGCTGGCTGACCAACCTGCAGGATTATGCCGACGGCACCCAGGGCTACGATCCGGACGACTTCATTCCCAGCATCCGGGAGGCGCTGAGCTACGAGGATGACCTCTACTCGGTGCCGTTTTACGGAGAATCGGCCTTCCTGGCTTACCGGGAGGATCTCTTTGAGGAAGCCGGCCTGACCATGCCGGAGCAACCCACCTGGGAAGACATTGCCGGATTCGCCGAGACCCTGAACAACCCGGACGAGGACTTCTCCGGGATCTGCCTGCGCGGACTGGCCGGCTGGGGTGAGGTGATGGCGCCGCTCACCACCATGATCAACACCTACGGCGGCAGCTGGTTTGATGAGGACTGGAACGCGACCCTGGACAGCCCCGAGGTGGAAGCGGCCGTCACCGACTACGTGGACCTGATCCGCAGCTCCGGCCAGCCCGGGGCGGCAACCAGCGGCTACGGTGACTGCCTCACCCGCTACAGCCAGGGCAATGCGGCCATGTGGTTCGACGCCACGGCCATGGTTTCCACCGTGGAGGACCCGGACTCATCCCTGGTGGTCGGCAAGACCGGTTACGCCCCGGCCCCCGTGCAGGAAACCGAATCCGCCGGCTGGCTGTACAGCTGGTCCCTCGCCATCCCCGAAACCAGTGAAGAAAAGGACGCCGCCTGGGACTTCATTTCCTGGATGACGGACAAGGACTTCATTGAACTGGTGGGGGAGGAGATCAGCTGGGAACGGGTGCCCCCGGGAAGCCGGCTGTCCACCTATGAGATTCCCGAATACGCCGAAGTGGCCCAGGCCTACGCCGAACCCACGCTCTCCGCGATGGCCAACGCAGCGCAGGAAACCTCCATGACCGGCAGCGTGCCCTATCCGGGCCTCCAGTTCGTGGGGATCCCCGAGTTCCAGGACCTGGGCACCCGCGTCGCCCAGCAGATCTCCGCCGCCATCGCCGGCCAGAAGAGCGTTCAGGAAGCCCTGGACCAATCGCAGCGCTACGCCCAGACCGTTGCCGAGAGCTACCAGTCAGGAGACAGCTGATGACCACCCTGGTAGAACGGCATAACCAGAAGGCCCGGCGCGACGCCGAGGCGCGCGAGTCCGGCGGCATGTCCCGGGCCGAGGGATGGCGCCGGCGGGGGCCCCTGCTGCCGGCACTGATCTTCACCCTGATCGTCACGCAGGTCCCCTTCCTGTTCACCATCTGGTACTCACTGCAGAACTGGAACCTGCTGAACCCGGAGGGCGACCGGTTTGTCTGGTTCTCCAACTACGTGGAGATCTTTGCGGACTCAACCTTCCGTCAGGCGGCGCTGAACAGCGTGATCTTCACGCTCGGATGTGTTTTCTTCGCCATGATCCTGGGCATCATCTTCGCGCTGCTGCTGGACCGGTCCTTCGCCGGCCGGGGGATCGTGCGGACCCTGCTCATTACCCCGTTCCTGATCATGCCGGTGGCCAGCTCGCTGCTCTGGTCGGTGTCCATCCTGAATCCCAGCTACGGCCTGCTGAACTGGCTGATCGGCCTGGTGGGCATTCCGCCGGTGGACTGGACCTCCACCCACCCGATCGCCTCCATCCTCATGGCGCTGGTCTGGCAGTGGACCCCGTTTATGATGCTGCTGGTCCTGGCCGGCCTGCAGGCCCAGCCCAAGGACGTACTGGAGGCGGCGCAGGTGGACGGCGCCGGATGGTGGCGCACGTTCTTCTCCGTCACTCTCCCGCAGCTGCGCCGCTACATCGAACTCGGTGTCCTGCTCGGCGCCATCTACGTGGTCAACACCTTCGACCAGATCTACCTGATGACCGCCGGCGGCCCGGGAACGGCCAGTGCCAACCTGCCCTTCTACATCTACCAGCGGGCGTTCCTCGGCTTCGACATCGGGCAGGCCGCGGCCATGGGCGTGGTGGTTGTCATCGCCACGATCATCGTCGCCACCTTCGCCCTCCGCCTGATCTTCCGCAGCTTCGACACAAAGGACTAAGCCGTGGCTACCCAGACCCAGCCGGCTCCGGCCGAACGCACCCCCGAGACCCGCAGCGGGCCGAAGCCCACGTCCAGGCGGGGGAAGCCCCGCACCGGGGCCTCGCTGCTGACCGCCCTGACCTGGATCATCGCCATCGGCTTCTTCTCCCCGGTGCTGTGGATGGTGCTGACCTCCTTCAAACAGGAATCAGCGGCAGCCTCCAACCCGCCGTCGTTCTTCTTCACACCCACCCTGGACCAGTACCGGGCGGTGCTCGACGCCGGTGCGGGCAGTTACTTCGTGAACTCGCTGATCGCCACCGGCGTCTCCACCCTGCTGGTGGTCATTCTGGCCGTTCCGGCGTCCTACGCGCTGAGCATCCGCCCGGTGAAGAAGACCCAGGACGTGCTGTTCTTCTTCATCTCCACGAAAATGCTGCCGGTGGTGGCGGTGATCATGCCGATCTACGTGATTGCCGGGCAGCTGAAGGTGCTGGACAACGTCTGGACGCTGGTGGTGCTCTACACGTCCATGAACCTGCCCATCGCCGTGTGGATGATGCGCTCCTTCTTCCAGGAAGTGCCCGCCGAGGTGCTGGAAGCGGCGCAGATGGACGGCGCCGGGCTGATCAAGACGCTGTGGCGGGTGCTGATGCCCATGGTGGCGCCCGGCCTGGCCGCCACGGCACTGATCTGCGTGATCTTCGCGTGGAACGAGTTCTTCTTCGCCCTGAACCTCACGGCCGCGAAATCGGCCACCGTGCCCGTCTTCCTGGTCTCCCAGATGACCAGTGAGGGCTTGTTCCTGGCACAGCTTTCGGCGGCGTCGGTGCTCGCGTCGCTGCCGGTGGTCCTGGCCGGCTGGGTGGCACAGAAACAGCTGGTCCGCGGCCTGTCGATGGGCGCAGTCAAGTGAGCGCCGGCGAATCCATGTCTGTCTCTGTGCTGGACGGACCGGGCAAGCTGCGGCTGGAGGAGCGGCCGGTGCCCGGTCCCGGGCCGGGGGAGGTCCTGGTGCGGATCGCCTCGGTGGGAGTCTGCGGATCGGACACGCATTACTTCCAGGAGGGGCGGATCGGCAGCTTTGTGGTCGAAGCCCCGCTGGTGCTGGGCCATGAGGCTTCCGGGCGGATCGAGGCAGTGGGCGACGGCGTCAATGAGGGTCTGGTGGGGCAGCGGGTTTCGCTGGAGCCGGGTATTCCGCGGCCGTACTCCGAGCAGACCCTGGCCGGGCACTACAACCTGGACCCCGATGTGCGGTTCTTCGCCACCCCGCCGGTGGATGGCGCCTTCGCCGAGTACGTGGTCCATCCGGCTGCCTTCGCCCATCCCGTTCCCGAAGGGCTCTCCGATGACGCGGCCGCCCTGCTGGAACCGCTGAGCGTGGCGCTCGCCGCGCGCGCTGCGGGGGAGGTGCAGCTGGGGGACAGGGTGCTCATTGCCGGCGCCGGTCCGATTGGCCTGCTGGTCTCCGCCGTCTGCGCGCTCGCTGGCGCCGACGTCACCATCACCGATGTCCGTGCCGAACGGCTGCAGGGCGCACCCCGCTACGGAGCTTCCCGCACCTTCACCGCAGCGGACGCCCCCGAAATGGCGCCGGAATACCAGGTCTTTATCGATGCCACCGGGGCGGAACGGGCCGTCCTTTCCGGCATGCAGCGGCTCGCGCCGCGCGGGCGCTGTGTCCTGGTGGGGATGGGCGCGGACACCATTGCGCTGCCGGTTCCGCTGGTCCAGGGCCGCGAACTGCGAATCACCGGAACCTTCCGCTACGCGAACACCTGGCCGCTGGCCATTTCCATTGCCGAAAAGGGGCTGGTGGACCTGGACGGGCTGGTCACCTCCCGGCACGGGCTCGACGACGTCGAGGCGGCCCTGGTTGCCGGGGCCCGCGAGGGTGCACTGAAAGCAGTCGTCACCCCGTAACCGTTTCCGTTCCTGCCGAGAGGCCAGTTACGGCTCTTCTGGGCGCTGAAACGAGCCGTAACTGGCCTTTCGATCGGTGATAGGTTCAAGCTGAACGCGCCAGACTCACGGGAGAGGACAGGCATGGCCCAGGCAGCGAAAGCGGTGGCACCGGATATTGCCCACGCCTCGAGCTTTTCCGAGTGGAAGCGGATTGTTTCCGATTCCTTCGTGCCGCTGGAAGCGTCCCCCGTCCACCCCGGTGACACTGTTTTCTCCGGTCGGCTGACCGGGCGCCGGCTGCGTGAACTGGCCATTGTGCAGGTTGATGCCATGGCGCACTGCGTGGAGCGCACACCGGAACTGATCAACGGGCCCGACGGCGGTTTCTACAAGCTCAGCCTGCAGCTTTCCGGCCGCGGCATCCTGCTCCAGGACGGCCGGGAGGCAGTGCTGGAGCCGGGCGACCTGGCCATCTACGACACCGGTGCCCCCTACACCCTGAGCTTCGAAAAGCAGTTCACCACGCTGGTGCTGATGTTCCCGAAGCAGCTGCTGGGACTCGCCCCGGAGGACATGGCGGAGATGACCGCCGTACGGCTGGGCCGCGGGCACCGGCTGGGCCGCGCCGTCGTTCCCTTCCTCACCCAGATCGGGCGGATGATGCCGGAGCTGGACGGTCCAATCGGGCACCGGCTGGCCATGAACACCGTGGACCTGCTCTCCACTCTGCTCGCCGACGAGGCCCATGCCCTGCCGGACGCCGAAGCCGGCGGCCAGGAACGGCTGCTGCGCCGGGTTCAGCACTTCATTGACGGCCAGCTCGCCAACCCGGACCTCTCGCCGGGCTACATTGCGGCCGCCCACTTTATGTCCGTCCGCAGCCTGCACAAGCTCTTCGAGGACTCCGGCACGACGGCCGCCGCCTGGATCCGGACCCGCCGCCTGGACGGTGCACGCCGGGACCTCGCCGACCCGCTGCAGGCCGATGTCCCGGTCGGAGCGATCGGCGCCCGGTGGGGGCTGCCGGATCCAGCGCATTTCAGCCGGGCGTTCCGCGCCGCCTACGGACAGTCGCCGTCGGCCTACCGCTCCGGACGCTAGCCCGGCGCGGGCATCCGTGCACGGGAAGACAACTGCCGCACGCGCAAAGCCAAGCAGAACAATAGTGATCTGGCGCACAGTGGGATCAGCGATCCGTCCCGCCGTTGCAAAGGAGCAATCATGCACACCACCGAATCCCTCAGCACCTACTCGGACCTGCTCGGAACCATTCCGGCAGCACCCGAAACCCGCGACATCCTGGATCCGGCCACCGGTGAGCTGGTAGCCGCCGCTCCCGTCCACACGGTCGCTGACCTCGAAGCTGCCGTGGCCTCCGCCCGCCTGGCCCAGCCGGAGTGGGCAGCCCTCGGCCACGCCGAACGCTCCGCGGCCCTGCTGAAGGCGGCCGACGCCGTGGAAGCCGCAGCCGAAGGCCTCGCCGAGCTGCTCTCCCGCGAGCAGGGCAAACCCCTGAACGGCCCCAACGCCCGCTTCGAAGTCGGTGCCTGCGCCGCCTGGCTGCGCGCCACGGCGTCGTTCGAACTGGCACCCGAGGTGCTGGTGGACGATGAAGGCGGCCGCGCCGAACTGCACTACCGCCCCCTCGGCGTGGTCGGCGCAATCGGCCCCTGGAACTGGCCCATGATGATCAGCATCTGGCAGCTGGCCCCGGCCCTGCGGATGGGCAACACCGTGGTGATGAAACCCTCCGAATACACCCCGCTTTCCGTCCTGGCACTGGCCGCCGTCCTGAACCAGGCACTGCCCGCCGGGGTGCTGCATGTGGTCTCCGGCGGACGGGACGTGGGTGAGTCCCTGGCCGGGCATCCGGACATCAACAAGGTCATGTTCACCGGATCCACCGCCACCGGCAAGGCGATCATCCGATCCTCCGCGGACACCGTGAAGCGCCTGACCCTGGAACTCGGCGGCAACGACGCCGGCATTGTGCTGCCCGACGCCGATCCCGCCGCCATCGCCGAAGACCTGTTCTGGGGCGCGTTCATCAACACCGGCCAGACCTGCGCCGCGCTGAAGCGCCTCTACGTGCACGAGGACATTTATGACGCCGTCGTCGACGCCCTTGCCGGCGTCGCGGCCGCCATGCCGATGGGTGTGGGGCTGGATGAAAACAACGTCCTGGGCCCGCTGCAGAACAAGGCCCAGTTCCAGATCGTCGCGGACCTGGTCCAGGCCGCGAAGGACGCCGGCGCGCGCATCGTCACGGGCGGAAACCCGGCAACGGACCAGCCGGGTTACTTCTACCCCGCCACTCTCGTAGCGGACATCGACAACGACAACCCGCTGGTCGCGCAGGAACAGTTCGGCCCCGCCCTGCCGATCATCCGCTACTCAACCGTGGATGAGGCAGTGGAAATGGCCAACGCGCTGGACGTGGGCCTCGGCGCCTCCGTCTGGTCCTCGGATAAGGATGCGGCCCTCGCCGTCGCTGCCCGCATCGAAGCCGGAACCGTCTGGATCAACAAGCACGGCGCCGTGGACCCGCGGATGCCGTTCGGCGGCGCCAAGCAGTCCGGTTACGGCCTGGAGTTCGGCGTCGAGGGGCTCAAGGCCCTCGGTGCCCCGCAGGTCCTCAGCTACTAACCCCCCCCCGATTAGCACGAACGAAAGCAACGAAGCTTCCATGGAAACCGAATACCTTGTCATTGGCGCCGGTTCGGCCGGCAACGTCGTCGCCCGCCGGCTGCTTGATGCCGGCAAGCGGGTCACCGTCCTCGAAGCGGGTGACCAGGACACGAATCCGCACATTGCCCACCTGAACACCCTGGGCGCGCTGTGGCACAGCCCGCAGGACTGGAACTACTACACCACTGAGCAGGCGGGTGCCTCCGGCCGCCGCATCCACCTTCCCCGGGGCAAGGTGATGGGCGGATCGCACGCCCTGAACGCATCCATCTGGGTGCGCGGCGACCGCTGGGACTACGATTCCTGGGCCGAGGCCGGGTGTGCCGGCTGGTCCTGGGAGGACGTGCTCCCTGTGTTCAAGGAGATTGAAAACTACGACGGCGGCGCCTCCGACACCCGCGGCACCGGTGGCCTGCTGGATGTCGTGGCGGACTTCCCGCGCAATCCCATCCAGGAGGACATGCTGGCCGGTGCGCAGGAGATCGGGCTGGCGCTGAACCCGGACTACAACTCCGGCAGCGTCGAGGGCGTGTCCCGGATGCAGCTGAACGTCCGGGACGGCAAGCGGTTCAACACCTGGCACGCCTACCTCAAGCCGGTCATGGACTCCCCGAACCTGACCCTGCTGACGGGCGCCCACGTCCGCCGCCTGCTGGTGGAAGACGGCGCGGTCCGCGGCGTCGAATTCGAACTCGGCGGGGAACTGCGAACCGTCCATGCTGCTGAGACGATCCTGTGCGCGGGGGCCATCAACTCCGCGGAACTCCTGCTGCGCTCCGGCATCGGTCCGGCCGCAGAGCTGGAGGCTGCCGGCGTCGAACCCGTCCTGGACCTGCCCGGGGTGGGCAAGAACCTGCAGGACCACCTGCTGGCTCCGGTAATCTTCTCCGCCGGTGCCCGCCCGGTGCCCGACGGTGAGGTGGCGCCCGCCGAGGTGCACCTGTTCGCCAAGTCCCGCCCCGAGCTGCCGGTTCCGGACACCCAGCCGATTTTCTTCTCCGTACCGATGTACTCGCAGGATTATGCGGGCGGGGAGATGACCGGCCCGGAGAACGGCTTCTCCATGCTCGGCGGGCTGGTGCGCCCTGCCAGCCGCGGCGAGATCACGCTGACCGGGCCGTCACCGGAAGATCCGCTGCGGATCGACCTGGGCGCGTTGTCCGAACAGGCCGACGTCGACTCCCTGGTCGCTTCCGTGCGGCAGTGCCGGGAGATCGGCCGGTCCGAGGCCCTGGCCGGCTGGGAACCCAAGGAACTGCACCCCGGCCCGGCCGTCTCCGACAGCGATGAGGACCTGGCGCAGTACGTCCGCGATTCAGTGGTTACCTACCACCACCAGGTGGGCACCTGCCGGATGGGCACCGACGAGCAGGCCGTGGTGGACCCGGCCGACCTGCGGGTGCGTGGTCTGGCCGGCATCAGGATCGCCGACGCCTCGGTCATGCCGATGGTTCCCACCGGCAACACCAACGCCCCGACGGTGATGATCGCCGAGCGGGCAGCGGGAATGATTCTGGGCTAGCCCCTTACTCGATCCCCACCGAGAGGCCAGAAACTGCCCGTATGAGCGCTCATACGGGCAGTTTCTGTCATGTCGATGAGGTGGATGTGTGGCTAGCCGTCGCAGAGGAGGTGGTACCAGCTGTCCGCCAGGACCTCGATCGCATGCTCGCGGTTGGGTTCCAGCTTGCGGCGGGTCCAGAGCGTGGCTACATAGTCCAGCTGGGTGAACGCCAGAGTGCCGCGGATGTGGTGGGTTTCGGGTGAGAAACGGCCTGCCTCTTCCATGCCGCGCACCAGGTCGGAGATAACTTCTTCGTGCCACGCTTCCATCATCGCGCGGACCTCCGGGTCAACCGCAGCGGCCTCGTCAAGGACGTCCAGATAGGGACGGAACACCGGCCACAGGGCGGCCCGGGATTCAAGCCAGGAGAGGATGCCGTCGAGTTTCCCTTCGCGGACGGCGTCCACGAGTTCGACGGCGGTGGAGGTGCTGTCCGGTCCGGCAGCCCGTTCCAGCACGGCATTCACCCGGGACATAAAGTCCTTCATCAGGTCGGTGCGTGAAGGGTAATAGGCGTAGAAGGTGACTCGGGTTGTCCCGGCGGCACTGGCGATCTCATCGATGGTGGTTGCCGCGTAGCCCTTGGCGGTAAACAGCTCCAGAGCCCGCTCCACGATGGTGTCCCGCGTGAGTTGTTTCTGGGCTTCTCTCAGCGACGACATGGAATAACCCTAACTGAATCGGGATGCCTGCAACGGCAGGCATCCCGATTCGCTCAAATCACCGGAACTGGTGCTGCGGCACCGGTGTTGGCCAGTCGGCGCAGGCGTGGAATGGGAATGCGGTAGTTGACCGCCACCGCCGTTCCGGAACCGTCCGGATGTGCCCAGCGCATCAGGACCGAGTGATCCGCGGGGCCGCTTTCACGGAAGTCAGGAGTGCCGGCGACGGGAGTCGGTCCCACAGCCTTCAGGGACAGGCCAAAACCCTCGGTCCAGAAGTACGGCTGGAAGGCCAGCTCCGGAGCCGCGTTCCCGTGCAGAAGCCCCAGCGCCGCAGTCTTGGCCTGCTCAATCGCGCTGGTCCACAGCGGCACCCGCTGGTGCCCCTGCGCCCCGGGGAACCACGCGACGTCGCCCGCTGCAACAATCTCCGGGCGAACGCGTCCGCGGGAGTCGGCCTGCAGCCGTCCGTCCGTGAGCAGCCCCGTTCCTTCCAGCCAGGCAGTATTCGCTGCGTCGCCGACGGCGCTGACCACCAGGTCCGCGCTGAGTACCGCGCCGTCCGGAAGCGCGACGGCGGGAGTCTCTCCGGTGCCCGTCAGCCGTGCCTTTCCGGCGGTGACGAAGCGCAGGCCCTGCCGGCGGGCTGCATCGATGAATGTCCCGGAGAGGTGGCTGCCCAGCTGGCGGGTGAGCGGCTGGACATCGGAAACCAGGGTCACCCGGCACCCCTGATGCAGGGCACCGGACGCAATTTCCATGCCCAGCGCTCCGCCGCCAACCACAATCACACTGGAACTGCCTGCTACCCGCTCCTTGAGAGCCACGGCGTCCTCGATGGTGCGCAGCGTCAGCTCCGGGGAATCCTCCCCGCCCAGCCGCCTTGCACTGGAACCGGACGCAATCACCAGCCCGTCATAGGGCAGTTCGGATCCGTCGTCCAGCCGCACGCGTTGCGCCTGGACTTCCAGCCCGCGGGCGCTGACACCGAGGATTTCCCGGGCCCCGTGGCTCGGTGCCGGAAGTTCATGCGCGCTGAGCTGGTTCTCGCCGTGCAGCAGCGCCTTGGACAGCGCCGGGCGGCTGTAGGGCTGGTGCGCTTCCGCCCCCACTACCGTCAGCTCGCCGTCGAAACCCGCCGCCCGCAGAGCGTCGCAGGCCGTCAGGCCCGCAATGCCGTTGCCAATGACGACGATTCGGCGCAGCGTCACGATGCCAGCCGCAGTGCCGCTACCGGGCAGATCCGCACCGCTGCCTTGGCGGCGTCCACGGCGGCGCCGTCCACCTCCGGGACGTCGATGACGAGCTCGCCCTCGTCATCCAGGTGCATCAGTTCCGGGGCGGCCTCTTCGCAGAGACCGTGCCCTTCGCAGCGCGGACGGTCCAGTTCAATCTTCATGCTGCCACTACCTTTACTACGGGGAGTTCTTCGAAGCTGCGGGTGATGTTGCTGGGGACGCGGACGCCCTCACCCGTGGTGATTTCCTGAATGTGCCGGGCGAGGGCCGCGATCACGGCGTGCCCTTCGAGCCGCGCCAACCCCTGCCCGGCGCAGCCGTGCGGACCGTAGCCGAAGGAGAGGTGGTCCACCGGGTTTCGGGTCACGTCGAACGTGTCCGGGTCCTCATAATGCCTGGGATCGTGGTTTCCTGCGCCGAAGAGGATGCCCACCTGTGAGCCCGCCGGAATGAGCGTGCCGTCCACTTCGACATCGCGGGTGGCGGTGCGCCCCCACACATGGATCGGCGGCCAGAACCGCAGTACTTCGGCAAACGCGGAGGGCACCAGGTCCGGGTTTTCGCGCAGGATGGCCAGCTGCTCCGGATGGCGGCCAAAGAGGGCTACTGCGTTGCCGATCGCGGCGATCGTGGTGTCCACCCCGGCTCCGAGGTACTGGTGGATGATGTGTCCGGCAGAACCGGCGGGAATGTCCCCGCGTGCCTCGGCGTCGAAGATCCCGCGGCCGATCGAGCCCGGCGTTAGGTCCTCAGCGGTGACGGAGGCGCACCAGCCATAGAGCTCCCCGGCAATCGGGAAGTTCTCCTGGGTGCGCTGGTTCAGCGGGCCCAGCACCTGCATGGCGGCCTGGCCCCAGCGGAGCATGTTGGCCTTGACCTGGCCGTTGAACCCGATCAGGTCCGCCACGATTTCGAGCGGGAAGGCCCGGGCAAGTGCATCGACTGCTTCGAAGCTGCCACGGGAGGCCAAGTCGGCCACCAGCAGGTCTGCCTTTTCATCGATGACAACCTTCAATTTGCGAAGTGCCCGCGGAGTCAGGTTCTCGGACAGGGCCGCCCGCAGCTGGGTGTGCTGGGGCGGGTCCGAGGCCAGCGAGGTACCCTGCAGTGCCTCATTCACCATGGGGTTGAAACCCAGGGACTTTGAGGAGAACGTGTCCGGATCCGCCAGGGCGTCTCGAATGAGGTCGTAGCGGGCAAGGACGTAGAGGTCGTTTTTGGGCAGGTACACCACGCCGGCCTGTTCCCGCAGGGTGGTGTAGGCGGGGAACGGGTCCAGCAGGACGGCGTCGTCCCAGAGATCGATATCTGACTCTGCACGTGGGTTCACGGCGGGCTCCTTCTTGTGGGTGGTTTTCTCAGTTTCCGGCGGGCACTGCTGCACGGGTTTCGGTTTCTGCGGCGGGGGAGGACGAGGACCGTCCGGGAACAAAGAGGGTCAGGATGGCGGAGACGGTCGCAGTGATTCCGGCTACCAGATAGACGGTCTGGAACCCCTGTCCCAGGGAGGATCCGGCTGCCCCCTGAATGGCGGGCTGGGCTGAATTGAGTGCCTGGACCATGCCGTCCACGGCGGCCTGGGGTGCCCCGGAAGCTGCTGCCTGTCCGCTGAAGCCTGCAATCACGTCCGGCCAGCCGGAGAGGAAAGCGAGCGGGGGGATCTGGGACAGTCCCTCAGCTGCCTCCGGGGGCAGTCCGGCGCCGCCGAGGATCCCGGCCAGCGGTGCCGCGAAGAGCGAGGCGCCAACGCTGAAGGCGATGGCCGAACCGATGACGGGTCCGAGGGCGAAGCCCAGGTCGCGCAGCAGGTTGGTGGTGGCCGAGGCCATGCCGATCTCCTGCGGTGCCACCGTGTTGATGGCGACGGCCGTGACAGATCCGACGGTAAGCGCGAAGCCCGTGCCGAGCAGGGCCAGCGGCGGAATGAATGCCGTCCAGGGGGTACCGCCAAAGGCTTCCGGTGTACCCAGGGCGAAGCCGGACAGCCAGTACCCTGCTGCGGCCATCAGGGCGAATCCGGCAGTGAGGACCCAGCGGGGGGCCACATGGTGGATCAGCCAGCCGACCACCGGAATGAATACGAAGGCGGGACCCTGGATGAAGACGAACAGCACGCCGACCTTCCAGGTTTCCGTCAGTGCCAGTCCGCCGACTGCCACGGACGTGCTGAAGCAGACCGCCAGGAAGGCGAACATGCCGATCACCGCCACGATGCCGGTAATCGAGTAGGCCCGGTTCTTGAAGAGTGAGAGGTGGATGAGCGGCTGTGATGTGCGGGACTCGATTGCAATGAACATTCCCAGCAGTGCAGCGCCGGCCACGTAGGCGGTGATTACCGCCGGTGAGCTAAAACCGGAATCGACGGCGGTGACGGTGGCGAACAGGGCAGCGATGAGGCCCAGTGCCAGGGTGGCCTGGCCGGGCAGGTCCAGTTTGCGGCCCTGCGGGGCTGCGGAATCCTGGGCGCGCAGGGAGAGCAGCAGCAGGATGGCACCCAGTGCGGCGGCCACGAAGTACGCCACGCGCCAGCCGCTGTAGACGTTGGGGTCTCCGGGGGCCGCTCCGGGAATGGTGAACAGCTGGGATGTGAGTCCGGCGAGGACGGGCGAGATGACTGCGCCCAGGGAGAGGAAACCGGCCCAGGTGGCGATCACCTTGGAGCGGGCACGGGGGTCAGGCGTAATCGCGGCGATCATCGAGAGCGAGATCGGAAAGAGGATGCCTGCACCGATGCCGCCGATTGCCTGGGCCGCGATCATGACGCCGGTGACCGGTGCCAGGGCTGCCAGTGCGGAACCGGCAATGGTGAGCCCTGCTCCGGCAATGAGGAGTTTCTTGCGACCAAAGAGGTCGCCGAGGACGCCCCAGCTGAGCTCGAACACCACGACGCCGATCATGAACACCCCGGCGATCCAGGTAAGCCCGGCGCCGGACGTGTGGAACTCCGCCGCAAAGGTGCCGTTCAGGGCCCCGGGCAGTGCATTGGTCATCTGGGCGAGCGTGACGGCGCTGTAGGCGGCAATGAAGGTTGCCCGGGCTGAGCCGCCACCTGCCGTCTGGATGTTCTGGCTCATCGGTGAAACTCCTTCGTTTCCTACGGACAGGCGGAACGCCTTAGTGAGCGGCGTCACTGGAGACAGTGTGAAGGCAATGTTTACAGCGTGTCAACAGTCACAACCATGTGGCTGCTTCACAAACAATTCGATAGGAATTAGCTTGACATCATGTAAAGAAAACTGTGAGGATAGCCACACAGCCGCGGGAACATGGCACAGGTCACACCCGCATCCGCACCAATCTTCCTAGGAGACGCCACGTGAGCGACTTCGCCGGCGACGACGCCAGCACCACTTCCGGCCCCCGGGTCAATACCGTTCTGGGGCCGGTTCCCGCCGCCGCGCTGGGGGTCACGGCGGTGCATGAAGCACTTCTCTCCGTTGTTCCCGGCGCCGAGTACGCCCCGGACATCACCATGGACCGCGCGGAAATCTTCGAGGTCCTGGCGGGAAAGCTGACGGACTTCCGAAATGCCGGCGGCGGCACGGTGGTGGACAGCACAGGCATGTTCCATGGGCGGGACCTGCCGCTTTATGAAGCACTTTCGAAGGCCACCGGCGTCCACATTGTGGCTTCCACCGGAATGGGACCGGAAGAGATGCTGGGCGGATATTTCCTCACCCCGCAGACCAACCCGCCAACGCCCTGGCCTGCTGACAAATTCGCCGCACTGTTCTCCCAGGAGGTAAAGGAGGGCATGGTGATTCCCCGCCTGGAGCGCCGTGCCGCCGCAGGCCTGGTGGCGACCGCTGCCGACCGTTCCGGGATCACCCCCACGGAGGAAAGCCTGTTCCGGGGTGCAGCCCGCACGGCGCTGGCAACCGGGATCCCTGTGTCGGTGCGTTTCGGCACGGATGCCGTCCGGGAACTGGCCCTGGTGCTGGAGGAAGGCCTGCCAGCGGACCGCGTAGTGGTGGGCGGGATGGACCGCAAGGACTCTGCCGGCACCGCCGTCGAAATTGCCCGCGCCGGCGCCTACGTGGCCCTGGACCACGTGGGCCTGAACGACGACGGCGCATACCTGGATGATGCCGAACGCACCATCCTTGTCCTCGAACTGGTGGAAGCCGGCTTCGCGGACCGGATCCTGCTCTCCTCCAATGCGATCGGCGTTGCAGTGGGCCAGCCGGATTATGAACTGCCCTACGGCCACGTGCTGACAAGCTTCCTGCCGTTCCTGAGCCGCCAGGGCCTCTCAGAAGCCGAAGCAAAGCTCATCACCGCGGACAATCCGCAGGCGCTTCTTTCCGTCCGCTAAGCGGACCCTCCCACAGGTTTCTTCTAGTTTTCGAGGTGTTGGTTTGTCGAAGGTAAACACAGTATTGGGAACGATCCCGGCTGAAGAGCTGGGGATCGTGGCGGTCCACGAGCACATCGGCTACGGCATGCCCGGCAGCGAGCTGGACTCGAAGTGGTGGAAAACGCCGGAGAAGCGGTACGCGGAGACCGTGCCGAAGCTGCGGCAGTTCCACGAGTACGGCGGCGGAACGTTCGTCGACGCGACCGGCATCTGCAACGGCCGGGACGTGGACTACTACAAGTCCCTGTCCAGGAAGACCGGTGTCCACATCATCGCCTGCACCGGCTTTGTAGGCGGAGACACAGCCCTGCCGCACTTTGCCCGGGCCTCTGTTGAGTACCTGGCCAAGGTCTTTGTCCACGAGATCACCGTGGGCATCGGGGACACCGGTGCCAAGGCCGGCGTCATCAAGGTCGGTGTCAGCCGCGGCGGCCGCATGACGGAGCTGGACAAGCGCATCTACCGCGCCGCGGCCCGCGCCGCTGCAGCCACCGGCGTGCCGATCCTGACCCACCTGGCCATCGATCCGCAGCCGGCCATCGATATCTTCAACCAGGAAGGCCTCCCGCTGGACCGGGTGCTCTTCGGCCACGCGGACGACGGACTGAACGCCCCGAACACACCCAGCGAATGGATCATGAGCCAGGGCGGGCGCATCGGATTCGACACCTTCGGGTATGAAACCGAGCTTCCCGATCCGCCGTTCTGGGCCCGCCCGCGCAAGGAACGTCTGGACCACTTCATGGATCTGGTGGAAAAGGGTCACCTGAACCAGCTTCTGGCCTCCGCAGACGCCAACTGCAGCCCGCTGGGCTGGCCTGGCGTCAAAGGCCACACGGTCAACTACATCTTCGAGGACCTGATTCCGGACCTGCAGCGGGCCGGACTGGATGAAGCATCCATCAAGGCCCTCTTCGTCGACAACCCTGCAGATTTCCTCTCTATCCACGCCTAACCAGCCATCCTGACCGCGGCGCAGTGAAGCGCCGCCCCAGAGAAAGCGATCCCGCCATGAAGACTTCAGAAATCCAGAACCTGTCCATCGCCGTCGTCGGCGGCGGCTACGGAGGCGCCGCCGCAGCCATCGCCCTGCGCAGCATCGGCGCGGAGAATGTCCACGTGTACGAGCAGGCACCGGCCCTGGGTCAGGTGGGAGCCGGGATCGGACTGCGGCCCATCACAGTGGAGCTGTTCCGTCAGTGGGGGATCTTCGATGAGATCGCCGCTGTCAGTTCCCCCAGCGACTACCTGGAAATCCTTTCTGCAGACGGCGGCCAGGTGCTCGCCCAGGAGGTCTGGCCGCAGCTGAACGACTTTGCCCAGCCCAACCACACACGCATCATCCACCGCGGCGACTTCATCGATGCCCTGCTGGGTGTCCTGCCCGAAGAAGTGGTTCACCTGGACCACAAGCTCACCGCCATCGAGGACCTGGGCGGGCAGGCCAAACTGACGTTCGAAAACGGCAATACCGTCACGGCCGACGTCGTAATCGGTGCCGACGGCATTCGGTCACTGGTCCGCAAGCAGCTGTTCTCCGACCAGGAGCCGGTCTTCGCCGGCGAGCACGCCTACCGCGCCGTCATCTCCCTCGAGGATGCTTTCGGCCTGGGCACCGAGGACAACAACCCCCGGTTCTACATGGGCCAGAACGGCACCATCGCCTACAACCTGCCCCTGCCGCACCGCGGCGAGCTCTCCTATGACATCACCGCCCCGTCTGCGGACGGCTCCTGGGCTCCGGAAATCACCAATGACTACCTCGTTTCCCTGCTCGAGGGCTTTGACGAGCGGATCGTGAACATTGCCCGGAACCTAGACCTGAGCAAGGTCACCAGCCGGTCCGTGTTCGACATTGACCCGGTTCGGAACTGGCACACGGACAGTGTGGCCCTGCTCGGCGACGCCGCCCACGCCATGCTGCACCACCAGGGCCAGGGCGCTAACTCGGCGATCCAGGACGCCCAGGGACTTGCCGACGCCTTCCTGGCAGCCGGCTCCGTTCCGGAAGCCCTCGCCGCGTACCAGGCCGCCCGCAAACCCGTAACCGATGAACTGCAGCGCCTGTCCCGCCTCGGCTGGAACGCCAACGCGGTTGAGAATGCGTTCCCCGAACAGGCCAGCGCGAAGTAGGAAAACACAGCTATGCCAATCCACCCCGAAATCGCCAAGATCCTCGCCACCCTGCCGGCACTCCCGGAAGGGCCGCTGAATCCCGAAGCCATGCGCGCCGACGAAGCCGCCCAGGTTCCGCCGGTGGCGGACCGCACCCCGGTACACCATGTCCAGGACACCGTCGCGGCAACGCCGTCCGGCGACGTACCTGTGCGCATCTACACTCCGGCCGAGGCCGACTCCTACGGTGTGCTGGTCTACTTCCATGGCGGTGCCTTCTTCCTGGGCAGCCTGGATACCCACGACCACGTGGCCCGCGCCCTTGCTAGGGAAAGCGGCTGGAAGGTCGTTTCCGTTGGCTACCGGCTCGCGCCGGAGGCAGCCTTCCCCGCTGGTTTGGAAGACAGTTACGGCGTTGTGAAATGGGTGGCAGAGCAGGGCCAGGCGCTGAACTGGAACGGAAAGGACCTGGCCGTGGCCGGGGACAGCTCCGGCGGAACCTTCGCCGCCGCCGTCACCGCCCTCGCCAAGGACCGCGGTTTTGACGCCATTACCGGACAGATCCTGTTCTATCCGTCGCTGGACCTGGATTTCGACGTCGACCGTTACGCCTCGATGCGGGAGAACGCGGTGGGCTACGGGCTGGAAACCGCCGGACTGAAACCGTTCAATGCGTTCTACCTGGACAGCGGGGCGGACCCGGAGGATCCGCGGGTCTCACCCATCAAGCGCGAAGACCTCTCCGGCCTGCCGCCGGCACTGGTCATCACTGCGGAGTTCGACCCGCTGCGAGATGAGGGCGAGCTCTACGCCGAGCGACTCCGCGCCGCCGGCGTCGAGACGGTCCTGAGCCGCTATGACGGTGCTAACCACGGGTTCGTGGCCAACTTCTCCTGGATCCCGGAGCTCTACGGCGCCCTGACTGAAGCAGGGGAGTTCCTCCGTGCCAGAAGCGCATCCTGATGCCGGCCGCCGTTCACCCGCTGGTCTCCCCGTGGGGCCGGTTTGGGCTCTACAGCTACTTCATCGACGCGCCGGAACCGGCGATCGTGGACACCGGCATTGCGTCGTCGCCGGCGGAAGGACTGTTTCCGGCGCTGAAGGAACTGGGACGCAGCATCAAGGAGGTCCGCTGGATCCTGCTCACGCACGGGCACATTGACCACCTCGGCGGGGCACAGGCGCTGCATGAGCTCACCGGCGGCAAGGCGAAGGTGGTCCTTCATCAGGCCGATGCGCCGCTGCTGCGTTCGCGCCAGGCGCACGTGGACGAATACGTGCACGGCCGGCACCGCTACCTGAACGCGCCGGACGGGATCGAACAGCAGACCAAGTCCGCCCAGGCCGTAATTTCAGGGGAGATGGAACCTGACGTCCTGCTCAAGGGCGGGGAAACCCTCTCCCTGGGCGGCGACGTGCGCGTCCGGGTGCATTCTGTTCCGGGGCACACCGAAGGATCGGTGGCCTACCAGCTGGACGGCGCCGTCTTCGTGGGTGACGCCGTGCAGATCCACGGAGCGGCGAACCGGTTCCCCGGGTACACCGATCCGGATGCCTACCGTGCGAGCCTGAAATACCTGCGCGATACCGTCCGGCCGGAGCGGCTATACCTGGGCCACCCTTACCGCGGAGCGGACGGCGAGCCCTACGGCGTCGAACTCGACGCCGGGCAGGCCAGGCGCGCCCTGGACGAGTCCCTGGCGCTGGAGGCCCGGATCCGGGCCAGCGTCACCGTCGCGCTCGAGGCAGGCCTGACGGAGACACGCTCGGTCTATTCACCGTTCGAAAAGGTTGCAGCGGACCTGGATTACACCGCTGATCCCACCCTGGAGCCCTCGCCGTTCTTCACGACGCTCGATGCCTACCGCAAGCAGTACACCCGGAAGCTTTCCTAGAAGGAGCCGCACCACACATGGCCACTTTCCAGACGATCCAGGCCGGCGGGATGCCGATCACGGTCCAGAAGGATCTGCGCATCCCGATGCGCGACGGAGTCGAACTCGCTGCCGACGCCTACCAGGGTGCCGGGGACAAGCCGCGCCCTGCGCTGGTGGCGCTCAGCCCGTACGGCAAGGAACTGCAGGCGCTGGCGCTGACCATGCCGCCGCAGCGCCGCCCCAGCCCCATGTGGGACGGCTGCATCGAGGCGGGGGACATAGCCAGGATCGTGAAGGAAGACTACGTCCACGTGATCGGCGACCTGCGCGGTTCCGGTGACTCCGGCGGCGAGCACATCGGCAACTACAACGCCGGCGGAGTCTCACTGGGCCAGGACGCCTATGACTTCATCGAATGGGTTGCCGAGCAGCCCTGGTGTGACGGCAACGTGGGCATGGTGGGCATTTCCTACTTCGGCTCCATGCAGGTCCTCGCCGCCGCCGAACGGCCGCCGCACTTGAAGGCGATCTTCGTCTCCGGCGGGCACTACGACTTCTACGAGACCACCTACCATGGCGGTGTCATGTGGTTTATGCCGCGGGCCGCCCGGGAAGGCCGCGGCGGTGACTCCGGCTGGGCGTTCACCGACCGGGTGAAGTCCCGGATGGTGGAGAAATTCGAACCCGCGGAACTGAAGAAGCTGGTTGCCGAGCGCCTTGCGGATCCCGACGTCGCGGCCTGGCCGAACCTGGTCCACGTACTGAACTACCCCACGAACCACGAGGCCTGGTTCGACATTGTGATGAACGACGTCGACGGCGAATGGTACGAGGAACGCAATCCGATCACGCTGGCCCCGAACATCGACATTCCGGTCTGGCTCCACCTGGACCAGGGCCGCGGCTGGACGCTGGACGGCACAATCGAGCTCTTTCACGCACTGAAGGGCCCGAAGAAACTGGACATTGGGCCCTACCCGCCCATGCAGTCCCGGCCGTTCATCGAAGAACACGACAAGATGTTCCGCTGGTACGACTACTGGATCAAGGGCATCGACAACGGTGTCATGGACGAACCCGCCGTGAGCGTCTTCGTGGAGGGGTCGCGCGAGGTTGTCACCGCCGACTCATGGCCGCCGAAGGACGTGGAGTACAAGCCGCTTTACCTGCGCACCCGCCGCAAGCTCTCTGACGAACCGGAGCTGCTGGGCACGCAGTGCGCAGCGCCGGACGGCTTCTACCAGGCGCCGCTGACCGTGACGGACAAGGTGGAAATCCTCTCCTGGTCCACCGACGCCTTCGAGCAGCGGACGGAAATGATCGGCACCGGGGCGGCGCACCTGTTCGTCGAGATTGACCAGCCGGACACCAACTTCATCCTGCGGCTCTGGGATGCGGCACCCAACGGCAAGCGCCAGCTCATCACCACCGGCTACCTCAAGGCCTCGCACCGGGAGCTGGACACGGAACGCACCACCGAGGGCAACCCGTACCATCCGCACACGCGGGCGGTTCCGGTGGAGCCGGGGAAGATCGAGGAGTACGTGGTGCGGCTGTATCCGTTCGCCAACACGTTCCTTCCCGGGCACAAACTGGTGGCGGAACTGTCCAACAACGAACCGCTGGCCGATGAGCACAACGCTCTGCTGCCCCCGGATGCCTTCCATTTGCCGGTGGGCCGGCCGGTAACGCACAAGATCTACCGCGACGCCGAGCATCACTCCCGGCTGGTGCTTCCCTTTACGGTCGGCTAGCCGTACCCCATTCACCGAGAGGCCAGTTACGGCCGGTTTGAGCGCTCAGACCAGCCGTAACTGGCCTTTCGATTGGTGGAGGGAGCTAGTAGGCGGCGGCTGCCGCGGCAGCGACGCGGCGCCCGGTCTCGATCGGCGACGCCGGGTACCCGCGCAGGTACGCCGCCAGGGTGCCGTTGTAGGCCAGTACGACGTCGTCGGCCAGATCGGCGGCACGGTCACCGGCCAGGGGGCGGGCAAAGTGCCGCAGCCGTTCGTTGAGCAGGCCGGTGTCCGCTGCAAGAACTCCGGCAAGCTCTTCTCCGGCGTCGGGCAGTTCGGTTGCTGTTGCAAGGAAAGCGCACCACCGGGCGGCAGGCTGGTGTTCCCGGTAGGCAGCGAGGGCATCAAAGACAGCCAGCAGCCGGTCCAGGTCACTGCCGGCACGAACCACGCACTGGTCCCACACTGCCTGCCATTCGGCCAGCCGGGCCCGCAGTGCCTCGGCAACGAGCCCGTCCTTGCTGCCAAAGTGGGCATAGAGCGTGGCGGCGGAAACGTCCGCGGCGCGCAGCAGGTCATCGACGGGGGTGGCCCGGATGCCGCGGGAAAAGAACACGTCTTCGGCAGCGGCAAGCAGCCGCCCGCGGGCCGGGAGTTTCTGGCCGGTGGTCATGGCCTAACTCTAGCCAGCCTTGTTCTGTAACGGTAGTTCTGTTTGACTGTAACGACCGTTCTGATCGAAGAAGTGGGAGGCCGGCAGTGCAGTGGAAACTCGTGGCCAGCGGGCTGGCCCTGATCGCGGCCACCTATGGTCTGGCCCGGTTCGGGTACGGCTTGTTCCTGCCCCGGTTCGCCGAAGCCTTTGAGTTGGGTCCCGGACTGTCCGGAGCGATCCAGGCCGGAAGCTTCCTCTCCTACTGCGTTACCGCACTGCTCGCGGCCCGGCTGGGCGGGCGTCCGCGGCTGGTGATTCTGCTGGCCGGGGCAACCGCTGCGCTTGGCGCCGCTGGAGTGGCCGCTGCACCGAATGCGGGGGTGCTGGCGGCAGCCGTCATCCTTGCCGGCGCAGGTGCCGGGTTTGCGACGCCTGGTCTCGTGACCCTCATCGAGTCCAACGTCGGGTCCCGGAGCCAGGAGAACGCACAGACCATCGTCAACTCCGGAACCGGCGCCGGACTCGTGGCCGCAGGGCTTCTGCTGATCCTGGTGGCAGGCCAGTGGCGGCTCGGATGGGCGGCCATTGCCGCCGTCGTTGTTCTGTCCACCATCGCGACGCTGCTTTCCGACCGCAAGAAGGCGGCGGTGGCGCCGGCACCACGGCCGGGCCGGAAGGAACTGGGGCTGCTGGGCCGGCCGCTGATGGCCGCGGGCCTGGCGGGTGCGGCGAGTGCTGCGGTCTGGACGTTCGGACGCACCATCCTGGCTGCGGGCACCGACACGGAGGTGTACTCGATCGGCGCGTGGATGGTGCTGGGAGCCTTCGGGATGCTCGGCGCCGGAGCGGGATCGATTGTCCAGAACTGGAGCCTGCGCACGGCGTGGACCGTGACTGCCGCACTGATGTCCGCCGCGACGCTGCTGCTGGCTGCAGCACCGGGGTTCCCTGCCGTCGCGTACGGCGCGGCAGCGCTGTTCGGTGCCAGTTATATTGCGCTGAGTGGAGTGCTGATCGTCTGGGCCGTGCGGATTCTTCCCGGAAACGGCTCTGCGGGAACGGTTGCCCTCTTTATTGCCCTCGCCGTGGGCCAGGCAGGCGGTTCCGTGGGGCTGGGCGCCGTTCTTCAGCCTGAGACGCCGTTGCCCGCCTTCGGCCTGGCCGCCGCCGTCGGGGTCCTGTCGATCATTCCAGCCTGGGTCCGTGGGAGTGCGTCCGCGACAGAGAACGACGGCGCTGCCTCCGCGGCCGGAACCGGCGCCCGCCGCACCTAGCCGGAGTGCCCACTTCCCATCGAGAGGCCAGTTACGGCTGGTTACGGCGCCCAAACGGGCCGTAACTGGCCTCTCGAGGGGGGCGTTTTGGTCAGGCCACACGGTTGCTCGTACCGTTGTCCTGCGACGTACGGGGCTGGTCCTCGGGAGAGGACACCGAAGACATGGGCAACACCCCTGCCACGGTTCAGGCGCCGGAGCACACAGCGCCGGAGCGCACCGCACCCCCGCAGCAGGTCCCAACCCGGCGGACTGCCGGAATCCTGCTCGCCGTCTGCATTGTGCTCATCGGCCTGAACCTGCGCACCGTCTTCTCCAGCTTCTCGGCGATCCTCCCGGAGATCACCGACGCCTCCGGAATGCCGCCGGCCCTGGTCAGCGTGCTCACGACCGGACCGGTGCTGCTGCTGGGCCTCGTCGCTCCTGCTGCTCCTGCGCTGGCCAGGAAACTGGGCATTGAACGCACCATCCTCGCCGCGATGGTGGTCCTCACCGCCGGGCTCGCCGTCCGCGGCACCGGCGACTTCACCGCCATGGCCGCCGGAACAGTCGCCGCCGGCGCAGGCATCGGCATCGTCAACGTCCTTCTGCCCACGCTGGTCAAACGCGACTTCCAGCACCGGCTGGGCCTGATGAGCGGCCTCTATACGGGATCCATCTGCGCCGCCGCCGCGCTGGGAGCCGGATTCACCCAGCCGCTGCTGCAGGCCACCGGGTCCTGGCAGGAGGCGCTCGCGTTCTGGACACTCCCGGCGGCCCTGGTGGTCCTGCTTTTCGCGCCGCTGGCCTTGCGCCGCGGCCGGACGCCGGCGGCAGCGCAGGCCGACGCCGGCCCTTCGGTCTGGCGTTCGCCGCTGGCCTGGCAGATCACCGGCTTTATGGCGCTGCAGGCCATGATGTCCTTCAGCGTCTTTGCCTGGCTGGCACCGATCCTGCGGGAACGGGGGATCGACGGCACCGTGGCCGGCTATGTGGTGGCCGGCTCGATCGTGGTGCAGGTCCTTGGGTCCTTCCTCGCACCGCCGCTGGCAGCCCGCCTGCGCAGCCAGGGCTGGCTGAACGCCGGAATCGCGCTGCTGACCGGCGCGGGATTCGCGCTCACGATCCTGGGCCCGCTGGACCTCATCTGGGTCTGGGCGGTAATGCTCGGCGTCGGGCAGGGCAGCCTGACGGCGCTGGCGCTGACCATGATCGTGCTGCGCACGCACGACGCGGCCACCGCGGCCCGCGTGTCCGGCATGATGCAGTGCGTCGGCTACGGGGTGGGTTCCTCCGGAACGCTGCTCGTGGGCATCCTGCACACCGCCTCGGGCTCCTTCACCCCCGCCGCGGTGATGTTCCTGGGCATCGGAGCCGCAGCCGCGGGCATGGGCTTCCTGGCCGGCCGCGCCCGCTTCGTCGGCGATCCGACCGCAGGCTAGGGCAGCACCGCGGCCAGGGGAGCCGTGATCGTGTAACCGTCCAGTTCCCCGGGATCGGAGAGGCCCGAGGCCGCGCTCGTGACCAGCACCTGGTCTCCGAGAACCAGAACACTGGTGGGCTGCCGGACCGGCACCGGGACCGAGGTGAGCCGTTTCCCGTCTTCGCCATACACATCCAGCCGCGAGGCGCCCCATACCGCGCTCCAAATCCGGCCCGCGGCGTCCACGGACATGCCGTCGGGATTCCCGTCCGGCACCCGGGCGAACACCTCCGCAGCACCGGGGTCCGCCGTCGTCGTCTTCAGGATTGTTCCCGCCTCGGTATCCGAAACCAGCACACTGCGGCCGTCGGGCAGGAAGAGCGGACCGTTGGGAATGGGAATGCCGGTGCGCAGCCGCACGACCGCGTTGCCCGCCGGGTCCCAGCGCCACACCGCGCCGTCGGGGTCTGACCCGTCGTGGACCATCGTTCCGAACCACAGTGATCCGTCCGGCGCGAAGGCGCCGTCGTTGACGCGATGGCGCGCCGGGTCCAGGCCGGTTCCAGCCAGCGGCACGGACGTGCCGTCAGCGAGCAGCTCGACGACGCCGGTGCCTGCCGCGCCGATCAGCCGTCCCATTGGATCGTCCTCGGCAAAACCCAGCGGCTCCGGAAGACGGTGGGTGAGCACCGGAGTTCCGTTCCCGGGTGCCCAGGCATAGAGTTCCCCGTTCACCAGGTCCACCCACCGGGCGCCGTCCGCGGTGCGCCGCAGCCCTTCACCGAGTTCAAGTGCGTGGGTACTGACCGGGGTCCACTGTGTCTGGTCCATGCCTGCCTTTCCTGAGGATTGCGGGTGCGGAAGTAATCTATCGGACCTGCCTGCTCCGGCGGGGGACGTGGTGCTAATCTCAGTTCTGCGAAGGCGGGCACCGGCCGGTGCTAACTACCTGGCATTTCCCGGCCGGAGAGACCGCCGGGGCCATGATCGCAGGGGGCAGTACCCATGAACTCAGACGCCGCATACCTTTCCCGGGCCATCGAGCTGGCCACCGCAAACGTCGCAGACAACGGCGGACCGTTCGGAGCCGTCATTGTCACCCCGGACGGAAGGACGTTCGACGGCGTCAACCGGGTTACCGCCAGCAATGATCCCACCGCGCACGCGGAAGTGACGGCCATCCGCAACGCCTGCGCCGCACTGGAAACGTTCAACCTCAGCGGTGCGGTGCTTTACACCAGCTGCGAACCCTGTCCCATGTGCCTGGCCTCGGCCCTCTGGGCGCGGATTGACCGGGTGGTCTACGCAGCGGACCGGCACGACGCCGCGGCCGCAGGGTTCGACGACGTCGTCTTCTACGAATACTTCGAGACTCCTCTCGAGGAACGCTCGATGCCCGTGAACCAGCTGCCCGGTGACACCCGGACCGCACCCTTTGACGCCTGGAACGCCGCGGCGTCGCGCATCGACTACTAACCAGCCGGCGTCTGGAGCCCGTTCCGGTCATCCGGCACTGCGGGGGTCCCGCGGCGGCAGTGAGAGCCGTATCCTCCAAGAATGGACCCGGTTCGTGTGTGCCTGTGGATCTTTCTGGCGACTTCTGCCGCCACGTGGATCCTGTCCCTGATCACCCGCGAATACTCCTGGACAGACCGGATCTGGTCGATCGTTCCGGTGGCGTACGTGTGGGTGTTCGCCGCGGCGTCGGGCTGGGAAGCAAGGCTGGTGCTGATGGCAGTCCTGGTGACGCTCTGGGGCGCCCGGCTCACCTTCAACTTCGCCCGCAAGGGCGGCTACGCGCCCGGCGGCGAAGACTACCGGTGGGCGATTCTTCGCGGCAGGCTGCGGCCATGGCAGTTCCAGCTGTTCAACCTGGCATTCATTAGCCTCTACCAGAACCTGATCATCTGGCTGATGACACTTCCGGCCCTGACGGTATTCGAGAATCCGGGACCGCTCAGTGCCTGGGACTGGGCGCTCGCCGTCCTGTTCGTGGCAGCCCTCGCGGGGGAGACCACGGCTGACCAGCAGCAGTGGAACTACCAGCAGTGGAAAAAGGCCGAACGGGCCGCGGGCCGGGAAGCCGGGCAGGGCTTCGTCCAGACCGGACTGTTCCGCTATTCACGGCACCCCAACTTCTTCTTCGAACAGGCACAGTGGTGGCTGTTCTACGGCTTCGCGGTAACCGCCTCCGGCGTCTGGCTGCACCTCACCATCGCCGGCCCCGTGCTGCTGACGCTGCTCTTCGCCGGATCCACGGTCTTCACGGAGAGCATTTCGTCCAGCCGTTATCCCGCGTACGCGCAGTACCAGCGGCGCACCTCACCCATCATTCCGCTGCCGCAGCGCGGCCGCTCCCGCCCGCTCGAAGCGGGCTGAGGGTACTGCAGGCCTGCGCGCTACAGCTTCGAGGTGAGAGAAGCGCTGAGCTGAGTGGACCGTGCGCCGGGCTCAATTACCTTGGCGAAACAGGTCGAATGCGGCAGGTCGGCGTACGGACCGAAGTTCGGCACCTCGGTGTACCCCGCCTGGGAGTAGAACCGCTTCCCGTCGGACTGGGCCGATCCAGCCTCGGCCGTGACGGCTCCGAAACCCGCGGCTCGGGCACGGAATTCCAGCGAGGACAGGATGGCTGTGGCGATTCCTGAACCGCGGGCGTAGGGCAGCACGTAAATCCGCTTGATTTCCGCCGTCGAGCGGTCCAGCCGCCGGAGCCCCCCACACCCCAGCGGCTGTCCCGAACTGCGTTCATAGGCGATTACGAACACAGCTGTGTCCTCTTCGGTGGGCGGGGACGGGTCGTGCCCGGTGCCCCCGAAGCGGGAGTCAAGTTCAGCCTGCTGCGCCCGCCGCAGGTCCGCGCCCACCGGGTTGGACCAGGGCACTTCACGGATGGTCAGGTTCGGGGGAAGCGGGAACAAGTGAACCTCCTGGGCCTGCGGGACTGGTTCACCTCAATCTACGAACCCCGGATTACCGCCGTGTTTCCGCTGTGTGAGAACTGGACTAAGGCAAATACACGATTCGCCAAGACATGCAAAAATGGAAGGGATGACTTCCCCCAAAACTTCCCCAGCTGCCCTGAGCGTGCCCGGCGACAAGCCGCAGGTGCGTCCCGCAACCGAAGGCTGGGAGCAGGCCAAGGAGCCAGACGGCCGGCCCCTGCTGCAGTTCAAATCCCCCCGGGTTTCCCAGCCCCCGGAACACCTCGCTGACCTGACGCTTGCCCAGCGACAGGAGAAGCTCAAGTCCCTGGGGCTGCCCGCGTTCCGCGCCAAGCAGCTCTCGGTGCACTACTTCCAGCACTACACCACAGACCCCGAGAAGATGAGCGACCTCCCCAAGGAGCGCCGCGACGAGCTGGTGGCGGAGATGTTCCCCACCCTGCTCACCGAGGTGAAGCGCCTGACCACGGACAAGGGCGACACCATCAAGTTCCTCTGGCGGCTGTTTGACGGTTCGCTCGTTGAATCGGTGCTCATGCGTTACCCGGGCCGGATCACGCTCTGCGTTTCCAGCCAGTGCGGCTGCGGGATGAACTGCCCGTTCTGCGCCACCGGCCAGGCCGGTCTCACCCGGAACATGTCCACCGCGGAAATCCTGGACCAGATTGTCCAGGCCAACCGGGTCATCGCCGAAGGCGGGCTGGGCGGCAAGCGCCGCGACGGCGGACACGACGCCGAGCGCGTCACCAACATTGTCTTTATGGGCATGGGCGAACCGCTGGCCAACTACAAGCGCGTCATGAACGCCGTGCACCGTATGGCCGCCGAGGCTCCCGAGGGCCTGGGCATGAGCGCCCGGAACATCACGGTCTCCACCGTGGGGCTGGTTCCCGCGATCAAGAAGCTGGCCGAGGAAAACATCCCGGTCACCTTCGCGCTGAGCCTGCACGCACCGGATGATGAACTGCGTGATGACCTGATTCCGGTCAACAGCCGCTGGAAGGTGGATGAGGCGCTCGACGCCGCGTACAACTACTACCGCACCACCGGCCGCCGCGTCTCGATCGAGTACGCGCTGATCAAGGACATGAACGACCACCCGTGGCGTGCAGCCCTGCTGGCCAAGAAGCTAAACTCCCGCGGCCGCGGCTGGGTCCACGTGAACCCGATCCCGCTGAACCCCACCCCGGGCTCCATCTGGACTTCGCCGGAACCGGACGTGATCCAGGAGTTCATCGACACGCTGATCGACGCCGGTGTTCCCACCACGGTCCGCGACACCCGCGGCAAGGAGATCGACGGCGCCTGCGGCCAGCTCGCAGCGGCTGACTAGCGCCGGTTCCGCTCCGGTTTGTGCCAAACGCTCCGCGGCGAACCGGAGCAGGATCCCAAAACGGAGCAAAACATAAACAACGACGGCGGGAGGCCGGGTTTTCGAACCC
>NZ_JBSHIT010000014.1:0-41291 GCF_053619115.1 Arthrobacter sp. NPDC055585
CCCCGAGGGGCGCCGGCCTGCTGCATTTTCGTGTCCATGCACAAAAGAAGACCCCAGTCCGGAAACCCGGACTGGGGTCTTATCTCTTGGTTGCGGGGGCAAGATTTGAACTTGCGACCTCTGGGTTATGAGCCCAGCGAGCTACCGAACTGCTCCACCCCGCGGCGCGGTATCTACTCTACCGTCCGCGGGGTGGAGCCGCAACTCACCGTGTTACTCGCCGGAGTTCTCCTGGCCCGAATCGGTGCCCTCGTCGCCGGATCCGTCGGCTGCTCCCGCAGCTGCACCGGCCATGCGGTCCTGGGCCCCGATGGCCCGCTGGATTGCTGCGTTCAGCTTGTCCTGCGCTGCGCCGTAGGCTGCGAAGTCACCGTTGGCCAGGGCTTCCTGTCCTTCCTGGATGGCGGCACCGGCGTCAGACAGTGCAGTCTCCAGGTCGGCCTGGGCCGTGGTTTCAGACGGTGCCGGAGTGGTTCCGTCGTCCGGCGTGTTGCCGACGTTTTCCTGATCGCCGGTCACGGCTCCCGAGTCGCCGCCGAACACCTGGTCGAGTGCTTCGTCCAAGGTCGGAGCGAATCCGACGCGTTCACCGAAGTTCACCAGGACGCGCTGCAGTGTCGGGTACGAGGACGCACCCGAGGACTGCACGTAGACGGGCTGCACATAGAGCATGCCGCCGCCGACCGGCAGGCTGAGCAGGTTGCCGTTGATGACTTCAGAGGCACCCTGGCGCAGCAGGTTCAAGGCGTTTGAAACTGTCGGATCCGAGTTGAACCGGTTCTGTGCCTGGCCCGGGCCGGGCACTGCGGTATCAGTTGGGAGTTCGAGCAGCCGGAGTGTTCCATAGGACTCCGCCTTCTCGCCGTCATTGCCCGTCCCGGCGTCAGCGTCTGCCGCGAGGAAGCCGTAAAGCACGTTGCGGGCTTCGCCGCTCTGGTCCACGAACGGGATGAACGGCGTCGTCAGGGAGAATGCCGGGCTGTCCTGCCCCGGCATCTGCAGCGAGAGGTAGTACGGAGGCTGCTTGACGTCGGAGTTCGTCCGGGTCGGATCGGACGGAACCGACCACGCGTCGTCGTTCTGGTAGAAGGACTCGGCATCGGTGACGTGGTAGCGGCCCATCAGCTCACGCTGGACCTTGAACTGGTCCTCCGGGTAGCGGACGTGAGCCATGAGGTCTGCCGACATGTCGCTGTACGGCTTCAGCGTGGACGGGAAGACGTCCTGCCAAGCCTTCAGCAGCGGATCCTCGTCGTCCCAGGCGTACAGGGTGACAGAACCGTCGTAGGCATCCACGGTGGCCTTGACCGCGTTGCGGATGTAGTTCACCCGGTCCGCCGGCAGGGCAGCCGAGGCGCCGCCGGTCAGGGAGTCAGTAGTGGCCGATGCCAGTTCCTGCTGGGTGGAGTACGGGAAGTAACGGCTGGTGGTGTAGCCGTCCACAATCCACTTGACCCGGCCGTCAACAACGGCGGGGTAGGCGTTTCCGTCCACCGTCAGGTACGGAGCAACCTTCTCCACGCGTTCGCGGGGATCGCGGTCGTAGAGGATCTGGGACTCTTCGTTGACGAAGTCCGAGAGCAGCAGTTCGGTGGACTGGAACTTGATGGCGTAGACCAGCTGGTTGAACAGGTTGCCGACGCTGGGTCCGCCATCACCGGAGAAGGTGGTCTGGGTGTCGTCCTCAGCGTTGCCGGTCTGCGGCCGGTCGATCTCCACCGGTGCGGCGCCTTCGGGAGCGCCGACCACGGAGTAATCCGGGGAGGACTCGCCAAAGTAGACCCGCGGCTCGTAGTCGCCCAGCACACCCGTGGAGGGGATGCCGGATTCCATGAAGCTGGGCTTGCCGTCAGCCTGGACGGTGGAGCCGCGGGCAGCGACCACGCCGTAACCGTGGGTGTAGAGGATGTGTTCGTTCACCCAACCGTCGGGGACGCCGTTGATGTTGAGCTCACGGACGGCGATGACCGTGTCCTGGATGTCGCCGTCAATGTCGTAGCGGTCAACGTTCAGCGTCTCCGGGAACTGGTAGTACTGGCGGAACTGCTGCAGCTGACCGAAGGCATCAGAGACGACGTTCGGGTCCAACAGGCGGATGTTGGCGGTGGTGCCGGCATCTGCAGCGAGGGCGCCGGCGTTGGCGTCCACGGTCGCGTCGTAGTCCATGACTTCTGTGTCCGCGAGCCCATAGGCCTCGCGGGTCAGGTCGATGTTGCGCTGGACGTACTCGCGCTCAAGCGTCTGCTCGGACGGAACAACCTGATAGCGCTGGACGATCCAGGGGTAGACGCCGCCGGCGACAATCGCGGTGATGACCAGCATGGCCGTGCCGATGATAGGCAGGCGCCAGCGGCCGATAATGGCGGACACAATGAAGAGCAGCGCCACGATGATGGACGCAACCGCAAGAATCGACTTCGTGGGAATGACCGCGTTGACGTCGGTGTACAGGGCACCCGTCCACTTTCCGGAGGTGCTCAGCAGGGTGTTGTAGCGGTCCAGCCAGAAGTTGGCGGCCTGCAGCAGCAGGAAGGATGCCGCAATGACGGCAATGTGGATGCGCGCCGGACGGCTGACGAAGACGCCCTTTTCCTCCAGACGGATGCCGCCGTAGAGGTAGTGCGTCAGCAGGCCCGCGATGCCGCTGATCACGACGACGGAGATCAGGAAGCCGACAATGAAACCGATGAACGGCAGCGTGTTGAGGTAGAAGCTGAAGTCCATGTTGAACTCGGGGTCGGTCTGCCCGAAGTCCTTGCGGTTGAAGAACAGCAGAGCCTGTTCCCACATGGCCATGGCTGCGGTGCCGGCGAAACCGCCGACGACGACGGGAATGCCGATCATCAGGAGCTTGCGGACCGGCTCAAGCTGGGCCTGGTACCGGTTCAGGTTGTCCTGCAGCGCGCTGTCCGGAGCGTAGATCGGCCGGGATGAGTAGGCCGCGCGGATGCTGAAGTACACACAGACTGCCATGACCAGGAAGGCGGCCGCGAACAGGGCGATCCGGGTCAGGTTTTCCTTGACGAAGACTTCAAGGAAGCCAAGCTGGTTGTACCAGAGCACGTCAGCGTACACCTGGGAAAAGTAGACAAACCCGATCACCAGTACTGCTACGACGATCAGGGTGGCAATCAGCGGGCTGCGCCGCCGACGGGTGGTGCTGGGGCTCGGTTGGGAGAATGGGCCATTAGGTCCGGAAGTCACAGTTACCTCATCGTTCGGTACGTCGGCTCACGGCACCTGCGGCAGCTCGGCGACTGTGGTTTCTCTGTTGCCTCCGTATCGAAGCAACGTACGACCCCTCTGTCCGACGGCCTGCCCGTTTCTTGCCGTGGTTCCTTATTCTGCCCTGTTAATCCCGTGCACGGCCACTTATCGGGCAACGGGGCCCGAACCTTATTAGGATCGTGATTCGATCCGGCGTTTTTCCGCGCCCGCCGTCCGGTTTTCCTCCGTCAGCAGCGGGAGAGTCCCTCAGTCCCCTTTCCCGCTGCGAGTGTTTCGACGGCAGTGAGCGCCTGGTCCAGGGTTTGGACGCTGACGACGTCGAGCCCCTCCGGGATGTTCCCTCTGACTTCGTCGCAGTTCGCAGCGGGTGCCAGGAAGAACTCGGCTCCGGAACCGGCAGCTCCGACCATTTTCTGTTCGATGCCGCCGATGGGACCCACCTGTCCGTCGGCGTCGATGGTTCCGGTTCCCGCGAAGTTCCGCCCTTCGGTCAGCTCTCCGGGGGTCAGCTTGTCGATGATCCCCAAAGCGAACATCATTCCAGCAGAAGCACCGCCAACGTTTTCGAGGGCAATCTGGACCTCGAACGGGAACGTGAAATCAATACTGAGGTAGGCGCCCATCTGGTACGTGCCGTTCTCCCCGAGCACCGGCGTCACCTCAAAGGTCTGCTCCTCCCCGTCCCGGCGGACGGTAATCCGGGCGGCAGCGCCGTCGGTCTCGTTCAGGGACTGCCGCAGGGACTCGACGCCCATCACCTTCCTGCCGTCCACCGAGAGCAGGATGTCCCCGGTTTCCAGGATTCCCCCGGCCGGCGCGTCCTCCATGATTCCGGCGACGGAGAGTTCCTCCGTGAAGGGGATTTCCAGCTGGTCCAGGGCAGCAGCAACCGCTGACTCCTGGGAGGAGGTCATCGCGGCGGCGTTGCCTTCCTGGATTTCTCCTCGGGTGGTCCCGGGCGGGTAGACGAAGTCCACCGGAAGCACCGCGTCTTCCGGGTTCAGCCAGGAGGCGACTACCTCACCCATGTTCACTGCACCGTTGGGTCCGCCGGAGACGTACACGGTGGTCAGGGCCAGCTCGCCCGCCGTGGGGTAGGTCCGCTCACCGTCAATGGTGATGAGGGGGCTTTCACCGATTTCCCCGATGGTGTTGAAGGTGGGACCGGGCGACTCCAGGACGTAGGGCGCCGGGATCACCAGCCCGGCAGCTCCAAGAACCAGTGCGGTGCTGCCTGAGAACAGCAGCGCGCGCCTGCGGGGAGAGCGCTGCGCAGGCCGCTTCGCGGGAACCGGGGTCCCAGTGCCCGCCCCCATGGATCCGGTTCCTGCGGAGGGGTCGTCGTTCGGAGAACGCAATCGGCTGTCCTTTCCTGCGGCGCATGGCCGGAGCCCGGCCGCGGCCGGACGGTGGAAGATGCTTGTGCCCCGCTGAACGTCAGGGCTGCGCCGAAACGTACACGAAGTCTTGGGACATTCTCCCACGTGCTCCTTTGCCAACAGCGAACGTGTCCCGAGAATGCGGGACAGTGCCCTGCCGGTGCCGGTAACGTTGGAATCCACGCAGCCGGTGACCCACTGGCTGCCCATGCACTAGAACTTCCACAGGACCGGTGGTACCCATGAGCTCAAATCCCTCTGACCACGGGGACACTCCCCAGGATCCGCTGTCCGAGATGCTGGCCCGCCTCTTCGGCGGCGGCCAGGCGGGCGGCCTTGATCCGCAGGAGCTGGCCAAGGCAGCGGGCCTGCCGTCGGATCCGAATGCAATGGCAATGATTTTCCAGCAGGTCCAGGCCATGTTCAGCGCTCCGTCCGAGGGACCTGTCAACTGGCAGCTGGCCAAGGACAATGCCCGGCGCGTCGCCGCTGCAGGCGGGGATCCGTCCGTCACCCCCGGCCAGGCACGCGAGGTCGATGAGGCCCTCCATGTGGCACAGATGTGGCTCGATCCGGTGACTGACTTTCCCTCGACCACCACGCTCGGCAGGGCCTGGTCCCGTGCAGAGTGGGTTGAAGCGACCATGGATTCCTGGCGCCGGCTCACCGAACCCGTGGCTGTGAGCATCTCCCAGGCACTGTCCAACGCCATCACCACCCAGATGCCCGAAGAGATGAAGTCCATGATGGGCGGGGCCTCCTCCATGCTGGCGAATATGGGCGGAGCCATGTTCGGTATCCAGCTCGGCCAGGCGGTCGGTGCTCTTTCCCGCGAGGTGCTGAGCTCCACTGACATTGGCCTGCCTCTCTCGGAGGGCACCATGGCACTGCTGCCCGCCAACGTTGCCGCTTTCGGCGAAGGCCTGGACGTCCCCGACACCGAGGTCCGGCTCTACCTCGCCGTCCGGGAAGCTGCCCACGCCCGCCTGTTCGCCCATGCTCCGTGGCTTGCACCGCATCTGTTCGGCATCATTGAGAGCTACGCCCGCGGCATCCACATCGACATGTCCAAGATCGAGGAAGTAGCCCGGGACATCGATCCCGCCAATCCGGAGTCGATTCAGGAAGCCCTGGCCGGGGGCGTCTTCCAGCCGGAGCGCACCCCCGCCCAGGAAGCAGCGCTGGAGCGTCTTGAAACTGCGCTGGCCCTGGTTGAAGGATGGGTGGACGAGGTCACCGCAGCCGCGACGTCGAATCTTCCCTCCGCTGCAGCGCTGCGGGAAATGATCCGCCGGCGCCGGGCAAGCGGCGGACCGGCTGAGCACACCTTCGCTTCCCTGGTGGGACTGGAACTGCGCCCGCGCCGGCTTCGGGACGCCTCCGCGCTGTGGTCCCAGCTTCGCGACGAGCGCGGCATCGACGGCCGGGACGCCATCTGGCAGCACCCGGACCTGATGCCTACCGCCGAGGACCTGAATGATCCCGCAGGCTTCGGCAAGCGGCGTGAACTGCTCGATGCTTCCGATTCCGACGTCGATGCGGCCCTGCGGCGCCTGCTGGAAGGCGGCTTCAACGAGCCCGTGGCGGACACGGAGGAAGACGGCGATTCGGCCTCCACCCCGGAAGAAGGCACAGACGGCGGGGACAAGTCCGCTGAAGACGGCGAAGACGGCCAGGAACCCGGCAAGGGCGGGCCCTCGGCCTAGCCTTCTGACATTTCACCCTTGAGTCCGCGGGCGCTGGCATAGGCCGCCCCGGACAGATAGGCCTTCGCAGTTTCAGTGTGCGGGTAGGACTCGAGCAGCCGCCAGAACTTCGGTCCGTGGGAGGGCTCAAGCAGGTGTGCCAGCTCGTGCAGCACCACGTAGTCCACCACCCAGGCGGGCATGCCGATCAGCTTGTCCGAGAGCCGGATGGTTCCCCGCGCGGGCGTCGCCGAGCCCCAGCGCGAATTCTGGTTGCTTACCCAGCGCACTGACACGGGCCGTGCTGCGCCGTTGAGGTAGCGCCGGGACAGCTCCGCAGCGCGTTCGGCAAGCCCTGAATCGGCCTCGGCCGGATCAGCGGCAGGGGCTGCTGCGGTCCTGGTTTCGAGTTTGTCGACCATCCGCTGGACCCATTCGGCTTCTTGGGCTTTGGTGAAGTGTGCAGGAATGGACACGACGGCGACGCCGTCGCGGAACACGGCGTTCACGGTCCTCTTCCGGCGCGCCGAACGCCGTACTTCGATGGGCAACCCGGCTCGGGTGGTGGCGGGGACGGACGCAGAAGGCATATCTCCACATTATTCTGCCCGGCACAGGCTTTTGAAACCTGTGGAAAACCCGGGACCCGCCGGTCCGGACGTGCTTACATGGTGCCCCGGCACGCGCACATCCCACACCCAGAGGAGACCGGCATGCGGATCAACCCGGGCATCTACGTCCTGGACCTTGGCACCGACCGGCGCCAGTTCGGGCTCGGCGAGGGCGCCCTGCTCCTGGCCGGGCTCACGGGCGCCGACCTTGACTTCATCAGCTCGCTGCGCAACGGCGTCCCGGACGGCGAAGAGTCCGCCGCAGGCACCGCTGCGGGCATCGATGCGCGGCGGGTGGAGCAGCTGGTGCAGGTACTGGCTCCGGTTCTGCTGGCCCATCCGGGCAGCCGGCCGCTGCTTCCGCCGCTGCGCCAGGAACGGCTCCGGCCCGACGGAGAACGCCTCTCTGCCGTCTACGGACGGGATGCGCTGGACGCCCTCGCCCTGCGCGGCAACGCCGTTGTGGAGGTACTGGGCCTGGGCCGGTGCGGGGCGCTGACCGCCCGGATCCTCGCCGCTGCGGGTGTGGGCACTGTACTGCTGGGTGACGGCGGCGTCGTGTCTCAAAGCGATGTGGGACCGTCGTATGCGCTCACGGACATCGGGATGCCGCGCTACCAGGCGGTGAAACGCCAGCTCTACCGGATTGATCCAACAGTTCGTGTCCTGCCGGTCCCCTGGCCGTCCGGCGGGGTGCGGACTGCCGCCGTCGATCTGGCGGTCCTCGCCTCGGAAAAGCCCGCACCGCTGCGTACACTGCCCGGGGACCAGCTCGAGCAGCCGCATCTGGCCGTGTCCGTGCAGCAGTACGGCTACCAGGTGGGCCCGCTGGTCGTTCCGGGATCGACCCCGTGCCTGGGCTGTCTGGACCGGCACCGGGGAGACTCTGATCCCGGCTGGTATGCCCCGGCAGCCGGACCGGCTGCCGGGACTCCCCCGCCGGAGCCGCCGCCCGGTCCCGGAGGTGAGGAAACCGCATCCGCCGCACTTGCAGCTGCCGCGGCAGCGGGTCAGGCACTGTGCTTTATTGACGGCGTCGCCCAGCCGGTCACGTGGTCCGCCGTCCTGCAGCTGCGTGCCGCGGACGGCCACGTTGGCCTGGAGCCGCTCGGTTTCCACCCCGACTGCGGATGCCGGCTGCAGTCAGCACAAGTCGAGGCTGCCTGAATGCGGGCTGTCCCGGGACAACCGGCCTAGAGCTGCGGGCTTTGCGCCAGCACCTGCAGGACTGCCTCGCCGTAGCGTTCCAGCTTTGACGGTCCCACGCCGGGAATTGTCGCCAGCCGGTTCAGCGTCGGCGGCTTGTCCTCGGCAATGGCTACGAGGGTCGCGTCGGTAAACACAACGAAGGCCGGAATCCCGGCTTCGCTGGCTGCTTCACGCCGCCACTCACGCAGCGCCTCAAACGTAGCTTCGTCATACGTCGCAGGGCAGTCCCCGCAGCGGCCCATTTTCCGCTCTGCCCCGGTGGTCAGCAGGCTGCCGCAGACCCGGCACTTGGCCGGTCCCGTGACTTTCTTCCGTGCCGGCCGCACCTGCCGGGGCGTGCCGGCGTCGCGGGCAGTATTCGGCCGCAGTCCGTCCAGGAACCTGGAAGGTTTTCGGTTGGCCCGTCCGCCGGGGGTACGGGCCGTGGACCAGGACAGGGACAGGTGCACCCGGGCGCGGGTGATGCCCACATACAGCAGGCGCCGCTCTTCATCGACGGCCTCGGGCGTGTCCGCGAAGGAAATCGGCATCAGCCCTTCGCTCAGCCCCACCAGGAACACGGCGTCCCATTCCAGGCCCTTGGCCGAGTGCAGGCTGGCCAGGGTCACGCCCTGGACCTTCGGCGCGTGCTGGGCGGCGGCCCGTTCCTCAAGTTCCGCGGTGAAATCCGCCAGGGTGAAAATGCTGTCCGGGTCCAGGGTGCGGTTGGCATGAAGTTCGTCAGCCAGCGCAACGAGCGCTGCCAGCGATTCCCACTTCTCACGGGTGGCTCCTCCGCCGGCAGGCGGGTCTGCCGTGTAACCGAGGTTTGCCAGGATATCCCGCACCAGCTGCGGCACCGGCTCGCTGCCTACAGAACGGGCGGCTGCGCGCAGCTGCAGCATCGCGTCACGCACTTCGCGGCGGGCAAAGAACCGCTCGCCGCCGCGCAGCTGGTAGCCGATTCCGGCGCTGGCCAGAGCCTGCTCGTAGGCCTCCGACTGCCCGTTGGTACGGAACAGGACGGCGATCTGGCTCGCCTCGACGCCGTCGTCAAGCAGCTTGCGGATGCGTGCGGCAACATGTGCCGCCTCAGCCTCGTCGTCGGAGCATTCGGTAAAGACAGGCTCCGGGCCCGTGGGGCGCTGGGCAATGAGTTCAAGCGGTTCCGGCCACGGCGGGGCGTTCCGCGAGCGCTCTCCCTCAGCCGTGCGCGCCGCCAGGATCCGGTTCGCGAGGTTCACCACCTGCGGTGTGGAACGGTAGTCACGAACCAGCTTCACAACCTCCGCTCCGGGGAAGCGGTGTGTGAACTCCAGCAGGTGCCGTGAGGTGGCTCCCGTGAAGGAGTAGATGGTCTGGCTGGCGTCGCCCACCACACAGAGCTCGTCCCGCTCCCCCAGCCACAGGTCCAGCAGGCGCTGCTGGAGCGGGGAAACGTCCTGGTACTCGTCAACCACAAAGTGGCGGTACTGGTCACGGACGGTTGCGGCCACCCGCTGGTCCTCCTGCAGGATGCCCACGATGATCAGGAGCACGTCCTCGAAGTCGATGACGTTGCGGTCCACTTTCACGTCTTCATAGGACTGGAAGATGCGGGACACGGTCGTGAGATCGAAGCCGGCTGGTGCGTCACGGCCGGCCGCGGCACGTACGTAGCTGTCCGGGGTCAGCATGGAGACCTTGGCCCATTCGATTTCGGCTGCCACGTCGCGGATGGCCGCGCGGTCCGTGGAAAGCCGCAGCCGCCGGGCTGCCTCGGCGATGAGCTGGGCCTTGTGGTCCAGGAGGCCGGGCAGCGGGCCTCCTACGGTCTGCGGCCAGAAGTACTGCAGCTGCTTCAGGGCTGCGGCGTGGAAGGTCTTGGCCTGGACTCCCCCTGCTCCGAGGTCCCGCAGCCGGGTGCGCATCTCAGCGGCGGCACGGGCGGTGAAGGTTACCGCCAGCACCTGCTGTGGTTTGTAGAGGCCGGAATGGACGCCGTAGGCCATACGGTGCGTGATGGCTCGGGTCTTGCCGGTCCCGGCCCCGGCCAGGACGCAGAGCGGGCCGCTCAGTGTGGTGGCTACCTCCCGCTGCTCGTCGTCGAGCCCGGCGAGGATACGCGCTTCAAGGGTATCCGTGGTCACTGTCCGCCCTCCGGTTCCGGAACCGGCCCGCCGTACCAGCGGTCGATCAGGTTCCGGGCGATGGAGATGGAAGAGGGAATACCGATTTCCCCGGCTGCCACTGCATCGGTGAGCTCCTTGCGCGTAAACCAGCGCACGTCAGCCATTTCGACGCCGTCGGCCTGCGGCTCGGTGCCGTCTGCCTCAGCGCAGAAACCGAGCATCAGCGAGCAGGGGAACGGCCAGGGCTGGGATCCAAGGTACTGCGGGTTCCGGACTATGACGGCGGATTCCTCCGCTACCTCGCGGATCACCGCTGCTTCCAGGGACTCCCCCGGCTCAACGAAACCGGCGAGGGTCGAGTAGCGGTTGCCCGGCCAGGCAGCCGCGCGGCCCAGCAGGATGCGGTCAGCGGGATCCGTGATGGCCACAATGATGGCCGGGTCCGTGCGGGGGAAATGCTGGCTGCCGTCTTCGGTGCAGCGGCGGACCCATCCGCCCTGCTCCATCCGGGTGGGCGCACCACAGCGCGGACAGTGGGTATGCGTGGCATGCCAGTTCGCGACCGCGCACGCCTCAACGAACAGTCCCGCATCCAGGGATCCAAGCGTGACAGCGACGTCGCGCAGCCCTGCCCAGCGGGCGCCGTCGTTCTCCATTCCCGGGTCCGGTTCGGGCAGGGTCACCATGACGATGTCCGCGCCGGAGGGAACCGAGCCGTCCTCCAGCGTGCGGCCGAGATATACCGGCTCCGCGCCGAATCCGTCCGGCCCAACAGGATCCAGCACCAGCGCTTCGTCCCGGACGAGGGCCTTGCCCCGGGAAAAGTACATAACGCGGGTGGTTTCCAGGGCTCCGACGGTCTCGAAGAGATCCTCGGAGTTCCTGCGCTCACTGCCGCGGTCAATGGCGCCGCGGGCAAGCGGTAGCCGTCCAAGCTGCGGGGAGTCTGGCGTGCGTAATGGACTGCTCATACCCCTACCGTACTTACTTCGGGACCCCAATCAGAAAGCCGTCCGCTGCCGGTGGATACCGGAGCCCCGAACCCTGAGTTTTTCCTCACGCTCTTCCGACTCGCCGGTGCCTATGGGTTACTCCCGACACATCTGCCCCTACGGTTGAAGGTGTGAAACGCACACCCATGGAATTGGCAGCCCTGGCCAGCGCCGCCGTACCGGCGCTGGCGCTTACCGGCGTGGCCGGTTCGCCCGACGACGCCGCGGACTTCGACTCCGCACTCCTGGTGGACGACGCCGGCAAGCAGTGGCGGGTGCGTTCCCCCAAGCACGTGGAAGCCAGCATGCGCCTGGAGACCGAACTGCTGGTGCTGCGCGCTTTTGTGCCCGCGGTGAGGGCCGAACTGCCCTTCGCCCTGCCCTACGTCGCCGGCACGGTCCGGCTGGGGCAGCTGTGCACTTTTGTGTATTCGCACCTGCCCGGCTCCACCCGGGACATCGACGAACTCGCCGACGGCGGCAAGGACCTGGCAGCGGACATCGGCCGCACCATGGCAGCCATCCACGCGCTGCCGCAGTCACTGGTGAACAATGCGGACCTGCCCAGCTACACCGCCAATGAATTCCGCCAGCGCAAGCTCAACGAACTGGACCAGGCTGCCACTACCGGCAAAATCCCTGCCACCCTGCTGCGCCGCTGGGAACATGCACTGGAGGACGTTGGCCTCTGGCGGTTCAGCCCCACGGTGGTCCACGGAGACCTGCATGAGGACAACCTGCTGATTTCGGGCGAACGGATCAGCGCGGTGAACGGCTGGACCGACCTGCGCATTGGTGACCCGGCGGACGACTTTGCCTGGCTCATTGCCGCGAACAACTCCGAGTTCACGGATACGGTCCACAGCGCCTACGTGGCCGCCCGGCCCGACGCCGTTGATCCGCACCTTATCCGCCGCGCCGCCCTCTCCGCGGAGTTCGCGCTGGCCCAGTGGCTGGTGCGCGGACTGGCTGCTGAGAACCAGTCGATGGTCGAGGAAGCCGAGGAAATGCTGGCCACACTGGAAGCGGACATCCTCGAGCAGGAAGCTGCCGCTGCGCAGGCCGAAGCCGCAGCAGCTCCTGCGCCCCCGGTTTCGCCCGCGCCGGGCACCAGCACCAGCGTTGGCGTTGGCACCAGCACCGTGCGGACCGGACCCGCCGCGGAAAACGGCGCAGGCAAGGTAAGTGTGATGCCGATTCCCGCTGCGTCACCCGTCGCGGCACCGGCAGCAGTGCCGGCCGCACCTGCGGTGGCGTCCGGGGCAGAACCTGCCGCCGTGCCGCCAACGCAGGCTTCGGATTCCGAAGCACCGGAGGATTCACCGAAACCGGACGCCGCGGCGCCGGCCGCTCCTGCAGGGACGGCTGACAGGCCCGCGGAAATTCAGGGCAAGGTCAAGCCAGAAGCCAAGGATCCGGCCGAACCCCTCGAACATGCCACGGAAGGGACGCCGGAGACTGAGCCGGCCACGTCGGCTATTCCGGTTACCGTCATGCAGACCGATGCTGCTGCCGCAGCAGACCCTGCCGCCGTTACGAAAGACGCCAAGGCCCGCTAATCTCCTTCCGGCCCCCGGAGCCCGTCTGCTGATGCAGGCGGGCTCTTTTGCGTCCCGGGACGGTTTCCAGGATGGTTTCGCTCCTTCCCTTGACCACTGGCCCGGTTCTATGGTTAGTTAGTCAAGTAATGAACCAGCCAAGCTGAAGCGGGATCCAGTGATCGATGACAGCAAGCCGATCTTCCAGCAGATCGCCGAACGGATCGAAGGGGACATCCTGGACGGGGTGCTCCCGGAGGAGGGACAGGTTCCTTCTACCAATGAGTTCGCAGCGTTCTACCGGATCAACCCAGCCACGGCTGCCAAGGGAGTAAACCTTCTGGTCGACGAGGGCCTCCTCTACAAGCGCCGCGGCATCGGAATGTTCGTCGCGCCCGGCGCCCGGCAAGCCGTCCTGGCCAAACGCCAGGAGCAGTTCTACCGCCAGTTTGTCCAGCCCCTCCAACTGGAAGCCCGGAAGCTCGGGATCGGCTTGGAGGAACTCACCGCCCTTATCCAACGCAGTGCCGCTGAACACGAAGGGACCCCGGCACCATGAACGTCATAGAAACCCGCGGGCTAACGCGCCGCTATAAGGACCAGACCGCACTGGACAACGTCACACTCGACATTGCCCCCAACCGCATCTACGGGCTTCTTGGACGCAACGGCGCCGGGAAAACCACTCTGATGTCCATCCTGACCGCCCAGGGGTTCGCTACCTCCGGCGAAGTCCGGGTCTTCGGCGGAAACCCGTTCGAAAACGAGCACATCCTCTCCCGTCTCTGCTTCGTCCGCGAATCCCAGAAATACCCTGACGAGTTCACCGTCCGGAATGCCCTGGACGCAGCGGCCCTGTTCTTCCCGAACTGGGACCGGGTGCTGGCGGACCGGCTGCTGGAGGATTTCCAGCTGCCCAATCCCCGGAAACACCGGATCAAGAAGCTCTCCCGGGGCCAGCTCTCCGCCGTGGGTGTCATCATCGGACTGGCATCGCGGGCAGAACTGACCTTCTTCGACGAGCCGTACCTCGGCCTGGACGCTGTGGCCCGGCAGCTCTTCTACGACCGGCTGCTGACAGACTTCGCTGACCACCCGCGGACCATCATCCTGTCCTCGCACCTGATCGATGAGGTGGCCAACCTGCTGGAGCACGTGATCGTCATTGACCGCGGCCGCATCGTGATGGATGACGAGGTGGAAGCCATCACCGGTTCCGCCTTCGCCGTGGCCGGCAAGTCCTCGGCGGTGGAGGAATTCGTTGCCGGGCGGCCGGTGCTGCACCGGGAAGGCCTCGGCGCCCTGGCCTCAGTCACCGTCGATACACCGCTGGCGCCCGGTGACAGGGAACGCGCCGTCCGGATGGGTCTGGAACTGGCACCTGTGTCGCTGCAGCAGCTGATTATCCGCAGGACCCTCAAAGCCAACGAACACTACGGCTCCCCGGCCGAATCCAGTCAGAACGTGGAGGTGGCGTAATGAACCGCGCCTTGGCAGTCGCCCGTATGCAGATGGTGAACAAGTGGATCTACCTGGGCGTCCCGGGCATCGTCCTGGGCGCCTCAACCCTGCTCGCACTGGGCATCCTCGCCCTTGTCCCCAACGACGATGGTTCCACCCGCCTGGCGTTCTCCGGCCAAGCGCTCATGTGGTACTTCCTGGCGGTCGGGGTACAGGCCATGATGCTGACTTTCCCGTTCTCCCAGGCGATGAGCGTGAGCCGGCGTTCCTTTTATCTGGGAACGCTGGGCCTGTACTCAGCACTGTCGCTCGGCGTCGGTGTGGTGTACTGGCTGCTCGGACTGGTCGAACAGGCTACTAACGGCTGGGGCGTGGACGGACATATTTTCGCCCTGCCATGGATCGCCGAGGCCGCATGGTACGCGCAGATCCTGCTCTATTTCGCCCTGACCATCCTGCTCTTTATGTTCGGGTTCTGGTTCGCGACCGTCTACCAGCGGTGGCGGATGCTCGGCCTCGTGACCGCACTGATCGTCTTCGCGCTGGTGATTCTTGCCGGAGTCGCTGCGGCTACGTGGACCGAGTCCTGGCCGGACGTCTGGGCCTGGTTCCTCAGACTCACCCCGCTCTCGCTGGCCGGCTGGCTCCTGCTCGGCGGTGTAGTCCTGGCCGCCGGGTCCTACGGGACGCTGCGGCGGGCCACCCCCTAGGATTCCCGAAAACACAGGATCCCCGAAAACACAGCAGCGCCACTGTCCATCCGGACGGCGGCGCTGCTGTGTTCTAGGGTTTTCCCTGTCCTGCCGAGTCGATAATGATCCGTTCAAGTTCGGCTTCCCCCAGCAGGTTGTGGGGGCGAATGACCTTATCCGCCGCGACGTAGTAGAACGCTGCCCGCACTTTCTCCAACGGCACGTTCTTCAGCCGGGACCACGCCAGGCGGTAGGCGGCCAGCTGCACGGAGCGGACCGCCAGTTTGTCCCTGGAAGGCGGAGCCCCCGTCTTCCAGTCGATCAGGTCCCAGCCGCCGTCCTCGTCCTGGAAAACGGCGTCGATCCGTCCCCGGACCACCACGGAATCCACGCGGGTTTCAACGGGCACTTCGATGTAGGCCGGCGTCCGGGACGCCCACTCCGAGGCCTCAAACGTGGCGACCATGTCTTCGAGCTGATAGGCCTCGTCAACGTATGCGTCCGCTGCACCGGGGTATTCGTCCATGTCCAGCATGCCGCTGCGGCCGAAGTACTCCTCGATCCAGGCATGGAACGCCGTTCCCTTCCGTGCCGCCATTCCGGGTTCGCGCGGAACCGGACGGCGCAGCTGCCGGGTCACAGCCTCAGGATCGTCCTGGAGGTCAACCAGCATTGAGGCGGAAATGTGGGCTGGCAGCTCCACTTCCATGACCTCGTCCGGAGCACGGTGCCGGGCCAGGACAAGTTCAACGTCCCGTCCCCAGCGCCGGGGTTCGAAGACGCCGGTATCTCCAGCGCCGGCTTGCCCGCCGGCGGCGGTGTCATCCCGGCCAAGCTCCGTCTGGGCCGGGGCCGCAGCCGCGGCCAGGACAGCGGAGGCTGCGGCTTCCATGGCTGCCCGCCGCTGGGCCGGCAGCGGATCCTTCGGCCAGCTGGCCCGTTCAGTGACGGCGTTGGCCGGGTTTTCGTCCCCCTGGTCTTCCGGTTCCAGCCAGGAGAGCAGGTGGAAGCCGGGAGCGCCGGTCTTGCCCAGTTCGTAGAGCTCAAGCTGGTAGCGCGAGGCCTCAGTGGGTTTGCTCCTGCCTCCGCCCCAGGCGCTGGAGGTGCAGAAGAGAATGTCCTTCGCACGGGTGAACGCCACGTAGGCAAGGCGCCGCTCTTCACGCTCCGCGTGTGCACGCGCGTCGTCCGCAAAGAGTTTCTCTGCATCCAGCCAGGACTTCTGGTCCGGCTGTTCCCAGTCCCACTGGGGCAGATCCGGACCGTCACCGCGGAGGTTCCACGGAACTGCGGCGTTGCCGCTGCTCCAGCGTGAGTCCTTGTCATTCGGGAACTGGCCTTCGGAGAGGCCGGGCACAGCCACCACATCCCATTCCAGGCCCTTGGAGGCGTGCACGGTCAGCAGCTGGACAGCTTCCCGTGAGGTTTCCAGGGCCGTGACGGGAAGCCCGTTCTCTTCCTCGTCCGCCACTTCCAGCCAGGCCAGGAACGCTGCGAGGTCCACACGGTCCGCCGAGGCGCTGAAGGTTGCCGCGGCGTCGATAAACGCGTCCAGGTTCCGCCGGGATTCGTGGATGCTGATGCCCGGTTTCGCGGCGACCTCGATGTCCAGCAGGATCCGCCGCTCCACTTCGCCGATGAGCGTCGTGAGGTCTTCTCCTACGTAGGCGCGAAGTTCGCGCAGCTCATCGCGCAGCGCTGACAGGCGTGCGAGTCCCTCCGGTGTGAGCGAGCGGCCGGCACTGGAGGTCCAACCCTCCTTTGGCAGGTAATCCACTGCCTCGACCAGGCTGCCAGCCTCCGCAAGGTCGGTTTCGATAACGGCGGCACCGCCTTCGTCGGGTCCGTGTACGTCCGCGATCTCCCGGACGCTCATGGCGCGTTCGCGCACCCGGACGAGGTGCCTGGACCAGTCTGCCAGCGCCATCAGGTCCGCCGGACCAATGCGCCAGCGCGCTCCCGCGAGGATGCGGAGCATCGAATCGGAGCGCCCGGGGTCGCTCAGGACCCGCAGGACAGCGAGGAGGTCGACAATCTCCGGGGTTGAAAGCAGTCCGCCCAGACCGACGATCTGCACCGGAATGCCCAGGTCTTCCAGCGCCCGGCGGATGGGATCAAACTGCTTTTTGCCTCGGCACAGCACCGCCACCGTCGGCGGCAGGGCGTTGCCCCGACCGTCCGTCTCATGGCTGGGGTGCCTGAACCATTGCGCACGGACATTGGCGATCTGGGCGGCGAGGGCCTCGGCTTCCCCCACACTCACGGTTCCGTCCGGGAGAGTCACGGTTTTCTCGCTGAGGTACCGGCCCAGGTACACGTCCCCCACCGGAGGTTTTGGCTTGGCCTGGAGTTCGGGAACGTCCAGGGGCGTTCTGGCTCCGGGCCAGGGCGCCGGTTTGTTCAGCGGCCCGGAGACGGCGTTGGCGGCAGCCAGGATTGAGGTGGAGTTCCGCCAGGCCACGGACAGGTTGGCAACACCGGCCGGTGTCCGGCCGCCGTCAGGCAACAGCCGCGGGAAGTGCTCGCGGAAGGTTCCCAGCTGTCCGGCCGAGGCACCGCGGAATCCGTAGATGGACTGGTGCGGATCGCCGACGGCTGTGACAGGGGTACCGTTCCCGAACAAGGTGGAGAACAGCACCATCTGGGCATGGGACGTGTCCTGGAATTCGTCCAGCAGCACCACCTTGTACTTGGCCCGCTCCATTTCCCCGGCCTCGGGAATCTCCTCGGCGATGGTGGCGGCAAGCGCCACCAGGTCGCCGAAGTCCAGCTGCCGGCGTTCGGCCTTGGCCCGCTGGTAGGCCTCCACAAGTTCCGTCACGGAGATGCGTGTCTGGAGCTTGGCGACCAGGTCACGCACACCCTTGGTTGCTGCCTTTGTTTTGCCCGCCTGGTACGGCAGCGCCAGCACCTGCTCCAGCTGGTTCTGGATCTCGGCGCGCACCCGCGCGGGGGTCAGCAGGTGTTCGGAGCATTCCGAGGCCATCTGCAGGACGGCGTTCACCAGCGTGGACTTGGCGGCGGTGAAGTGTTCGTAGTCCCCGGTGTAAGCCTCCACCACCTCATTGGCCAGCTGCCAGGACTGGGCGCCTCCCAGCATCACCGAATCCCGCTCGACGCCGATCCGCAGGCCGTAGTCGTTCACGATGCCGTTGGCGTAGGAGTGGTAGGTGGATACTGCTGCCTCGAGCTGGGCGTCTTTGGTTTCCTCTCCCAGTTTCCGTTCCAGCAGGCGCAGCCGGCCGCGGATCCGGCTGGCCAGCTCACCGGCGGCCTTGCGGGTGAAGGTGACGCCCAGGATCTGCTCCGGGGCCACGAGCTTGTTCGCGACCAGCCAGACCACACGGTCCGCCATGGTCTTGGTCTTGCCGGACCCGGCACCGGCCACCACCAGCAGCGGCTCCAGCGGCCCCTCGATGATCTCCTGCTGGGCCGCCGTGGGATACTGCACCTCCTCCGGCGGGCCGTCATGCAGCATTTCAGCCAGCTGACGTGCGGAGTACTGCGGCACGAAATGAGCGTCAGTCTCCACGCTGCCGCTTACATCCAGCGTCATTCAGTGACCTGCTTTCCTTCGGTGCACAGCGGGCAGATCTCCGGCAGACGGCAGCCGTGGCCTCCGTAGCCGCTGCGCGCAGGATCATGGACGGTATCGAACTTGTCGTCGGACATCAGGGCCGCTGCTTCCTCGATCATGGCCAGGGCGCTCCTGTCTTCTTCCCCCAGCGGAGGCTGTTCCTGAACGGAGACCCCCTTGGAGGTAGTGCCCAGCTGCACCAGGGCCGCGCCGCCGGGCACAGCCGGTATATCCTCCAGGGCACCTTGGCGGACGGCTTCCTGGTAAGCGGCCAGCTGCGGGTGTCCTTCCAGATCGGCTTTTTTGGGAGCAGATTTTCCAGTCTTGAGGTCCACGATGTACGCCCGTCCGGCGGCGTCCTGTTCCAGCCGGTCAATCTGTCCGCGCAGCAGGGCTGTCCGGACGGCACCGCGGACCTCCACCGGAATCGAGGCTTCAAAGTCCTTCTCGACGGCGACCAGGCTTCGCCCGCCCCTGCGCATCTCAATCACGTACTCGGCCAGTTTGCCGACCATGGCCTCGGCCCGTTTGAGGTCCATTTTGCCTTCCCAGGAATCCTTCATTCCCAGTGACGGCCAGCGGCGCCGCAGTTCCTGCGTGTACTCCGTGCCTGTCGCATCGGGCATCTCTTGGGCAATCGCGTGCACCAGCGTTCCCAGGGAACGGGCAAAGTCGGTGGCCTGTTCCCCGCCAACTGCCGAAACGAACCAGCTCAGCGGTGACTTCGTTACGGCGTCGACCTTCGAGGGTGAGACCGGGATGGGAGCATCCGGCGGGAGCACCGGTCCGGTGCTTGAGAGCGGCAGCAGGCCCCACCACTGGCGCGGATGGGCCCCGGGCACCGGGACCGGGTGCCGGAGCATACGGCCCAGGTGCTGCGCAGCTTCCCGGGCGTCCTCGGGGTGGATCTCCGCCTGCTGGGCGTGGGCCCGCAGTTCCGCCACCAGGGAGCGCAGCGTCAGCGGCCGCAGGACCTCTGTGCGTGGCCGCACAGCCACGCCGTCGGGAAGCGGATCCACCAGGTCCAGGAACTGGGACGGCTGCTCGTCTTCCGATGACACTGCCGTGCAGATCAGGACGTCCCGGGCACGGGAGAGAGCGGTGGAGAAGCTGCGCAGTTCGTCGTAGCGGGTTGACTGCATCAGTGTCTGCGGGCTGCGGGCCCTGCGGTAATCGGTATCCGGGAATTCGACAGCTGCCACCAGGTCGCCGCTGCCAAGCAGCTCACCGCGCAGCCGGAGATTGGGCCAGATGCCTTCCTGAATGCCCGCGACGATCACTACCGGCCATTCGCGGCCGGCGGCACTGGCCGGGGTGAGGAGCTCGACGGCGTCGCGCTGCTGCGCCCGTGCCGCCAGGGTATCCATCGGCAGCTCGGAGCTGGTCAGGTAGTCCAGGAACTGCTCCGGAGTGGAGCCGGGCAGCTGGTCCACATAGCGTTCGGCTGTTTGGAACAGGGCCATGATCGCGTCCAGGTCCCGGTCTGCCCGAAGACCGGCGGATCCCCCGGAGAGGGCGGCTTCTGCCCACTTCTTGGACCATCCGGAGGTGGACCACAAGGCCCACAGCACGGTCTCGGCGCTGGCGCCGGGCTGCTCCGCCGCCTGCCGTCCGGCACGCAGCATGGCGGCCAGCCGTTTCGCGGCACCGGCTTCCCAGCCCAGTCCAGCCAGCGCCAGTCCGGAGTCGGAGAGCGGGTCCACCAGGGCTTCCACCAGGAGGGCGTCGGAGCTGCGTCCGCCCCCGGCACGGAGTTCTTCGCGGCGCAGGGCCTGCCGCAGCCGGCGCAGGTCCAGGGAACCGGCTCCGCCGATCCGTGAGGTCAGCAGCGAAACAGCCAGTTCCGGAGTCAGGAGATCGGGGTCAAGCACCACGGAGAAGGCATCCAGCAGCGGCCGCACGGCCGCTTCGTCGCGGACTGCTTTCTCTGCGACCGGCACCCGCACCTCGATGCCCTGGCTGATGAGGTAGCGCTGGATACGGGCCAGCTGGCCGCCGGTGCGTACGATCACGGCGATGTCTTCCAGGCGACGGCCGTGCAGCAGCTGCTCCTCGAGGATCCGCTGGGCCACGTAGCGCATCTCATGCATGGGTGAGTCCACCACATGCGCCGTTGCCGAGGCGGGAACCTCATTGTCCGCAGGGCCGGCGTCGTTGTCCGCAGGGCCGGTATCCGGACGGCCGGCGGCCGTGCGTGCCGGCACCAGGCCCGGGACCACGGAGATGCGGGAAGCGGTCCGGTGCCAGGCGGCAGCCACGGGCCCGGCCATCCGGTGCTGGGTGGTGAGCACTGCGGTTTGCAGTTCAGCGCCAAGCTCATCCTCGAGACTCCCGAGGAGTTCGGGACGGGCGCCGCGGAACCCCTGGACGACTGTGTCAGGGCTGGCGGTGACCACGGCGTCGCGGTCCCGGGCCAGCACTCCCAGCAACCGGTGGATGGCCCCGTTGGCTTCCTGCAGGTCGTCGGCGAGGACCAGCTGGAGCCGGTCATGTTCCGCAGCCAGGAACGCCGGTTCGGAAAGGAGGATGTCTGTGGCCGTGGTGATGATTCCGGCCGGGTCAAAGGCTTCGGGCATTCTCAGATCCAGGATGTCCCGGTACTCGCCGTACAGCGCGGCAGCGGCCACCCAGTCCTGCCGGCCGTAACGGTGTCCGAGGTCTTCGAGGTCCGCCGGTGCCAGGCCCAGTTCGATCACGCGGTCGAACAGCTGGCGGATCTCCTGCCGGAAGCCGCGGGTGCCCAGCGCCAGGGAAAGGGATTCGGGCCAGGGCAGCTGCGGCACCCCGTTCTGGCCGTGGCCGGCCAGCAGTTCCTTGATGATCACGTCCTGCTCGGCGCCGGAGAGCAGCTTGGGCGCACGGGTAACGTGCGGCAGCAGGCCTTCCGCCTTGGCACGGCGGATCACGTCAAAGGCGTAGGAGGCCCAGGTCCGTGCCGGTGCGGCGCTGATGGTGCGTTCAAGCCGGGCGGAAAGCGCGTCGCGCAGCGCCGCCGCTGCCAGACGGGAGGGCGCCAGCAGCAGGACACCAGCCGGATCGAGTCCAGCGTGCTCGATGCGCTGAACTGCGGTTTCAACCAGAACAGTTGATTTGCCGGTGCCGGGCGCGCCCAGGACCAGCAACGGACCCTTCCCGGCAGGACGCTCGACGGCGGCGCGCTGGTCGGCGCTCAGGCGCGGTGCGGGCAGGCCGGCAGCCGCGGGCGGGACAAGCCGCAGGTTGATGCTCATGCCTCCACTTCACCATGCCCCGGTGACATTGCCGGATTCGACCGCATCCCGGCGTCGGCAAGCTGCTGCCGCAGGGCATCCAGAACGGTCCAGTCCGGGTCCTCCGGCTGCCAGCGGGCCTCGCGGATACTCACGCGGTACCCTGATCCGTCCGGTTCAACCTGCCCTCTCAACGGGGTGCCTTCCTGAAGATAGTGTTTCCAGGCGCGGTGACCGTGGCAGGCCGGCGGCTGGCCGGATGAGCGGATCACCCGCCACCACGGCACTGAACCGCCGGAACGGGCCAGCACCGAGCCCACCTGGCGGGGCCCGCCCGAGCCCAGCAGCTCCGCGATATCTCCATATGCCAGCACCCGGCCCGCTGGAATGAGCGCGGCGACGGCGAGCACCGCCTCCGAATAGTCCTCCCGCATGGTTCCAGCTTAGCGAGGCCCGGCGCGCTGATTCCGGGTAATGTCGGTGCCCGCCGGTAGGTTTGATTACATGTTGAGCTGGCACGAACTCCCCCGAGCATCCTTCGACCTGGAAACCACGGGGCGGGATCCCCAGCTGGCGCGCATTGTCACCGCCTCGATCATTCTGGTTGACGGATCCGGGAGCGTCCTTTCCCACCACGAATGGCTGGTGGACCCCGGCGTCGAGATCCCGGCCGAAGCAGCGGCAATCCACGGGGTCAGCACCGAAAAGGCCCGCAGTGAGGGGATCAGTGCCGCCGAGGCTGTCCGGCAGATCAGCGCCGTGCTGGCAGACACCTTCGCTGCCGGGATCCCGGTCCTGGCGTTCAATGCCTCCTATGACTTCACTGTCCTGGCCCGCGAAGCCGAACGCCACGGCTGTACGTCCCCGGTGCCGTTCCCGGTGATCGACCCCTACATCATGGACAAGCAGGCGGACCGTTTCCGGCGCGGCAAGCGCACCCTGACGGCCATGGCCGAACACTATTGCGTGGCCTTCGAAAATGCCCACACGTCCGCCGCTGACGTCATGGCCACTCTGGCCGTGGGCGCCGCCGTCGCCCGTGCCTTCCCGGTGATGGCGCAGGACGCCGGCACACTGCACGCCCTGCAGGTGCAGTGGGCAGCGGAACAGGCGGCCAGCTTCCAGACTTACCTCCGCCGCCGTGATCCCGAGGCAGTCATCGACGGCACCTGGCCGCTGAAGCCGGCGCCGGTGGATGCTCCCGTCCCGCATGTGCCCGCTGCGGTGCAGCTCGAACCGGTGCCGGCCGCAGCCGTTCCAGTCCTGGCAGAGGAAGCGGACGGCCAGCTGGTGCTCGAACTCGCACCGCGGTAGTCCGGCAGCGCGTCCGGAGCAGACCCGGCGGATTTCAGGTACGCGGGCCCGCCCGCGTAACATTGACATATTCACGACAGTGTCAGGCGCTGATGGCGCCCGGGCGCCCTTGAGCGCCCCGTGTCACGCGATTGGCAGGCACTTCCCGCACAGCCGGGCCATTGGCGTCCCCTCCCCCGGACTGTTTCCTGCACGCACACCCCCATCGACGTTGAGCAGACATTGAGGATGAATGATCACAGTTACCGACCTGCGTAAGGTCTACCGCCAGGGCTCCCGCGATGTGGTGGCCCTGGACGGCGTCAGCATGAGCGTTCCCAAGGGCTCGATCCACGGCATCATCGGACATTCCGGTGCCGGCAAGTCCACCCTCGTCCGCTGCCTGACGCTGCTTGACCGCCCGACGTCGGGAACTGTCACCATTGACGGCCGGGAACTGACCAACGTCAGGGATTCCGAGATCCGCCTGGCCCGCCGGCGCATTGGCATGGTGTTCCAGCACGCCAACCTGATGGACTCGCGCACTACGGCGGCCAACGTCGCCCATCCGCTGGAACTTGTCGGCACGCCCAAGCGGGAGATCGAGAAGCGGGTCACCGAGCTGCTGTCCCTGGTGGGCCTGCAGGACTTCGCCGGTGCGTACCCGGCACAGCTCTCCGGCGGACAGAAGCAGCGTGTCGGCATCGCCCGCGCCCTCGCCGCCCACCCCGACGTCCTGCTCTGCGATGAACCGACGTCGGCTCTGGACCCCCGGACAACCGATGAGATCCTGGACCTTATTTCCGAACTCACCAACCGGCTGGAACTGACCGTCCTGATCATTACGCACGAGATGAACGTGGTGAAGCGCATCTGCGACTCGGTTTCCCTGCTTGAAGCCGGACGGGTTGTGGAACACGGTGCGCTGCAGGAAGTCGCTTCGCATCTTGGCGGCCGTCTGGCCAAGGCCCTCATTCCGCTGCCCGCCACTCCCCCGGTGCCCGGCGGACCGGTGGTGGAACTGCTGATGGTCGGCGAGCACGCAACCGAGCCGGTTCTCTCCGGACTCACGCGGCGCTTTGACACGGACGTGAACGTCCTGGCCGGCAGCGTCGAAACCCTCGCCGGACAGCGGTTCGGCAGACTGCGCGTACAGCTTGATGAACGGATCGATATGGATGCAGTCCAGGCGTATCTGGCAGGCCAGGGCGTTTCCGTGGAGGTGGCAGCATGAACCTGTTCGAAGAGCTCGCAAATAATCCGGGCATCACCAAGGCTCTTCCCGAGGCGATCGCCGACACCCTCCTGATGGTGGGCGTATCCGGCTTCTTTACCGTCCTGATTGGACTCCCGCTGGGCATTTTCCTGCACACGTCCGCTCCGGGCGGCCTGCGGCCCATGCCGGTGACCAACCGGATCCTCTCGGACATCATCGTCAACATCACCCGGTCCATTCCGTTCGCCATCCTCATGGTGATCCTGATTCCCTTCTCGCGGATCGTGACGGGATCATCCATCGGCCCGCTGGCCGCGTGTGTGCCGCTGAGCATCGGCACCATCCCGTTCTTCGCCCGGCTGGTGGAAACCTCCCTGCGTGACGTCGCGGGAGGGAAGATCGACGCCGCGCTCGTCATGGGTTCCACGCGCATGCAGGTGATCCGCAAGGTCCTGATGCCCGAGGCACTGCCCGGCCTGGTTGCTGCCCTGACCACCACCCTGGTCACCCTGGTGGGGTACTCGGCCATGGCCGGCATCATCGGCGGCGGCGGCCTGGGCCGGCTGGCGTACAACTACGGCGTGCAGCGATTCGACACAGCGGTCATGGTGGTCACGATCGTGATCATCGTGGCGATCGTCCAGATCATCCAGCTCGCCGGAGACTTCGCGGCCCGCCGCGTGGACCACCGCTCCGCCGCGGGCACCACCCGCCGCCGTCGCCGTCCGGCCCGGTCCGGCGCCGAAGCAGCAGCGACCGCCACGCCCACGGGCACACCGGACGCTGAGCCTGCCGCCGGGGACTCCCGGACCCGGGTCTAAACCCGGAGCCATCCAGTTTTCCGTCCGGTGCCCTGGCTCCGGACGGGACCTGCAGCCAGTAGCCGCTAGCTGCACAACAGCCTTCCCGGGACTCCCGGGCAGGTCTTTCGAAAGGAAACGCATCCGATGCGGAAAGCATTTTCACTCGTGGCCACCGGCGTGGCCGCGGCTCTGGCGCTGACGGCTTGCGGGGGTTCTGAATCCTCCTCCAGCGCTGTTGAGAGCCTCGATCCCGCCAACCCGGTCACACTGACTGTGGGCGCCAGCCCGCAGCCGCACGCCGTCATCCTGGAATACGTGGCGGACAACCTGGCCGCCGATGCCGGACTGGAACTCGAAGTAGTTCCCTTCGATGACTACGTGACCCCGAACATTTCGCTGGACGACGGCTCGATCGACGCCAACTACTTCCAGCACACCGCGTACCTCGAAGCCCAGATCGCAGACCAGGGCTACGACTTCGAGCACGGCGAAGGCATCCACATTGAGCCCTACGCTGTGTTCAGTGACAAGCACAAGGACATCGCCGACGTCGAAGACGGCGCCCGCGTTGCCATCACCAACGACCCGTCCAACCAGGCACGGGCACTGGCCCTGCTCGAGGACGCCGGCCTGCTGAAGGACGTCCCGGAAGACGCCTCGGTGATCTCGCTGACCGACGAGCAGAACCCGATGAACCTGGACTTCGTGGAAAACCAGGCCGAACTGCTGGTCAACGATCTCTCCGATCCCACCGTGGACCTGGCCATCATCAACGGCAACTACATCCTTGATGCCGGCCTGAACACGGACGACGCCCTGCTGGTGGAGTCCCTGGAGAACAACCCGTACGCCAACCTGCTGGCCTGGAAGACCGGCAGCAAGGACGCACGGATCGACAAGCTCGAAGAGCTCCTGCACTCCCCTGAGGTCAAGGCCTTCATTGAAGAGCAGTGGCCGAACGGTGACGTGACCCCGGCCTTCTAAGACCGGCTGTAAATATGCCCCGCATCCACAAGGATGCGGGGCATATTTCGTTAACCGGCTCCGGGCCCGGTACTTCCGGCAGCCCCGCGTCCGGCTTCCCAGCGCCGGAGCAGGATGGCGAGCAGCACCGCCGCAGCAAACCCGATGGCAGTGAAGACGACCCGTTCCACTGTCAGCTCGAAGCCGCGTTCAGTGTCGCCCAGTGAGGCGAAGATCAGCAGCATTGGCGTCAGTGCCAGCATCTGCATCAGGTACGCACCTCCCATGGAGTACCAGATCAGGAGGAACAGGCACAGGACGGCGACAACCAGGGCTCCCCAAAGCGGGAGGAACAATACTGCCAGCAGGGCAACTACGGCGCCCAGGAAAGTGCCGATGAGGCGTCCGTTCAGGGTCTCGCGGCGCTGGTTGGGAAGCGGCCGCAGGGCCATCAGCACGGTCACGGCGATCCAGTAGCCGTGGGGAATTCCATTGGACAGGCTCCAGAACATCACCGCGGCGCACAACAGTCCGACGGCGGTGCCATGCTCCCAGGCAGTGCGCCTGTCCACCGGGACGATGGGAGCCCGGAACTTCAACAGGCGGGTGATCAGGGCGCCGGCTGCCCCGCCGGCCAGAATCCATAGAACCGCGGACCACCAGCTTAGGTCGATGGGACCCGGGCCGAAGAGGATCACGATAATCGGGGCCAGTGAAAGCAGCCCTGCGGAGCGCTGGTTGGTGACCGCGGACAGGATGGCGGAGATGAAGATCAGCACCGCGACGGCCCACGGTGTTGAACCCGCCAGCGAGGCCAGTCCGCCAAGGGCGGCCCCCAGGACCACCAGCAGCGCGGCCTGGCGGGGCCGGCTCACGGGCGTCACGGCCATGCCAAGGCCCACGGCCAACCCGAATCCCATGCTGGCCGAGGGCCCCCAGAGGACGCTCACGATCCCGGATGGGATCAGGATTGCCACGAGGAGTTTGAGCGTAGTGGGCAGCGTTCCCGGTTGCGGGGGACTGAAAATCGCCATGTGTTCTGACCTTTGTATCCACCGGCCGGCTGAAGCCGCTAACGGATGGGGCGGGAGAGAAACCACCCTTCGAGCGGGGCAAGCCTCGATTTCCTGTGTGACCGGCATTATTCTCAGGGGCACGAATCCCCCCTGGAACTTCGCCGTCTTTGCTGCACCTGCAGGAACAGCAGTCTAACCGTCGGCCAAGCCACCGGCCCTCCGAAGGGACCCTTTATGCCGCCGGCAATCGAGACCCGGGAACTAACCAAGCGCTACGGCCGAACCACGGCTGTGGTGTCTTTGGACCTCGTGGTGGAACCGGGAACCGTTTTCGGGCTGATTGGCCCCAACGGGTCCGGAAAGACAACGACCCTGCGGATGCTGCTGGACATCATCCGGCCCACGTCCGGGCAGGCCCTCGTCCTTGGAGTTGCCCCTCGCGCCGGAGGTGCCGCACTGCGCCGCCGGATCGGTTATTTGCCCGGCGATTTCCGGCTTAGCGGCCGGGCCCGGGGCCGGACGCTGCTGGAGCACTTCGCCCAGATCAGCGGCCCCGTTCCCGCCGGCCGTATGGATGCACTCGCAGAGCGGCTCGGTTTGGACCTGTCGCGGCCCGTCCGCTCCCTGTCCAAAGGCAACCGGCAGAAGCTGGGCCTGGTGCAGGCCTTTATGCATGACCCGGACCTGCTGGTCCTTGATGAACCCACCAGCGGTCTTGATCCCCTGGTGCAGCGTGAGTTCCTGGAACTGGTGACCGAGGCGAGGGCCGCCGGGCGCACGGTGCTGCTCAGCTCCCATGTACTGAGTGAAATCCAGCAGAGCGCAGACCAGGTTGCCGTTCTTTCGTTCGGCAAAGTGGTGGCGCAGGGAGACGTGGCTTCACTGCGGCTGAACCGACTGCGCCATGTCCGTGCGTCCCTTACGGGTCTTGGTGACACGGTGCTGCAGGATGAACTGGCCGCGGCCGGGCTCCAGGGAACAGTGACCTGGCAGGCTGGGACCGCCCACGTTCAGGGCACGGTGGAAGGCGGCATTGATCCCTTCATCAAAGTGCTGGCCAGGCACCGTGTGCTGGACCTGGCAGTTGAAGAACCGGACCTGGAGGAATCCGTCCTGCGGCTCTACGGCGACGCCGCCGCCGAACCTGGGCATGGAAGGGATTCGGTGTGAGCCCGCAGCGCGTTCCCAGACCAGCAGTGCTGCCGGTTTTCCGCCGCGCGGTTGTGGACTCCTGGCGCTCCACGCTCATCTGGACCCTGGCCCTGGCTGCAGTGCTGCTGCTCTATCTGCCCCTGTATCCCTCCATGAACGGAGCGGACATGCGGAACCTGATCAGCTCCCTCCCGCCGGAGCTGGTCAACGCCCTTGGCTACGATGACATTCTGTCCGGCCCGGGCTATGTCCAGGCCACGTTTTTTGGGCTGCTGGGGTTTGTCCTCATCACCGCTGCCGCGGTGTCCTGGGGAAGCGCGGCAATTGCCGGTGCCGAGGAATCCGGACGGCTCGAGCTCGTCCTCTCCCACGGCGTGGGCAGGGTCCGGTACGCCATGGAAACTGCCCTGGGGATTCTGGTGCGGCTGGCCTGGTTCGCGCTGGTCACCGGCGTCCTGGTGCTGGCCCTCAGCTCTCCGGCGGAACTTGGGCTGAAGGTTGCCAACGTTGCAGCGGCGGAGGCCGCCTGGCTGGGCCTTGGTTATCTGGCGGGCAGCATTGCGATGGCCGCAGGGGCGCTGACCGGCCGCCGGACCGCGGCGCTGGGGACGGCTGCGGGCGTGGCCGCTGCCGGCTACGTGCTCAATGCCCTGGCGAACCAGAACGCGGATCTGGAATGGCTGCGGAACCTCTCCCCCTACTCCTGGGCCTACCGGAACGATCCGCTGGCCGAGGGCTTCGACCCTGCTGGCCTGGGACTCCTCGCCGCAGCGTGCGTGTTCTTCACGGCCCTATCCGTGTGGGCGCTGAGCCGCAGGGACATCCTGGGCTAGCCACCCCACCGAGATAGCAGAAAATGCCCGTATCAGTGCTGATACGGGCAGTTTCTGTCATCTCGTTTGAGCGATGTGGGAGAGCGCTACGGCTGGGCGGCCGCCGCTGCCTTCGCTGCTGCCGGAAGGGCAGCGAGGATCCGATCCATCGCGGCGTCGTCGTGCGCACCGGAGAGGAACCAGGCTTCGAAGACCGACGGCGGCAGGTACACACCGGAGTCCAGCATCGAGTGGAAGAACGGCTTGAACCGGAACGCGTCCTGGGCCAGCGCATCGGCGTAGTCGTGCACCCCGTGCTCCGCAGTGCCAAAGGCGATGCTGAAGAGGTTGCCGGCGCGCTGGACGCTGTGGTTCACGCCTTCGGCCGAGAGCGCTTCGGAGACAGCCTGGGACAGCTGCGCCGAGCGTGCGTCAATGTTCGCGTAGACCTCGGGCGTCGCCGCGGTCAGCGTGGCCACGCCGGCGGCCATGGCGATCGGGTTTCCGGACAGCGTGCCCGCCTGGTACACCGGTCCGAGCGGCGCCAGGTAATCCATGACCTCTGCACGGCCGCCCAGTGCTGCCACGGGCATGCCGCCGCCAATGACCTTGCCGAAGGTGTACAGGTCCGGAGCCCAGCCTTCCTTCTCTCCGGTCAGGCCCCAGTAGCCGGCGGGCGACGTGCGGAAACCGGTGAGGACTTCGTCCAGGATCAGCAGTGCGCCGTGGGCGGTGGTGATGCGGGACAGTGCGGCGTTGAAGCCTTCGGCCGGGGTGACAACACCCATGTTGGCCGGAGCTGCTTCCGTGATGACCGCGGCGATGTCCGCTCCATGCTCGGCGAAGGCTGCCTCCACGGCAGCGACGTCGTTGTATGGCAGCACCAGGGTTTCCGCAGCGGTGGCTGCGGTGACGCCGGCAGAGCCGGGCAGGGCCAGGGTGGCGACGCCGGAACCGGCGGAGGCCAGCAGGCCGTCCAGGTGGCCGTGATAGCAGCCGGCAAACTTGATGACCAGGTTGCGGCCGGTGAAACCGCGGGCCAGCCGTACAGCAGTCATGGTCGCTTCGGTGCCGGTGGAAACCATGCGCAGGCGCTCGACGGGCTTCACGCGGTCCATCACCAGGGCTGCGAGCTCGGCTTCTGCCGGGGTGGAAGCACCGAAGGACAATCCGCGGTCGACGGCGGAGTGCACCGCTGCCAGGACGTCCGGGTGGGAGTGGCCCACCAGGGCGGGGCCCCAGGAACAGACCAGGTCCACGTATTCGCGGCCCTCGGAGTCGGTCACGTACGGTCCCTTGGCGGAAACGAGGAAGCGCGGAGTGCCGCCCACCGAGCCGAACGCGCGCACGGGTGAGTTCACGCCGCCGGGCATCAGGGCACGGGCGCGGTCAAAGAGCTCTTCGGAGGAGACAGTGGAGGTCATTACTTGCTTTCCTTCAGCCAGGCAGCCAGCTCGGCGGCCCAGTACGTGAGAATAATGTTGGCACCGGCACGCTTGATGCCGAGGACGGATTCTTCGATGGCGCGGCGGCGGTCGATCCAGCCGTTCGCAGCCGCAGCTTCGATCATCGCGTATTCACCGGAGATCTGGTAAGCCGCTACGGGAACCGGGGACATCGCTGCCACGTCGGCAAGGATGTCCAGGTAGCTCATGGCCGGCTTCACCATGACCATGTCTGCACCTTCCTCCAGGTCCAGCTCGACTTCCAGCATTGCTTCGCGCCGGTTGGCGGCATCCATCTGGTAAGTCCGGCGGTCGCCCTTGAGCTGCGAGTCAACGGCTTCGCGGAACGGACCGTAGAACGCCGAGGCGTACTTCGCTGCGTAGGCAATGACGGACACGTCCTGGAACCCTGCTTCATCCAGGGCCTGGCGGATCACGGCGACCTGGCCGTCCATCATGCCGGACGGGCCCAGCACATGGGCTCCGGCGCGGGCCTGCTCCACAGCCATCCGGCCGTAGATCTCAAGGGTGGTGTCATTGTCCACAACGCCGTTTGCGTCCAGCACGCCGCAGTGTCCGTGGTCGGTGAATTCATCCAGGCAGACGTCGCTCATGATCACCAGGCCATCTCCAACCTCGGCACGGACGTCAGCGATCGCCTTGTTCAGCACGCCGTCGGGGTCAGTGCCGGCACTGCCCGTGGCGTCGCGCTCTGCCGGAATGCCGAAGAGCATAATGCCGCCGACGCCGAGTTCAACGGCTTCCGCCGCGGCGCGCTTGAGCGTCTCGGTGGTGTGCTGCACGACGCCGGGCATCGACGTGATGGGGTTCGGCTCGGTGAGGCCCTCGCGGATGAAGGCCGGGAGCACAAGTTCGGCCGGATCCAGGCGGTATTCGGCGGTCATCCGCCGCATGGCCGGTGTGGTCCGCAGCCGGCGGGGGCGGTGCTGGGGGAAGCTCATGGCTGTTCTCTGCCTTCCGGGTCAGGGTTGGGGACTTTTGGGGCGGCCAGTGCCGTCTGGACCGCGTCGGCTACGCCGGCGGGGGTGGGATGGTGTGCCGTGGCCGCGGCCGGATGACCCAGCTCCTGCAGCTCTGCTGCCGTGGGGTCACCGATGGCTACGAGCACTGCGGTTCCGGGCAGGTGGGCTCCGCGGATAAAACGCCTCGCGGTGCTCGGTGATGTGACAACGACGGCGTGGGAACCGGCTCCTGCTCCGGATGGGCGGTCAGCGGCCCAGGTTCCGTAGTCCCCCAAAGTCAGCACGTCATCCTGGGGGTGTTTGTCCCGATGGATGATCTGCCGGCCTGCCGGAGCCGGATAGTCGACGGTTTCATAGGCGGGCACTGCAACGATGTCCCAGCCCGCGGCGGCCAGCGACGTACGCAGGAATGGATTGGCGATATCTGCCTGAGGAAGGAAGATCCGGTTCCGTCCCGGGCCCGGAGCAGGCCACAGCGCGGCCAGCCCGCGCGCAGACTGGTCCCGGGTGGGAAGAAGGTCCACGGCAATACCGGCGGCGGAAAGCGCCCGGCTGGTACCGGAACCAACAGCCGCCACGCCGGTGCCGCTGCAGAGAGCTGCAAGCGTGCTGCCGAGGGTTTCGGCAACGGCGCCCAGCGCCTGCACCGTGGTTGCGGAGGTGAAGATGATCCAGTCGAATCCGCCCTGCCCGAGTCCGTGCAGCCCTGCGGACACCGGTTCGGGGTCCGCAGGGCGCTGGAAATCGATCAGGGGCAGCAGGCGCACGTGTGCTCCGCGGGCGCGCAGCTCGGCGGCCATGGGTCCGGCCCGGTCCGGAGTACGCAGCAGCACCACATCCGTCCCGGCCAGGATCCCTGCGGGGCGGGTTCCGGGTCCGGGTGCGGACGGCGTGCGGCGCTCTGCGGTCATCCGTGGTGTCCTTTGCCGCAGCCGCTTAGGATGCCAGGTCGGTGAGGTCTGCTGCGCCTGCCGCCAGGAGCTCTTCGGCCATGCGGATTCCCAGGGCCCGCGCGCCGTCTTCATCCGCCTGTGAGGTGGAGGAGTACCGGCGCAGCACCTGGGTGCCGTCGTCGCTGCAAACCACTGCTTCCAGGGCCAGGCCCTGGTCTGTGACGCGGGCCAGCGCGCCGATCGGGGCGGTGCAGCCGGCTTCAAGGCGCTGCAGCAGTGCCCGTTCAGCGGTGACTGCCATGCGGCTGGCGGTGTCGTCGTAGGCTGCCAGGGCACGGCTCAGCGGGCCTTCAGCGGCGTCGGAGGTACGGCATTCAACAGCCAGCGCACCCTGTCCCGGTGCCGGCAGCATGAGAGAGGGATCCAGGAACTCCGAGACCATGTCCAGGCGGCCCAGCCGGCTCAGCCCGGCTGCTGCCAGCACCACGGCGTCGAGGTCCCCGGGAGCACCTTCCACCAGTCCGGCCACACGGCCCAGGCGGGTGTCCACGTTGCCCCGGATATCGATGATTTCAAGATCCGGACGCGCTGCCCGCAGCTGGGCGGCGCGGCGCGGCGACCCGGTACCAATCTTCGAGCCTGCGGGAAGCTGTGCCAGCGTCAGGTTATCCCGAGCGCAGAGTGCGTCGCGCACGTCCACACGGGCCGGGATGGCCCCGATGGTCAGCCCGTCAGCCTCGGCCGTGGGTAGGTCCTTCAGCGAGTGCACGGCGACGTCGCAGTCCCCGGCAAGCAGGGATTCCCGCAGCGCTGCCACGAAGACACCGGTTCCGCCGATCTGCGAGAGAGCGGCACGGTTTACGTCGCCTTCGGTCCGCACCCGGACCAGGTCGACGTCGAAGCCGCCCAGTTCGGCCAGCGTGTTGGCTACGGTGGTGGTCTGGGTGACGGCAAGGGCGGAGCCGCGGGTGCCGATCAGCACAGGCGAATGCGCCACTACTGCCTTCCCACCGTGGAATCGGCGCCGGCGATTGTCGGCTTTTCGCCGCGCAGGTTCGCGCAGCAGCCGGGACGGCAGACGTCGTACCAGGGCCCGAGGTTCGTCACTGCGGGACGGACGGCAATGTTGTTCTCAACGGTGCGTTCGCACACCAGGTCCACCAGGCCGGAGACGAACTTCTCGTGGATGCCGGGGGTTGGCGCACGGTGTGCGGCCAGGCCCAGCTCGGAGCAGGTTTCCATGGCTTCGGTGTCGAGGTCCCAGATGACTTCCATGTGGTCGCTGACGAAGCCCAGCGGCACAATAACGACGCCGTCGACGCCCTTGGCAGGCAGCTCGGCGATCGCGTCATTGATGTCCGGTTCCAGCCATGGAGTGTGCGGCGAGCCGGAGCGGGACTGGTACACCAGCTGCCAGTCCAGGCCGGCGGCTTCCGGAATGCGGTCCATGATGGCGCGCGCGTTGGCCAGGTGCTGGGCAACGTAGGCGCTGCCTTCTTCGAACTCAACGTCGCGCGGGCCTGCGGCCTCGGCGTCGGCGGTGGGAATGGAGTGGGTGGAGAACAGGATTTCGATCTTCCCGTTTTCCTTGCCGGCGGCAGCGAGCTGCTCGCGGACCTTGGCCAGGGAGTCCCGCACGCCTTCGACGAAGGGCTCCACAAATCCGGGGTGGTCGAAGTACTGGCGGACCTTGTCCACCTGCAGCTTCTTGTCCAGGCCGGTCTCTACCAGGTTGATGCCCAGGTCTTCGCGGTACTGGCGGCAGGAGGAGTAACAGGAGTACACGCTGGTGGTGACCATCAGCAGGCGGCGGTAACCGGCGTCGTAGGCTTCCTGGAGCACATCCTTGATGTACGGAGCCCAGTTGCGGTTGCCCCAGAGAACCGGCAGCTTAATGCCGCGGCGCTCCAGCTCAGCTTCGAGGGCTGCCTTCAGCGCGCGGTTCTGCTCGTTGATGGGGCTGATGCCGCCGTTGGCCCGGTAGTGGGTGGCTACTTCCTCAAGCCGCTCGTCGGGGATGCCGCGGCCGCGGGTGACGTTGCGCAGGAAGGGAATAACGTCTTCCTGGCCTTCGGGGCCGCCGAAGGAAGCGAGCAGGATCGCGTCATATTCAGCCGGCGCCATAACGCCGTCCTCGCTGACACCTTCCATGGGGTCAAAGCCTGCGGGGGTCGAAAGGGAAGTCATCGAAGCACCTCGGATACTTCGGCGGCGGGGATGCGCCGTCCGGTGTAGAAGGGAATTTCCTCACGCACGTGGTTGCGTGCTTCGGTGGAGCGCAGGTGGCGCATCATGTCCACCAGGTCCACCAGGTTCGGAGCTTCCAGCCCCAGGATCCACTCCCAGTCGCCCAGCGCGAAGGAGGCGACAGTGTTGGCCAGCACCTGCGGGAACTCCCGGCCCAGCATGCCGTGATCGCGGAGCATCTTGCCGCGTTCCTCGGCGGGCAGGAGGTACCACTCATAGGAGCGGACGAACGGGTAGACGCAGATCCATGCCTCGGGGTCGATGCCCCGGGCGAAGGACGGCCAGTGGTTCTTGGAGAACTCGGCGTCGCGGTGGACGCCCATGGCCGACCATGCGATCTCCGTGCCTGCGAACAGTTCGGAGCGGCGGATCTCCCGCAGCGCTGCCTGCAGCGCCTCTGCCCGGCCGCCGTGCAGCCAGATCATGATGTCTGCATCGGCGCGCATGCCGGAGACATCGTAGATTCCGCGGAGGGTGACATTCTCGGCAGCGAAGCTGCCCACCAGCTCCTCGAAGGCGCCCAGGGCGCCGTCGCTGGTTTCACGGGGAAGATCGGACCGCTTGAAAACGGTCCAAAGTGTGAAGAACTGTTCTTGTGTTTCGGCTTCGGCTGGTGCGTTCTGACCCATGGACTCACTCATGACTTATAGTCTGCCGGTTCCGGCAGGCTTAGGCGAATACGGAACTTCTACAAAGCGTAGAACATTTTTATCATTTCACAGCCTCGGCCAGGTGTGAGGTCCGGTACCTGGTATCGGCTGTGACTGCCGCCAGGCCGGTTCCGGCCAGCCAGGCGCCTACGATTTCCAGTCCGTGGACTTCCGCGACCGCGGCACGCACGGAGGCAACCCTGTCAGCGTGGCCAACCGTGGCGGATGGCAGGGCACCGACCCAGCGGACAACGTCCCAGTCGATGACGTCTGCTTCCTCCAGCGGCACCTGCAGCAGGGCCGAGGCGTCCGCCAGCGCAGCGGCAAAGAGTTCAGCGTCCGGACGCAAAGCAGTGACGTCCGCTTCCTGCCCCGGTCCCAGTCCGCGGCCGTAGGAGAGCCGGAGCACGTGGGTGCCGGGACCGGTGGATTCGGCCAGCCACTGCCATTTGGCGGTGGCGTGCGTCAGGGCCTTGGCCTGGACTGCGTCGGCGTCACGGGCAACCAGCACGCCGGTCCCCCGCGGTGCGGCGTCCAGCTCCGGTTTGTCCACTACCAGGGTGACCAGTGCGACGCCGGGGCCCGGGCCGGGGCGGAAGGCTGCAAGTTCAGGCACGGCCGGGGTCAGCAGGTCCACCGCCGCCGGGCCGTCTGCGGCAACCACGAGGGCATCGGCGTCGTGCGCCCCGGCGTCCGTGTGGATTCGGAAACCGGTGCCGGTGCGTTCGATTCCGGTGGCCGGAGTGTTCACCAGCAGGCGGGCGCCGCGGGCTGCCAGGTCATCAGTGAGGGCCTTGGCGAGGGTCCCCATTCCGCCCTTCAGGGACGCCACGGTGGATCCTGCCGGGGCCGCGCGCCGCATGGCGCCGACGGCAGCGCCGAGCGACCCGTGTTCGGCCATCGCCTTGCGCAGTCCGGGGGCTACTGAATCGGCGTCGAGCACGTCCGGGTCCGCGGAGTAGACCCCGCCCACCACCGGAGTAACCAGGCGCTTGAGGACCGCCTCGCCCATCCGGGAGCGCACCACTTCACCGAGGCTGACTTTGTCGCGGCGCAGCAGCGGCGCAACCGGAAGCACACGGTCCAGGGAGGCACGGGCGACGCCGGTGCGTCCGATGGCGCGCGAAATCTCCTCTGCCCGCGGATCGGCGGGGATTCCCAGCAGGCCGGTCTGGGGCATCCGCTGCGCGGCCTGCGCCAGGTCTGCTCCGCCGAGCTGGAGCCAGGCACCGGCAGGGTTCGGCGCCACAATGTTCCCCTGCAGACCAAGCTCTTCCACCAGCTGGGGAACAGCCGGAGAGCGGGTCGCGTACGATTCCGCTCCGCTGTCCAGCTCCAGGCCGGCCACACGGTGGGTGCCGACGCAGCCGCCAAAGTCCCCGGAGGCCTCCAGGACGCTGACGTCAAAGCCTTCGCGGGCAAGGTCCCGGGCTGCGATCAGCCCGGACATGCCGCCGCCAACCACCACAGCCCGCGGTGCAGCGGCGGACTGTTCCTGAGCGGTCTGGGGTTTGCGGGATCCCGGCATGGCTACGGCTCCACTGAGTGGATGAGTTCCACCACCCTGGTCAGGACTTCGGGGTTCGTTTCGGGGGGAACGCCGTGTCCGAGGTTCACCACGTGGCCCGGTGCGCCGGCGCCGGCTTCCAGGACCTGGCGGACGTGCGCTTCGAGCACCGGCCAGGGCGCTTCCAGCAGCGCCGGATCGATGTTGCCCTGCAGCGCGACGCTGCCGCCGAGCCGGCGGTTGGCTTCATCAAGCGGGAGCCGGTAGTCGACGCCGACGACGTCGACGCCCACGTCCCGCATGGCACCCAGCAGCTCGGAGGTGCCGGTGCCGAAGTGGATCAGCGGAGCGCCGAGGCCGCGGACGTGGTCCAGTGCCCGGGCGGAAGCCGGAGCCACCTTGGAGACGTAGTCCGCCAGTCCCAGCGAGCCGGCCCAGGAATCGAAGAGCTGACCGGCACTGGCACCGGCTTCGAGCTGGGCGCGAAGGAACTTGCCGGAGGCGTCAGCGGCCCAGTCCGTGAGGGCCTGCCAGGTATCCGGATCGGCGTGCATCATGGTCCGCGGACCCAGGTGGTCCCGCGAGGGCTTGCCCTCCACCATGTAGGCGGCCAGGGTGAACGGGGCTCCGGCGAATCCGATCAGCGGGGTGGAGCCGAGCTGGGCAACCGTCAGGGCAACGGCTTCGCGGATGGGTTCCAGCGCCTCGTCCGTGAGCTCGGGCAGCGCGGCGACGTCGGCCGCGGTGCGCACCGGAGCTCCCAGGACCGGACCCACGCCGGGAACGATGTCCACGTCGACACCGGCCAGCTTCAGCGGAATCACAATGTCGGAGAAGAAAATGCCTGCATCGACGTCGTGCCTGCGGACCGGCTGCAGCGTGATCTCGGAGGCGAGTTCGGGCAGCAGGCAGGACTCGAGCATGCCGATTCCTTCCCGGACCTTGCGGTACTCCGGCAGCGACCGGCCGGCCTGGCGCATGAACCAAACGGGACGCCGGGACGGGGTCTTGCCGCGGTAGGCAGCAATAAGCGGGGAATCGGCCGTGCGGCCATCCATGAGCGGATGAGAGGCGCTGAGAGTCATATCTAGATTCTCCCCAAAATCCGCGCCAAAGGTTAAACGGGTCCCTCCCCCGGCCGGCGCCCGGTGGTCCCGGCACGGGCCGGGACCACCGGGCGCCTCCGGCCGCTAGCCCGAATGCACGCTGCTTTCAAGGCTGTCCGGCAGCGGCGTGCCGGCCATCTCTGCCACGGCCCGGAACGCAAAGACCATGGCCGAGCCGAGCGGAATGCCGGGACCGGGATACGCACGCCCGGAGAAGGATGCGCTGGTGTTTCCCACCGCGTAGAGCCCTGGAATCGGCTCCCCTGCCCCGGTCAGGACCCGGGCGTTGTTGTCCGTGCGGACCCCGCCTTTGGTACCCAGGTCACTGAGCACCACCCGTGCCGCGAAGTACGGCGGTTCCGAAAGCGGAACCAGGGCGGGGTTGGGTCCGTTGCCGGGAACGGCGAAGAAGAGGTCATAGGGATCCTCGCCGCGGTGGAAGTCTTCGTCCACCCCGGTCCGGGTGAAACCGTTGAAACGTGCCACGGTGGCGGCCAGGGCGTGCGGATCGAGGTCCGTACGGGCTGCCAGTTCCTCCAGAGTGTCCGCCTGGACCCAGGTGCCGGCAGCCAGGTGCTCTGCAGGGGAGGTGTTGTCCGGACGCATGATGGCCGGGAGTTCACCGCCAAACCGTGAATCGAAAATGATCCAGGACGGAATCCTGGCCTCGGGAGCCTGGGCCATGATCCGGCCCATCTGGTCATAGGGCAGGGATTCGTTGGCGAACCGCTTTCCGCGAGCGTCCACCATGATTCCGCCGCGGAAACCGAGGGTGAAGGCTGCGCCGCCGGACGGCTGAAGCGCGCCGGGGCACCACCAAGCCTCGTCCATCAGGTCCACTGCTGCTCCGGTCTGCACCGCGGCCCGGATGGCAGTTCCGGTGTTGGCGCCGCTCGGGGCCATGGACCACTGCGCCGCTCCGGGCGTCCCGGACTCCTGGCGCATCGCCGGATTTGCTTCGAAACCTCCTGCACCCATTAGCACTCCCGAGGACGCACCCAGCGTAAAGGTGCCTGATGGGGATTCAACTTCGACGCCGGTTACCTTTCCGTTCTCGGTGATAAGCCCGGTCATGGCCGTGCCCGTGAGGATGGTTGCATTTCCGGTCCGGTGCATAGCCAGCAGCAGCCGCCCAATCAGGGCCTGGCCCGCGGTGAGTGGACCCTCAGGATGCGGCTGCCCATAGCGGTCGGATTCAACCCGGGGCCGCACCAGGGCTGCCAGTTCGCCGATCTCCTCCCTGGGCAGATCCACCGGCATCATGGACCGTCCGGTGTCCTGCCGGCCGGGGCCGGGGAAATAGTCCGGGAAAGCGGTCCAGTAGAACTCGATGGCCGGATCCGCTTCCAGGAAATCCACCAGTTCCCCGGCTGCTGCAAGGAAAGCTTCCCGGCGCCCGCTTTCTCCCTCGCCCAGGACCGAGGCCAGATACGTCCGCGCCTCAACGATCGAATCGGCCATCCCGGCGCGTTCCTGGACCTGGGTTCCGGGCAGCCAGCAGGACGCTCCGGCGTAGGCTGAGGCCCCGCCGAGCAGATCCGTTTTCTCCACCACCACGGTCCTCAGCCCGCGCGCTGCCGCAGCGAATGCGCCGGCCATGGCTCCTGCCCCCGAGCCCACCACAACGACGTCGTACTGGCTGTCCCATACCTGTGCGTTCAAGACTTTCCCCTGACTGAGTTGATCCGGCCGGTGCCGGGCACCGGACTGCTTCCTCCGGTTGTTGTGCCGGGCTTTTCCAGCGTGCTGGGTGGCCTACACAACCAGCGGAGACTCTCCCGGCCAACCGCCGTCCCACCCAGCAGGATCCGTGCGCAGGGTGCGGGCATGCGTGCGCTAAACAGGGCGCTGTCCCGAACATCGGGACTGGCCCGGCACGCGCAGACCCCGCTGGCTAGATTTCAGGCGGTAGAGCACGGTCCGGATAGGCATCTGAAAGGACGGAATACATGGGAATCGTTGAGCCGGAGCAGGACGAAATCAGGCAAATCGAGAACAACGGACTGCCGGCCCGGTTTGCCCGGGGCTGGCATTGCCTGGGTCTTTCCGAGAAGTACAAGGACGGCAAGCCGCACACCGTTATGGCTTTTGGCCAGAAACTCGTTGTGTTCACCGGGTCTGATGGAATCATCAACGTCCTGGACGCCTACTGCCGCCACATGGGCGCCGATCTTTCCACCGGCACCGTCAAGGGCAACGAAATCGCGTGCCCGTTCCACGACTGGCGCTGGGGCGGCGACGGACGCTGCAAGGACATCCCCTACGCCCGCCGCGTTCCGCTGCGGGCCCGCACCAGCACCTGGGAAACCATGGACCAGGACGGACTGCTGTTCGTCTGGAACGATCCCGAGGGCAACCCTCCCCCGGAGAACCAGAAGATTCCGCGGATCAAGGGCGCCATGTCCGATACCTGGACGAAGTGGTTCTGGAACGAAATCGTGGTGGACACCAGCACCCGCGAAGTCGTGGACAACGTGGTTGACATGGCGCACTTCTTCTACGTGCACGGAAACTTCCCCACGTACTTCAAGAACGTGTTTGAAGGCCATGTGGCCACCCAGTACTTCGACGGCGACATCCGCGAGGACATGGCACCTGAATCCTCCGATCCGAGTGCTCCGAAAATGATGAAGACGATTTCCGAGGCCTCCTACTTCGGCCCGTCTTTTATGATCGATGAACTCACCTACGTGTATGACAAGTTCGAGATGGACACCATCTTCATCAATGCGCACTATCCGATCGATGAAAACAAGCTTGTGCTGATGTCCGGCATCATTGTGGAAAAGAGCCCGGACCTGCCCGGTGACGCCGAGGTCATCGCATCAGAACAGGCCACCTGGGTGCTCCGCGGTTTTGCGCAGGACGTTGAAATCTGGAAGAGCAAGACCCGGATCGACAACCCGCTGCTCTGCGAGGAGGACGGGCCTGTCTACCAGCTCCGCCGCTGGTACGAGCAGTTCTTCGTGGACGTCGCGGACGTCAAGCCGGAAATGACCGACCGCTTCGAGTACGAGCTGGACACCGAACGGCCCATGGAAAGCTGGCATAAGGAAGTGGCACGGCAGCTGGCAGCCCGCAAGGCCGCAGCGGAGCAGCTGGTCTGATGGAACCAACAGTAGACAACAGGCTCCTCGACCTCCCCATGCAGCCCCTTGCCTGCCGGGAATGCATTGCAGTGGTCAAGGTCCGCAAGTCCAGCTGGCAGCAGACCAGCATTCAGTGGGACGCCGAATCCCTGGCCGCGTGCAGGGAACGCCCGGGCTTCTGCGCGGGCGGAGACCCCGCAGAACGGTTTGCCGGCTGCGAGACTCTGGCAGCCAGTATCCGGGACGCCTCAGCTGAGGGCACCATCCCGGTAATCCACCGCGACGAGGCGGATTCGTAGTACAAGCCATGACGGAAAAGCGGGGACCAGCCGGTCCCCGCTTTTTTGTGCTCCGGAAGGGTGTTTCCAGCCGGGGCCGTGAGCTGGCCCTCGAACCGGCCTGCACCTGCGCCGTTCGTGCGGCCAGGTTCGAGCTGGAACCGGGC
>NZ_JBSHIT010000015.1:0-34767 GCF_053619115.1 Arthrobacter sp. NPDC055585
AGGTTGAATGCTTAGACACACTCATCCCAGCAGGGCCACGGGCCCTCCTGTCTTCAACGACACGAACTCAATTCCCCACGAGCCGCGAAGAGCCCATAATGCTCTCTCCCGGTCGGTCTTCGGCGGCGTCAGCCAGCCCGGGATGTCCTTATCCAGGGCCGCTTTTCGGGACGCGGACAGTTGTCTGGTCCTGTGCAACCGGCGTTGGTATTGCAGGAAGCTATACAGGCTGCTTTCACCCTCGATGTAGCTGCGGGGCAGCCGTCCGTGTTGTAGGCGGAATTCAGCCAGCTCAGTACAGCGTTGGTCCCAGGAACGTCGGTTCTTCAGTCCACTGCGCGGCAGGGCCGGCCGGTCGTGGACCATTAACCGCTGTCCAAAAAGGGCGGGGTTCTGCAGCACGGTGCTGCGGATGTGGTCATAGACCTTCCTGTACGGCACCCGGCACACTATGGCGATGCGGCGGGGATCCAGGCCCTTGGTCCACATGTAGAACCACTCATGCCTGGACCAGTGTTGTGCAGTCCAGGTCTCCGTTTCGGCCGGATCGGTAAACGTTGTGCTGGTCATAGGCGTATCCAAACAAGAATCCGGCTTTTGTGCCATACCGTCACTCAGGCGTTTAGGAGTGGTTAAAAGGTGAAAGCGGGAGCCGCACCACACGGCGCCCGCTTTCCTTACTGTCCTCCGCAACCACGAAGGAAATCTCTGGGGTTTGGTGTCCCTCTTCGTTGAAGGTTCGTCTGCTCGGGCGCAGGGCGCCGGCTTTTACGGGTTACCGTGTCCCGACCTCGTTGTATTGGCGCTGCAATCGGCGCACTTCTCTGAGATTGCCGCTTCAATCAATTCTGACATGGATGTGTATCCTTCGGGGGAACCTGTTCCGGGGAACGCGGCCCGCACCTGGTCGGCGTCCTCGCTGGCGAAATACGGGGTGGATGAGGCTGGCTTGTGGCCGCTCATGGTGTGCCGGGGCCTTCTTCCGTCTGTTCCCCCTCTAGGATCTGGAGCCTTAGATCCTCAGCGGTAGCGGCCCATTCCAGATATGGTGCCCCGGTTGGTTCGGTGGGGTCCTCGCTGCGGAACAGGTACTCGTCTCTGATGCGCTCGAGTGCAGTGGCAGGCACGAACACGTGTCCTGGCCATGGTCGCGGAGTTCGAATCCGATCTCATTCGCGCCCGCACCCGCGAAGGCATGCAGGTCGCGAAAGCCAAAGGCCGCCTGCGCGGCAAACAACCCAAACTCTCTAAGTCCCAGGAATCCCACCTGGTCTCCCTATATAAGGGAGGCCAGCACACCACCGCCGAGATCGCCGAGCTCTTCAAAGTCGCCGGAAGTACGGTGTACCGGATCGTGCAACGTACACCCTGATGTTTGCCGGCTGCGGCTGGCCTATCACGTGGCTGGCATCATTATGGAGTCCAACGGTCATCTGACTACTCAGACCCCGCCGCACGGTTAAGTCAGGAAACATGCTAGGAACAAGGCGGACCTGCCGCGGCCAGCGCCTTCGCTCAATCCGGATGAGGTTCACGATCAACGGCAAGCGGTGTCCGTGTGCCGCTGACATTCGAAGCTGCCGTTCCACGGATTACGCGGCAACCGCATCCGACCGAGCAAGCGGCAACGCTGGGACTCAGACAGTCTGATCTCCCTACACGGGGAAACCTTCTTTCCATTTGATGTCGACAAGACGTTCGCCACCAAGACCTGCAGTGCTGTGAACGTTAGTAACCCGCCCAGGAACTAGAACTCTAACAGCAACTAGATCAATGACTGGGGACGGTAGCGCGACAACGAGAATGCGTTCTCCGGCACGAGACAATGAGCGGATTAAAGAATCCAATTGCTCATCGTCTGAAGTACTTTCGAATTTCAAGGATGGATTCGTCAAGGGCATCGAGTGGATGTAACTCTCCAGTCTTCGCTGAACTCTTTGGTTTCTCCATGAAACGTAAGCTGAGCCCTCATGATCCGGAGCGCCCCGGCGCATTTGTTCAAGAATCTGAAAACATTCAACAGTAGCGCCTAGAGAAGCCTCGTCCCAGGTTAGACCGCTGCCGGACCCCCTACCAACAAGGGGTAGGACCCCGTCTCTGGCAAAGACAAAGGCATGTATGGCCGGAAAGGGGCAATCTCCGTACCATATCCGTTCGATAATGTAGTCACCTGCGTATTCGGGGGCCAGTCTGAAGCCCCGGCGCTGGTGTAAGAAATTGGTGTAAAGCGAATCTCGCTCCAAGACCTCACGGAGTCCACGCAGAACCGAACCAACGCGGTTCGGGTACGCAGCAAAACCTGTTGTGTCTCCACGCGTTGGACGAAGGATGCCCGGGGGCGGCTCGTAGGGGTATGCGGCCAGAACCTTCGGTATCGACGTTTGCCCCCCCGTTGCGAGTTCGAGTGCAACTACTCTCTCGTCCTCATCCGCATGGGTGGAGCGCCTGTCCCATTGCGCTCCGAATGGAGCAAACGACTCGAGTCCTACATCCGAAGACAGCTTGGGAGAGGAAGGCAGCTGATTAGCGAAGTAAGCCGCTGTACGTTCGACTGATTCCCCAAACATCGTGACCGCAGCGTTATATCCGGTAAAGGCCTTACCGCTGTTGCCTTCGAGGGTTGCGTGGACGGCGCCGGCAGGACTCTTGCACGAAGAGACATAAAGGTCCCCAAGCGGTGAGGAGATTACTTCATGATTTATACTCCTGCACACCCCAAACGGCGACTCTAATTCATCCCGAGCCGACGAACGGGCCGGAAAACGTAAAAGACTATGTACCAAACGCTTACGAGATAATCCCTGTGATCCTATTACATATACGAGGCCATTATCTGCCTTACGCAGAAACAAAGAGATGGCCTCCGCAATCCGCAAAGGCGGAGCTTGCGATCCGCCGATCGAACATGGCCTTGCCTGAGGAAAAAGGTTATCCAGAAATATGTCTTCCACGAATGCACTTGTGGATTTTACATAACAATCAAACTCGTCAATTGTTTCAATTAGCGGCCCGACCGCTGTTCCAATTATCGAATCGAAACACCAAATAATCTTATGATTCTCAAGAGCCTTTGTGAGGTCTTCATCAAGAAAACGACTTTCGTGATGATGAAGTACAAATATCGGAGTGCCATTATCTGAGTTTGAAATATTATAAGTTGCCGACTGAACCCCTACGAGGCGCAGCTCTGCTTGGATAGCCGCGCACAGATCATCTGCGCTGCCGCTGCGGTCCCATATGAGAACATCCGGATTTTCATCCTGCCGGATAGTGTGCCGCGGCACAGGCAGCGGGGCTCGGAACGCAGAACTCAAGGTTCGGTTCTTATGCATGGCTGCAGCTTTCGCATTCGGCGTGCGCACGAGCTTTAGATAAGACCCCAGAGCGTACTGACCACCATTTGGATCCTCATAGGTCAGGACCCATGGGGCAACCTCTACATCTGCCCGATTCGCTTCGCACCCATCAGAATCGGTCGTATCGCTTCCAGCATATGGATTCGAGGAACTACTCAACTTTCACGAAAGGCAACGGCCAAGTGAAAAGACGAGCTGTGAGTCGTCCCTGCGATGTGCGGTGCATTCGCCGGTAAGAGAACAACGTCTCCGACATTCAAGTCCGTATCGATATCCGGCTCTCCCAGCCCTTCTGCCTTATAGAGAACGTAACCATCACCGGGACGAACCCCTTTACGCCTATCCCAGGCTTGCCAGGACTTAACTCCTTCCACCTGCACAATCAAGGAGTCGAGAAGGTCATGGTGCACGGAGTATGACTCCGTCCCTGGAGACGTAATGAAGGCAAAAATCTGCATGGACGAATAGGCCGTCGGTAAGTTGCAGTCGCCCGGAGCAGCAAGGCTAGGCAGGGATGTATCAAGTTTGGATAGAAAGACCGTGGCACCCCCATCAAGGCACTGGTTGATGGCATCGAGGTTAATCTTGATCATGTCGCCTGCATCATCAAGAGCCAGAGCATACGAAGATTGGGGGATGACCTTCTTGTCCGCCCCGGTGACTTCAATACCTCCCTTAGGAATCCACGTAGCAGCTAGAAGAGAAAGCACATCGTTTGCGGATGGAAACTCCTCTACGAATCGATCAACACCCCTAGAAATAAACGGCTTATTGAGCCCATAGAGTGGGCCGCCCAGGTCTGCGAGTTCCTGCCAGGCAGCGGTACTAATACGCGTATCTATCACTTTAAACCTTCTTCTGAGTTACCTATTCTTAGGGGTTTCTGCTGGATGTTTCCTCAGCACGTGCCCATAAGAGCAGGGAGTATTTCGGCGGCTCGAGCACGTAGTAGGTCGGCAAGTTGTGGGTCAACGCTTGAAACCCGGTTGACCGCCAATTCAGCGGCCTTCTCGACGGCCACCTCGGGCACGTATTCCGCCATAACGCGTTCGGTATCTTGTCCATCTGTACCGGCCCACATCAATGCAACAAGAGCTTGGGCGGCACGGTCAGCTGTGTAGATTCCAGAAAGCTCGCTCTTACGTCGGAAGTGTTCGTACCCCGCCACGAAGTGTGAGGAGACCTCATCCCCACGCTCCTGCATCATGCGACGCACAGATTCAGGCGTGGCGACAGCATCGTTGAGCTCCGAGAGATAAATCAAGGTTTGATATGAAAGAAGAGGGGACCCCTCCACTACCGCTGAGGTTACTTCATCCTCAAACATACGAGGGCTGGAGTTGCGCAGTAGCTGAAGCGTACTGATCTTTCGGCGAATAATAGGAGTCTCGTGATGCACCATGTCAAGAACTTGAATTCCTGGACTCCAGAAATCGTTAGGTTTCTCGGGAGCCCCAGGATGGTCCTTGCATCGAATGGATACAGTCACACTAGGACGCTGTAGCCAGAAAAGATCATGGATGAGATGAGGTTGAATCTCCCGTACGCCGCCAGAGTTCATTGCCTCTTGGTCGACGCCAAGCAGCTTACCGATACTCAGGTGGTCATCAATCTGGTCTTCGAGCTCAAAGGTAAAGTGCTGATGAAGCCGATCCCCATGATGTGCCATGAAAGCTCCACATGACACATGTTTGTGCGTGGGAGAGGCGTTATGGTCCCAATACAAAACATCGACTCGAAAATCCGGCCGATCCACCAGAGTCAACGCCGGGTCACCAAAGTCGTTTGACCAAGACTGCTGCGGCAGTTCGCCACGAAGTGCCCATTGAAGCATAGCGGTAGGCGACAATCCGAGAAGCTGTTCCCGGTTCGCGCGCAGAGCCTCCGCGGATGCAGGGCCGAGATGACGCGAGTCGTCCTTATCCCAAAAAGCATAGATATCGTCGGCGACTTTCTCGAACGCGTCGCGGACTGGTTTGAAATCTCTAAGCACTGTTCCCCCCCCCCCCAGTAGCACCGGGGCGAGACCATAAGGCCTCGCCCCGGGCCTGATCTTAGTAGATCTTAGCCTGCAGGAGGACGTTTTCCTTGTCCACCTTGACCTCTTCTACCGCAAATTCGTCAGTAGTCTTGATCGACTTTTCGTCAGCCATAATTGCCTCCCCATAGGATTGAATGACGTTATCTACGTCACAAGGAGGTATCGTACACACAGATTGACCAGACGCACCACACGCACCACACGCACCACACGCACCACACGAGATTATGGAGACTTGATTTGGCAACGGAGCAACAACTGGTTCAGTTCCTGGCCGCCATGGCCAATGCAGGGAGCCGCATGCGCTTTGGCGAACTGGCCCTGGCCGAAACAGGGAAACCCCGGCTTGACAACCTGGACCGGCTGCTCCTGGAGTCCGGCGTCGCTCTGGAAACGGACAATTCAGTCCGAATCAGCGCTACTGGAATAGTGGCGCTACTCGAGAAGGCACGGGAGCAACTCAAGCCAAAGAACGACGCCCCTTTGGAGCATTTACCTCGCAAGCGGAATGATCGAATAAAGATCCTGCGATCCATAGCGGCATCCATATTCGCCCCGGGAGAAACGATCGACGAATCGGAACTCGGTGACCGGCTTGCACCACTGGTAACTGATGTGGCCGCCTTACGTCGAGCCATGTTCGACGAAGGTCTGATTGATCGAGACGCCTCGACTCAGCGCTATTGGAGACGTGAAAATTCACTCACGCAGACACAAACCGATCCTGTTGTTTCCGCACCAACTAATGACTTGAAGGATTAACACGTGACTACGGGGTCGCCTAGGAAAGAAAGATTTAAGTCGAGACGCTTCAGTCAGATCTTTGGAAGCGCAGCTCTCGGTGATACTGCCGCCGCAATCGCAGCAGTAGCAATTCCCTTGCTCGTCGTGGGCCCTTTGCAAGGAGACCCGTTCCTAGTAGGTATAGCCGTTGCGACCGACGACATTGGTTGGCTCATTATCGGTCCAGTAGCTGGTGTACTTATAGACAGATACGGTTTCAAACGTCTGCTTATCGGATCTGAGATTGTCAGGTTCGCCGCCTTCGGAACTATCGCCGCTCTGGTACTGGGGGGCGTTTTATCACCACTGGCGATAATTATTCTACTCATTATAAAGAGTGTCTCAAGCGTATTCTTCCTAGTTGGATCACCGAGCCTTCTTTCGCAAGCTATAGACTCCAGAGATCTGGTCCAGGCAAACAGTGCGTTGACGTTCAGTCAATCAATCTCGATCATCATCGGGCCTCCGTTGGCTGGGCTTCTTGCATCGTTGTTTTCAGTGAATGCAGCCTTTATTGTCGCGTCAGTCTGCTACTTAATATCAGCCATCTTCCTGTCTACCAGTCTCCGTGGATATCATTGGAAACTCGAAGAACAAATGGAACGGCCGAAGACAAAATTTTGGCATGAGCTAGTTGAGGGTTGGAAATACCTGGGATCGCGCACTGATGTCCTTCGCATGGTGATGGCAGGGGCGCACTCCAACTTTTCTCTTGCAATGCAGCAAGCCGTTCTAGTTATCTATTTGTTGTCGCTGCCCGGATTCACTACCCTCACTGTCGGAGTGGCGCTAGGCGCAGCCGGCTTTGGTGGCGTTGTTGCCTCCATGTCAGCAGGCAAGATAAGCGGCCGCTTCGGAGACGCTCGAACTGTATTTTGGGTGGTCCTTGGAGGCATGGCCCTCGGCCTGCTGGTCCCCTTTACGCAGTCGATTCCGACTGTTGGTTTCCTAGCTTTGGGATATTTTGGTCTTACCGTCGCAACCGTTGTCTTCTCCGCAATCACTGGTGCCTATAGGCAGCGGACCATCCCTGCGAACATTCTTGCGCGAGTAACGGCATCTAGTCGTTTCATTTCGTGGGGTATCGCTCCCTTTGGAGCTCTATTGGGCGGAGCGCTGGCTACGGTATGGGGCCCGTGGTTACCCCTATTGATTTCGTCCCTCCTTTTCGTGGGAACTCCTTTCTGGCTTGTAGGCATAACCTGGATCACTATTCCAGAGCGTAATCCTGATGATGAAAAGGCGTCCGCGCTGTGATTCACCACTCTGTCAATAGGAGGACGCGTGTCCGAAAGGGTCAGTAGACGTTTGGTGGAAGGCGAGCATCTGTGGAACTCGTCCGCGGCCACGGATGCAGGCTTAGCAAATGTAATTATGTGGGCGCCGGCAGGGTTCAAAAATGAGTCCAGGAGAACAGTCGGGTCTGCTCACCTTACCGAACACCTGATCGTAACCGGGGACGGTAACGGGCCGCACCTAAACGGTTTTACAAGCGACAGCGTGGTCGCGGTTTATGCGCTGTGTAAGTCTGAAGAAGTAGATTCAATGTTAAAGCTTATTCAACGACGCACAGACCCTAAGTGGGTACAACAAGAACACATTAATCGAGAGTTTAGGAGCGTATCAAATGAGACTTGGGCCTATGATACTCCTCAATTAGGTTTTGAATGCCTGCTGCCGATTCTAGGATTCAGTTCATCACCCGGTTACGCAAACACTTCACCGCCGTTATCGTCCGTCCGTCAATGGATGGACCATGTATCAGAGACGGCCACCTATGGAATATTTGATCCCCGTCAATCCAAGTCACCAATCATTCTGGAACCTCTTCTTGTAGAACAGCACGCTGAAGTTTCAAGCCAATGGCAGGCCGTACAAATGGAGTATAGTGACGCCAGATCTAGGGTATGGGATTTCAGTGTATCCGACATGAGCCTCTCTCAAAGGGTTGAGATTAACGTTTCGTTCGCCTTACTTAACGCTTACCTACAAAAACGTGGTGGATATGCACAAATAGGCTTTCTGGATGACTGTAGATTTTGGCTAGAGCATATGTGGGCGGCGGTTGTAATTCCCCATAAAGCTCTTAGCGGTCTTCGCAAATCCGAGGTACGTTCCATCAATGATATTGTGACAAAAATTAAGAAAGCCAGTCCTCAAGAGACAAATTTACTCCGGTCACGGTTCATTAATGGTGCTAGCTGGATTCGTCATCCTGTGATCCGGGAAATCTCGAGTGAGATGGCTCATCTGGCCTATCCCAAGCTTGTATCGACGGCCTCGGATCGTTCTGACTTACCATTTTTTATGGATGTTGCAATTGTCTAGGCTGACACTGTGGGAGCGACATGGAGTGAAAGGCCCCGCATACTACTGTCAGATTCCAAGCTTGGTGTCACCGGGGCAAGTGATCGATATGCGCTCGTTGATAAACTCAGCGGCAGCCGCCATAAGTTTCGGTGCGGAAGAACCTTCGCACTCAACCCGGATTCAGGCAATCGATCATAACCTAACCCAAGTATTACCTTTTGTGTCTGCGCCCCACTCATTTGCTGTCGTCATCCGTCAGGCTTGTCATGACCCCTCGTATCTTCTTTCCGTGGCAGAGTATATTGCGGGAAATCGATATGGTGTTGTTCGGCGAGCTTTGCGCACTGTTTCGTACGACATAAGAGCAACTGTCCATTGGAAGAGTTCATCAGTAGTCTTGCATGGAACTGCGCCTTTTTCTGGATACAATGACCTCGAAGCGGGCGTAGTAACGGCGGTTAAGAGTTCTCTGAGAGACCCAGTTTATGAGGATTGCACTGAGGCAATTAAGAGTGCCGACCTTATGTTAAAAGCTATGTGGGTCTGGCCTGGTCTTGATCTGGTTGAGATGGCGGCCGATTGGTTAGCAGGTGGAGGCTCTGTGGGGCTAGTTCCTTTTCGTATCAGAGCTACCCCGTCCCAGCTCTCATATGTGTTGTCAGAGTCGCACATTGGTGTTCTGAAACCATCATCGACGCACCCTGAATAGCGCCTATACTTATTGAGGAAACTAAAATGGACTCAGTCTATGAAGTGAAACTATTATTAAACGATGGCACGCTCACTGACTTCTCACGGTTCAGAGGTCAGGTGGTGCTGGTGGTCAATGTGGCTTCGGAATGTGGCCTCACCCCTCAGTACGCTGGACTGGAGTTGCTCTATAACAAGTTCCGCGACCAAGGCTTCCTAATTCTAGGCGTCCCAAGCAATGACTTTGGCAGTCAAGAGCCTGGAAACGATCAGCAAATTGCGGAGTTCTGCGAGCGAAATTTTCAGGTGACTTTCCCTCTGTTATCCAAATCGGTCGTCAAGGGACCAGGTATTCATCCGTTATATTCTTATCTTATTCGTTGTAGCGATAAAGATCAACAAGACGTGAAATGGAATTTCGAGAAGTTTTTGGTGGGACGCAATGGTACCGTACTAGCGCGCTTTGAACCTACGACCGACCCAATTTCTCCACACCTTATTACGGCTATTGAAACAGCGATATAACACAGAATGGCTCGGAAACTGTAGAACCGATGGAAGCCGGTTGTCATTTGTTTTCCTATTATTAGTCCCCTACCCCTCCTCCGATCCCCTTCCGACCCTGTATGCCTAATGTGATTGCGCACCGGCAGGAGAGCCCTCCCTTGGCGGGGCGATGCCCTCTCGCTGTGAGACTACCGAATCGCTGGCCTCAGGGATGGCCCGCCGCCTGTTCAGGTGAGACCCCCGTCACAGTTATCGTAGCCCGGTTCCTGTTGCAGGATACGGGGCTCTTCACGGTTCGTGGTGAATGTTCTGCCGTGATGGGTGTTCATGCCACTGTTCTGGCGGCACTGCGCAACAGGATACGCGTTTTGTAGTTGCGTGCGTTGGTGAACCCCCGGCCCGTCCTTTTGATGTGTTTGATAGCGGTGTTGTTTGCCTCCACTTTCGCTGTTGTCGCTCCGGTGACGATAAGGACTTCGATTTCTTTCCACCATCGGCAGACGGTGCGCCAGAGCCGGTTCGTTTCAGGCTGCGCGGATTGTTCGACCAGAGTCTGCAGTCGGTCTTTCGCGGCTGCCGCGTCGGCAAGGGATCCGGTGGCAAGCAGCGTCCGCAGCTGTTCTTTGACCAGCCAAGCCGCCTGTAATTTCCCGGTGGCATCGTCCGTGGCGAAGACGGTGTTCAGCCGGTCCCTGGCCCGCTCTGAGAGCGTGTCCCCGGCGCGCAGGAGCAGCCGCCGGTTGGCCCAGACCGGGTCGATGGATCGTCCCCGCCGGCCGTGGACCTGCTGGGTGAGTCTTTGCCGGCTCTTCACGGTTCGTGGGGAATTAGATTCCCGGATGAGTGTCATGCCGCCGTCCGGACGGCACTTCTCAAGAGGATAACGGATCTGTAGTTGGCAGGATTGCGGTACCCGCGGGCCGTGCGTTTGATGTGCTTGATAGCGGTGTTGTTAGCCTCGACCTTTCCCGTGGTGGCGCCGGTAATGATCAGCACCTCGATCTCGTTCCACCACCGGCAAACAGTTCGGTAGAGCCTGTTCGTTTCCGGTCGTGCTGCGGCCTTGACCAGTTCCTCGAGTCTGGTTTTCGCGGACGCAGCGTCTTCCAGTGATCCTGTGCGCAGCAGGGTCCGCACCTGTTCCTTGATGGTCCAGACGGCCTGCAGTGTTCCGGTTGGATCATCGGCCGTGAATACTTCTTCGAGCCGGTGGGCTGCCCTTTCGGTGAGCATGTTCCCTGCCCGCAATAGCAGCATCCGGTGCGCCCAGGCCTTGTCCACTGCCCGGCCACGGCGGCCCTTGACCTGCTGGGAGAGGTTCTGCCGGGTCTCAGTGAGCGCATGGTTGGCCAACGAGATCAGATGGAAGTGATCAACCGCGACCGCGGTGCGGGGCAGCCACATTCTCAACGCTTTGCGGAACGCCGCGGACGGGTCGATCGCCACAACCTGCACGCCCAGGCGCCATGCCAGGGGCCGGGCGAGAAGCCAGTCCCCAACGCCCTTGTGGTCCCTGCCGTCCACCACGCCTAGGACCTGTCCGGTATCGAGGTCCACGATCGTGGTCATCCAGGGCTCACACCGGGTCCAGGACTTTGTGGCCGGATCCTGGAAATAACGCACGGACCGGAAACGGTGCTCATCAATACCCAGCATCCGCGGGCTGAGCGCATCCACGTCGGGCAGCCGGAGCAGGGAAGCTTCATTGAGTGCGGCCCGGACCATCCACCACGACACGGCGAAACCGGCAGCTGTCTCTGACACGGCCCGGCCGGAGCGGATGACTGCGTCCACGAGGTGGTTCCGCAGCCGGGTCGTGGACCGGGCACGGTACGGGACCTGATCCGTGGATTCGAAGAAAGACAGCCGTACGCAGGCCGGTTCATCGCAGTGCCACCGGTATTTGGACCACAAGACCTCCACCGGACCGGCGACCGGAATATCCCGCAGCCGTTGCAACCGGCGTTCCTTCCTCCGGACGGCAATGACCCCGCAGCTCGGGCACCCAGGCGGTTGATCGGTTTCCACAATGACCTGCCGGCCCCTCGGCGTGAGAGTCGTTGCAATGACACGGTAATCGGGCAGGTTGAAAAGGATAGTCGCAGGGTCGGCGGTGACACCGGTAGGCTCGTTCAAGGGCTCGTGGTCCTGTTCCAGGTTGAATGCTTAGACACACTCATCCCAGCAGGGCCACGGGCCCTCCTGTCTTCAACGACACGAACTCAATTCCCCACGAGCCGCGAAGAGCCTCTTTGCCGGACTTCGGTGAGCATGTCGTTGCCAAGCTTGACCAGGTGAAACGCGTCGACGGAGACCGCGGTGCGCGGCAGCCACATCCGCAGGGCTTTACGGAACGCTGCTGAGGGGTCGATAGCGACCACCTGAACACCCAGGCGCCATTGGAGGGGACGGGCGAAGAGCCAGTCTCCGACGCCTTGGCTGTCACGGCCGTCCACGATGCCCAGGATCTTTCCGCTATCGAGATCGACAATGGTGGTCATCCAGGGTTCGTAGCGTTTCCAGGCTTTGGTGGCCGGGTCGCGGAAGAACCGCACTGACCGGTAGCGGTGTTCATCGATGCCGAGCATCCGCGGGGCCAGTGCATCAACGTCAGGCAGCGTCAGTGCCGCGGTGTCCAGCGCGCGCTGGACCAGCCACCAGGAGACGCCGAACGAGGAGGCAGCTTCCGCCGCGGCCCTGCCGGATCCGATCACAGCGGCCACGAGGGCGTCACGGAGCCGGCGGGTGGACCGGGCCCGGCGTGGGACTTGGGCGGTCTCCTCAGTGAACGTCTGCCGCGGGCACAGGTACTCATCACAGAAGAATCTCCGCTTGGCCCAGAGCACTTCAACCGGGCCGGCGACAGGGATATCGCGCAGACGTTGGGGGCGGCGGGAATGAACGCGGCTGCTGATAACACCGCAGGAAGGACATGCGGCCTCGGTGGTGGCCACCACGTGGATCCGTCGCTGCCCGCATGCGAGGACCTCGGCGTCGGTGACTCGGTAGTCGGGCAGGTTGAAGATGGTGGTGGCACCATCGGGGCGCGGGGAAGTAGGCTCGATCAAGGCTCGTAGCTCCTGACTCTTGATGAATGCGTAGAGAACATCCATCACAGCAGGGCTACGAGCCCTTTAGCTTTCAAGACACGGAATCCGTTTCACCACCAACCGCGAAGAGCCGGATACGGGTGTGTTGGCCGGTCGGTTCCGGCATGGTTTTTGCCCCCAGTCATCCAGGATCCGGGGGATGTTGCCACCAGAATCGACATGGCGGCTGGTGGATCGCTTATAGAGGTACGACCAACGATGCCATTCGTAACGTGGATGCGGCTTCCTGCCGCCCAGACCAGCCAACACCTTCAGTCTCAGCGAATAGACGGGGGTAACTATGATTCTGGAACAAGAGAGTATCGACGTCTTCCTTGGCCTGGACGTCGGCAAGATCGGCCACCACACCGTGGCGCTGAACCGGGCAGAGAAGAAGCTCTACGGCAAGGCCCTGCCGCAGGACGGAACCAGAATCCGTGACGTCCTCACCAAACTGGCCGATCATGGGAATGTCTTGGTCGTCGTGGACCAGCCCGCGACTATCGCTGCGCTGCCCGTCGCGGTTGCTCAAGCTGCCGGAGCAACGGTTGGCTACCTGCCCGGGCCAGGCGAAGACCTGCGCCCGGGACGCTTCGATCATCGGCGAAGCAGCCCGCTCCATGCCGCATACGCTGCGGTCGGTGGAGCTGAACGATGAAACCCTGGCCGAACTCGGGGGGCTTTGCGGGTTCGATGATGACCTTGCCGAACAAATCACCGCCACCTCCACCGGATCCGCGGGCTGCTCACACAGATCAATCCCGCGCTGGAGCGGTCGTTGGGCCCGCACCTGGACCATCCGGCGGTGGCGGACCCGCTCACCCGGTACCCAACTCCCACTGCGTTGAAGACTGCAGGCCACGGACTCAGCAATACGCAGACGTGTTACTTTCGCCGTGCCCGGATGATTCCGCGACCGGCGGTCTGCAACGGCCACCGACCTATTTAGGAGTTTGCCGCCTGGTACGCCTCCATGATGCTCTTACTGATCCGTCCCCGCGCACTCGGGGAGTAGCCATTCTTCTCAGCCCACTCCCGAATATTGCGGGTTTCATCCATAGAAGACGCTTTAGGTCGGCGCCGAGAAGATCCTGATCTCCTGTTCGTCTTGCGTCCCTTATCCAGATAGATTCTCAAGCCTTCACGCAGCTGACCGGCGTTTTTTTGAGTGAGGTCGATTTCATAGGAGACGCCGTCCAGGTCGAAGCAGACGGTCTCGGCGGCTTCTTCGCCGGTGATGTCATCAAGGAGCTGAACCTGTACCCGTTGTGCCATGTTTGCCGCCTAAGCATTGAAGAAGAGTCAAATCATTAGCTTCGCTCCCCCAAGCGAACGATATAACCATGCTAGTGCCGGTTTGCTCAATGCATCCACTTGAGGACGGGGAACGCACCACATGGTCCCCGCTCCTCTTTCTGTCCTCCGCAACCAACGAAGGAAATCTATATTCACGCACGTCCCTCTACACGAAGGGTCCGGCGCCCAGGACACAGTGCACCGGCTTTCACCGGAGCCCACTTCCTGCCGTTGTTGTGTTTGCGCTGCAGCCGGCGGACTTCGCGCAGGACTGCGGCCTCAATGAGCTCTGAGACGGACCGGTGGCCTTCAGCCCCGACGGCAGCCAAGAAAGCAGCCCTGACCTGATCCGCGTCTTGTTCCGTGAAATACGGGGTGAATGACGCAGGTTCCCTGTGGCTCATCGGGTTCCCTGGTCCATGGTCTTTATTCCAGCACCTGGAGCCTGAGGTTTTCGGCCGCAGCAGCCCACTGCAGGAAAGGGGCTCCCGTTCGTTCTGTGGGATCCTCGCTGCGGTACAGAAATTCGTCCCTGATGCGTTCGAGTGCGGTGGAGAGCACGAACACGTCGTGCCCTCCACCGAGCTCTAGTTTCTTGCCTGACATATTTCTTTCTACTCCACTGGTGCGAGGTAGAGGTTCCCGCTCTGTTGTTCCGGCTGCGAGGGGCCTTTGGCCGGCTGCACGGGGCCGTATTTGAGAGACGCTCCGAGTTCTTCGACTTCGAGTTCGATGGTGGTCCGGTTCTCTCCCGTCCTTGGTTTCAAACCGCCGGGATTTCAGGAGTCCCTCGGCGATAACCCTGCTTCCCTTGGTGAGGGACTCCGCGATGTACTCGGCTGTTTCGCGCCATACGGTGCAGCGGATGAAGAGTGTTTCTCCGTCTTTCCATTCGTTGCTTTGACGGTCCAGGATCCTCGGTGTTGAAGCGATGGTGAAGTTGGCGGCCGGGACGCCGCTGGGGGTGAAGCGCAGTTCGGGATCCGCGGTGAGGTTTCCGGTGATGGTGGTGGTGGGTTCGCCTGCCATGGTGATCAGCTTCCTTCGTCGGTGATAGATGGGAGTGCTGCTTTTTATGGTTAGGTGTTGGGGGTTTCCAGGGCGATGACCTGGTTGATCTTGTCCGGGTTCAGTCCTGACCAGTGATCTTCGGACCCGTCCCGTTCGTAGACGACCACGGGTGCCTGGACGTACCCGAGTTCCTCGGTGATGTATTCCAGTGCTGCGGGGGTGTCGCTGATATCGACTACCTGGGGATCAAGCCCGGCTTTCTTGAACCTTCCGATGGTGAGCTTGCAGGGTCCGCAACCGGGCTTCGTGTAGACGGTGAGAGTCATAGCACAAATTCCTCAGTTTGTAGTCGATTTAGTAAGAGTCCGTGCTGTTGGTGATGCTTCAATTTTCCCATTTATTCATCTGAATAAAAAGAGGTTTTGACCCTAAGTTAGGGGTGGTTTTATACCTGTTTATCACTGGAACGTGAGATTAGTTTTGGAACTGGTTCGCTGGGTTGGGTTGGTGGTATCTCTCCTATTATTTTTTGCCTGCTGGCGAGCTTTCTCGCTTGTCCCCGAGGGAGCAGTGCTCAACGCGTAAGGCGCCAGGGGTCAAGAATCCTGGGAGGAAATAAGCGACGAAGGAGCGCCGGAGAGGATTGTTGGGACCGCAGCCGGCGGAGCCGGTTGACGCTGCGGAGCGGGGGCGCAGAATCCGCAGGACAGCAGCAAAAAAGACGTCGTAGACAGATCAGCCGGTGGCGACGGAGGAGCCGCCGGCCACAGCCCGAAGCGCAGCGCAGGACCCTTCTGTGTATCTGTATATCTGTGTGGACACGGAGCAGTGAGGTGCCCCGTCCTGAGCCGGGGCACCCTCTGCCTACTTTTCGGTGATGATGCGCTCGACGTCGCTGAGGACATAGCCCCACTTCCCCAGCTTGGTCAGGTATCGCCATTCGGCATCGGTCGGGGTCCTCCAGGATTGGCGGGTGAGGTTCTGTTCGTGTCCGGCGAGGAAGGACGCCAGGATGATGCTGTCGGCCTTCCTTCCTGGCTTCTCCGCTACTCGGGCTAGTTCTCCGAAGCCATTGCTGCCGCCGAGCAGTTCGGCAGTGAATCCGCTGTATTTGTAGATTCCGTCGGAGACTGTGTAGCCGTCAGTGCAGATCGCCTGGGCGATGAACTGCAGGGCGTCCTTGGGCATGGATTTGGCGGCAAGCAGGTCTTTCAGGAAAGTCAGTCTGACCGTTTCGGCCGCGTCCCATGCTTTGTTGTTCTCGATGACGGTGCGGCGTTCGGCCTTGTCCTCTTCTGTCATGGGGCCGCCTGTTTGTGTGCGGCCGGGGAAAGTGAGACCGGCGGCTTTCCAGCCTGTGTGCAGGTGAACCACGTTGAGCTCGCCGTTGTATGTGTGCCCGATGTACGCGCCGTTGGCGTCTGCGATGGTGAGGGGCTCCCCGTCTGCGGTGCGGAGGTTATCGATTGGGGCCATCGGTCCCTTGTAGTCGTAGTAGAGGACGTTTTCTCTGACGACGGTCAGGCTCTGGGCTTCGATTTCGGTGGTCCTGGAGGCGATTTCGGCGGCGCGTTTACGGTCGTCCCTGATGCGCTGGGCAGTGTGGTTGAACCGCTGCGGGTCGTTCGCGACTGTGCGTTCGAGTTGTTCTATGGCGGCGGTGTCGCCGCTGAATTCCTCGATGACGGTGGCCATTTCCAGTGTCATTCCGCCTGCGAGGGGCGGTGGCGGTGTCGTTGGCACGGACTTTCAGGGCGGCTTCGACGACGGTTTTCTTGGCTCCGGTTTTGCGGGCAATCTGGGTTGCGGAGACTCCAGCAGCGAGAGCTGGTGGAAGGCTTCAGCGCGGTCGGCCTCTGTCAGCGCCTGCCGCTGGTCGTTCTCGACGACCTGCTTGGCCATCCGGTCGGCTTCGGTGAGGCTGTCAACGATGTAGACGGGGATCTGGGTCAGGTTGTTCTCGACTGCGGCGAGGGTGCGGCGCTGGCCGAAGAGAACGTGGATGCCGCCGTTTTCCTTGCGCTGGGCGATGACGGGCTGGAGCACTCCGTGCTCTTTGATCGAGGCCAGGAATTCCTTGTCGAGCTGCACGTCGGCACGGACATTCGTGTCGATGGTCAGCTGGGCTGGATCGACCAGTTCCAGATGTTCCATGGGTTTTGCTCCTTGTGGTTGCGGGTGGGGTTTGGCTGGTGGTGGTCCAGCAGTTCGCCTCTCCCCCGTTGTTTTTTGCCTGCTGGCGAGCTTGCTCGCTTGTCCCCTACGGAGCAGTGCTCAACGCCGTAGGCGCCAGGGGCTAAGAATCCTGGGAGGAAATAAGCGACGAAGGAGCGCCGGAAAGGATTGTTGGGACCGCAGCCGGCGCCAGCCGGTTGACGCTGCGGAGCGGGGGCGCAGAATCCGCAGGACAGCAGCAAAAAAGACGTCGTAGACAGATCAGCCGGCGGTGACGAAGGAGCCGCCGGCCACAGCCCGAAGCGCAGCGCAGCGCAGGACCACTTTGCTGAGCCTGAGACGGCGGTGCCGGCTGTCCTCTACCCGTATCCCGGCGGCGCTTTATTAGAACATATGTTCTAATATCTGAGAGACAGATGGAGCGGCGTTGGTGTGATGACCGGCCAGGGAGGAAGTCTTCAATGACAGTCGCAGCAGCCGAAGCGATGGGATCCGTTGCGGTCCGTTTCACTACTGCAGGAATCCCATTGGCGGTGCGTCATGAGGGGCGAGTATGGGCCGTGGCGGCCAACCCCGTGCACTGGTTCACCCGGTGCAGCTGGTGGGATCAGGGAGATTCAGCGGCCCGCGGCAGCGGGGACCTCGTGAGCGTGGAGTACTGGCAGGTGCAGGTGCGGCTTACTGCATCGAGTGACCTGCGCACCTTTACGCTGCGGCGAGACCCAAGAAGCGATGAATGGGTCCTGGAAAGCATCATGGAGAGCGTGGCTTAAGCCCGCCGACGTTACCGGCTAGGCAAAACCAGAATATCGCTTTGATATCACTATTACTTCATAGTGATATCAAAGCGATATTGGAGCGATATCATAAGGCTATCTGTTGCGTTCGGCCTTTCGCCGCTCCAGTTCAGGCCAGATGAGAGATTCGAGCAACTTCTGCTGGCTGCGCCGGTCCTCAGCCGCTGACTCCTTCAGGAGCAGTTTTTGATACTCATTCATCCGGAACGGCATCATCTTCGTTAGAGGCGCGTCGGGATCCAGCTCGTCCTCTGCGGCTGGCTCGACTGGCGCATATCCTCCCCTGCCAAATTCCTCGGCTTTCCTGGCCAATTCATCCTGGTCATCAGAAATGGCGGGGGCAGGACTGACGGCCGGCGGCTGACGTTTCTTTATAGCCATGACTGAATCTCCTTCACCAGCACCTGGACCTCGGCCTTAGCTGGATTGTTGGAAGCTTCAACCACTCCCCTACCGGCTGGGATGCTGTCGCGGTAAACCTTGCGGATCTTAAGTGCAGCGTCGATAAGCGGGATCTGCGGATAGTCCCGCAGATATTCCTTGGCCTCGTCTTGTTCAGTTGCCGATGAGTACGTGGGTACCTGCGTCAGCAGGGCCATGGCCTTGAGCTTGGGATTCATGTCCTGGGCGGTCTCGATGAGCTCGACCATTCCGGGGATGGTGTCCAGGTCAAACTGAGAGGGGCGAACCGGGATGATCATCAGGTCGGCGACAGTCATGGCTGTGCGCATTTCCTGGCTGTCGTGGCCGGGAACATCGACTACAACGTAGCTGTACCGCGTTTTGAGGTCCTTCAGGACTTCCCGGACGTTGCCGGTGGCCTGAACGGAGTGAACCCGTGGGAGGGAATCGTCTTGGACTCTGTCGCCGGCCCAGGTGAAGGCTGACTGGACGCTCTTGTCGCAGTCCACAATGATGACGTCCTCACCAACTCTGGCGAGTTCTGCGGCGATATTCACCGTCGTTGTTGTCTTTCCGGTGCCGCCTTTTTGGCTGCCCACTAAAAGTATCGGCATGTCTCTCTCCAGTTCACGCGCCACACATCTGATATCACAGCGATATCATAATGATTTGATAGTTCAATGATATCACGATGCTATCGATAGCATCGTGATATCGGCTGTCAGTATCGTTTCCGGGTCCGGGAGGTAGAGGTTGCAGGCGTGTAGCCGTGCTGGGCGGCCAGCACCCTCCAGCTGGGCCGGGTATTGCCCGCGGCCACGGTTGAAGCCCGGTCAAGACGTTCTTTATCCAGCCGGCGTCGTTCCAAGGCTTGCTCGCGCTTAAGCGCAGCTGATTGAGCGGCTGCTTGCTGGTTTTTTGAACGCAGGGGCTCGCCCTCAACGGTTCGCCAGGCAGCAAGTCGGTTTTTGACCCAACCGCGGATGCGTCCGGGTTCTCGGGTCTCAGGAGCGCCGCTGTGCGGCCAGGGTGTTCCGTCCGGTTTCCAGTCCAGGGCATGGAGAATGTCCGCGACGGTCCAGCCGGCCAGGAAGAAATCACGGCAGATGCTCGCCAGGTCCTTGATTGAGAGGCACCGGAGTGCAAAGGAGCGGTACCAGATCTCGGAAGCGGCCGCCTGCCGCTGTATTTTGCGGCTTGTCGTTCGGTGGGCCGGCCATCGTATTTCCGGACGCCATGGCACTGGGGGAGTGGTGGCGCCGCTTGCGGCGCCTGGATTGAGCAGGCGTGGCGTAGCCACGTCCGAAGGAGACTCGTTTTCGCGCGCGCGTGTGTGGGTTAAGTCTTTTTCTTTAAGGTGAGAACCGCCTGGGGCGGGAGGGGTGGCATTTATATCCACAACCGGTTTCTGTTCCCCGCGGAGCAGAGCGAGCGGGGAAGGGATACACAGCACGTACACAGCCGCTTCGTTGATCTTCTCTCCATCCGGCCCTGGCGCCGCGTACCGGGCCTGCCGGCCGCCGGCAACGCGTCCAAGCAGCCCCCATGCTTCGAATTCTGCGAGGTACCGTGCGACGGTCCGCCGGTGGCAGCCAACGGCCTCGGCAATGGAATCCCAGCCCGGGCGGCAGGTCATGGTCTCGTAGTCGGTTCTGGCGATGAGGTAGGCCATTGTCCGCAGACGGTTTCGCTGTCCGTCGGCGCGCATACGGCGGAGAGCAAGGAGGTTCCTGAGGTGCGCGGTGACCTGGTTTCCGTGCGCTGCCCGGAGGCTCCCTTTGGGCACGGCAGCACGAACGACTTCCCTGGAGGTCTCGGCGCTGCGGTTCACCCGACGGGTGGCACGGCGGGGGACCGGTCCCAAGATCCCGCCGTCCAGGGGAACACCCGTGCGCTTGTGGCCGTCCGGCACACAGACGAGCTCAGCACGGACGGATCTCCGGCGTCCCGCGCCAAAATGTGTGGGGTCTGTGTGCTGGGCAGACGCGCCGAGCGCGTCGACTTCACATGCAGAAGAAGCCTTGTGTAGACTTACGGGCATAACAGAAGGACCCTCCTAGAGGGTGTAGCTGTAAGAGCCCTTCACCCGGAGCCGCCAAGCAAACGGGGTGGAGAGCTTTCGAACTTCATATGAAGGCCCGCCCTCGTGGCGGGCCTTGTTCGTTTAACTGGCCTTACTGAATAAGACCTCCTGGTTCCTCAGAGCGGTAAGGTCCACCGATCTTAGGTAGTCAATAAGGGTTTGGGTGGCGTGAGGGCCGGGCTTGATACCGAGAATCTGCGCGATTTCTTGCAGTTTCTCCCACTCCGGCTGCTCAAGTTTCACAGCAACGGTGTGGCGCGGACCGACGTCGAGTCGCGGCCTTCCGATTTGTCGCTGGGTCTGCTGCATAACCAACATCCTGTCATGCGCATTTAATTTAAATGCGGCAGCTCGTGGGTGTGTTGCTCAAAACCCCCTGGCCACAGCAGCCGCAGCCGCGAGCCATGCCCGCTGCGTGGCCGGCTGCAGGGAGTCGTAGCGGATGGGGCCGTTGACCAGGGCAGGGTCGTAGGGGATCCGGACGACCGAGCGGACGTGGGGCGCGAACCCGTCTGCGATTCGCTGGGCCTCTGCCTTGGCACGCTTCAGGGCTTCTCCGCTCATGCTGCGTTTGGAATCAGTTGATTCAGAAACGATGACGACGGCGTTCGCTGCGAGCTCGGCGTCGTGGCCGCCGCGGGATTCAAGGGTTTGGAGGGTCAGGCGTGCTGCTTCTGCGCGGTCCTCGATGGCGGTCACAGGCACCACGAGCTGGTCCGTGTGGTGGATCATGCGCCGCCAGTTCGCTGCCCTGGCCGTGTTGCCTGAGTCCATGACGATAAGCCGGTAGTAGCGGGTGAGCACCTGGTGGGCGATGTCCACTTCCTCAGCTGTTACCTCGTGGTCTCCTTCTTCGTTCTCGTCGGAGCGCAGGACGTCGAATTTGTCTGAAGTCTGGTGGTGGACGAAGCGTGCGATTTCGGCTGCGTTGGTGCTGGGGGAGAGGAGCGTCTGGGAGGAGTCGATGAGGTCCAGGACGCTGTTGCTGTGGCCGCCCTGCTCGGTGCGCCAGCCCAGGGTTCCCTGGGATTCGTTGTTGTCCCAGGCCACGGTGGCGGCTCCGCTGTAGCGGGCCAGGATGGCAGAGAGCATGACGACGGTGGGTGTCTTGTTGGCTCCGCCCTTACGGTTGACGACGGCGACGGTGCGGGGGCCTGGCCAGTGCTGGCTGACGGTGCGGATGTCTTCGCGTTCAGCGAGTTCTTCGGCTGAGGGTTCCATGCGGAAGCCGAGCCGGCTGAGAGTTCCTCGCCAGCCCCTGGTTGCCGGCTCCAGGACAGGAGCGCTGACCAGGAACGAGGTGTCTTTCAGGCTCCTCCGGGTCTGCTGCGGGGGTTCTGCGGGTGCTTCGGCAGGGGGAGCCGTTTCTGTCTTCGTGGGGACTGTAGCGGGCTGTTCCATGGCTTGTGGCCGCTTTCTTTCCGGTGTGGGTTCGGTGTCTTTCCGGGCCGGGATCTGCGAAGAGGTGATGATGCCCGCGGGGGTAGCCGGTGTGGTTTTCCGGCGCCGGGGAGTCTTTTCCTTGCCCGGTTCCTGGGCGGCGTGGTTTGGGCCGGCTTCTTCTACGGTTCCGTCGGGGTGGATGATCAGCGGCCATTCGCCCTCAGGATCGCTCATGGCTGCCCGCAGACTGCGGCCGAGCTTCGCTGCCGCGCCGGCGACTATCTCGACGGCCGCTGCGCGGGCGGTTGAAAGGTCGGTGGTCTGGATGGGATGGATGCTGCCGCCGATTCTGACTTCGCCGGTTCCGTCTTCCTTGATGATGGCTTCCACTTTGGGCCACTCTGCTGGTGCGGTGCTCATGTGAACTCCTTCGGTTAGTAGGTGATACCGACTTCGGCGAGGAATGAGGCTGGGTCAACGGGGTCGCCGCTGACGTGGACCTCAAAGTGCAGATGGCAGGCAGTGCTCATTCCGGAGCTGCCCACCCGGGCGATCATTTGTCCGGCTTCGACCTTGTCTCCGACCCCGACGAGGATGCCGTTGGAGTACATGTGGACGTACCAGGTGACCACGCCACCGCCGTGGTCGACCTCAACGATCCAGCCGCCGCTCAGGTCTTGGAAGACCTGGCTGACGGTGCCGGCCTGCGCGGCCCAGATCGGTCCTTCGCAGCCGCCGGCTTCCAAATCGATGCCGTAGTGGAAAGCGGGTGTGGGTCCTGCGGGGGTGTTGATGACACCGCGGGGCCCGTATCCGCCGTTGAGCGGTCCGGCTCCGGGCTTTGCCCATCCGTTGAGGTTGACTTCTCCTGGGACGGTCTCGCCTCCGGCGCAGACGTTGTTGCCGTTGCCTTCCCTCAGTCCGGTGTCCGTGCCGGCAAGGTACTCGACCACTTCCACGGCGAACCGTAGTAGCCCCCGGCGCTTTACTCAGCGATTCCTGAGTTTCCCTTTGATTTTCACCTTGATGGTGATCCTCACCGTCAGCGCCGTGAGCACCGCAGCTATCAGAAGGGCTGTAGGGTCACTCGATGACACAATCGTGGTAACCACGATGGTCTGGTCCGTAAGGACGGGCAACACGAGCATGAAGTTCCAATCGTTTGACGTTGTGAGAACACAACCGCTCTCCCTTATATCTATGCGGCGTCATTTACGACGGGTAACAGTCCGGTGCTCAACATCGCTGTACAAGCCACTGTTACCACTGGAACTTCCCCAACTTTTAACGTCGATCCAGCCCTGCGTTCTGGATCTGCGCGGAACGGGAGCTGCGTCCCTTACGAGCCCTCGGCACCTTCGACTTGGCACCTGTCACGGCTTCAGTCGCCGGCTTCGCCTGACTCACATCGGCTCTCATCCGCGTTGCCACCGTCTGCCCGTCGATGCCTCTGGATTCAAGATCCCGCGCTGTCCCCTCACGGCGTTCGGCACTGTCGTACACGGCTCGTCCGTCCTCCCGGATTGCTCCGGACCGATCTCCGGCGGCCTCAGCTTCGGCTAGCCGCTGGGCCTGGATGTCTGGGTCGTGCTCATGCTCGGCTGACAGGCGCACTTCGTCGGCTCGGCGGTCTTCCTGATCGGCCTGATTCAGCAGCAGTTGAGCTTCCGCTGCTTCCGTGGCGGCACGGTGGCGTTCGGCGTCTGCATCAGCACGGTCGCGTTCTGCCTTCTGCATGGCGGCGCTGACGGCTGCCGGGTCGGCGTCGGTCTTGTCGACGTCCAGGTTGTAGCGGCTTCGGAATTCGTTTCGCATGGTCTGTTCTGCGCGGGCTGCTTCCGGATCCTCCCGAGTCCAGGCACGTGCGACCTGGTAGGTGTGAGCCATCTGCTCGGGGGTGGCACGGTCCCACCATTCCGGGGTGTGGACTCGTGACATTTCCAGCTTGGCGGTCTTTCGTTCGGCCTCGAACCGGTCCTGCATCTCCCGTGCCGCCTGCTCGCTGACGGTCTGCGCCTTCCGGGAGGCTTCTTCCCGGGCTCTGGCGAACCTCTCGGCGATTTGTCCGGCTGCCGTCACCAACACGCGCAGCTGACCTTCGAAGGCTTCCTCGATCCCGTCGGTTTCTTCGGCCATGGTCCCTCTCCCCTCATCGTTCCGGACCGCCGGTGGCGTCCGGTTTGGTGGTGTGCCGTTCAGTGGATGGTTCTCTGGTTCCTGGCAGCACTAGGACGGCATCGGGTGCCGCCGCTGGTACTGGAATCCAAAGGGTTAGCTCCTGCCGAGATTTCCCAGCTCAGTGTGTGCTCCCCGAGAGCTGCGGTTCTCACGCACTGTTGGGCTGTTGCGGGTCCCAGCTGGTTTTATGGCCTCCGTGGCTGGCCGTGCCTGGCTAATACCCGCCAGGTCTGCTGCATAGCTCCGGTGCCGATCCGGCAGTGGGCGGGCAGCAGCTTGGAGACGTTCCGTCTCCATTCCGGCGGAGAGGACGCCCTGCCGAGCTTCGGGGATTCTTTCGAGGCGGTTTGCGATGGTCCCGATCCTCCACTGGCCATCGTCCGTGAGCGCATCCCAAACAAGGCTGCGTCCTGAGATTTTCGGTCCCACCACGGATCCGGTTTCGCCGTTATGGTCTCCCTGGACGAAGCGGACGCGGTCGCCCTGCTTGAAACCCTTCCAGAGCCGCTGTTTCTCCGGGCTTGAGTCCTGTGCATCACGATCTTGAACGCTGCCGGTCGTTGCCTCGATGCGGTCTTTCTCATCCATGATGGTTCTCCCCTCATCGTTCCGGGCCGCGGGTTGGGTCCGGTTTGGTGGTGTGCCGTTCTCTGGACGGTTCGATTGCGTTCGGCACCGGGGACCCGGAAGTCGCCGGTCTTCCTTGCCCAGCGCGGAGTCGGTCGAGCATGGCCTGGACCTGCGGTTCCAGGACGGGGTCCCGCCGGTCCGTGAGTGTGGCCGTGCCGGCGGCCTGGACGGCGGCTGCCGCACCGGGCTGCGGCATCGCGTCGCGGACACGGACCAGGCGGGCACGGGTGTCTTCAGCCAAGAGCTTCGCTTGGCGGACCTGCTGTCCCGCGACGGCCGCGCTATGGACTGCCTGGGTGACGCGCAGCAGCTGCCTGATCATGGCCGCCTGCGCCACGGCTCCCTTACCGCTGTGCATGGCGCTGGCCAACAGCATGGCGGTTCCGGACAGAGCCGTTGTTCCGGCTTTCTGCGGGGATACTGTCCGGCGGAACGTCTGTGCCGAGCGGGACAGCGCCTCCGCGGCTGCCGCCAAATCTCCTGGAGTGTCTTCTGTGGCGTTGGACCAGGCTGCCAAGGCTCCTGCGGTCTGGCGGGCGACGGTGGCCCAGGTGTCCCGGTCGTTGACGTCTACGGCGCTCAGGCGGTCGATGAGTTCCCCGAGCTGAGTCGTCTGTTGCTCCCAAGCCTCGGGGGCGATCTCCTGCGCCTCCCGTCCGGCACGGACGACCCTGCGCCCTCTCATCGCAGCGTTCCATTCAGCAGCGGCTTCCGTCGCGCCGCCGGGGGTATCCGGCCAATTGCCGCGCAGCCGGGGAAGGCTCAGATCCCGGCCGAGATGCAGCCCTCCATACCAAACAGGCCGCTCCCCATAATGGGGGCGTTCAGCCACCGAGTAGCCGGTAATAACGTCAGTCCGGTTCTCCGCGAAACGCGGCCTCAGGATGCAGCCGCTGCGCCTCAGCCGACGCACGAACTCTGCTTCGCTCTCACTCGCGGCAGCGGCAGCCCGTACCTTCAAAGCCAGGTCGTCGCGCGGCTGGGTTTCACGCAGCTCGGCAGCTACATGGACTGCTTTTTCGGCCTTTGTGAGGTTCTCCCAGGAGGCAGGCTGCTCACCCTCTGCGCGCTGCCGCTCGTACTTTGCCCTGGCACGCCGGCGAGCCACCGATTCGCGTTCGGCCGGGTCATAGCCACGTGTAGCCCGCTCGGCCTTGACCGACTCCAGCTGCTCCAGGCCGTACTTCACTTCCAGTGCCCGCGCAGCAGACTGGGAACGACGGAAGTCGTTATGAATAGATGCCTTGGTGCCGTCTTCCCGGACGAGGTTTACCGCCAAGTGGATGTGGTCGTTCCCGTTCTTCGACACTCCGTGCCGCACCGCGACCCACCGGCAGGGCGCTTTCGTCCCCTCGTGGTCATCAAAGCCCATCGCCTGGATGAAATCGTTGGCAATGTTCTGCCACTTTTCATCCGTCAGCAACCCCTCCTCGGCACGAATCGACAAAGAGCAGTGCCAGACGTGCCCGCCGTTGACGTTCACACCGTACGCGCTGCGCGGCCGTTCCAAATGACGGGCGATGCCCAGCGCTGCCTCCCGGTCCAGCTCCGCGTCGTCGTGCCAGGCGAGCAACGCCTGATCCCCGGCGATCAGGTGAGGTTCGGTGTGTTCGTTGGTCTTGCCCGGCCCGACCAAATACATCATCAGACCCGACATGCGTTCACCTCGGACGATGTTCGGATTCATTGCCCGAAACCCAATCCGTCGATGGCCCGGTCAATCCGGACAGCGACTTCACGGACCTTCTTCAACGTCGCGGCGGTTTCGGCCTGAACCTCTCCTGTTGCGTTAGTGGCCCGCGCGATCTGGTTCACGTTATTGGACACTGCGGCCAGCAGCCGGTGAAGCGCGAAGAGCTCAGCCATGGCCTGCTTGCGTTCAGTAGGTGTCTCACCGGCAGCTGATGCCAGCGCTGACTCAACGAGGAGCCGGGGAACAGTGACGTGCTGGGCCTCAGCCAGGCGCAGCAGCTGCGCTTCCTCTTCCGGGGTCACCTTCACCCGGTGATCGTGCTGCCGGCCGCCCTGCACGTTGGCACGCCGGCGGCGGCCAAACAGCCGGCCTTCGGACGGATGCCCCATGCCACTTCCCTGCCTTTCGGCCCAGCGCAGCGACCCCGCCCCTGCGGCGGGGACCACACGCACAGTGTGACCCACGACCGGACACACGTCCAGAGTGGCAAGCGACTTGGGGGACCTAAGTCTATAGCTTGCTCCGCGGCTCCGCGGACGAACGCGGAGAGCGGTCCCGCGGCTCTACCGCCTGCGGGGAGCTTCGCTCCTGCCACATTGACCGGCTGCGCCGTTCCGTTTCGGCTTTGGAGGGTACTGTCCGCCCTTCTCTTGGCAAGCCTGCGCCGGCGGCTTTCGCGGCATATCCTCACTCGCTTCGCTCCCTCCGGTATTCCACGCTCCCCCGGCTCCGGCTGGCCAATTCACTTCGCGGCCAAGATGTGACGGCTTTGCCGAAAGGAACGGTGGCAAAGAGAAAAGGAGCAAGCCCGTGAACCAGCTCATGACACCCCAGCAGGTGGGCGCCGAATACGGCGTCACCGTCCAGGAACTAGCCGAATGGCGACGCCGGAACATTGGTCCCGACTACTACGTACTCGGCACACAGGTCATCCGCTACCTGCCGGAAAACGTCGATCAGTGGTTCCGCGATCCGGCTAACTCACGCTGGCATGACCTCCCGGCAGAGGCCTTCCCCGAAGGACTCGGAGAGAACGCCGCTGAATGGTTGAGCGTCGAGGTGCATCGTCCGCTCACCTGGTGGCGTGCAACGCCGGAACAGCTGGGCACACGGGTCGCTGATCCCGACCACGGCGCGTTTCCCCGCTGGGAGTCCTACGACCAGGACTGGAAAGCTATCGGGAGGACCATTCAAGACGTCGGGGATGCCCTCGCGGCAGGGGCCGGTCAGGACGTTCCTGACCCGGATGGAAGTATCCGTATTCGTGTTCAGGATCCGGGATTGTCCGATCTTGAACTCAAGATCGTGCGGTCATGGTTCAGCCCTGGCGAAGCAGTAACGATGGACCCATGGGACAGCGGATGGTCCGATGGCAGGCACAGAACCTGGCATGCCGCGGCCGCGCCCGCGGGCGGCATACTCCTCCCCATTCGGGGCAACATTCTCGGGTTCGCCAATGCCGCCGACATTCCGTTCCTCGGCGAGAACTGGAGCGAACAGTTTCGTGCCGGCCTGCAGCGCTTGAAGCAGCAGACCTGGGTGGATCAGACGGACCCTGTAAATCGTCAGTTCCAAGAGAGTCTGGTACTCGCGGCAGATCGAAGGATCCCGCCCGTGCTGCCGTCGAATGTCACCTCCTCTCAGGGCATGCGGCCCGCGTATGTGGAGGCTAGTTTTCCCTCGGGTCTCGGTGGACCGAGTACACAGAACACACGATTCCCTGCCGCTGCTGAACTGCCGTTGGCCCGTGCCTGTCGGGACATCTCCCCGGGGCCGGATCATGCCCGGTAGTTCGATCGCGGGGTCGAAAGAACTCATCGAGTGACTTGGGATCGGTGACGTGGACGGCCGCGATGACCGAGCTCATGCCTAGCGCTTGGACACGCCGCGCAACTTCCTCAGCGGCAGCTTCATTGCTCTGGTAGCCAATCAGGACATCGTGCCCATCCGCAGCCAATCGTTCAACGATGGCTGCGCCGATCCCGTGGGAGCCACCAGTAACAGCGGTAATTGCTTGAGAACTTCCCATAACCTCATTCTCACCGTAGCGAAGAGAGGACCAAAATTCTCGGGACCTCAACCATCTTGGTTGATGAGTTGAAGTTAGGGTTCGCATATGCCGAATACCGTCGAAGGATCAGTTCACACTGCAGAGTAGGCTATTTTGAGCGTAAAACGCAGTCGCTTGATACGGCCTCGGCCGCCCGCGACATTCTGGCACGACTCCCCCGGCGAGAATGTGAGTCGCAGCGGTAAACGGCATGGTTTTGCAGCGGATTGTAGCCGAGTGCCCAATCTTCCAACCAATGCTCGTCGGGCATATGGCTACGCGTCGCCTTTTTGAGCCAGTGCTGAAGGCAGGAACTTGTCGACGTTCAAAGTCGCGTACGCATCCTCTCGGAGAATGGCCTGAGCAGTAGCGCCATTAGCCACACCGCGGGGGGAGGATCAGTCCGAATGTGAGTCCGTCGATTCGCGTCATTAAGGCTGTGGTCGACCGGCGGATCCTCGTCTTCTCCAGTGCTCCCTCACGAGCAAGAACGGTCAGCCACCCGGACGCCCTGTCCCGGGTCGTGGAAAGCACTCCTTCGTACATCGCTTTTCCAAGCGTGGTTGAAGCAGGCCCTACGGCGGACGCTACGAGAGCGAACCATCCCTGAGCAGGGCCCCGGTGTCCTCATCTACGGGCAGGAACTGCATCAGAAATTCCGCGAGGCGTTCTGCTGGTGGCAGAGGCTGATCAGTGATTCGCTCGTCTCGCAGCTCAAGGGTCAGCGCACTCTGAGCAATCGCGGTGCTGAGCGCTTCCTGGCTGGGAAACCAATACCGCATGGTGCTTGCTCCTATGCCGGCGCGGGCGGCAACGGCCCTCACACTGGCAGCGGTGAAGCCTCCCTTAGCCACGAGAGCCTCGGCCGCGTGCAGCTGTGATTCTGGCCGGCGCCTGGTGGCTGGTGGCTGGTGGCTGGTGCAGACTACGTTGTAGACCCTACTTCCAGCGCTTGCTCCGAAGCTGCAGCGGCGACGACGGAGGGAGCCCCGTGATGTCCATACGTCGGCCGCTGCGGCGCCGTCGCGGACAGCGACGTTGGGCCCCGGTACTTTGCAGCTTGGGCAGTAGCCCATGACCTCTTTCTAGGGGCTTATCTGACTTCAAAACGCGATGGTGCGAATACCAAAATAAATAGCCGCGCTGAGGGGACAGATAGTCCCTGACCGTACTTCGCCGCACAGATGACTCGCCGGATTTTCACTCCGCTAGGGACAGGGAAGTCATTCGATGCTATTTTGGCTTCAACACGTCAGAAGCGGGTTAGCGACGGCCCGCACAAAAAGTTGCTGGGGAGTCAAATGAAGTCTCAAAGTCTGTATCCGCGCACCCCATTTACCGCGGCCAAAATGACCGCAGCTTTCTTCGGCGTATCCATGTTGCTCTTCGCGTCTACTGGCTGTTCATCCGATATGGAAGCAGCGTCTCCCCTCGACATCCAAGCACTCGCTGAGCAGACCACGCCCTTCCAACAAGAGATCTTGAAGGATAACGCCGTGTCTTATCCCGAGTATGAAAAGGCACTTTTAGCACAGCGGTCCTGTGTTGAAACCGCAGGGGCCACTGTTGGTGATCTCGTCGATACGGGTAACAACGAGAAAACCTTCAGCTACGAAGTCGTTGCAAACACCAAGGAAGACGCCGATCGGATCAATCTGGCCGCTGATAAATGTCTGGAGGAATACCTTGTAGAGGTCGGGAAGGTTTGGGCTTACCAGCAGCTGCTCTCCCCTGAAGAACACGACAAGCAGCGTCCTGACGTTATCCAGTGCCTCAAAGATGATGGCATCCCCGTAGAAGATAACGCATCGTACGACCAGATTCTTGAGGCTGTCAGCACCCCCGAGAACGTCGATAAGGCAGAACGGTGCATCCAGAAGTACCCGGGTTATTTCTACGTGGCTCCGACCGAGAGTGAGCACGCGCATTCGTAGTCCACGTCGCTCCCCGCGGTCCTCGCCTCATGGATCTAAGCGAACAGGTCCTTGGATTTTTCTTGCGATCCTTTTCTTAGTGCCTCTTCTGCTACTCGCCTATGGCGTTTGGACCATGAACAATCCACCTAAAGAGCTCACAGCGACTCCAGCTCCGGTAGGTATAGATGTGGAGGCAGAAACCTTTCAAGCCTCAGCGGACGTGGAACTGAAGCTAACATGGCACGACGGCGTCTCAATTGTCTCGACTGGGTGGCAAGGAATAATAACTGAGGTTGCAGAAGTACCCGATGGTGCCATCACCTCGGGGACCAAAGTAGTGCGTATTGACAATTCATGGAAGGTTGCAGCAGCGACTCCGGCACCTTTTTACCGGCCTCTGACGTCGGGAGGTGTCGGACCAGACGTCGCCGCCCTAAACGATTTTCTTGCTTCTCTAGGTTTCTCAGCTGGTTTCGGACCAACTTGGAGCAGCTACACGGAACGCGGCGTTACCGAACTTGCTGTTGAACTCGGAGTTCCATTACCGAAAAATGAAGCGCCTACGTTTGATCCGAGTTGGACGGTATGGATACCCGCCGACCCCTTTCCCGTGGCGGTCAGCGAACTCCAAGTAGGCGCGCCGGCGCCGGCACAAGGAACGATCGTCTTAAAAGGGGTGAACACCTTGCGGTCCCTCGCGATGGATGACCCGCAGGGCGAGCTATCCACACAGACTGAAGGAAGCTCCACGATTCAGATCGGGGCTGAAGTCTTCGAGTATAGCGGGGATCCGCAGAATCCTGTCGAAAACATCGCGGAGCTTCGTTCGGTCATTCCTGGGGCGCCAGAGACATTCCCTGCAAAGATCAGCTTCGTGTCTGCCTCAACGGGCCACACCGTGCCGGTCTCTGCGCTGGTTACCGATAAATCTGGACGCAACTGCGTATTTGTCGAAGATACAGAGAACAATTGGTCGCCGAAGCTCATCCAAGTCGCTGGGGGGGAAATAGGCAAGGTTCGGGTCGTAGGACTAGGCGACAATTGGAGTACGGTTCTCGTCAATCCTCAAGATGCAATGGCCGTTCGAACATGCAGTTAGATGTAGTTGGCGTCTCTTATATGGTCCCGGGACGAAGTGACTGGCTCATTAAAGAACAAAGCCTATCCTTCCACCCCGCTTCTCTGACTGCGATTATGGGTCCGTCTGGTTCTGGAAAATCGACCTTTTTGAATGTAATCGGGCAGCTTACCAAACCGGCGAGCGGACGGGTCCTGAAGCGATCGGTCGAAGACACACGTGTTACTCACGCGATTCCTTACGATTTTTCTTGGATACTTCAATCAAATGCCGTGCTGGCCGGTCGCACCGCCGAGGACAACGTTATCGTGGGCCTTCTTGCAGAAGGTCACACGCATAAGTCTGCAAAGGTTGCCGCCCGCGATACTATGGAAAAACTCGGCCTAAGCTCAGTTGCCAGGGTCTCCGTAGCTCTGTTGTCGGGAGGCGAGATTCAGCGCGTGACCGCGGCGCGCTGTCTTCTTTCAAGTTCGCCCGTCATTCTTGCGGACGAACCCACAGGCCAACTCGATCGACGCAGCTCACTCGCGGTCGTAGAGGCGCTTCGGGTAGCAGGTAACACCGGGAAAATCGTCATCATTGCCACGCATGACAATGCAGTAGCTGAGCTGTGTGATACGGTCTTCGATCTCACCGAGGGAACGCTGCGCTTACGAGAGTCATCCATTGCGTAGCTCTGTTGTGCTGGCTGAGGCGTTCAAAGGTACTTTAGCTAGACCATTTCGAACGGTATTCTCGGTTCTTATAGTCGCGTCATTACTTGGAATTGCCATGTGGATTGAGTCTGGGCACGTCTCGCAAACTATCACCAAGGTGCATGAAGGAATCCAATCGGGGTCCGAGGTGATCATCGTTTCTTCTGAAGCTGGTTCTATACGTGCAGATGACTGCATGCGACTTGTGTCGCGCGAAGATGTCATCGCCGTTGGGGCAGTTAATTCGAGAAGGGTAGTTTCCTCGCCCCGGGCTCCTACCACGCCGTTCCAGCTTGTCAGCGTGAGCCCCGGATATATAGATGTAATAAGCTCTGCTCCACCCCCAGATTCGCCGGATATTTATCTAGGGCCTGTCTTGGCTGAAGAATTGGGAGTTCGCCAGGGAAACCAGCTGGATTTGATCGGGCAACCCCCGCTTAGCGTGCAGGCAGTCCTTCGAGACATATCAAGAGCCCCGATGCAAAGTCGCTGGGCGTTCACGAACGAATGGCCTGGGTCGGAGGTCCTCGAATGTTGGATTGAGACGACACCGGATGCGAATGACGCTTTCAAACAGGCTGTACCGGCAATATTTGCAGAAGATCAGGATCTTGCGATCGATGTAGCTGCAAGGGAAGCAAATGATCCGCTGGCGACCTGGTCCGAACGCTTCACAAAGTGGTATTGGATCGGTTCGAGCTTCGTCGCTGCCGGCTTGATCGCAATCAATATGCTTTCGAGGAGAAATGAATACGCGTTGTATCAAGTACTTGGTTGGCCTCGGGTACAGGTACTCCTCATAGCGGTGATTGAACATCTATCTATCGTCATGACGGGGGCGGTTCTTGCGACTCTTACCGTGATCGCGGCTCAAGCTACTTCCCAACTTCTCTCCGCCATCAGTCTGGGCTGGGCGCTCCTTCAGTTGCTGTTGTCTGCTTCGGTCCTTTTCAGCACGATTCCGCTCCTTGCCTTCCTTGCGACACAAGGAAACAAAAGTATCTTGGTGAAAAACCGGGACTGAGCCTACCAAATCATGGAGACCACAAGAAGAGAGTCGCTAGTTACCGCGCCGAATAACATCTTGGTAACAAAGGGCATGATGTGCTTCGTTTGGGGCTTAAATATTCCGTTGCTTTTTGTTAGCGTCCCCTTTAATGGCTCTTCACGGTTCGTGGGGAATTAGATTCCCGGATGAGTGTCATGCCGCCGTCCGGACGGCACTTCTCAAGAGGATAACGGATCTGTAGTTGGCAGGATTGCGGTACCCGCGGGCCGTGCGTTTGATGTGCTTGATAGCGGTGTTGTTAGCCTCGACCTTTCCCGTGGTGGCGCCGGTAATGATCAGCACCTCGATCTCGTTCCACCACCGGCAAACAGTTCGGTAGAGCCTGTTCGTTTCCGGTCGTGCTGCGGCCTTGACCAGTTCCTCGAGTCTGGTTTTCGCGGACGCAGCGTCTTCCAGTGATCCTGTGCGCAGCAGGGTCCGCACCTGTTCCTTGATGGTCCAGACGGCCTGCAGTGTTCCGGTTGGATCATCGGCCGTGAATACTTCTTCGAGCCGGTGGGCTGCCCTTTCGGTGAGCATGTTCCCTGCCCGCAATAGCAGCATCCGGTGCGCCCAGGCCTTGTCCACTGCCCGGCCACGGCGGCCCTTGACCTGCTGGGAGAGGTTCTGCCGGGTCTCAGTGAGCGCATGGTTGGCCAACGAGATCAGATGGAAGTGATCAACCGCGACCGCGGTGCGGGGCAGCCACATTCTCAACGCTTTGCGGAACGCCGCGGACGGGTCGATCGCCACAACCTGCACGCCCAGGCGCCATGCCAGGGGCCGGGCGAGAAGCCAGTCCCCAACGCCCTTGTGGTCCCTGCCGTCCACCACGCCTAGGACCTGTCCGGTATCGAGGTCCACGATCGTGGTCATCCAGGGCTCACACCGGGTCCAGGACTTTGTGGCCGGATCCTGGAAATAACGCACGGACCGGAAACGGTGCTCATCAATACCCAGCATCCGCGGGCTGAGCGCATCCACGTCGGGCAGCCGGAGCAGGGAAGCTTCATTGAGTGCGGCCCGGACCATCCACCACGACACGGCGAAACCGGCAGCTGTCTCTGACACGGCCCGGCCGGAGCGGATGACTGCGTCCACGAGGTGGTTCCGCAGCCGGGTCGTGGACCGGGCACGGTACGGGACCTGATCCGTGGATTCGAAGAAAGACAGCCGTACGCAGGCCGGTTCATCGCAGTGCCACCGGTATTTGGACCACAAGACCTCCACCGGACCGGCGACCGGAATATCCCGCAGCCGTTGCAACCGGCGTTCCTTCCTCCGGACGGCAATGACCCCGCAGCTCGGGCACCCAGGCGGTTGATCGGTTTCCACAATGACCTGCCGGCCCCTCGGCGTGAGAGTCGTTGCAATGACACGGTAATCGGGCAGGTTGAAAAGGATAGTCGCAGGGTCGGCGGTGACACCGGTAGGCTCGTTCAAGGGCTCGTGGTCCTGTTCCAGGTTGAATGCTTAGACACACTCATCCCAGCAGGGCCACGGGCCCTCCTGTCTTCAACGACACGAACTCAATTCCCCACGAGCCGCGAAGAGCC
>NZ_JBSHIT010000016.1:0-18268 GCF_053619115.1 Arthrobacter sp. NPDC055585
GGATCTCCCGGCCGCCGGCCCATGCCGTTCCAGCTCCTGTGACTAATGGTGCCGCCCGTGCACCGACCCACCGCTGCCCGACCCCGAAAGCACCATGACTGATTCAACTCCGGCGCCCGCGCCGCAGCCCCAGCCGCCGGCGCGCCCCAAGGCCGCCCTGACCCGCTACGCGCTGATCATGGCCGTCATTGCCCTGGCCGCATGGGTGTTTGACCAGCTCACCAAGATCTGGGTTGTCTCCACCATGACGGAGGGGCAGATCACTGATGTCTTCCCCCCTCTGCTGCGCTGGCACTTCATCCGCAACCCAGGGGCTGCCTTCTCGATCGGCACGGACTACACGTGGATCTTCACCATCGTTATGGTCGTGGTGTCCGGGTTCCTCATCTACCTCATGTTCCGGCTTCGCTCCACCGCCTGGTCCATCGCACTCGGGCTTGTGCTGGGCGGCGCAGTGGGCAACCTCACCGACCGGCTCTTCCGGGAGCCATCCTTTGGCCAGGGCCACGTGGTGGACTTCATCGCCTTCCCTAACTTCGCGATCTTCAACATCGCAGACTCCTGCGTCGTTTCCGGCGTGATCCTGGTGTGCCTGCTGACACTGCGCGGGATCAACATGGACGGCACGCGGGCCACTGCAGGCAAGGACAGCTCCGATGCCTGAGATCCACTCCCGTTTCACCATTGGCGAGGAGCATGATGGTGTCCGCGCTGACGCCGCTATGGCTGAACTGCTGGACGTTTCCCGTTCCACTGCCGCCGGCTGGTGCTCTGAAGGCTGGCTCACCCGCGGCGGCCGGCCGCTGGCCAAATCGGACCGGCTGCGCACCGGAGACAGCGTTGCTGCGGACGTTCCCGAGCAGCGTGACCCGCTGGCCGTCGTCGTCGAGCCCGTGGAGGACCTGAAAATCCTCGCCGACGATGAACATTTTGTGGTGATCGACAAGCCCGTCGGTGTTGCCGCGCACCCCTCGCCGGGCTGGGTGGGACCCACAGTGGTGGGTGCCCTGGCAGCCGCCGGCTACCGGATTTCCACGTCCGGGGCAGGGGAGCGGCAGGGCATTGTCCACCGGCTCGACGTCGGAACCTCCGGCGTGATGGTGGTCGCCAAGACCGAGCACGCCTACACCCTGCTGAAGCAGGCCTTCCGCGACCGCACCGTGGAGAAGGAATACCACGCACTGGTCCAGGGACTGCCTGATCCGCTGGAGGGCACCATCGATGCCCCGATCGGACGGCACCCGGGACATGACTGGCGCTTCGCCGTCGTGGATGAGGGCCGGGACTCCGTGACCCACTACAAGGTCCTGGAAGCCTTCGGCCGTGCCTCCCTGGTGGAAGTCCACCTCGAAACCGGACGCACACACCAGATCCGCGTTCACTTCTCGGCCCTGCGCCATCCCTGCGCCGGAGACCTCACCTACGGAGCCGACCCGCGGCTGGCCGCTGAGCTGGGGCTGACCCGCCAGTGGCTGCATGCCCGGAAGCTGGGATTCACCCACCCCGGAACAGGGGAGTGGGTTGAGTTCACTTCGGCGTATCCGCAGGATCTGCAGTACGCCCTCGACGCGCTGGGCCGCGGAGACATCTGAGCCCTCCCGGCGGCGCCTAGAATGGTTAGGTGGCTTCAGCAACTGGTACGTCGAAATCGTTTGTCCATCTTCACAATCACACTGAATATTCGATGCTGGACGGGGCAGCACGCCTGACCGACCTGTTCAGCCACGCCGATGAGCTGGGCATGAACGCCCTGGCGACCACGGACCACGGGTTCGTCTTCGGTGCGTTCGATTTTTGGAACAAAGCCCGGAACTCCGGCATCAAGCCGATCATCGGCGTGGAAGCCTACCTGACTCCGGGCACCGCCCGGCAGGACAAGACCCGTGTGAAGTGGGGCGGCGGCGGACGCGACGACGTCTCCGGTGCCGGTGCCTACACCCACATGACCATGTGGGCGGAAAACACCGAAGGCATGCACAACCTGTTCCGCATGTCCTCCCTGGCCTCGCTGGAAGGCTACCTCTACAAGCCGCGCATGGACCGGGACCTGCTGCAGACCTACGGCAAGGGCCTGATCGCCACCACCGGCTGCCCCTCCGGGGAAGTACAGACCAAGCTGCGCCTGGGACTGTACAACGAAGCCAAGCAGGCGGCGTCGGACTTCAGGGACATCTTCGGCGCGGATAACTTCTTCTGCGAACTGATGGACCACGGCCTGGACATCGAACGCAGCGTGCAGGCGGACCTGATCAAACTGGCGAGGGAGCTGGACCTGCCGCTGGTCGCCACAAACGACCTCCACTACACCCACGCCGAGGACGCCAAGGCGCATGCCGCGCTGCTGTGCGTGCAGTCCGGTTCCACCCTTGCGGACCCCAAGCGCTTCAAGTTCGACGCCGACGAGTTCTACCTCAAGTCCCCGGCCGAGATGCGTGCCATGTTCCGGGACTACCCGGACGCCTGCGACAACACGCTGCTCATCGCCGAGCGCTGTGATGTCGAGTTCAACACCAAGGCCAGCTACATGCCGCGCTTCCCCTGCCCGCCGGGGGAGAACGAGGAATCCTGGTTCGTCAAGGAAGTTGAAACCGGACTGCAGTACCGGTTCCCGAACGGCATCCCCGACGACGTACGCAAGCAGGCCGAATACGAGATCGGCATCATCACCCAGATGGGCTTCCCGGGCTACTTCCTGGTGGTTGCCGACTTCATCAACTGGGCCAAGAACAACGGCATCCGCGTCGGTCCGGGCCGTGGCTCCGGTGCCGGTTCCATGGTCGCCTACGCCATGCGCATCACCGACCTGAACCCGCTGGCCCACGGACTGATCTTCGAACGGTTCCTGAACCCGGACCGTGTGTCCATGCCTGACTTCGACGTCGACTTCGATGATCGGCGCCGCTCCGAGGTGATCCACTACGTCACCGAGAAGTACGGCGCGGACCGGGTGTCAATGATCGTCACCTACGGCACCATCAAGGCCAAGCAGGCGCTGAAGGACTCTTCCCGCGTGATGGGCTACCCCTTCTCCGTCGGTGAGCGCCTCACCAAGGCGATGCCGCCGGATGTCATGGGCAAGGGCATTTCCCTAACCGACGTCCACAACAAGGAAGCCAAGCGCTACGGCGAAGCCGAAGAGCTGCGCGAACTGCTGGCTACGGATCCGGATTCCCAGCGCGTCTTTGAGACTGCGATCGGGCTGGAAGGGCTGAAGCGCCAGTGGGGTGTGCACGCCGCCGGCGTCATCATGTCCTCGCACCCGCTGATCGACATCATCCCGATCATGAAGCGGGAGCAGGACGGCCAGATCATCACGCAGTTCGATTACCCGACCTGCGAGGGCCTCGGCCTGATCAAGATGGACTTCCTCGGCCTGCGGAACCTGACCATAATTTCGGATGCGATCGAGAACATAAAGCTCAACAAGGACGTAGACCTTGACCTTGAGACGCTTGAACTCGATGACAAGGAGTCCTATGAGCTCCTGGCCCGCGGTGACACCCTGGGCGTGTTCCAGCTCGACGGTGGACCCATGCGGTCCCTGCTGAAACTGATGCGTCCGGATAACTTCGAAGACATCTCCGCTGTGATCGCCCTGTACCGTCCGGGTCCCATGGGTGCGAACTCGCACACCAACTACGCGCTGCGCAAGACCGGCGTCCAGGAGATCACCCCGATCCATCCTGAGCTGGAAGAACCGCTCAAGGAGATCCTCGATACCACCTACGGCCTGATCGTCTACCAGGAACAGGTTATGGCGATCGCCCAGAAGGTGGCCGGCTTCTCGCTCGGCCAGGCAGACATTCTCCGCCGAGCCATGGGCAAGAAGAAAAAGTCCGAACTGGACAAGCAGTACGAGGGCTTCCACGGCGGCATGGTGGAGCGCGGTTACTCAGAGGCTGCCATCAAGGCACTCTGGGACATCCTGCTCCCGTTCTCCGACTACGCCTTCAACAAGGCGCACTCCGCTGCCTACGGCCTGGTTTCCTACTGGACCGCGTTCCTCAAGGCGCACTATCCCACCGAGTACATGGCAGCCCTGCTCACCTCCGTGGGCGATGACAAGGACAAGCTGGCACTGTACCTCAACGAATGCCGCAAGATGGGCATTACGGTGCTGCCCCCGGACGCCAACGAGTCCTCCGTGAACTTCACCCCGGTGGGCAAGGACATCCGCTTCGGCATGGGCGCGATCCGCAACGTTGGAGCCAACGTTGTGCAGGCAATGGTGGGCGCCCGCGAAGAAAAGGGCGCGTACACCAACTTCAAGGACTTCTTGATGAAGGTCCCTGCGGTGGTCTGTAACAAACGCACCATCGAGTCCCTGATCAAGGCCGGTGCCTTCGATTCAATGGGGCACGCCCGCCGACCACTGGCCATGATCCATGAAGAAGCCATCGACTCCGTGGTGGTGCTCAAGCGCAACGAGGCAGTCGGCCAGTTCGACCTCTTCGCGGGCATGGGGGAGTCGGAGCCGGAAGATTCAATTTCCATCGATATCCCGGACCTGCCCGAGTGGGAGAAGAAGGACAAGCTTTCCTTCGAACGGGACATGCTGGGCCTCTACGTCTCCGACCACCCGCTCCAGGGGCTGGAAGGGATCCTGAGCCAGCACGCGGATTCCTCCATTACTTCGATCGTCAGCGAGGAAGGTCCGCCCGACGGCGCCATCGTGACCATTGCGGGCATGATTACGTCCCTGCAGCGGCGCATCGCGAAGAACAGCGGCAACGCCTATGCCCGCTGCGAGATCGAGGACCTTGCCGGTTCCATGGAAGTCATGTTCTTCGGCCAGGTCTACGGTCCCATTGCCGCCGTGCTGGCAGAGGACCTGATCGTCGTCGTACGCGGACGCCTCCAGCGCCGGGACGACGGCGCGGTGACCCTCAACGCCCAGGAACTCACCGTCCCCGACCTCAGTGAGGGCCACTCCGGGCCGGTGGTGATTTCGATGGCCACGTACAAGGCCACCGAAACCGTTGTGACCCAGCTCGGTGACGTGCTGCGGACGCATCCGGGAACCTCGGAAGTGCAGATCCGGCTCAATGGAAACCGCACGGTGGAAGTCATGAAACTCGGCGTTGACCTTCGGGTGAACCCCACGCCGTCGCTCTTCGGTGACTTGAAGGTGCTGCTGGGGCCGGCCTGCCTTGATGCCTAGGTAGAATGGGGCTGTGACTTCCTCCGCACCTGAACGAACTTCTCAGCCCTTTGAGTCCCTGCGTACCCTCGACCTGCGCGGCGGTACCCATACCGCAGCCCAGCTGAAGGCCGTCATGCCGCGCGCCGAGACCACCACCGAAGTGGCCTCTGACGCGGTGGCAGCCATCATCGCCGACGTCCGTTCCCGCGGCTTCGCGGCGCTGGCAGAACTGGCGGAGAAGTTCGACGGCGTCCGGCAGGACCACCCGTTGGTGCCGCGCCAGGCGCTGGTCGAGGCACTGCAGAATCTGGACCCGGCAGTACGTGCCGGACTCGAGGAATCCATCCGCCGAGCCCGCCTGTTCGCCGACGCGCAGCGTCCGGCGGACGTCGAGGTGGACATCGCCGACGGCGCGAAGGTCACCCACCGCTGGGTTCCGGTCAACCGGGTGGGCCTCTACGTTCCGGGCGGACTGGCCGTCTACCCGTCCTCCGTGGTCATGAACGTGGTTCCGGCGCAGGCTGCCGGTGTCGCATCCCTGGCCCTGGCCTCGCCGCCGCAGAAGGAATTCGGCGGCCTGCCGCACCCCACCATCCTGGCCGCCGCGGAACTGCTGGGCATCGAAGAGGTCTACGCAGTGGGCGGCGCCCAGGCGATCGCCGCGTTTGCCTACGGCATTCCCGCCGGTGAAAGCGGTCCCGCCCTGGAGCCGGTGGACGTTGTGACCGGCCCCGGCAACGTTTTCGTGGCCACTGCCAAGCGCCTGGTCAAGGGCGTCGTCGGAATCGACGCGGAAGCCGGCCCCACCGAAATCGCTGTGCTGGCGGATGCCACCGCCGAACCCAAGTTCGTCGCAGCAGACCTGATCAGCCAGGCCGAACACGACCCGAACGCAGCCTCCGTGCTGGTCACGGACTCACCTGAGCTTGCCGAAGCCGTGCGGGCTGAACTGGACGTGCAGGTTTCCGCCACCAAGCACACGGAGCGGGTGCGCACCGCACTCTCCGGCCCGCAGTCCGCCGTCGTCCTCGTGGACTCGCTGGATGACGGAATCGCGGTGTGCAACGCCTACGGCGCGGAACACCTCGAAATCCAGACCGCTGACGCAGCGGACGTGGCACGGCGGATCACCAGTGCCGGTGCGATCTTTGTGGGCAGCTACAGCCCGGTCAGCCTGGGCGACTACTGCTCCGGTTCAAACCATGTGCTCCCCACCGCCGGAACCGCGGCGTTCTCCTCGGGACTGAACGTCACCACGTTTATGCGCGCCATTCAGGTGATCGACTACGGACGGAATGCCCTGAACGAGGTCAGCGGGCACGTCGTCGCGCTCTCGCGGGCCGAGGACCTCCCGGCCCACGGCGACGCCGTCAGCATCCGGTTCGCCGGCTAGCGCTGCCACCAGCTCCGGCCCGGGTTGGAACCCGGGCCCGGCAGAGACCTAGAATGAGGGCGCCAAGCCCGCCGCCCGCGTGTGAAAGGACCGAGGAATGTACTGTCCGTATTGCCGCAACGCCGATTCGCGGGTCGTGGACAGCCGCCTGGCTGACGACGGCTCAGCGATTCGCCGCCGCCGGCAGTGTCCCGAATGCGGACGCCGGTTCAGCACCGTGGAGACCACAAGCCTGAGCGTCATCAAGCGGTCCGGTGTGGCTGAGCCCTTCAGCCGCAGCAAGGTCATCAACGGGGCGCGCAAGGCCTGCCAGGGCCGGCCCGTCAGTGAAGATGACCTGGCGCTGCTGGCCCAGGAGGTGGAGGAAACCATCCGTGCCTCCGGTGTTGCCGAGATCCAGGCCCATGAAGTGGGCCTGGCCATCCTGCAGCCGCTGCAGAAACTGGACCAGGTGGCGTACCTGCGCTTCGCCAGCGTCTACCAGTCCTTTGATTCGCTGGAGGACTTTGAAACCGCGATTGCCGCCCTGCGGGCCGAGTCAGCGCGTGCCGGCGTAGTTCCGGCCGGCGCCCAGCGTCCGCTGACCGCCCAGTAGACGGCGTCGGCTGCCCCCAGCAACCATCGAGAGGCCAGTTGCGGCTCTTTCCAAGGCTGAAAAGAGCCGCAACTGGCCTCTCGATTGGGGGGAGAGAGCTACTTGATGTAGTTGAAGTGCAGCGCTGCCTGGAGAGCGGCGCCGACGATTCCCGCGTTGTTCTTCAGGTTGGCCGTGACCATGGGGGTGCGCAGGTCCAGCATGGGCAGGAAGTCTTCACTGCGCTTGGAGATGCCGCCGCCGATCACAAACAGGTCGGGGGAGAAAAGGAACTCCACGTGGGAGAAGTACCGCTGCAGGCGCTTGGCGTATTCTTCCCAGCTGATGTCGTCGCGTTCGCGGGCGGAGGCGGAGGCACGCGTTTCAGCGTCGACACCGTCAATCTCCAGGTGGCCCAGCTCAGCATTGGGGACCAGCGCGCCGTTGGAGATCAGTGCCGATCCGATGCCCGTGCCCAGGGTGATCACCAGTACGGTGCCGCTCACGCCGCGTCCGGCGCCGTAGCGCGCTTCGGCCAGGCCGGCGGCGTCGGCGTCGTTCATGACCTGGACTTCGCGGTTTAGTGCGTTGGTGAGCAGTGCATCGACGTCCGTGTCCACCCAGCTCTTGTCCACGTTGGCCGCGGAGCGTGCCACACCGTGCTGGATGATGGCCGGGAACGTGACGCCAACGGGAACATCGGGACCCGGTCCCTCGGGACGGGAAGAGAGCTCAGCAACGATCTGGCCGACGACGCCGGCGACTGCCTCCGGCGTGGCAGGCTTCGGCGTCGGGATCCGGAAGCGGTCACCAATGAGCTTGCCCTTGGCGAGATCGACGATGCCGCCCTTGATGCCCGTACCGCCGATGTCGATGCCAATGACGGCGTCGTGCTTGTTCTTGTGCTTCTTGGCCATGGTTCTCCAGTGCTAGGCGGTGCCCTAGGGCAGGGTCAGGATTTCGGCGCCGTCATCGGTGACGAGCAGGGTGTGTTCGAACTGGGCAGTGCGCTTGCGGTCCTTCGTGACCACGGTCCAGTTGTCTTCCCACATGTCCCACTCAATGGTCCCGAGAGTGAGCATAGGCTCAATGGTAAACACCATTCCGGTTTCAATGAGGCGGCTGTAGGCCGGTGCGGCGTCGTAGTGCGGGATTATCAGGCCGGTATGGAACGCTTCGCCGACGCCGTGTCCCGTGAAGTCCCGCACCACACCGTAGCCGAAGCGCTTGGCATATGACTCGATGGCGCGGCCGATTACGTTGATTTCACGCCCCGGCATCACTGCTTTGATGGCGCGGCGGAGGGATTCGGCGGTCCGCTCCACCAGCAGGCGGGATTCTTCATCCACGTTGCCGGCCAGGAACGTGTAGTTCGTGTCGCCGTGCACGCCGTTGATGTACGCGGTGATGTCCACGTTGACGATGTCCCCGTCCTGAATCACCGTCGAGTCCGGAATGCCGTGGCAGATGACCTCATTGATGGAGGTGCAGATGGACTTCGGGAAGTGCCGGTAGCCCAGGGTGGACGGGTAAGCGTTGTGGTCCAGCAGGAATTCGTGGGCCACGCGGTCCAGCTCATCAGTGGTGACACCGGGTTCAATGCGCTTGCCAACCTCAACAATGGCCTGTGCAGCGATCCTGCCGGCAAAGCGGATCTTCTCGATGGTCTCTGCGGACTTGACCTCTGAGCCGGTGAATTTTGCCGGTGCATCCTTGTCCACGTACTCGGGACGGACAATCGACGCCGGTACCGGGCGCCGGGGGGAGAGCGTTCCCGGCTGGAGGCGGCCAAGGGGTGCGGTGGCAATATTCTGGGGCATAGTATCGATCTTATCGCCAGCGTTCCGTGCTGCTGCATGGCCGCGCGATTGTGCACCCCCGGCCGGCCCAAACGGGTGCCCGGGACCGAGATGGAGGAGGGCCAATGGCCGAGTACTGGTTCAATGTTCAGACCCACGAAGTTGAGGTGGGCCCGCAGTCGGACTGGACGAAGCTGCTGGGTCCGTACCAAACCCGGGAAGAAGCTGCGGCAGCGCTGCAGAAGGTCCAGGCCCGCAACGAAGCCTGGGACAAGGACGAAGACTAAGGTTCTGCCGGCGGGCGGGCGGAAACCGCCTGTACGTCCCGCCGGCAGGCCTGGCCTAGAAGCTGTGTTCGGGGCCGGGGAACGTTCCGCTGCGGACTTCGTCCGCGTACTCGCGGGCCGCGTTGGACAGAACTGAGCGGACGTCGGCGAAAGCCTTGACGAACTTAGGAGCCTTGCCGCCGCGCATGCCGGCCATATCCTGCCAAACAAGCACCTGTCCGGTGGTTGCGTTTCCGGCGCCGATACCGATCGTAGGCACCCGGACGGCAGCATCAACCGCTGCGGCAACGTCCGCCGGGACCATTTCCATCAGCACACAGAACGCGCCCGCCTCAGCCAGCGCGGCGGCGTCGTCAATCACGGCCTGCGCGGCATCGCCGCGGCCCTGGACCTTGTACCCGCCCAGGGCATGCTCGCTCTGCGGAGTGAAACCCACGTGGGCCATGACCGGAATGCCGGCGGCAGTCATGGCGCGGACGTGATCCGCGTAGTGGGCGCCGCCTTCCATCTTCACGGCCTGGACGCCGGCTTCCTTCATCAGGCGCACCGAGGACTCAATGGCCTGCGCGGGGGAAACCTCGTAGGAACCGAACGGCAGGTCGCACACGATCAGCGCACGCTTGGCGCCGGCGGAGACCGACTTGGCGAACACGATCATTTCGTCCAGCGTGATGGGCAGAGTGGTTTCGTGGCCCATCACGTTGTTTGCCGCTGAATCGCCGATCAGCAGGGTTTCGATGCCGGCCTCGTCGAAGATCTGGGCCGTGTACTGGTCGTAGGCAGTAAGCATGGCGAACTTTCCGCCGCTGTCCTTGAGCTGCTGCAGGTAGGAGGTTCGAACCCGCCGGGGCGGCACCGGTGCCGTGCTCTTCTCGGTGCCGTACGGTTTGGGCTGTTCAGCGCTGGTCATCCTTCGAGACTACTAAACCTTGGCCCGGCCCGTGCCGCGGACCGGGGAATATGTCCTGCGCGTAATGTCCGAAGCCACGCGCCGCCCAGAGCCGAAAAAGCCCTCTGGGCTGGGTAGAGTAATTGCAGGCCGAATCCGGAACCGCCAAGCGAAGTACAGCGAAAGAGGTTAAGCATGAACCGCCAGCAGGAATTCGTTCTGCGAACGATCGAAGAACGTGACGTGCGGTTTGTGCGGCTCTGGTTTACCGACGTCGTTGGATCGATGAAATCCGTGGCGCTGGCGCCGGCGGAAGTTGAAGGCGCCTTCGAGGAGGGCCTCGGCTTTGACGGTTCCTCGATCGAGGGACTGGCCCGTATCTTCGAGTCGGACATGCTGGCCCAGCCGGATCCCTCCACCTTCCAGATCCTGCCCTGGCGCGGTGACGAGGAGCAGACCTCCCGGATGTTCTGCGACATCCTCACCCCGGACGGCCAGCCTTCGGCTGCCGACCCGCGCTACGTCCTCAAGCGCCAGCTGGCCAAGGCCGCGGACATGGGCTTCACCTGCTACACGCACCCGGAAATCGAGTTCTACCTGCTGAAGTCGGACCAGCCCGGGCCCGACGGCGAGCCGGTACCGGTGGACCGCGCAGGCTACTTTGACCACGTCCCTGGCGGCGTGGCCCAGGACTTCCGCCGCACCGCGGTTTCAATGCTGGAAGCCGTGGGCATCTCCGTGGAGTTCAGCCACCACGAGGCAGGTCCCGGCCAGAACGAGATCGACCTGCGCTACGCGGACGCGCTGCAGACCGCGGACAACATCATGACGTTCCGCACCGTGGTCAAGGAAGTCGCGCTGATGACCGACTGCTACGCCACGTTTATGCCCAAGCCGTTCTCCGACCACCCGGGCTCCGGCATGCACACGCACTTCTCCCTGTTCGAGGGCGACTCCAACGCGTTCTTCGAGGCCGGCGCCGAATTCCAGCTCTCCACCACGGCACGCCAGTTCATGGCCGGCATCCTGCGGCACGCACCGGAATTCACCGCCGTCACCAACCAGTTCGTGAACTCCTACAAGCGCCTCTGGGGCGGCGGGGAAGCTCCCAGCTACCTGTCCTGGGGCCACAACAACCGCTCCGCGCTGCTGCGGGTGCCGCTGTACAAGCCGGGCAAGGGCCAGTCCGCCCGGATCGAATACCGCGGTATCGACTCCGCAGCCAACCCGTACCTGTCCTACGCCGTGCTCCTCGGAGCGGGCCTGAAGGGCATCGAGGAAGGCTACGAGCTTCCCCCGGGCGCCGAGGATGACATCGAGTCGCTGAGCGCAGCCGAACGCCGCGCCATGGGCCACGCGCCCCTGCCCTCGAGCCTGCACGACGCCATCCGCGTCATGGAGGACTCGGAGCTGGTCGCGGAGATCCTGGGCGAGCAGGTCTTCGAGAACTTCCTGCGCAACAAGCAGGCCGACTGGAACGAATACCGCCAGCAGGTCACGGCCTTCGAGCTGAAGAAGAACCTGAGCATCCTCTAACGGAAGCGGACTGCCGATGAGCCTGACCAGACGCCTGATCGCCGCCGGTTTCACGGACCTGGAGAAAAGCGAACGGTTCCTGGCCGCCCCGGAACTGGAGGGGATCGACCAGGAACGGCTCTTCGCCGGGTTCGTCCGCGCGGCGAACCCGGACATGGCGCTGCAGTCCCTGGTCCGGCTGCTCTCCCGGATCCCCCCGCTCGAAGAACTCGTGGCGGGGGAGCAGGATGACTCCGAAGCCCTCTTCCGGGTCCTTGGCGCATCCGAGGCGCTGGCCGAGTTCGTCATGCGGCACCCGGAGAACGCTGAACTATTCCACACCGGGCTGCGTGCTGAGCCGGGGCAGGTGGCCGCCCGGACGCTCCGCGCGTCCCTGCTGGAGTCGGTGCAGGCCGGTTCCGGTCCCAACCCGGTGGCCCGCCTGACCGGCCCCGACGCGTACGTGCAGCTGCGCACCCGCTACCGCCGGCACCTGCTTGACCTGGCGATCCGGGACCTCGGCGCCGCTTCACCGGAAGACACGATGCCCGCCGTCGGCCGCGAACTGGCGGACCTGGCCGGCGCGGCGCTGGAGGCCGCCCTTGCAGTGTCCCGTGCGGAGCTGGCAGACGCCTTTGACCCGGCCGACGTCGCTGCGGTGCGGCTGGCCGTAATCGGCATGGGCAAGTGCGGCGCCAGCGAGCTGAACTACATCTCCGACGTCGACGTCATCTATGTGCTGGACGCCCCGGGCCTGGACGAAACACTGGCCGGCCGCATCGGCACTGCCATGGCCGCCGGCATCTCCCGGGTGATCAATGCCTCGGCTCCGGAACCTGGACTGTGGGAAGTGGACGCGAACCTCCGTCCCGAAGGCAAGGACGGGCCCCTGGTCCGGACCCTCGATTCACACCTGCACTATTACCAGCGCTGGGCACAGACCTGGGAGTTCCAGGCGCTGGTCAAGGCACGCGCCGTGGCCGGGGATCCTGAACTTGGCCGGCGCTACGAGGACGCGGTCGCCCCGCTGATCTGGTCCAGTTCGGAGCGGGACGGGTTCGTGGAATCCGTGCAGGCGATGCGCCGGCGGGTCACGGATCACATCCCCTCCCATGAGGAAGCCCGGCAGATCAAGCTCGGCAAGGGCGGGCTGCGGGACGTCGAGTTCACCGTCCAGCTGCTGCAGCTGGTGCACGGCAGGATCGACGAGACCTTGCGGGTCCGCACCACCACGGCGGCCATCGTAGCGCTCAGCGAGGGCGGCTACATCGGCCGGGGCGACGCAGCGGACCTTGATGCGGCCTACCGCTACCTGCGTGTGCTGGAGCACCGGATCCAGATGGTGCACATGCGCCGGACCCACCTGATGCCCGAATCTGAACCAGCCCTGCGCGCGCTCTCCAAGTCATCCGCGGGTGCCCTGGCCCTGGTCCGGCCGAGCGCCGAGCGGCTGCTGGAGAACTGGCAGCGGACTAAGCGGCTGGTGCGGCGGCTGCATGAAGCGATTTTCTACCGCCCGCTGCTGGCCACTGCGGCGAACCTCTCCGAGGCAGAGGTCCGGCTCAGCCCCGAGGCCGCGCAGGCCCGGCTGGCAGCGCTGGGCTATGCCGATCCGCGCGGGGCCATGAAGCACATCGAAGCGCTCACAAGCGGAATTAGCCGCCGGGCCGCGCTGCAGCGCCAGCTGCTTCCCGTCCTGCTCGGCTGGCTGGGCGACGGCGTGGATCCCGACGCCGGCCTGCTGGGCTTCCGGCGCCTGAGCGAGGCGCTGGGGGACAGCCACTGGTTCCTGGGCATGATCCGCGACTCCTCCGCGGCGGGGGAGCGGCTCTGCCAGATCCTCTCCTCCTCCCGGTTCATCAGCGAGCTGCTGGAAGTCTCCCCGGAATCCACCGCCTGGCTGGGAACGGACAAGGACCTGCAGCCGTCCAGCTTCGATTCCCTCTGGCAGGAGATGCGGGCCAAAATGTCCCGGCACCCGCGGCCGGAGGAAGCCGTCCGGCTGATCCGGCTGATCCGCCGGCGGGAGATGCTGCGCATCGCTTTGGCGGACAGCGCCGGGCTGCTCACGCAGGAAGAAGTCGGCCGGGCCCTGTCGGACAACGACCGCGCCGCAGTCCTGGGTACCCTGCATGTGGCCGAGAACGAGGTCTACGCCGGCGAGGAACAGCTTACGGACGTCCTGGTGGTCGCCATGGGGCGCCAGGGCGGGCGGGAGATCGGCTACGGGTCCGACGCCGATGTGCTGTACGTGCACCGCCCGCTGCCCGGCAGCGACGCCCAGGCGGCGCAGCGCCAGGCGGAGCGGATCGTGCAGCTCGTCTCCTCGCTGCTGCAGCAGCCCTGCCGGCCGGCCGTTCAGGCGGAACGGGTCCTGGAGCTCGACGCCGCACTGCGGCCGGAGGGCCGCCAAGGGCCGCTGGTGCGCAGCCTGGACTCCTACGCCGGGTACTACGAACGGTGGTCGCTGGCCTGGGAGGCCCAGGCCCTGCTGCGGGCACGGCCCATGGCCGGCGATGACCGGCTCGGGGAGGACTTCATTTCTTTGGTGGATCCGATCCGGTATCCCGAACAGCTGGCCGAAACCGATGTGCGGGAGATCCGCCGGATCAAGGCCCGGGTGGAAGCCGAGCGGCTGCCCCGCGGCGCCGACCCCTCCCGGCAGCTGAAACTGGGCCGCGGCGGGCTCAGCGACGTTGAGTGGCTGGTGCAGCTCCTGCAGCTTCAGCATGCCCGCAAATATCCGGCTCTGCGCACCACGGCGACCCTCCCGGCGCTTGACGCACTTTCCGATGCAGGGTTCCTGCCGGAGGCGGATACCGCCATCCTGCGGGAGAGCTGGCTGCTGGCCAGCCGGATCCGTTGTGCAAATGTGATTCGCGGCGGACGGAACCCCGATGTGCTGCCCTCTTCCCGCCGCGAACTCGAGGCAGTTGCCCGCTGGTGCGGTTACCCCGCAGGTCAGGGCGGGGTTTTGGAGGAAGACTACCTTCGGGTCACCCGCAGGGCGCGAGGTGTCTTCGAACGCTGGTTCTACGGTTACGGGGTCGGCTGAGGCCGCTGGGAGCGCCCCGCGGTAATTTCGGTGCCCGCATTCCTAGTAGGCTCTTTGGTGGCGTTTGCTGCGCATCGCCGCGAACCATTAGCTAGGAGATGTTTACTTTGCACAGTGGCAAACGGGTGCCCAAGGCCCCCGCCTCACTCGCGGTTCCCCTCACCTCCCTGCTGGCAGCTATAGCGCTGCTGCTGGGCATTCCCGCATCCGGGGCCTTCGCGGCCACCTCTCCGGCTGCCGGTGAGGCGGCCGGCAAGACTTACACCATCGGTACAGATACAACTTTTGCGCCCTTCGAGTTCCGCGAGAACGGCGAACTGGTCGGCATCGACATTGACCTGATGAACGCCATCGCCGAAGACCAGGGCTTCTCGGTGGAAATCCGGTCCCTCGGCTTCGACGCCGCGCTTCAGGCACTGCAGTCCAACCAGGTGGACGGCGTCATTGCCGGTATGTCCATCACCGAGGAACGGCAGAAGGTCTTTGACTTCTCAGACCCGTACTTCGAGTCCGGCATCCAGATGGCCGTGGCAGAGAACAACAACGAGGTCTCCGGCTACGAGGACCTCGAGGGCAAGCGCGTGGCCGTCAAGACCGGCACCGAAGGCCAGGCGTTCGCCGAGTCCATCAAGGACCAGTACGGTTTCGACGTCATCGCCTTCGCCCAGTCCGCGCAGATGTACGACGACGTCAAAGCCGGCTCTTCCGTTGCCGTCTTCGACGATTACCCCGTCCTGGCGTACGGCATCAAGTCTGGAAACGGACTGAAAACCGTCACCGACAAGGAGGTTGGTTCCTCCTACGGCTTCGCCGTCAACGCTGACACCAACCCCGAGCTGCTGGAGGCCTTCAACGCGGGCCTTGCCGACCTGCGCGAGTCCGGTGAATACGATGAGATCCTGGACCGCTACCTGGACGCCGGCGCAGCCGATTCCAGCTTCTGGTCACTGGTTACCGACAACGCACCCGCCTTCGCCAAGGGCCTTGGCCTGACGCTGCTGGCCACTGCGCTGTCCCTCTTCTTCGCACTGATCCTGGGTGTGATCTTCGGCTTCTTCAAGGTCAGCTCCAAGATTGTGCTGCGCGGCATCGCCACCACCTACGTCTCGATCTTCCGCGGCACCCCGGTGCTGGTGCAGGCCTTCTTCTTCTACTTCGGCCTGCCGCAGATCATCGGCCAGCCGGTTGACGTGCTGACCGCAGGTGTCCTCACGCTGAGCCTGAACGCCGGTGCCTACATGACGGAGATCGTGCGCGGCGGCATCCAGTCCGTGGATCCGGGCCAGATGGAAGCCGCCCGCAGCCTGGGCCTCGGCTACGGCAAGACCATGCAGAAGATCATCATTCCGCAGGCCGTGAAGATCATGACGCCGTCCTTCATCAACCAGTTCGTGATCACCCTGAAGGACACGTCGCTGCTGGCCGTCATCGGCTTCGCGGAGCTGACGTACCAGGCACAGCAGATCTACGCGGTGAACTTCCGCACCGCCGAGGTGCTGATCATCGTGGCAGCCCTGTACTTCATCGTCATCACGCTGCTGACCAAGCTGGCGGACGTCCTGGATAAGAGGTTCAACAAGTGAGCAAGATCGAAGCCATCGGCCTGCGCAAGTCCTACGGTCCGGTCGAGGTCCTGAAGGGACTGGACGTCGCCGTCGCCGAGGGCGAAGTGGTCTGCGTGATCGGTCCGTCCGGCTCCGGCAAATCCACGTTCCTGCGCTGCCTGAACAAGCTCGAAGACATCACCGCAGGAAAAGTCGTCATTGACGGCTTCGACCTCACCGACCCGAAGGTTGACCTGAACAAGGTCCGCCAGCACATCGGCATGGTGTTCCAGCACTTCAACCTGTTCCCGCACATGTCCGTGCTGGAGAACATCATGCTGGCGCCGGTGGAACTGAAGAAGGGTGCCAAGGCAGAGGTCCGTGCCAACGCCCTGGCGCTGCTGGACCGGGTGGGACTGGCTGACAAGGCCGATGCCCGCCCTGCGCAGCTCTCCGGCGGCCAGAAGCAGCGTGTGGCCATTGCCCGTGCCCTGGCCATGAAGCCGGACGTGATGCTCTTTGACGAGGCAACTTCCGCCCTTGACCCGGAAATGGTCGGCGAGGTGCTCCAGGTCATCCGTGACCTGGCCAAGGAAGGCATGACCATGGTTGTGGTCACCCACGAAATGGGCTTCGCCCGCGAAGTGGCTGACCGGGTGGTCTTTATGGCCGACGGCCTCATTGTCGAGGAAAACTCACCCGAGGAACTCTTCGGGAACCCGCAGTCCCCGCGGCTGCAGGATTTCCTGGCGAAGGTCCTCTAGATCCGCAGCTAATAACGACGGCGGTGCGGCAGACGGTCTCAGAAGGATCGTCAGCGGTGCCGCCGTCGGGCGTTAACCGCCCCCGCGTACAGCGGTACGCACCTGCCCGAACGGTTCCCAGAACCAGTCGAAGGTGTCCTGCGGGCCGGACATAAAGCGCTGGGTAAAGACGACCCCGATGTCCCCGTTCGGATAGACAGCGGCACTGGTGCCGGAACCTCCTGCCCAGCCCCACATGCCCGGCTCGGACCAGGCCGCGCCCGGCTCTGTCTGCACCGCCGTCATATAGCCCCAGCTCTCTGCCGGGCCTGACATCTCCGTGAAGCCGCCGCGCTGGCTGCCCACCAGCTGATCGGAGGCCATTTCGGCAGCAACTCCTGCAGGGAGCAGCACGTCGTCGGCCAGGGCAGCAAGGAAAGCCATATAGTCCGGAACAGTCGAAACCATACCGCCGGCAAGGGATTCGAAGCGCGGAGGAATACTGAACGCGTCCCGGTAGTCCTCCGCTTCGACCAGCCGGCCGGCTTCGGAGAGGTAGGCGGCGGGGAACTGCTCGCCGCCGCTCGGAAATCCGGTTGCGGACAGCCCAAGCGGACCCGTAATCCGCTCAGCGAGGAGGTCGGACACCGGTTTGCCGGCAACTTTGGCGAGCAGCACCGAGAGCAGATCGGCGCCCGAGTGGTACATCCACCGCTGTCCGGGCTGCGCTGCCAGCGGCAGCTCCACGAGCCGGGCCAGATAGGTGTCCGGGTCCATGTCCGGGGGATTGGGGCCCCACAGCAGGTCACGGGTGGCTGCGGAGTAGGGGGTCGCGCCGAAGTCGATGCCAAAACCTGCCGTGAACGTCAGCAGGTGCCGCAGTGTTACCGGTCCGCGTACCGGGACAGTGACGGAGAGCGGAGCGTCGGGGGAGGCCAAGACACGCAGCCCGCCGAGGCCAGGGAGCCAGCGGGAAACGTCGTCGTCCAGGCCCAGCCGGCCTTCTGCCACCTGATCAAGGGCCAGCGCCCCGCCGATGAGCTTGCTCAGCGAGGAGATGCGGAACGGTGTATCCGGGGTGACCGGTGCTGATCCGGACGTATCCAGGCTGCCAAAGGCCCGGACCTCGGTTTGCCCGCCGATTCGGACGCCGGCAACAAGCCCGGGGCACCACCCGGACTCCACCTGCAAGGCGAGACTGTCCCACAGCGGCTGCATTGATCCGGGCATGCGTCCACCGTCCACCGAATTCCCCGGGAGGTCAATGCCCCGCCGGCGATGGGGGTGGACGGCAAAAGGCCCGCACTGCCGCCGAAGCGGCAGTGC
>NZ_JBSHIT010000017.1:0-15623 GCF_053619115.1 Arthrobacter sp. NPDC055585
ATCAAATATTTAATTTTTTAGTGTAACTTTGATTTTCTGAAATAGAATTTTCCTATGTGCATTTCATAAAAGATCCTTTAAAATAATGAATATAAGGTTGCAACTATTTTTTAGTTGCTAATAGAGTTTTATTAAGGCATTATAATTATGAGCCAAAGCGATAAGCTAGAACAAAAACTACGAGCTAAACCAAAGCCCGTTAGCTTTCCTTGGGACGATTTAGTTACCTTGATGAAACAGTATGGTTTCACCGTATTAACACGTAAAGCAAAAGGGTCTCACTTTACTTTTTATCATCCAGAAACTGGACTAAAGGTAAAGTTATCAAGATCCCATCCTGATGACGTGTTAAAGGGCTATCAAATTGCCAATGCAATTGAAGCGATAGATCAAGTTAAACGTGATAAAGAAAGCTCCTAATTCATTGGAAGAATGAATCAGAAGCTTTTTTTATACTTAATGATTACCTTTTTAAAGGAAAATTAAGATGAAGAACTTAGGTCCATATAAAGGTTATATAGGATCCTTAGAGTTTGATTCTAACGATAAAATTCTACATGGTAAGATCCTATTTATTAGAGATATCATCACTTACGAAGCTGATAGTGCTATTGATATCGAAAATGCCTTTCATGAAGCTGTAGATGAATATCTTGAAGATTGTAAATTCTTGGGCGTTGATCCAGATAAATCTTTAAGTGGAACATTCAATGTTCGAGTATCTCCTGAATTACATAAAGAGATATCTAAGAAGTCTACTTTACTCGATATTTCCTTGAACCAATATGTGACTCAGGCTCTTGAGTACTATGTACATCATGGTGAAGAAATTCATTCCTCAATTCAAAACCTTAACTCTTCTATCGATGAGTTAAATGATTGTGTCATCACTATCGCTTATCAAACAGATCGAAAGCAAAGTTCGACGTCTGAAAAGTTTGATACACATGGTTTTGTTGTTAATGCTTTGTCTTAAAATATAAGTAAATATTATGAGTAAAAAACAAATTAATGTTTCTATAGAAGAAATGACAAAAATTCTTCTTAAAGAAAATGGCATTTCCGAAGGGAAATATATTTTAGGATTAGATATAGATGTGGTAGCAGGTCATATGGGTTCGCCTAAAACAGAAGCTAGGCCTAGTGTTTTAGTTGGAATCGAGAATTTCAAATTAATAGAAGTTGATGACTCCGTAGCTAATTCTGTAGATGCATCTACCATTTAAAAAAAACCGTAAAATAATAAGGCTCAGCAAATGCTGAGCCTTATTATTTTGTGATTACTGTAATAAATTTTAATTAAGACACAAGAGGATTTCTTGTAGCATCATTACTAAGAGTACTAGTAATTTCCGCTGCATTCTTATTTTGTAAATGTCGTTCAAGCGTTTCATCAACAGACTTCTTAACTAAGTATGTTGAAACTTTTAATGCTTCTTTAGGGGCTAATCCTAGGTCTAATAGTTCTTCAGCAACTTCATCCTTTGCATCTAAAGCACTACCTACCCACTGTTTAATTCCATCTTTCATTGACATACTCCACCTTTTAACTCAACATGAAATCTTAAGCATAAAATGATGTATTTTGATTTTTTTGTCAACAGATAACTTCATATATGATGTTTGTATTATTTATAATATGATGTTATTTTTGATTTATATGATATTTCAATGGGTGCGGGGAAATGGCACATTTAATAAGCGGTCCTAATTCAGATTTTGCTATGAGATTGAGAGACTCTCGTAGAATAAAAGGCGTTACTCAAGAGGAATTAGCTCAATGTTGTAGGATTGCTGTAAGGAATATTTCTTTATATGAATCGGGCCACTCAATCCCTAGATCTGAAACCTTAGAAAAATTGGCAGAGTGTTTAGATAGTGATCCTTACTTTCTATTACATGGTCATAGTCGAGAAACTAAAAAATATTTTTCTAAAAGTAAGAAAGAGTTTCAGGAAAACCTAATCAAGAAGACCCAGTTATTATATATAAATGAATGGGAAAGACTGAGTTTAAGAAGTCACATAACATTTGGGCAACTGGCCTATACGGAGAACCCATCGAGTAAAAATCACTCTAGTGATTTAAATTTGTTTATTCCATATGTTGCTCCAAGTTTTCATTTTGTCGCAGTAAAGCTTCCTTATAATTTAAGCTTATCCACTTCGGATATTTATAATAATTATGAGCAAATCTTAATAATAAATTTTGGTTTTGATCTTCAAGAGGATCTGAAAGATGGTGTTCAAATTATATATGCTTCACTTGATCAAGGTGAATTCCCAAGATTAGGTACTGTGAAAATCGAAGTAGGAGAACCAAATATCTTTATTGAATCTATTCCTAATAAATTTAAGCACTTTGAATTTTTGGATACAGAATATGAAATTTTAGGCATCGTGGAAGCAATCGTATCTAGAAAACTATAAAACTTTTCTGAAATCATCATAATACGAATTATTCGAACCAATATGAAAAAACCCCGGTATCCTGCCGGGGTTTTTCGTATGGGTTCGCTCGGTATAACTCCTGTCGTACCTTACAGTCCTTGTGCTTATCTCTTGTTATTCTTGTATGGAACTTCCTGTTCCCGATAAGTTCATCATAGGAAAATTCCAGTATTCCGGATAGCCGCAAAGGGCCGACATTCACGTAAGCCAGGGCGTACAAAATAGCCTAAATTTTATCCACAAAAAATGTGGATAATTTGGGACATTGAGGCATTGATAAAATTTGAAAAACCTCAAAATTGACTATTTTTCAACCAATCTTATTGGCAAGAACTATCAAAACTGCTCATAAAAAAGCCGACTTGTTTCCAAGTCGGCTTTTCGGGTTTGCGTCCCCGATTTTTTATAACATAACTTTTTGAAATATAAAACTATTTTTATATGCGTTTCGTATAACGCCCATTATGTTAATTTTAGAAAAACTTCAAATGAGCTTACTGCTCAAGCAAGACTCCTGTCTAGCTTCACAATCCAAGTGTCTTACTTACGATTATTGTTTTAGATCCTCAAACATCCTGTTCTATGGAATCATCAAATGATGACTTTAATTTGACGTTTATGCTGATACATTTTTTCATCTGCTTCAATTACTGCCATTCGTAAATTTTTACTTGGTTCACGTGCCGCAACACCAACAGCAGCATTAATTCCAGCATTTTGTAAGGACTTTAAAAGCCGATTCACCAATTTCTGAGTATTTTCTAAAGTCGTTTCAATATTTAGAATGCCAAACTCATCTCCTCCTAAACGCGCGACTAAATCATTGGAGCGTACATTTTTCTTTAAGATTTGGGCCGTTTTTTGGATCATCTGGTCTCCAGCCGAATGACCAAATTTATCGTTTATAGCTTTTAAGTTATTTAAATCTATCATAACCACTGTGGTTGGATGTCCGTACGTTTTACATCGATCTTCCTCTAAATCCAAAAATGTATCCCAAGCACGACGATTAAAAACACCCGTTAAATGATCGGTTAATGAATCCATTTCAAGCTTTTCACTAACTCTTTTTTGTTCATTAATTTTAAGTTCATTTTGTAAAATTCGACTAAGTAATAAACTTAATAGCTCTAATAGATCACTATGTTGTTCTATGCTTTGAGGCTGTACTGATGGATCAATAGCACATAATGTGCCGAAAATAGAACCATCCTCATTGAATAAAGGTTGCCCAATATAGGCGTTTATATCGACCAGTTTGTTGATGCCTGCTTCTACATACAGTGGAATCTTTTTCGAATCAGGTGCTATGCGTGGCCCTTTATCTAATACCATCTTAGAGCAGTATGAGTCAGCCCAATTGAAGACCTGTCCTGCCTGTACTCCATATCCATGATCTTTAGCTTGCAAAACTATCCAATCATTACTTTCAGTACGAGTAATCATCCATAAAGCAAAGCCTAAGTGATTATGTAAATACTCTAAAATTTTTTCACCAGCATCTTTAAAATCTTTAAAATTTTCATAAGAAGGGATCATAATTACTCACTATTTTGATTAGGATTGAATCTAGAAGTGGCAAAATGCTATTTAATAGGACCAATAGAAACTTTAATTCTCATTGTATATACATTTACAAGCTTAATCTAAAAAATAGAGAATAAAAAAGCCCGACATCCTGTCGGGCTTTTTCATATCGGGGTGCTCGTCTTACTGATCTCGTGCTGCCCATTCCTTGCGCTATTTTCTTATTCTTGTTTTCTGGAAACATCCAGTTCCCTTATGTATTCATCATAGGGCTAATGCCTTGGATTACCAATCCGCAAAATCCTTAAATCCATGTAAGTTTTAGCTTACAAAGCTGGCTTATTTTATCCCAAGAGTTGTCCGCAGAAATTGGGGATTATTTCTGAATTGTGAACCTTGATAAATCAGGAAAAAATGCAAAAAAGAATGTTTTTTGATCAATTTTATTGGCTAAAAGTTACAGTTTTGCTTAAAAAGAAACCGACTTGTTTCCAAGTCGGTTGAACGAGAACGTTCCAAAGGGTATGAATAACGATAAGATACTGATCTTAAAGTAATATTAAAAACACGTTTCGTATAAGCTCTATTATGTTAAATAATTAAGGATAAAAGCTTTATTACTAAATAGAACAGTTGCTTAAAGCAGTATAGAGTTAAGTTTGCATTTTAATATCAAGTTGTCTTTCAGCACCGATAATCACCATACGAATCCCATTTTCAAAAATGTCATCCGCATTCATATTTTGTAAGGTATTCACTCCTTGGAGCATGAGTGGATATATAGTTGGATCGGCTTCGAATGGTGGGTCTGATCTTATTTCTTCTTGCTGCTCCTCAAGGACCCACCCAACAATAAACCTTCCTAATGTCATAAGTAATGCAACTGCTTCAACAGGAGAAAACCCAGCATGAGATAACAGCGCAACTTGGGCCTCAATCGTGTTGAAATGTCCTTGACTGGGGCTAGTTCTTGCATGTAGACGAGCACCATCACGGTAAGCTAGTAGTGCTCGACGAAAGCTTACAGAATTAGCGAGCAACCAATCTTGCCATGTCATCCCATCGATGGGTAAAGAAACTAAATGGTGTTCATTTATAATGGTTTCCGCCATTGCTTCCATTAACAAGGATTTATTCTTGAAATGCCAATATAGAGTTGGAGATTTAATACCCAATCGTTGAGCTAGCTTGCGTGTGGTTATTGAATCTATGCCTTCTTCATTCAACATATCCAATGCGGTACGCAGGACTATTTCACGTGTCAGACGTTGAGGTGCAATATCTTTTTTACTCATAAATCTATCACTGATAGGGAGTGTGTGAGAGAATATTAATTCTATCATTGCTAGAGAAGGCATTTGTGAAGAAATCATTGAGCGTGATTTTAATCACTATATTTCTGGATGCTGTTGGGATTGGTTTAATTATGCCGATCTTGCCTGAATTATTACGGTCATTGGCTGGAGCTGAAGCAGGCGGTGTTCACTATGGTGCTTTATTAGCTGTGTATGCTCTGATGCAGTTCATTTTTGCACCTATCCTTGGAGCGTTGAGTGACCGATTTGGACGTCGACCTGTATTAATTATTTCAATTGCTGGTGCAACGGCTGATTATCTCCTAATGGCTGCTGCTCCTTCTCTATTGTGGCTATATATTGGTCGTATTTTTGCGGGAATTACAGGTGCCAACATGGCTGTTGCAACAGCTTATGTTTCAGATATTACTCCAGCCCATGAGCGTGCAAAAAGGTTTGGTCTCCTTGGAGCTGTCTTTGGTATTGGGTTTATAGCGGGTCCGGTAATAGGTGGAGTTTTGGGTGAATGGAACTTACATGCACCGTTCTTTGCTGCTGCTTTTATGAATGGGATTAATTTAATAATGACAGCAGTCTTATTAAAAGAATCAAAACACAGCAATAAAATGACTGAGAAGGTTCAGGAGCAATCAATATTAAAGAAATTATCCTATTTGATCACTCAACCTAATATGGCTCCATTGCTTGGTATCTTTTTAATTATCACATTGGTTTCACAAGTCCCCGCAACTTTATGGGTTATCTATGGGCAGGATCGTTATGGCTGGAGTATATTTATTGCAGGTGTTTCCCTTGCTAGTTATGGAATATGCCATTCTATTGCACAGGCTTTTGCTATCGCCCCTATGGTAAAGAGGTTTGGAGAGAAAAATACGTTGTTATGTGGAATAGCTTGCGATGCAATTGGTTTACTTCTTTTATCTATTGCTGTTGAAGAATGGGTGCCTTTTGCGTTGTTACCATTGTTTGCCCTTGGTGGAGTAGCCGTTCCTGCTTTGCAAGCAATGATGTCCAGAGGTATTAGTGATGAAAGACAAGGTGAATTACAAGGGCTATTAAGCAGTTTTAATAGTCTGGGGGCTATAATTGGTCCTGTATTAGTTACTAGCCTCTATTTTATGACTCAGGCATCAGCTCCTGGAATGGTATGGGCATTAGCTGCAATACTTTATGTAATCACCCTACCCTTATTGCTTAAGTATCGCCTGAATAAATATTCTGGAGTTCCATAAAATATTTAATTTATTGGTTTAAAAACTAATGGATTCTATAGTTTATCTAAAATTAACATAATACACCTTATACGAAATGTGTTCTAATTTTCCTTAGAAATCAATGCTGTAGTTACATGATTTTAGCCCACATACCCTCTGGTGGGCTTTTTTTATGATTTTTCACGTTCCACGCCTATTCTTTAATCAATGTTTCACAACTTTGTTCATATTAGTTAAACAATCGTGGTTAATCATAGGGTCTAAAAAAACGGCTCCAAAAGCCCCTTTTCTCCGGTTGCTGTTCAACGTGCTCCGGCACTGGAATTCGCTTATTTTCAGTCGCCTCCAGTTCTTTCTGCGGCATGGCAATAACTTCTTCTTTTTCCTCTGTCATCGGCTCAGCCTGAGTAGGCTCTGGATCGATAGACGTAGGGATATGAGGTTTTGGGGCCTCTAATAAGCGTTGCATAGCTTCAATTTGTTCTTGATAGAAAGATTCACGTTCTAATGATTGATTCTCTCTAAGTAAAGCTTGATTCAATTGTTTTTCAAGTATGTCAACTTGTCGTTTTAGTAAGTCAACTTCCGTCAAGTTTTGACTGTTAGTTGATTGACTTTGATTGACATTGGCTGCTTTATTTTGAGGCTCTCCAAATACTCTTAAAGCTTCTGAAAAGTCAATTAAACCATCAGAACCTTTCGATAAATTCCCTTTATTTATATGAGCATATATAGCTTGTCTTGAATATCCATACAGCTTAGCTAATTCTGAAACTGATAATTTTTTCATGTTGTAAACTGGGGGTAAATTGAGTTAATACTTCACTGTTAAATTGACAATGTCAATTTACAAACCTATTTAAATCCTAATTCTTTTAGATATGGAGAATATTCTTTAATTTTTTTAGGATCTGTTAAGTCTCCAGATATTCTAATTATAAAGTCATCATAGCTTTCACCAGCTTTACTGTATTTTGATGCGAATGTGGGTTCATAAGCTAACTTACCAGAGAACAAAAGAATCTGTTTATCTGTCAATTGGCTAATCAGTTCTAGCTGTTCACTGCTTGTTTTAGAAATATTTTTAACTGATGTCTTTGGCTTAAATGAAAAACTATAGCCTGAGATTGATCGCCCAGTTTTATGCTGTTCGGATTTAACTTTGATGTCTGTAAAAGTATTGATTTGGGATATAGCTATATCTAGAACTCTTCTTTTGAAATTATCTGAGCGCGTGTATTCATCATCCGCAATACCAAGTTGCTGCCTAAATTCTGAAATTTCAAATACTGGAGTTTGACCAGTAGTGCGCCAAGCAACTAATAGTTCGTAAAGTCTAGTGGCATATCTGCTTGTCAATTGACTTACTTGCTTTAATTCATAGCTAGTAAACCTTTCCTCAAGCCTTGTAATTAATGGGACGACAGCGGGTGAAAAGATAAGACTTACTGATGCTTCATTATCAATATAGCTAATTTCGCTTACCCAACGGCTATGAGTAGTTTTTACATTCCCTTTATCTGTTAAAGATTGATAAGTAAATCTCCTATCAAATAAGACCTTACTTGCCTCTTTCAAAACAGCATAAGCCGTATGTTTCTCTACACCGAAATTCTCAATATAACTTGATGCATGAATTACCAATGCATCATTAGCATTGATTCCTTTACCTGTTTGTCTGGCTTCAATGATTGCTAATAGCACTAGCCTTTGCTCAACTAAATCAAGGTTATAACTAGCATTAATTAAAGCATTATCTTTGACAACTAAGTCTTTCATTATTCTTATTACTACATCATTTTATGATGTAGTAATACTACATTAAATATTGAAGTAGTCAAATGGTCGATAAACGTAGTGATATGGGTCGATAAACGTAGTGATATGGGTCGATAAACGTAGTGATATGGGTCGATAAACGTAGTGATATAAGCTCTTAAATCCTTATGTATAAAGGCTTACAGCAGATCTAAAAGCATTTAAAAGCATTAAAAATTATTAAAAGCATTGGGAATGAAAAATTGCCCTTGGTTTTCGCTACGCTCAAACTCTATTGAATCTCGCTTTCGCTCGATTCCTGGGGCAATTTTTTAGATCATCCTGTTGTGACTTTTAGAAAAAGCAAAGGCAAAGCAAAAGCAACTCGGAATTCGCTTCGCTCATAAAGCTTTTTTACTCGCTACGCTCAATCTAGGCTCAATTTTCTGCATGTGATTTACGCTTATTTAGGCTTCACAGCCTAAAAAGCTGTTTTTCAGAGAGTCGAGGTGCGAATTTTGTTGCTTCGCTCGTAGACACTCGCTCTATTCATCCCGATTAGGATAAAAATAGCCTCTATTTGGCGCTCATTTGCGTTTTTTGACCTGATTACTCATTTCAATAGTGGATTCTATATCCTAAGTAAAAATGTGGCTGAAATCGCGTGTAAGAGCGTTTTAACTTGGGTTTTATTTTTGATCTGTAGGCTAGAGTTTGCGCTTATAGATTTTTCTCTTAGAAACACAATAGCCAGGATCTCTTTTGGCCAAGCACTATCTTTACTGTCAGTTCAGTCAATGAAATGGATTGGGAGCCGGTACATACCGGCAATTTTTGGTTCACACACCACGCATCTAAAGATAAAAGCTCCAAAGCCTTATGCTATAAGGGATACAGCGATTTTTCATCTGCCTGGAAAGCGTTTACGCTTTTAGCATGATTTTTGTTATCTTTCATAGACTTAGCTGTAAACACTTTTTATTGCGAATAAAGTGCAATATTTACTTACAAAACAATAAGATAGATTGTAATCACCTTTGTTTACGCTTTTATGTGAATTTCTCTTTTTATATTAGCTATTTAACCTGTAATCATTAAAACTTAACACAGTGTTTACTTATATTTGATAGTTACTTTTTAGAAATTAGGTGCTTAGATTGAAAACAAATGATAGGAGTTTTTCATGAACAGTACTCGAACCGTTGCCGTCAGATTAGACAATCAGGTTGCACAAGAATATGAGCGTTTGGCTCAGTTGAAGGGCGATAAATTAGGGACTTATCTGCGGGATCTTCTGACCAGTAATTTACAGATGGCCAGCATTGAGCGACAAGTCAGTCGGATTGAAACACTTGTGAATGATTTTGAAAAAGATATTAATCGGTCATTGGATCAATTTACCCAAGCTAATTCTTTGAATGAAAATTTATTAGGAGATTTGGGGGAAATATACATGTTTCAAATAGGCATTCTTATGAAGCTACAAACAGAGAAATATGAGATTCGAGGAATGCAGGCTAAAGGAAAAATTCATGCTAAGGCTAGCTATCTGAAAGGAAAAAATCATGAGTAATATTATTCAACTTTCTAAACCATGTGCTTTCTGTGATTCAAGAGACAACGTACAGCTTTTTGCAGGGCTGATGCTTTGCGGAAATTGTCAGGACAATATCCGGATTACCAATCCTGGTATGTTTGAAGCCAATGATCAGATTGAACAAAAAAACCAGAGTTAATCTGGTTTTTTATGCAGTACTTTATTTTTATGTACGAAAAACTGTATTGCTATTGAAGTTGTAGAACCGACTAAGCCTATAGTAATCATGCCACTTATAGCAAGTTGATGAAGTTGTTCATATTCTTTGATCATGGGGAATTTATGTAAAAAGTGGAATAGCCCTAACATACAACCTAAAATAGTCGAAAACATTAGATAGTAAAAATCTGTGACTGCACTGATCAGTCTGTTCAAAATAGGCTGTATGTTAAGTTTCGAGTGTGTAGTCAAGTGATTTACAAAGCATAAAATTCCCATAACGATAAATAATCCAATACTAGTATCTATAAGATTTTCGATCGTAAAAAATGCAAAAACTAAGTTAAATGACTTACTGAAAGATTCTTCAGTTGCAAACTTTTGACTCGAAATAAATATGGAAAAATAAGAACCAAAGGTTATGCATAGGAAAACGAAAAACTCTTGGAATATGAATGTCGGGAGGTAAATTTTTTTCTCAACATGGAATAGGTCTTCATCATTTGATAAATATTTAATTTCAGGGTCTTTTTCTTCATTCATAAGCTGATAATAGAAATGCGAATATATGTTAATAGGGGCGTGTTAAACGAAAATTTGAAATTCAGAAAGTAAAAAAGCTAGCCCATTAGACTAGCTTCTTAACCTTGAAATTATCTTTCCTTGTTGGACTGTGCAAGTACTGATGCTGCTAGGGTTTTCGTGGTATCGCTATATTTATCACTCTGTAAGACATTAGATGCTTTTGTTTCCATTGTACTACCTGTTTGCTTATCCGAATTTGCTTGAGATAAGGCTGAAGCAGCTAACTGTTTTTGAATTGCTGAAGATGAAGGATCACGTAATACCTCAGATGCTAATGAACCAACATTTTTTGACGTTTGTTTGCCATTTTTTGACATAACTATTTCCATGAAATTAAAAGTAATCTCATGATCATAATAAATATTTCATTGTGATCAATATTTGTTCGGGAGAAGAGCGTCTTAAGTTGTCGTATATCTTAGGGTTTTTTAGAACATAGCTGCGTATAAGAGATTTTATGTTGAATAGCCTTTGAGTTTGAGCATGTGATTTCTGTATAGATCGAATTACTTTTTAGATACAAATTTATTTCGCAAATAGCGAATTTTAGTGTTGTATTTGTGAAAAAAATAACTCATATTAATTGGGTTACTGCTAGATGCTTATAACCCGTTTTTTTATTTAAACCGAAAGGTTTGGAGGCTTAGCCTCAAACTCTGGGGGGATACGGTTCTTTCGATAAGATCTGACCGATAAAACCACAGTAGTGACACTTGCTAACGGAGCAAGTGTCACTTTTTAGAGGGTGAAAATCTGAAAACATAGTGTCATTTCCATAAATGCTAACGGGACCAATTTTGGTTCATTTATGGAGTAATAAAATGATGTTCAGTAGCTTTCAGATGCCATCTAAATGGCAAACGATTAAGAAAAAAATTTTTAGTCGTAAGTTCTTGTGGGGCTTGATTAAATTGTTAACTTACCTTGCACGAGTTATCGTGAAAGTACTAGGTGGCGATGATTTTGATGACCCTTCGAACTCTGTTTAGATGGTTCTCTTTAAAAAAGACAATCAATGGGACTCAAACGATGATTAATGATGCCTTAGTTGCTATACGCAAGTATCACGGCATATCTCAAACAGATTTATCTACTCAATTGGGAATATCAAATTCTTATTTATCTGAAATTGAGAAAGGTAAAAAAAAACCTAGTTTAGAAATTCTTGAAAAGTATTCTAAACAGTTCGATATGCCTCTATCTTCTCTTTTATTTTTTTCAGAAAAACTAGATGACGGTCAACCTTTATCAGTAGCAACTAAATTCAGGCTAGCTTCTGCTAAAAAAATTGTTCGTCTTATGGAATGGTTATCTGATAATGACAAATCTTAGCTATGCTCCTTTAAACTATGTTGAAAAGTTTTCTCTCGAGGAGAGAAAACTTTTCAACATAAAAAGTAAAAAATATTTAGCTTTCGTATTGAAAGAAGAGCGATCTCTCCTGAAAGAAATATCTAAGAATGTTCAAGAGTTTTATCGATTTGCACCAAAAACCATTGAAAAAAATGGAAAAAAGAAAACCCGTAATATTGAAGAACCTAATTTTATTTTAAAGCCGATACATAGAAAGATTCATATATTACTTAGTGAAATTCCAGCGCCAGATTATTTATTTTCAAAGAAAAAGTCTTCTTGTGTACTTAATGCTAAAGCACATGTGAATTGTCATGGCTCGACATTAAATATAGATATAGAGAACTTTTTCCCCTCAACATCTCGTATCAGAGTACAACAATTTTTTGGTTATTTTTTGCAGTACCCAAGAGATGTGGCAGATTTCATGGCAGATATATGCACTGTGAATAACCATATCCCAACAGGGAGTCCATTAAGCTTAATGCTAGCATTTTGGGCTAATAAGCCGATGTTTGATGAGTTAAATAAACTAGCTGCTAGTCGTAAAATAAAAATGACAATTTATGTAGATGATATTTCATTTACAGGGGTTGCTGTAAATGACAGTTTCAAAAATAAAGTGACTGAAATAGTCAATAGATATAATCATAGTATAAACCCTGATAAAGTTAGATTTTTCAGTGAAAAATTAAGATTTATCAATGGAATAGCTGTAAGTAAAGATGGCTTGCGGCCTAGTAATAAATTATCCAAAGAAATACGATCTCTTAAAAATATAAGAGAGGTACAAAATGCTAATACATTAGGGGGGAAACTTAATTATATGAACTATATTAAAGCGATAGATTTAACTGTATAGGCAATCTTTGCACCAATAAGCTAAATAAGAGATGGTTTATGTGTCTAGAATTCTAGTAGCTATTCAGTCAGTATATTATTTATTGAATGATTTTAAGTAATTACTTAAGAAAAAAACCATTTCACTGTAAAATTAAAAATAATTTTTATTCATTAGAATTGGGTGAAGAATGTCCAATAGAGATTTTGCTCATCGCTTACAAATGAAGTTTGGTCTGTCCTATACAGAGCCTACAGATTTTCAAATTTCACAAATTAGAGCTGATGTTTTAAGAATTGTTAATCAGCAAGGTAGACAACCTACACTTACGGAATGGACACGAATAGTTGGTAGCTATTGCCGAAGTATTGGTACTCATGCTCGTATGGGCGTTGACAATACTGATTTAAATTTATTGTTGCAGTTAGCAATCCAGAGTGGGAAGTAATAATGAGTCTTGATAATTTCAAAAGAAAAGTACGTGAATATTTTTCAATCCTTTCTGTAACGCCTGAAATTTCAGATAACGAATGGTTGAATTTCGCTAAGAAACTTGAGTCAGAGAAGCCATTAAATAGGGCTCAAGCAAATAGCCTTCTACATAAACATTTTCCTGATCATAAATTTACAGTTTTATGTCTTGATAGTATTGATAATTCAGACGTCAATGCACTGTTGTTAATGGCTATTAATGCGAATAAAAGTGCAAAATAATTCGTACTCTAAATTTGAAGAAGAGCATTCAGAGCTGAAGTCTATTTATATGGATAAGCTTAGGGATGTATGTGAAAAAAAAGCTGAAGATAGTTTAACGATGTTAGATGTTTCTGACTATATGTCTGTCTCATCTAAATATTTTGGTCTACCTGAAAAATATTCTCACGATATTCTTGCTGAAAAAAGGTACTTACGAGGTTTTAAAATTAGTAGCTTTGCTGATGATTGTTTTTCAATTCTAGAAACCTATGTATTTCACACCATCCTTTTGAAAGATTTGCTTCTGAAGTATTCAGGGATGGAGTTGAAGGATGTACTTTCTACGAAAACACTTACCAATACTCAAAGAGTCGTTGTGAAGTATTCAAGTCATGGTAGTGATAGTTTGAAAGAAAAATTCATTAAAAATGAATTAAGTACTCATGGATTTGATGTGAAAAATGCTAAAGATGAACTTGATCTTCCTTTAAAAGATATAGTTCTCATCATTGTAGGTATTGTAGGTTTTATTATTGTTTTTATTTTGGCGTTTGTTTTTCCGACACCAACTGCATGGCAACAGTTTATTCAGAGAACAATTGTATCGCTATCATTAGCAATTTTAATAGCCACTTTGCCGGGATTTGTTAGTTTGGATATAAGGGCTAAATTGGAAGAAAATAGAGTTAAAATAATTGCAGGAGGATCTTTTGCTATCTTCCTAATTATTTACTTTTTTAATCCTGCCTTTATGCCTGCCTAATTTTTTATAGCAGACTATTAAGATTCTCTGCTAATTTGGGATTAGCAGAGAATGCTCAAATCTAACTTATACTTTTAGGTATAACTGTAATGGGTTATCAACCATAGATTCAAAGCCATATGCTTCATAGTATTTTTTGGCTTCTTCGTGTAGAGCATCTACAACGATAAAAACACAACCACCATTCTGTTTGGATATCTGAGCGCGATAGAAAACTTCGGCCATTAGAATTTTACCGAACCCCTGTTTAGCAAAATTCTTATCAATCGCCAGTCGTGATAAACGCAGGATTGGAACAACATTGGGAAGCTTTAACTTCTTTTTTGTACTTTCTGTTAAACCAGAACAGTCAAGTTGTCCATGTGTTAGAGAGTAATACCCAATTAACGGGTGTAAAGGATCTGTTGACGGAAGTAGAAACGAGGGTGTAATCCCTTTCTTATTATGTTGCCCCATCGTATTTACTAAATATTCATTTAGTGATGGTTCCCCACAATCAAATTTCTCGCGAAAGTCATTGATCTCCTGTTTTGCCATATCGGCGTATGGAATTGCTAATGTTACTGACATTGTTGGCTGTTTCCTCATATAGACGAAGAGCATCCTGTAAATAAGGATTGACGATTGCTGGCTCTTCTAATTTTGCTTGTAACCAACCAGCCTGATCTTCAGTCACATTGATCCACTGCATATTGTGTTTATCAATAGTATCTTGTGCCTGTTGAAGCGCTGATTGAACCATAAAACTATTTATTGTTTGCCCTGTGACTTCAGCAGCTTTGGATATAACTGCATAAATCTCATGGCTAACTCTTGCTGAAATTCTTTCTCTCGAATTGTCATGCAATTTGGTATTGATCACTTTTGAACTCCTAATTGAATTAAATATTTACCTTGTTTAAGACTGAAACGGTTACATCACAGTGATTCGAATGAAATAACAGTTTTTCATCGGCGTTGGACTGTCATAAAACAGCGACACGCTAAGATGAATGGATTATACATCTTTTATGTGATGGTGCCAAATTGGCACCATCATTATTTGAACATATTATAAGCAGTCATGCAATTTTTTTAATGTAAAAAAGAAAAAGCCGAATAACTTTTGGAAGTTATTCGGCTTTTTCTTTAAATACGGTTATAAAAACTAAAATTACCATAGCGATAATTTTAAACTTATGCATTCTTTAAGATTTCCTAAAATTAACATAATGCACGTTATACGAATTCCCAAGGCATGGCTTTTAGTCATGCTTTTTTTATCAAAAGACTATACCTGAATGATAGCGAGCCAAATCGCATACAATATCTATCATTAGACTTAATGCAATAATTAAATGATAGTATTATCATTAATCTAATAG
>NZ_JBSHIT010000018.1:0-6659 GCF_053619115.1 Arthrobacter sp. NPDC055585
AGGTTGAATGCTTAGACACACTCATCCCAGCAGGGCCACGGGCCCTCCTGTCTTCAACGACACGAACTCAATTCCCCACGAGCCGCGAAGAGCCCCTTTAATCCGTGACATAGGGTTGCGGGGGGATTAGAGGGGAATCTTACTTATGTCACGTTTGCTTACAAGAGTAAAAGCCATTGCGGTGGCTGCCCTACTTACAATAGGTTTTGTCACGGTGTCTGCCTCAGGGGCAGCTGCGAGTGGATCAGCCTGTCACTGGTCACATGGGGCTGGGGGTCAAACTTGCCTCGGAGTCGATGGTACGGGATACCAAGTAAATTGGGTCCGGGTATCCCATCATGACGGCTATGGAATCTACAACTACTGTGGATTCAAATCCAAATTCGAAGGCCGTTTGACCACTGGTGCATGGTACTCAGCAACGTTTGGATACACTTCCGGATGCACGCCAGCACCGTATTACAACAATCACGACGTCAATAACTACTTCCGTAAAGGACTCAACGTTCAGGGCCAGACCTACCATGACGGCCAATGGGTTGCTGGTGTCCCGACCATTGCCATCCAGTAAGTAGGCAGTACTGGACGGGGTGAAAAAACTGCACCGGTACCGGCAGTTCTCCAAAGAACAGCACAAGACGGTTTGATTCTCGGACCGTCAGTGTCTCAGCCAGGCTGGACGTTCAGTTGAAGCGGAACAGGGCCTCTGTGAACTGGAACAATTCCAATTCACAGAGGCTTTGGCTACGCTCCCTCCGCTGCGCGACTACGCTTGATGGCGTAAAACTGATTGCACTGATCAACTCCCGGAGCGATCATCAGGACGGCTACCACACCATCGTCGAGGAAGCCGGCGATTACCATACTGCCCACCGCCATGTCCTGGATGCAATGGCTAGGAATGACGGGCTTCTCTCTCTGCGCATCGAGCGTGAAGACGATGGCATTCACTCCTGATCCCGAACGGATTCGTTGGTATCAGCCAGGTGGCTGCATAAGTCCGCGGCAGTCCGCCTGCGCCGGACGGATTCCCTGCGGGCCGATCTGGAGGATACAATCACCGCAAGGACCCAAGGATCCCTGACCTCGACGCTTGCCGCATCCAACAGAAAGGTAATGAACGAGCGGACTCGGCCGTAGCCTGACGGATTGGACGACATGGATTTCTCCATCAAGGGTGAATTCTTACGAATGCTTATCGGTACCCGGATTCGAGGGGCCTTTGGAGGGACGTTGTTCGGATCCAAAAGGTTCGTATAGGCTGACACAGAGCCTATCGCGACGATAATGCGGAGTCCCAGAAGAAGAGTTAGGTTCCGACGGTGCAACCAACCACAACCGTTCTTCCCCGTAGCAGCACGCCCTGGTGGTCATCCAGTTGGACGCGAACGCTAATTGGTTTGGCCCTACCTCCCGCTTACGTGCTCCTCCTGCATCATTTTGCCTACCTGTCCACAGACGCCGTCCAGACCCGCCCCCAAGGACTTGCTGCGGCACTGGGTGACGCAGCTTTATGGGGTGCCGTTGCGATGGCAGGTTTCGGACTACTCGGAATGCTGGCCACCTCCCACTTCCCAAACAGGCGTCCCGCCGTCCCGGCATGGTCCCTCGTCGTCTTGATGCTGGTTAGCATGATCAGCATATGGCTCCTGACCGTGCTCACCATAGGTTCCTCAAGCCTGCATGATTCGTCGTCCCCACCTTCGCTTGCACAGAGACTCCACGTCGGGAATTGGGCGCATTTCTTGTACATACCGGTAACACTTCTCGTCGCTGGATCAGCACTGATCCAGCGAATGAAAGGCCAACCTCGGCACAGGCGATGCTGGATCGGGTTCACGCTCGGCACCGCTCCCTTCTTTGTCGCCACCCTGCTACTCGCGATCGACATCAGCGCAGAACTCGGCTGAGTGGAGCTTAGTCCCCTACACCGACCGTCGATCCGCCCTCATTCACCGAGCACGCAGAGATTCGAGAAGCTGAACCGTGAGCGCCGCGGCGCGCACCCCGTCCCGTAAGCCGGTCCCCCAACGCGACACCTTCACCCAGTCCGAGGGGCCGAAAAGAAACCGCTTAGATACTGGGATCCTAGATTCGCGTATACCCCGCCCGCATTAATGCCCGGTGAAGGTACCTCAAACGCTACAGTTGAACCTATGAGTGCTCACATCGTCGGTTACGCCCGCGTCTCGACGAACGATCAGGACCTGACAGCCCAGCGGAACCAGCTCGCAGTCCTCGGTGTCCCGGCAGATCGGATCTACACAGACCATGGCCTGACGGGGACCAACCGCGACCGGCCCGGTCTTCGCCAGGCGCTGGCCGCCGTCCGCGACGGAGACACACTCGTCATCACCAAACTCGACCGACTGGCACGGTCCCTGCCGGACGCCCGCGACATCATCGAAGAACTCACCAAGAAGAACGTGAAGCTCAGCATCGGCGGATCCATTCACGACCCGGCCGATCCCGTCGGCCGGCTCCTCTTCAACGTCCTGGCCATGGTCGCCGAGTTCGAATCCGACCTCATCCGCGCCCGCACCCGCGAAGGCATGCAGGTCGCCAAGGCCAAAGGCCGCCTGCGCGGCAAACAACCCAAACTCTCCAAGTCCCAAGAAGCCCACCTGGTCTCCCTATATAAGGGAGGACAGCACACCACCACCGAGATCGCAGAACTCTTCAAAGTCGCCAGAAGCACGGTGTACCGGGTCGTGCAACGTACATCTTGATGCACGCGAACCCTCCCCTGGGCTCATCCGGCCAGGCGGCAGCGACTGTTGGTTAGCGGAGTCGGGAAACGAGCTGTGAAATAGGGTGGGATCAACCCGGTATATAGCTTGCGGTGGCCCTCGGTTTGAGACATGATCAGGCTATGAGCCAGACAGCTTCTCCCGGCATCCGCGCCTACCGTGAGTCCATCAACCTCGAGGTCGCTCCCCTGGTGGCTGAACTCCGCGACATGCTAGGCGCCAAGCTAGTCGCCTATCTAGCAGGAGTCGGAGAAACCCGGGCGGTCCGGCAATGGGCTGACGGCTCCCGCAGAATGCCCGCCGAGACCGAAGCACGCCTGCGTCTGGCTTATCACGTGGCAGGCATCATCATGGAGTCCAACGGTCATCGGATTGCTCAGACCTGGTTTCAGGGCATGAACCCTCAGCTGGAGGACCGGTCCCCCGCGCGACTAATCCGAGAAACTAGCCCGGACCAAAGCGGCCCTGAGGTTCTGGCCGCAGCCCGCGCCTTCGCCCGCCTCGGATGAAGTTCGCCGATCTTGATCAGCGGGCCTGGCGGGTTGGGTTCCTTCCCCAGCCATGGGAATGGTCCGATTGGCGGTGGGCTGGACCGGACGGACGCTTCAACGGCAGGTGGGATCCGCTCGATCATGGCCTGTACCGCACGGTCTACGCCGCAGAGAGCCTCTTGGCTTGTCTGGTGGAGCTCTTGGCCCCACACCGGCCCGATCCCTACCTCGTGGCAGAAATCGACGCCATTGAAGAAGACGAGTCCGACGCAGAGCAGTTCCCCAGCGTCCGCCCCGGCGAACTGGACATTGACCAGTGGCTGGTAAACCGTATTGCAGGCTCGGCTCACCTCGCCGGCCGCTTCGTTGACATCACTTCCGCGGAAACGGTCGCAGGCCTTCACCCACTCTTTAAAGGCAAGGCACTGGCATACAACCTCAAGGACTTCGACGCGGCAGCCCTGAAGAATGCTGAGAACCGACTGCTCACCCAGGAGGTTTCCCAGTACCTATGGACCCGAAAGAATACCGATGGCTCGGATTATTGCGACGGAATCCAGTTCCGCTCAAGGCACGGTGATGACCTTCTGCTCTGGGCCATCTTCGAGCGTGACACCGACGGACAGATCAGCGCCCACGTCACCGACATCGAAGTTGTGAACCTCAGTTCCGAGACACCCGAGCTCCGCGCAGCCCTCTCCCTGCTGGGCCTCACCACTCGTTAGCTAGCGGGTCAGGTCGTCGTCGGGCAGTCCAACCGAACATGTCCCTCAACCGAAGGCCATGCCAGCATCGGTCCGTGATACCTGCGACACATGGTGGCAAGACACACCGTAACCCGGAATTCCGTGGCTACACGACTGTCTCCTACAGATGGCTTTCAACCCATGGGTTTAGAGACACTAAGGATTGACCAACCGCTCTCCGTTGGATAGGTGGCAGAATACAAAAATGGGAAAATTTGAGGTCGTTGCCGGGGAGCATCTTCTCGAGAACTTCGTGGGTAAACCGGCGAAGGGGCTAACAGAACTGATTTGGAACGCCCTCGATGCTGACGCCGACACTGTCCGAGTGCGTCTCGTTGAGACTGATATCGGGGGGTTCTCCGAAGTGGTAGTCGAGGACGACGGACTTGGAATGTCGGCGCAGGGAGCAATCAGTGCCTTCAAGCACGTAGGCGAGTCATGGAAAAGGCGCCCCGGAGCAAGGACTGAGAAGCACAAGCGTTCCGTTCACGGAGAAAAGGGTCGTGGCCGGTATGCGGCGTTCGGCTTAGGAGAGCAGGTCATATGGTCTTCGGTCGCAGACGACGTCCAGGGGCAGCGGGAAAAAACGGTCATCACGGGGCGTTCCACTGACTTGCGTCACTTCGATATTGATGACTCCGTGGCAAGTACGGACGAAACCGGGACGAAGGTCGAAATCTTCAACCTAACAATGGAGGCCGAGCGTGACCTTCTTAAGGATGAGGAGATGAGAAACAAGCTTCTCGTCACCTTCGCCATGCACCTTCAGACTTACCCTTCGATCAACTTGTTCTGGAAAGACACGAAGCTCACCCCGGAAGATGCACAAATTGATTGCTCAGATATTGACTTAAAGCTTCCTGAAAAGCTCGCCGGCGCAGTAAGCGTCACATGCATCGAATGGAACCTAAAAAATGTTCCCCGTCAAATTTTCCTATGCGACGCTGACGGCTCTGTAATAGCGGATATTCCTGCGCGTTTTCACGCGCCGGGCGCCGAATTCACCGCATACATCAAGTGGGACGGCTTCCGAGACAACTTACAGGACGCTTTAATCGATGAGGCTGGCGACTCAGACGCGGCGACTATAATATCCGCCGCCAAGGTTGGATTGAAGAAGCACCTAGCGCAACGAGCCCGTGAGCAGGAACGACGCATAGTTTCTGATTGGCAGAATGATGAGGTTTACCCATATAAGGGTGATCCCGCTACGGAGGTGGAGAAAGCCGAAAGGCAAGCCTTCAATATCGTTGCCCTCACTGCCGCCCGGGTCGTCAACGACACCAAATCAGTTAAAGCAAAGAAGCTCAGTCTTCGTCTGATAAAAGAAGCCCTGGAGGCAAGCCCAGGTTCACTGCACAGGGTTCTAGAGGAAGTGTTAAATCTTCCGGACGATAGGGTGCACGAGCTTCAGTCGCTGTTGGAGAGGACCCCCTTGGCGAGCATGATCTCTTCTTCGAAGCAGATTACGGATCGCCTTGACTTCCTCAAGGGGCTCGACAGCCTCCTCTTCGATAAGGAATCTCGGAAGACAACGCTCGAACGTACACAGCTCCACCGAATTCTCGCAGGAGAGACCTGGATCTTCGGCGAGGAGTGGGCCAAGACCGGGGACGATGAGCGGCTTGTGGACGTCGCAAGAAAGCACCTGAAATATCTGGGGGAGGATGTCGAGCTGGCTGCCGGGGCTCCGATCAAACGTGAGGATGGACGGGATGGGATTCCTGATCTAGTGCTGGCTCGAAGCTTGGAAACCGACCAAGATATGCACGAGATGTTGATCGTGGAACTCAAGCGCCCGTCCCATAAGCTCAAGTCGGATGACGTAGATCAAATCCGCTCGTACGCAACTGCGATGGTCAGCGATGAAAGGTTCGCTCAGCCGAACATAAATTGGCATTTTTGGCTCGTTGGTAACAGCACTAATGAGGGGGTGGACTTACAACGTGAGCAGACAAATCTCCCTTTTGGTGTCGTCACGAAGAACGCAAAGTTCACAATTTGGGTTAAGACGTGGGCTGAGGTTCTTAACAGTGCGAATCATCGACACAAGTTTCTCCGAAATGCCCTTAATTTCGTACCCGAACACGATGCAGGAATCGAGTACCTACGCAGGAAACACGAGGAGTACTTGCCGGAGGTCCTACTGAAGGATGTGTCCTCTAAGGTGGAGGGCAAAGCCTCGGGAGAGCAAATTGACGAATCTGAACAAGGTTTGAAAAGCGCGTAGCTCCTGCGAGACAGGACTAGGGTTTCGAGGGCATCGCCTTATGGTCTGCTGTCGAGAGGCGCCCGACTCCTTCGGAGTCGGGCGCCTCTCGACGCATCAATAAGGCAGATCATCCTCTCCTACCTCCTACCTCCGCGGATAGGAGTTTCCTGCCCACTCTGGTATTGCTGCGACTAGCTGCCGTTCTCTAGACAGAGCCAGCTCTCCACGGCGGAAGCACTCTCGTTGGTGCCGCAACCAAACAGCTAGAGCTCTCTCTAACGGATCTAAGGCTTTCTTGTAGCTGGGGTACCTCTCGTTTTCTTCCATGAATTTCAAAAGCTCTGTCACCCGTTGCTGCCATAATGCGGCTCTTCACGGTTCGTGGGGAATTAGATTCCCGGATGAGTGTCATGCCGCCGTCCGGACGGCACTTCTCAAGAGGATAACGGATCTGTAGTTG
>NZ_JBSHIT010000019.1:0-1890 GCF_053619115.1 Arthrobacter sp. NPDC055585
GCCGGATGTGCCTGTTGTTTGAGAACTCAATAGTGTGCCAAGTTTATTGATACCGATTATTTATTGATTGGTTGAATTGGCTGTCCTGCCCACCCCGTGGGTGTGGATGGTTTTTTTAGCTGGTTTCGAATTTAGTGCATGACTGTGCAGCCAATTTTCCTTGGCTCCGGTTGTGTGTCTGTAACACATTTACGGAGAGTTTGATCCTGGCTCAGGATGAACGCTGGCGGCGTGCTTAACACATGCAAGTCGAACGATGACTTCTGTGCTTGCACAGAATGATTAGTGGCGAACGGGTGAGTAACACGTGAGTAACCTGCCCTTGACTTCGGGATAAGCCTGGGAAACCGGGTCTAATACCGGATACGACCTCCTGGCGCATGCCATGGGGGTGGAAAGCTTTATGCGGTTTTGGATGGACTCGCGGCCTATCAGCTTGTTGGTTGGGGTAATGGCCCACCAAGGCGACGACGGGTAGCCGGCCTGAGAGGGTGACCGGCCACACTGGGACTGAGACACGGCCCAGACTCCTACGGGAGGCAGCAGTGGGGAATATTGCACAATGGGCGGAAGCCTGATGCAGCGACGCCGCGTGAGGGATGACGGCCTTCGGGTTGTAAACCTCTTTCAGCAGGGAAGAAGCGAAAGTGACGGTACCTGCAGAAGAAGCGCCGGCTAACTACGTGCCAGCAGCCGCGGTAATACGTAGGGCGCAAGCGTTATCCGGAATTATTGGGCGTAAAGAGCTCGTAGGCGGTTTGTCGCGTCTGCTGTGAAAGCCCGGGGCTCAACCCCGGGTCTGCAGTGGGTACGGGCAGACTAGAGTGCAGTAGGGGAGACTGGAATTCCTGGTGTAGCGGTGAAATGCGCAGATATCAGGAGGAACACCGATGGCGAAGGCAGGTCTCTGGGCTGTAACTGACGCTGAGGAGCGAAAGCATGGGGAGCGAACAGGATTAGATACCCTGGTAGTCCATGCCGTAAACGTTGGGCACTAGGTGTGGGGGACATTCCACGTTTTCCGCGCCGTAGCTAACGCATTAAGTGCCCCGCCTGGGGAGTACGGCCGCAAGGCTAAAACTCAAAGGAATTGACGGGGGCCCGCACAAGCGGCGGAGCATGCGGATTAATTCGATGCAACGCGAAGAACCTTACCAAGGCTTGACATGAACCGGTAAAGCGTAGAAATACGCTCCCCACTTGTGGCCGGTTTACAGGTGGTGCATGGTTGTCGTCAGCTCGTGTCGTGAGATGTTGGGTTAAGTCCCGCAACGAGCGCAACCCTCGTTCTATGTTGCCAGCGGGTTATGCCGGGGACTCATAGGAGACTGCCGGGGTCAACTCGGAGGAAGGTGGGGACGACGTCAAATCATCATGCCCCTTATGTCTTGGGCTTCACGCATGCTACAATGGCCGGTACAAAGGGTTGCGATACTGTGAGGTGGAGCTAATCCCAAAAAGCCGGTCTCAGTTCGGATTGAGGTCTGCAACTCGACCTCATGAAGTTGGAGTCGCTAGTAATCGCAGATCAGCAACGCTGCGGTGAATACGTTCCCGGGCCTTGTACACACCGCCCGTCAAGTCACGAAAGTTGGTAACACCCGAAGCCGGTGGCCTAACCCCTTGTGGGAGGGAGCCGTCGAAGGTGGGACCGGCGATTGGGACTAAGTCGTAACAAGGTAGCCGTACCGGAAGGTGCGGCTGGATCACCTCCTTTCTAAGGAGCACCTGAAACTGGTGTGTTCTTCCACAGTGTTGGATGCACGGTTTCCAGGAGTAAAGCCCGCTGCGAAGGCATATGTTCTTCGGCGGGTGCTCATGGGTGGAATATCAATGAACAGGTTTGTCCGGGTTGTTCCGGGCCGGTGAGTACGCCTCCTTTGCGGGGTC
>NZ_JBSHIT010000019.1:1985-5818 GCF_053619115.1 Arthrobacter sp. NPDC055585
GGTTGGAAAGCGGGTCCGGGGTGTTGCCCGGGGGTAATCGTTTGGCACACTGTTGGGTCCTGAGGCAACAGGATCTGTTGTTTCTGGTTTTTCCTGCGCATGCCGGAAGCCGGGTGTTTCCTTCGGGGAGTGCCGGTGGATGGGTGTGACGGGGTTGTTGTTTGAGAACTACATAGTGGACGCGAGCATCTTAAAAATTATTAAGTGCAATTTCAGATAAACCTGGTGACCGGTCTTGTACTGGTTTTCCATGGTTTTCTCGATAGCGATATTAATTGTTGATCTTTGTGGTCAAGTTTTTAAGGGCACACGGTGGATGCCTTGGCATCAGGAGCCGAAGAAGGACGTAGGAATCTGCGATAAGCCTGGGGGAGTTGATAACCGAGCGGTGATCCCAGGATGTCCGAATGGGGAAACCCCGCCCGGCGCGCGAGTGACCGGGTGACCCGCATCTGAACACATAGGGTGCGTGGAGGGAACGCGGGGAAGTGAAACATCTCAGTACCCGCAGGAAGAGAAAACAACAGTGATTCCGTTAGTAGTGGCGAGCGAACGCGGAAGAGGCTAAACCAGTGGTGTGTGATAGCCGGCGGGCGTTGCATCACTGGGGTTGCGGGACTTTCCGTATCAGTTCTGCCGGACTGGTGAAGTGAGTGCAGGTGCATAGGTGAACGGGTTTGAAAGCCCGGCCGTAGAGGGTGTTAGCCCCGTAACCGGAATGTATGCTGCCGCTTGGAGAGGATCCCAAGTAGCACGGGGCCCGAGAAATCCCGTGCGAATCTGCCAGGACCACCTGGTAAGCCTAAATACTCCCTGATGACCGATAGCGGACAAGTACCGTGAGGGAAAGGTGAAAAGTACCCCGGGAGGGGAGTGAAATAGTACCTGAAACCGTGTGCCTACAAACCGTTGGAGCAGCTCTGATTGCTGTGACAGCGTGCCTTTTGAAGAATGAGCCTGCGAGTTAGTGTTACGTCGCGAGGTTAACCCGTGTGGGGAAGCCGTAGCGAAAGCGAGTCTGAACAGGGCGAGTGAGTGGCGTGATCTAGACCCGAAGCGGAGTGATCTACCCATGGCCAGGTTGAAGCGACGGTAAGACGTCGTGGAGGACCGAACCCACTTCAGTTGAAAATGGAGGGGATGAGCTGTGGGTAGGGGTGAAAGGCCAATCAAACTCCGTGATAGCTGGTTCTCCCCGAAATGCATTTAGGTGCAGCGTTGCGTGTTTCTTGCCGGAGGTAGAGCTACTGGATGGCCGATGGGCCCTACAAGGTTACTGACGTCAGCCAAACTCCGAATGCCGGTAAGTGAGAGCGCAGCAGTGAGACTGTGGGGGATAAGCTTCATAGTCGAGAGGGAAACAGCCCAGACCACCAACTAAGGCCCCTAAGCGTGTGCTAAGTGGGAAAGGATGTGGAGTTGCCCAGACAACCAGGAGGTTGGCTTAGAAGCAGCCATCCTTGAAAGAGTGCGTAATAGCTCACTGGTCAAGTGATTCCGCGCCGACAATGTAGCGGGGCTCAAGTACACCGCCGAAGTTGTGGCATTCAGATTTTTGGTAAGCCTTCGTGGTTCAGCCGTCTGGATGGGTAGGGGAGCGTCGTGTGGGCAGTGAAGCTGCGGTGTAAACCAGTGGTGGAGCCTACACGAGTGAGAATGCAGGCATGAGTAGCGAAAGACGGGTGAGAAACCCGTCCGCCGAATGATCAAGGGTTCCAGGGTCAAGCTAATCTGCCCTGGGTAAGTCGGGACCTAAGGCGAGGCCGACAGGCGTAGTCGATGGACAACGGGTTGATATTCCCGTACCGGCGAAAAACCGCCCATACTGAACGGGGGAAACTAACCGCCCGAAACCTGCCCGTGCACCCTTGTGGTGTTCCGGGTTTTGGTGGAGCGCGGGACCGTATCCCGGGAGGTAAGCGTATTAACAGGTGTGACGCAGGAAGGTAGCCGGGCCGGGCGATGGTTGTCCTGGTCTAAGGATGTAGGGTCAGTGATAGGCAAATCCGTCACTGTGTCTTTGATGACGCACCTGAGATCTGATGGGACCCCCGAACGGGGGAATCCGGTGATCCTATGCTGCCTAGAAAAGCATCGGCGCGAGGTTTTAGCCGCCCGTACCCCAAACCGACACAGGTGATCAGGTAGAGAATACCAAGGCGATCGAGAGAATTATGGTTAAGGAACTCGGCAAAATGCCCCCGTAACTTCGGGAGAAGGGGGGCCTGCCCCGTGATGGAAACTTGCTTTCCGGAGCGGGTGTGGGCCGCAGAGACCAGGGGGAAGCGACTGTTTACTAAAAACACAGGTCCGTGCGAAGTCGCAAGACGATGTATACGGACTGACTCCTGCCCGGTGCTGGAAGGTTAAGAGGACCGGTTAGCCCTTACGGGCGAAGCTGGGAATTTAAGCCCCAGTAAACGGCGGTGGTAACTATAACCATCCTAAGGTAGCGAAATTCCTTGTCGGGTAAGTTCCGACCTGCACGAATGGAGTAACGACTTCCCCGCTGTCTCAACCATAAACTCGGCGAAATTGCAGTACGAGTAAAGATGCTCGTTACGCGCAGCAGGACGGAAAGACCCCGAGACCTTTACTATAGTTTGGTATTGGTGTTCGGTGTGGCTTGTGTAGGATAGGTGGGAGACTGTGAGACCCGGACGCCAGTTCGGGTGGAGTCATCGTTGAAATACCACTCTGGTCATACTGGATATCTAACTTCGGCCCGTAATCCGGGTCAGGGACAGTGCCTGATGGGTAGTTTAACTGGGGCGGTTGCCTCCTAAAGAGTAACGGAGGCGCCCAAAGGTTCCCTCAGCCTGGTTGGCAATCAGGTGTCGAGTGTAAGTGCACAAGGGAGCTTGACTGTGAGAGAGACATCTCGAGCAGGGACGAAAGTCGGGACTAGTGATCCGGCGGTACATTGTGGAATGGCCGTCGCTCAACGGATAAAAGGTACCTCGGGGATAACAGGCTGATCTTGCCCAAGAGTCCATATCGACGGCATGGTTTGGCACCTCGATGTCGGCTCGTCGCATCCTGGGGCTGGAGTAGGTCCCAAGGGTTGGGCTGTTCGCCCATTAAAGCGGTACGCGAGCTGGGTTTAGAACGTCGTGAGACAGTTCGGTCCCTATCCGCTGCGCGCGCAGGAAATTTGAGAAGGGCTGTCCTTAGTACGAGAGGACCGGGACGGACGAACCTCTGGTGTGTCAGTTGTACTGCCAAGTGCACCGCTGATTAGCTACGTTCGGATGGGATAACCGCTGAAAGCATCTAAGCGGGAAGCCTGCTTCAAGATGAGATTTCCATGCACCTTGTGTGTGAGAGGCCCCCAGCCAGACCACTGGGTTGATAGGCCGGATGTGGAAGCGGGGACTAAAGACCCGTGAAGCTGACCGGTACTAATAGGCCGATAACTTACACCACACATATCCTGGGCAGAACACGACTTCAAACGGTTCCGCCAAAGAAGGGGTATGAAGATCATGCTGCTTGCGTCCACTATGTGGTTCCCAACCAACAACCCGTGTTGTTGATCAGGGAACATAATTGAATACGCGCCCGATCCCTGTACCAGGGGTGAAGGGCGTCTGGTACCCACGTACCCCACATTTTTACCCACCCCCACGGTATTACCGGCAGGGGGTTCGGGTTGGAAGGGTTACGGCGGTCACAGCGCGGGGGAAACGCCCGGTCCCATTCCGAACCCGGAAGCTAAGACCCGCAGCGCCGATGGTACTGCACCCGGGAGGGTGTGGGAGAGTAGGTCACCGCCGGACAATCATTAAAAAGGCTCAGGCCCCGCAACGCTGCGGGGCCTGACCCGTTTAACA
>NZ_JBSHIT010000020.1:0-5048 GCF_053619115.1 Arthrobacter sp. NPDC055585
TATCAACGTCGTAGTCTTCAACGGCTCTTTAGAGGACATAAAGTCCTAGGGAAATCTTATCTTGAGGTAGGCTTCCCGCTTAGATGCTTTCAGCGGTTATCCCTTCCGAACATAGCTACCCGGCGATGCGACTGGCGTCACAACCGGTACACCAGAGGTTCGTCCACTCTGGTCCTCTCGTACTAGGAGCAGATCCTCTCAAATTTCCAACGCCCACGGTAGATAGGGACCGAACTGTCTCACGACGTTCTAAACCCAGCTCGCGTACCTCTTTAAATGGCGAACAGCCATACCCTTGGGACCTGCTTCAGCCCCAGGATGAGATGAGCCGACATCGAGGTGCCAAACACCGCCGTCGATATGAACTCTTGGGCGGTATCAGCCTGTTATCCCCAGAGTACCTTTTATCCGTTGAGCGATGGCCCTTCCATACAGAACCACCGGATCACTAAGACCTACTTTCGTACCTGCTCGACTTGTGGGTCTCGCAGTTAAGCGCGCTTTTGCCTTTATACTCTACGCGTGATTTCCGACCACGCTGAGCGCACCTTCGTACTCCTCCGTTACTCTTTAGGAGGAGACCGCCCCAGTCAAACTACCCACCAGACATGGTCCTCGTCCCGGATAACGGGACAGAGTTAGAACCTCAATATTACCAGGGTGGTATTTCAAGATTGGCTCCACCGAAACTAGCGTCTCGGTTTCAAAGCCTCCCACCTATCCTACACAAGTAAGATCAAAGTTCAATGTCAAGCTGCAGTAAAGGTTCACGGGGTCTTTCCGTCTAGCCGCGGGTACACCGCATCTTCACGGCGAATTCGATTTCACTGAGTCTCTGCTGGAGACAGCGCCCCCATCATTATGCCATTCGTGCAGGTCGGAACTTACCCGACAAGGAATTTCGCTACCTTAGGACCGTTATAGTTACGGCCGCCGTTTACTGGGGCTTCGATCAAGAGCTTCGCTTACGCTAACCCCATCAATTAACCTTCCAGCACCGGGCAGGCATCACACCCTATACGTCCACTTTCGTGTTTGCAGAGTGCTATGTTTTTAATAAACAGTTGCAGGGGCCTGGTTTCTGTGGCTGCCAATAGCTCAAGGAGTAAATCCTATCACCGTCGGCAGCGTACCTTCTCCCGAAGTTACGGTACCATTTTGCCTAGTTCCTTCAGCAGAGTTCTCTCAAGCGCTTTGGTCTACTCGACCTGACCACCTGTGTCGGTTTCGGGTACGATTCCTATGTAACTGAAGCTTAGAGACTTTTCCTGGAAGCATGGTATCAGCCACTTCACTGTACAAGTACAGCTTGCTATCAGTTCTCAGCATAGAGTACCCCGGATTTGCCTAAGATACATGCCTACAACCTTCCACCTGGACAACCAACGCCAGGCTGACTTAACCTTCTCCGTCCTCTCATCGCATTACATAGAAGTATTGGAATATTAACCAATTTCCCATCGACTACGCCTCTCGGCCTCGCCTTAGGGGTCGACTCACCCAGCCCCGATTAACGTTGGACTGGAACCCTTGGTCTTTCAGCGTGCGAGTTTTTCACTCGCATTGTCGTTACTCACGTCAGCATTCGCACTTCTGATACCTCCAGCATACTTCTCAATACACCTTCATCGGCTTACAGAACGCTCCCCTACCACTTGCAATAAATTGCAAATCCGCAGCTTCGGCATATAGTTTTAGCCCCGTTACATCTTCCGCGCAGGCCGACTCGACTAGTGAGCTATTACGCTTTCTTTAAAGGGTGGCTGCTTCTAAGCCAACCTCCTAGCTGTCTATGCCTTCCCACATCGTTTCCCACTTAACTATAATTTTGGGGCCTTAGCTGGCGGTCTGGATTGTTTTCCTCTTGACTACGGACGTTAGCACCCGCAGTCTGTCTCCCGGATAGTACTCATTGGTATTCGGAGTTTGCATCGGTTTGGTAAGTCGGGATGACCCCCTAGCCGAAACAGTGCTCTACCCCCAATGGTATTCGTCCGAGGCGCTACCTAAATAGCTTTCGGGGAGAACCAGCTATCACCGAGTTTGATTAGCCTTTCACCCCTATCCACAAGTCATCCCCTGGCTTTTCAACGACAGTGGGTTCGGTCCTCCAGTTAGTGTTACCCAACCTTCAACCTGCTCATGGATAGATCACCCGGTTTCGGGTCTACACCCAGCAACTAAACGCCCTATTAAGACTCGATTTCTCTACGGCTCCCCTATGCGGTTAACCTTGCTACTGAATGTAAGTCGCTGACCCATTATACAAAAGGTACGCAGTCACCGAACATGTCGGCTCCCACTGCTTGTATGCATGCGGTTTCAGGATCTATTTCACTCCCCTCACAGGGGTTCTTTTCGCCTTTCCCTCACGGTACTGGTTCACTATCGGTCAGTCAGGAGTATTTAGCCTTGGAGGATGGTCCTCCCGGATTCCGACGGAATTTCACGTGTTCCGCCGTACTCAGGATCCACTCAGGAGAGAACGAAGTTTTGACTACAGGGCTGTTACCTCCTATGGCGGGCCTTTCCAGACCTCTTCATCTACCTCGTTCCTTTGTAACTCCGTACAGAGTGTCCTACAACCCCAAGAGGCAAGCCTCTTGGTTTGGGCTAATCCCGTTTCGCTCGCCGCTACTCAGGGAATCGCATTTGCTTTCTCTTCCTCCGGGTACTTAGATGTTTCAGTTCCCCCGGTTCGCCTCGTTAACCTATGTATTCAGTTAACGATAGTGCTACGAATTGCACTGGGTTTCCCCATTCGGACATCGCCGGCTGTAACGGTTCATATCACCTTACCGACGCTTTTCGCAGATTAGCACGTCCTTCATCGCCTCTGACTGCCAGGGCATCCACCGTGTACGCTTAGTCGCTTAACCTCACAACCCGAAGATGTTTCGTAAAACATCGTCGTGTCGCGAAAATTTGAGAGACTCGAACACACATTAACTGTGTGTCGTTTCAATTTTCAGCTTGATCCAGATTTTTAAATAGCAAAACTTAGCAGTGAACCTTTTCAGGTACACTCTGAAGTTTTCTTGTGTTGTGCAGTAAAGATGGTGGAGCTATGCGGGATCGAACCGCAGACCTCCTGCGTGCAAAGCAGGCGCTCTACCAACTAAGCTAAGTCCCCAGCTTATCATTTTTGATTCGATGTATCAGATTATAGCCTGCGCACTCACTCACGTTCGTTTGCCTTGCGCTTCGCCTTAAAGCAGTGCTTTAAGTCTTGCTCATGGTGGGTCTGACAAGACTTGAACTTGTGACCCCACGCTTATCAAGCGTGTGCTCTAACCAACTGAGCTACAGACCCTCAGATACATCGTCATGAAGAACAACTTGTTGTGGATTCTTACCAATCGTCAATCTTTCGTTAAGGAGGTGATCCAGCCGCAGGTTCCCCTACGGCTACCTTGTTACGACTTCACCCCAGTCATCGGCCACACCGTGGTAAGCGTCCTCCTTGCGGTTAGACTACCTACTTCTGGTGCAACAAATTCCCATGGTGTGACGGGCGGTGTGTACAAGGCCCGGGAACGTATTCACCGCGGCATTCTGATCCGCGATTACTAGCGATTCCGACTTCATGGAGTCGAGTTGCAGACTCCAATCCGGACTACGATCGGCTTTTTGAGATTAGCATCCTATCGCTAGGTAGCAACCCTTTGTACCGACCATTGTAGCACGTGTGTAGCCCTGGTCGTAAGGGCCATGATGACTTGACGTCGTCCCCGCCTTCCTCCAGTTTGTCACTGGCAGTATCCTTAAAGTTCCCGGCTTAACCCGCTGGCAAATAAGGAAAAGGGTTGCGCTCGTTGCGGGACTTAACCCAACATCTCACGACACGAGCTGACGACAGCCATGCAGCACCTGTATGTAAGTTCCCGAAGGCACCAATCCATCTCTGGAAAGTTCTTACTATGTCAAGACCAGGTAAGGTTCTTCGCGTTGCATCGAATTAAACCACATGCTCCACCGCTTGTGCGGGCCCCCGTCAATTCATTTGAGTTTTAGTCTTGCGACCGTACTCCCCAGGCGGTCTACTTATCGCGTTAGCTGCGCCACTAAAGCCTCAAAGGCCCCAACGGCTAGTAGACATCGTTTACGGCATGGACTACCAGGGTATCTAATCCTGTTTGCTCCCCATGCTTTCGTACCTCAGCGTCAGTATTAGGCCAGATGGCTGCCTTCGCCATCGGTATTCCTCCAGATCTCTACGCATTTCACCGCTACACCTGGAATTCTACCATCCTCTCCCATACTCTAGCTTCCCAGTATCGAATGCAATTCCTAAGTTAAGCTCAGGGATTTCACATCCGACTTAAAAAGCCGCCTACGCACGCTTTACGCCCAGTAAATCCGATTAACGCTCGCACCCTCTGTATTACCGCGGCTGCTGGCACAGAGTTAGCCGGTGCTTATTCTGCGAGTAACGTCCACTATCCTAGAGTATTAATCCAAGTAGCCTCCTCCTCGCTTAAAGTGCTTTACAACCAAAAGGCCTTCTTCACACACGCGGCATGGCTGGATCAGGCTTCCGCCCATTGTCCAATATTCCCCACTGCTGCCTCCCGTAGGAGTCTGGGCCGTGTCTCAGTCCCAGTGTGGCGGATCATCCTCTCAGACCCGCTACAGATCGTCGCCTTGGTAGGCCTTTACCCCACCAACTAGCTAATCTGACTTAGGCTCATCTATTAGCGCAAGGTCCGAAGATCCCCTGCTTTCCCCCGTAGGGCGTATGCGGTATTAGCATTCCTTTCGGAATGTTGTCCCCCACTAATAGGCAGATTCCTAAGCATTACTCACCCGTCCGCCGCTAGGTTAGGTAGCAAGCTACCCTTCCCCGCTCGACTTGCATGTGTTAAGCCTGCCGCCAGCGTTCAATCTGAGCCATGATCAAACTCTTCAGTTAAAAATCATTAGTAGCTTATGGCTACAAATCTTGGCTCATCAATTTTCTGACAAATATTTCTCAAATAAACTTCGAGTAATTTTTACCTTCAATCAATGAAATATTTTCGATCGATCAATCAGTAAAAATCCACACA
>NZ_JBSHIT010000021.1:0-4417 GCF_053619115.1 Arthrobacter sp. NPDC055585
CGGCCGGGATGGCCGGGCCGAAACCGGATACGGGTTAGCCTGCCTGGGCGGCAGCCGCTTCCTTGGGAACAAACGCCGCGTAGGGCTCGGCGCCTGTGTGGTCGTGGCCCCAGTAGCTTTCAGCGGTGATTTCCTCGGCCGTGTAGTACGTCTCATCCACGAGCATGCCCTGGGTTCCGTACTCGATGTCCCAGCCGCCCGGAGCCCGGACGTAGAAGGAAACCATCTTGTCATTCGTGTGGCGGCCCAGGCTCGCGGTGATGTTGAAGTTCATGCCGCGGACCTTGTCCAGTGCCATGCCCACGGTGTCGAGGTCTTCAACCTCAACCATCAGGTGCACCAGGCCCGGCTCTTCACCGTGCGGTGCCGGGCCGATGGCCAGGCTGTGGTGACGCTGGTTGATGCCGAAGAAGCGGAACCGGACAGCGGGGCGCTGCGGGCCCAGGCGAACGGCGCCGCGAGGCAGGAACCCGAGGACATCGGTGTAGAAGGAAGTGGTTTCCTCCATCGCCGTCGTCGGCAGGACCACGTGGCCCATGCCCTGCGCACCGGTAACGAACTTGTGCGCGTAACCGGTCTTCAGCGGGCTGTGGTCCAGGCGCGGACCGAAGAAGACCTCCACCGGGGTTCCACCGGGATCGCTGAAGCTGATGACCTGCTCCAGGCCACGCTCATCGTTGGCTTCTTCGTCCAGCCACGTGACGGCGATGCCGGCGGCTTCGACGTCCTTGGCTACGGCAGCCAGAGCGAACTGGTCACGGACCTCCCAGCCCACGGCCAGCACTTTGTCCGAGTCACCGGGCAGCACGATCAGGCGTGCTTCCCGCTCATCCATGCGCAGGTAGAGTCCGTCGGGATCCGGCCCAACGACCTCGGCAAATCCCAGGCCCTCAACGGTCAGCTCGCGCCAGCGGGCAATGTGCTGGGTCTGGACCTTCAGGTAGCCCAGTCCACGGATATGAGTCATGATTTCCTCGCTTTACTTTTTGGGGTGCAACTGTTGGAGGGAAGCTAAACGGCGCCGGCCAGGTTTGCCGGGGGTTCGAGCCCCAGCTCGGTCAGGACAGCCGCGTGGTAGGTGGGGCCCGGAACGTGAATGGCGTGCGCACAGCCCATGTGCGCATCACGCCAGAAGCGCTGGATCGGATTGTTCATCCGCAGTCCGTTGCCGCCGGAACGGGAAAGGATCGCGTCAACGGCAGCCGTGGCGCGCCAGGCGGCCTGGATCTGCGTCCGGCGGCCCACTGCGCGCTGCTCAAGGCTGACTTCGCGCCCGGAAGCGACCGTGTCATAGATCCGGCTGATGTTGTCCAGCAGAGCTGCACGGGAGGCGCGGATTTCACCGGCGGCGTCACTGACCGCGTACATGTTGTACGGGTCCTCGACGGCCTTGAAGCCGTTGATCTGCATCCGGTCTCGCTGGTACTCAAGGTGCGAGTGGAGTGCACCTTCCGCGATGCCGATGACTGCGGCGGTCAGGCCCAGGGGGAAGAGGGAATAGAACGGGATCCGGTGGATCGGTTCGTTCTTGCCGGCCTCCCGGGCGACTTTGCCGTCAAAGAGATCGGTCTGGTCCACCACACGGTACTCGGGCACGAAGACGTCATTGATGATCACGTCCTTGCTGCCGGTCCCGCGCAGGCCCACGACGTTCCAAGAGTCCTCCACGATCGTGTAGTCCGGCCGCGGAACCACAACGTGCAGGGACCGGAACGGGGCGACCGGCTTGCCGTCGGGGCCGCCCAGGAAGGCACCCAGGATGACCCAGTCAGCGTGGTCCGTGCCGGAGGAGAACTGCCAGTGCCCGCTGAACCGGTATCCGCCGTCGACCGGTGTAGCCACTCCCATCGGGGCGTACGGCGAGGAAACCCAGGTGTCCTGGTTCTCGCCCCAGATTTCCGCCTGGAGCTTCGGGGACATCAGTTCCAGCTCCCAGGGGTGGACGCCGACGACGCCGGCAACCCAGCCGGCGGCACCGTCCAGGCTGGCGATCTGCATGACCGTCTCGGCAAACTCCACCGGATGGGCCCGCGTTCCGCCGTATTCCGGCGGTGCGAGCAGCTTCATTACGCCGGAGGCGCGCAGGATCTCCACGGTGGCATCGTTGAGCTTGCCCAGGTCCTCATTGACCTGGCCATAGGAGCGAAGCTCTTCGGCGCGCTCGGTGAGCACATCAGAACTTGCAGTGATAGTCATTGATCGCAACTCGCTTCCTCATTAAAGGACCTCTTCTTGGCCGCTGAGTGAAATCTAGGCCGGTTCCGGAACCGGCAAGGGGGAGGTCCCGTTCACTGGGATTCGCGTCCGGACGGACGGCCAAAGCCCGCTGCATCCCGGTGATTGGGACCCGCCGAACGCACGGCTGGCCGGGCACATATTCTCGGCCTAATCAGTAGAGACCCGTACCTCGAGGAGCCTGAGAAATGACCACCGATCTTGGCTACGTGCCCCAAAGCAGCACGGTCTCCGGAAACGGCCGGCCAACACTGCATGAGCTGCAGACCGGCCAGGGTGTCCTTCGCTGGCACCGCACCGGGGAAGGCCCGCCGCTGCTCTTCCTGCACGGCTCCGGCCCCGGCGTTACGGGCATGCGTAACTTTGGCGCCGTGCTGCCTGCCTTCGCGCAGCACTTCGAGTGTTTCGTCCTGGAGTTCCCCGGCTTCGGCGTGAGCGATCCGGTGGACGCCCACCCCATGTCCGCTGCGGTTCAGGCGGTCCGGGACTTCCTTGACGCCCAGGGTCTGGAGCAAGTGGACATCATCGGCAACTCGATGGGCGGCATGGCTGCCGTGCAGATCGCCATTGCCCTGCCCGAGCGGGTGCGCCGGCTCGTGACTCTGGGAGGCATGGGGCTGGGGATCTTCAGTCCGTTCCCGGCCGAAGGCATCAACCTGCTTGTTGAGTTCACCGAAGACCCAACCCATGAGCGGCTGCGCCAGTGGCTCTCCTCGATGGTTTATGACCAGGACATGGTCACCGAGGAGCTGATCAACGAACGCTGGGAGCAGGCGACCGATCCGCAGACGCTGGCCAGCGCGCGGCGGATGTACAGCCGCGCGGCAATGAACGCCATCGCAGCTTCCGCGGCGGACCCGGACACGGTTCCGGCCTGGGCGCAGCTGCACCGGATTCAGGCCCGGACCCTGCTGCTGTGGGGCCGCGATGACAGGGTGACTCCGCTGGACGGTGCCCTGGTGCCGCTGCGGACCATTCCCGACGTCGAACTGCATGTTTTCCCCAAGTGCGGGCACTGGGCAATGATCGAGCAGAAGGAAGCCTTCGAAAGCACTGTCCTTGCCTTCCTGCGCCGCCCGGAGGCAGCGCTGTGAGCGGCGTGGCAGTGAAGTCCCTGCAGGCCCGGGTAGTGGAGGTGATCCGCGAGACGGCTGACGCCCACACCCTCGTCCTGGAAACAGCGGCTGAAGACGGGACGCCGCTGGCCTACAAACCAGGCCAGTTCCTGACCATACGCATCCCGAGTGAGCGTCCGGGGGGAGCAGCACGCTGCTATTCGCTGTGCAGCTCGCCGCTGCAGGATGAGAAACTCAAGGTCACCATCAAGCGGACCCGGGACGGCTACGGCTCCAACTGGATCTGCGACAACGTGGTGGAGGGGCACATGCTGGAAGTCCTGCGCCCGGCAGGAACATTCACCCCGCAGACCCTGGACACGGACTTCCTGCTCTTCGCAGGAGGAAGCGGAGTCACCCCCGTGATGTCCATCCTGAAGTCCGCCCTCGCAGCGGGCACCGGAAACGTTGCGCTGGTTTATGCCAACCGCGACGAGTCCTCCGTGATTTTCCGGGAGGAACTCGTGGCGCTGGGCAAGGCCCACCCCGGCCGGCTGAGTGTCTTCCACTGGCTGGAGTCCGTCCAGGGCATCCCGGACCAGGACGCAATCGCCGCGCTCGCAGCACCGTACCGGGACCGTGAAGTCTTCATCTGCGGACCCGGACCGTTTATGGACTGCGTTGAGCGTGCCCTGGTATCGGTCGGGACTGCGCCGGAGCTGATCCATATTGAGCGGTTCGTCTCACTCGAAGCAGATCCCTTCGCGCCGGTGGAGACCGTCCTGCCGGAGGCTGGAGCCGATGCCCCCGTGGTGGAGGTGGACCTCGACGGAGTGAGCCGCAGCCTGAGCTGGCCGGAAGGAACCCGTCTCCTGGATGTCCTGCTGGGATCCGGGATCGAGGCACCGTACTCCTGCCGGGAAGGTGCCTGCAGCGCCTGCACCTGCCTGGTCCTGGAAGGGCAGGTGGGAATGGAGAAGAACGAGGTCCTGGACGCAGCGGACATCAAGGAAGGTTTCATCCTGGCCTGCCAGGCGGTGCCCCTGAGCGACAGGATCAGGATCACTTACGAGGCCTAGCCTGCACCTGCGCCGTTCGTGCGGCCCGGTTCCAGCTCGAACCTGGCC
>NZ_JBSHIT010000022.1:0-2452 GCF_053619115.1 Arthrobacter sp. NPDC055585
GCCGGCCTATGCCTCCCCGGCCGGCCTAACCGTGCTTCCCATGTTCGGTGACACCTGTCAACCAGTGGGACCACACCAGACAAAACCCGCCACAAGCCGTGGGAACCACGGCAGGGAATTCCGCTAGACGACACCGGACGTGCGGAACATCATGCTAGGGCGGCGCATCCTTACCGGATGACCCACCGGCTGTCAGCAATACCACCCGCATCAGCAGGTGATTTCTCTTCCTCCCTTTCCAGATGCCAACGGGAGACGTAGCCTCTCAGGCCACGGGCGCTGCGGCGCCGATGTCCCGAAGCTCACCACTTCGGACGATCCAAGAGGCCGAGACTGGAAGCGGGAACCCTATGAGTCTGCGTCACCAAACCGAACGTGCTGGGGGCCGTATGCCACACAGGAGTGGCTGGCGAGGCACCTCCGTAGGCAGCGCCGTCGTCGGCGTCTTTGTTTTTGTTTTTATGCTCCTGCAGCTGGCTGCGCCGGCCCAGGCCGTATACCGCGGTGATCCACCTGGTGCGGCTGTCCCCTCGGATCTGGTGGAAATCACCATGACGGGTACAGGGCCGGGATCAAGCGTGACCGGAGGGCTGCCGCCTTTGGGCGGAACCTTCGATCCCACCGCGGGTTATCCTGACGACGTCCCGCCGGGGGTATGACGATCTGGATGAGTCGTTTGCCGGTGTGATTACCACGGTGGACGCGGCAGGGACTACGCAGCAGATGTACTGCATCGACATTCGGACGAATACCTATAACGGGCTCGGATATGAGAACGGGTCCTGGGATGAGTCCAATGTCCCAAATGTTGGGTACATCAACCGTATTCTGAACAGTTACTATCCTGACCAGCCCGGTCTGCCTGCAGAGGCGCCGTCGGACAATGTTCGTGCAGCCGCTGTCCAGGCCGCCATCTGGTTCTTCAGCGATGGCTATGTCCTCGAGGATGATGACCCGATCCGCCAGTACACAGCCCCGATAGTCGCTGCTGTCCTCGCTGCCGGCCCTCTGACCGAGCCGCCTGCCCCGGACGTCTCCATCGACCCGCCGTCAGCTGCCGGACCGTCTGACGGTGTGGCGGGGCCGTTCACGGTCTCATCCGGGGATGCGGCAACTCTGACGGTAGACATCACGGACGGATACACGCTGTACACCGATCCGGCCGGCACGATCCCGTTGGTGGAAGAGACGGTACCTTCCGGGACCCAGCTGTGGGTGCGCAATGACAGTCAAACCACAGATCCCGCCGTACTGACTGCAACAGCGGTTGTTCCTGTGCAGACCGGAAACGTCTACCTCTACGCAGGCAACAACCCAAGTGTCGCTGAAGCGCAAAAGCTGATTCTGGCAGCCGACTCGCAGATCGATTCGAACGCCCAGGCGACGGCGGAGTTCTTCCTTGCCGGAGACCTGACCGTCCGCAAGGCCTTTGCCGGTGATGGTGTTGGCCTGCAGGGGGCCATCTCCCTGGTGGTGGACTGCGGTGCGTCGGGGGTCTTCACCTTCGATATCCCCGAAGGCACTGATACTGCAGTCACTGAGACCGTGACAGGGCTGCCGGTCGGGACGGTCTGTTCCGTGACGGAGCCGGTTACCGGATCAACGACGGCGGTAACGGTCACCCCCGTACTGCCGGAGCCGGTGACGATTACCGACGGCGAGAATGTACTCGCCGTGAGCAACACCGTGCAGCTCAATCCCGGCAGCCTGCAGGTCACCAAGACCATCACGGGTACGGGCGCCGGTTTGCAGGACGAAATCGTTCTTCACGTCCAGTGTGGGGACGGTCTGCTGGACGAGGTCTTTGTCCTGGAAGCGGGAACCCTGGCAGGTGCCTATACGCAGCTGTATGAGGGGATCCCGGCTGGAACGCTGTGCCGCATCTCGGAGCCGACCTCGGGAGCCAACGAGGACGTCACTGTGGAGTCCAGCCTTACCGGAGAGGTGACCATCCTGGCGGGAGCGACGCAGACCGCTGAGGCCACCAACCACTACGCACCGGTACCGGTCACGGAGCGGCTGCCCAAGACGGGTGCGGAATCGCTCAACCTGGCCCTCATGGGCGGGGGAGTAATGCTCGCGGGATCGGCACTGGTTCTGGCGTCCATGCGACGCCGGCACGGATAGCCGGCCGGCACGGCAGCTTTGACCGGCGTCGGTTCCGCTCCCACCAGGGACGGAACCGACGCCGCAGCTGTTTCAGGCAGGGGGCAAAACGGGGCGCTGGCGGCCGATTTGCACGTGCCATCAAACCTGTGTAAAGTCTTCTGAGTCGCCGCGGCCGGGACGCTCACGAAGCGCCCGAAGCATGGCGGCCAAACCCCAACTTTCTTTCGATGGTGGATCTGCTGCGCGCCTTGTGTGCCGGCGGGAAGCCTGGGACTGGATGCTGGGTTCGGAAGGGCTGGAATAGCCGGTTCGATTGAAATTCTTCAGAATTCACCGAATTGCT
>NZ_JBSHIT010000023.1:0-1478 GCF_053619115.1 Arthrobacter sp. NPDC055585
CCCCGTTACCTTTTTCGTAGCCCGTTCCTGATGCAGGATATGGGTGTGTTGGCCGGTCGGTTCCGGCATGGTTTTTGCCCCCAGTCACCCATGATCCGGGGGGTGTTGCCACCGGAACCGGCTTGGCGGCGGGTTGATCGCTGATAGAGGCACGACCAGCGAAGCCATTCGTAACGTGGATGCGACTCCTGCCGCCCTGACCAGCCAACGCGTCAGTCTCAGGATGAGCTACCGGGGGTAATCATGATCTTGGAGCAAGAGAGCATCGACGTTTTCCTTGGCCTGGACGTCGGCAAAACCGGTCACCATGCCGTGGCTCTGAACCGGGCCGGGAAGAAGCTCTACGACAAAGCGTTGCCGCAGGACGAAACCAAAATCCGCGACGTTCTCACTAAACTCGCCGGCCACGGGAGGGTCCTGGTCATCGTGGATCAGCCCGCGACCATTGGTGCACTGCCGGTCGCTGTCGCCCGGTCAGCCGGAGCATCCGTGGGGTATCTGCCCGGGTTGGCGATGCGCCGGATCGCGGACCTGCACCCGGGCCAGGCGAAAACCGATGCCCGGGACGCGGCCATCATCGCCGAAGCCGCCCGGTCCATGCCGCATACGCTGCGGTCGGTGGAACTGGACGATGAAACCCTGGCCGAGCTCGGCGTGCTCTGCGGTTTCGATGATGACCTGGCCGGACAAATCACCGCGACCTCCAACCGGATCCGCGGGCTCCTCACGCAGATCCATCCCGCCCTGGAGCGGGCACTGGGCCCGCATCTGGACCACCCGGCGGTGGCGGACCTGCTCACCCGCTATCCGACCCCGCAGGCGTTGAAGACCGCCGGCCGCGGTCATGTGAAAGCACGGCTGAAGAAACACGCTCCCAGAGCCGCTGAACGCCTCACCGAAGCCATCTTCACCGCACTGGACCAGCAAACGGTAGTTGTCGTGGGCACCGGTGCGGCCGGGATCGTGCTGCCGAAACTGGCCGAGCAGCTCCTGTCCCTGCGCTGGCAGCGCGAGGAGATCGCATCCCAGGTCGAAGCTCTCGTGGAGGCCCACCCTCTTTACGAGGTCCTGACCTCGATGCCGGGCATCGGCGTCAGGACCTGCGCCAGGATTCTCACCGAAGTCACCGGCAAGCACTTCGCGTCCGCCGCCCATCTGGCTTCCTACGCCGGAATCGCTCCGGTCACCCGCCGTTCCGGAACCTCGATCAGAGGTGAGCATCCGAGCCGGCGGGGAAATAAGAAACTTAAACGAGCCCTGTTCCTCTCGGCCTTTGCCGCCCTGCATCATCCGCCGTCCAGGGCGTATTACGACCGCAAACGCGCCGAGGGTAAACGGCATAACCAGGCCCTCATTGCCCTGGCCCGGCGCCGCTCTGATGTCCTCTTCGCCATGCTCCGCGACGGCACCCTTTACGAAGACCCTGCACCTAAGAACCTGCCCTCAGCCGCTTGACGAAAACCATAGAGGCACCCCCC
>NZ_JBSHIT010000024.1:0-1334 GCF_053619115.1 Arthrobacter sp. NPDC055585
GCTTTAGGGGCCTTAGGCACAACCGTTGCGAAGTCTTTGAATTTACCTCCCATCGTTGGAGGAATTGCAGGAACTGTACTTGGTGGTTTGTTTAATTCTTTTACAGAACAAAGCACACCTCCACAGCAAAGTTTGTGCTTCTGTCATAACTGCTACCAAAAATTTCCAACGCATCTTCTGCACTAAAGATCGTTGGTATTAACACAGAATCAAATTTCAAATTAAAAGGAATACAACCATGGCACATCAACTTGAACAAATGGCGTATGTAGGCGAAACCCCTTGGCATGGACTAGGCAACCCACTCACTCAAAACCAACCGATTGAAATCTGGGCACAGCAGGCAGGCATGGACTGGCGTATCGAGTCATCTAATGTCAGTTATATGGCACAGAATGAACGTGGACAAAGCATCATCATGCCGTATGAAGACCAGCGTGTACTGTATCGTTCTGATACTCATGCACCCTTGTCAGTGGTCAGTCAACGTTTTCAAGAAGTCCAACCTCGTGAGATCTTAGAGTTCTATCGTGATCTAACTGAACAATCAGGCTTTGAATTGGAAACCGCAGGCGTGCTTAAAGGTGGTAAGAAGTTCTGGGCGCTGGCACGTACAGGTCAATCTACTGCACTTAAAGGCAAGGATGTCAGTAATGGCTACATTCTTCTTGCAACCGCTTGTGATGGCACCTTGGCAACTACGGCACAATTCACTTCCATTCGTGTTGTCTGCAACAACACCTTGGCGATTGCTTTACGTGGTCAGAACAGTAGCGCAGGTGTAGTGAAAGTTCCGCATAGCACCAAGTTTGATGCAGATAAGGTCAAACAGCAATTGGGTATTTCAGTTCGTGCATGGGATGAACACATGTACGAAATGAAGCAGCTCAGTCAGCGTAGAGTCACCCAGTCTGAAGCCGCAGCCTATTTTGATGCGGTATTTAATAACACCACAATGAGTATTGCAGATCAGGAAGAAAATATTATTCAGTTCTACCGTGATGTTGCGATTCAGGCGGCACATGCAGATACCAAGGAAAAAGCTGAACCTAATGCCAAGGCGATGACAAAAGCAATGGACATGTTTAATGGTCAGGGACGTGGTGCAGAGTTGAGTTCTGCTAAAGGAACAGCCTATGGATTACTGTGTTCAATTACAGAATTTATTGATCATGAACGACGTGCCATGAGTACAGATCATCGACTCGATTCAGCTTGGTTTGGTGCAGGAGCAGCGATCAAGCAACGTGGACTCGAACAGGCTTTGCGTATGGTTTCATAGCGTAGAAATTTGAGTTTCTTGCAATGGAAAGTTAGACCTATCTATATATCTT